>JANNWG010000027.1:0-82740 GCA_031414695.1 Burkholderiales bacterium
CTGCATCTACCACAACGACCCGACCGTGTTGAGCCTCGCGCGAAGAAGCGAAAGCCAAAAAATCTTCCACTACTGACCGTGCCGCGCCAAATCGCGCGCAACATGATTCTTCAACAAAAAAACCTTAACCTAGTGACATGAGGGTCAGGGTCGATTTAATTAAAAAGCCGAGCATCTGCAACTACTTCCAGACATTATTGCCTGAAAACGCCCACCAATAAACAGCCCTTCACACAACCAATAAACGTGAATCCACAAACCAACTACCCCCAATTTCTTGCCAACACGCTGTCACTAGACAACGCGTTCAAGTACACAGCGCTCGATTTATTTGCCGGGTGTGGTGGCTTGGCGTTGGGGTTTGAGGCGGCAGGGTTTGAGACGGTTGGGTATGAGATGGATAAAGATGGTTGCGCGACTTATCAGCGTAATCTGCGCGGCACGTGTCATGAAGTTTTTTTAACGCCAGAGACTACATATCCCGCAGCCGATATCGTGATCGGTGGGCCACCATGTCAGCCGTTTAGTGTGGGCGGACATCAGCATGGCTTAACGGATTCGCGCGATGGCTTTCCTGCTTTTATTGCCGCAGTGGCGCAGGTAAAGCCAAAAGCATTTTTGTTTGAGAATGTGCGAGGATTACTCTATCGCAACAAATGGTATTTAGATGAAGTGATCCAAGCATTAGAGTCGCTAGGCTATGTGGTGGATTGCTATTTAGTCAATGCGGCTAATTACCATGTGCCGCAAAGCCGTGAGCGCGTTGTGGTGATCGGTCATTTGGGTGGCTTTAGCTTACAGGCGCATGATGCTCCTCGCATCACAGCAGGAGAGGCATTGGGCGCGCTTGCCACCGCTATTCCAGTCGATGCCCATTTCCTGACGGCGAGCATGGATACGTATGTGGCGAAATACGAGCTGGCCTCTAAGTGCATTAACCCGCGCGACCTAGATTTGAATCGTCCTGCTCGCACACTCACCTGCCGTAATCTCGCGGGGGCGACGGGCGATATGCATCGGCTTAAGTTGGCCGATGGTCGTCGCCGTCGGCTTACCGTGCGTGAGGCGGCAAGGTTGCAAAGCTTTCCAGATTATTTTGAATTTACTGGTAGCGTGAGCAGCCAATTTACCCAGATTGGGAATGCGGTGCCACCGATGCTTGCCTACAGCATCGCCACACAAATCGCCTCCCATTTAAGTGAAATCGGAAAAGTGAAGGCGGTCACGCGTACCGCATCAAGCAAGCTCGCGCGGCAGGGCGCATTGGCGCTGGGCTGATGGCAACTAAGCTGGCATCCAGTGGCAATCAAAAAGCGCATATCAAGTCGCTTGAAAGGCTCATTGAGGAGGCGTTAGAAATCATCAATGCCTTTGGCGTGCCGCTTGATGGGTTGACGCTACGCCATAAGGTGAAGATGGCTAAAGCATTTCTTGCGGTTGCTGCGATGAGGCCAGGATTGAACTGGAGTGCAGTGAAATCCAATGATGATGGACATCGGCTGCGCTCTCGTGAAGTAATCAAGTGGATGAATTCGCATCTGGGCGAAAATATTTCTGATGGCTCGTACGATGATATTCGTCGTAAAGATTTAATTTTTTTGGTTGAGGCAGGTGTTGTGATTGGCGGAGCACAGCGTGAAGATGCCAAGACAAATGATGGCACACGCGCCAATGCATTAGCACCTGCGTTTGCAGAAGTCATACGCACGTATGGCAAACCCGAATGGGATGCGGCGCTTGCGAAGGTGATGAAAAATCGTACAAAGCTGATCGAGACGCTGGCGCGAAAGCGCGGGCTAACGAGAGTGCCCATTCAAATTGGCAGCAAAATTTTTTCACTAAGCCCCGGTAATCATAATCTTGTGCAAAAAGCCGTGGTGGAAAATTTTCTGCCAGTATTTAGCCAAGGTGCTGAAATTCTTTATCTAGGCGACACCGAAAACAAAAATCTATTTTATGAGCAAGCAAAGCTAGAAGCGCTAGGCTTTTTTGAACTCGCCCACGATAAGCTACCGGATGTAGTGGCTTACAGTAAAAAGAAAAACTGGCTATTTTTGATTGAGGCGGTTGATACTTCAAACCCAATTACTGAGCTACGCAAAGCCAAATTTGATGCGCTCACAAAACACTGCAAGCCAGACATTGTTTACGTAACCGCCTTCGCAGATAGGGCGACGTTTAGAAAATTTTCAAAAGACATTGCGTGGGAAACAGAGGTTTGGATCGCGGAAAGCCCGGAACATATGGTGCATTTCAATGGCGATAAATTTTTAGGACCTTACAAAAACTAGTAATGGCATACTAATATAGAAGAGCGTTCAAAGCCATTTATCCCTCAAACACCCTACCAATAAACAACCTTTCAACCAAACCCATCATGCTTACCTCAATTGAGGTCTGTGCAGGTGCGGGCGGTCAAGCGCTTGGTTTAGAGCAGGCGGGCTTTGCACACCGGGCGTTGGTGGAGATTGAAAAGGATTTTGCGAATACGTTGCGGTTGAATAGGCCACATTGGAATGTCATCACGTGCGACGTCCAGCATTTCAGCGGTGTGCTTTATACTGGTACAGATTTGCTCGCAGGTAGTGTGCCGTGCCCGCCGTTTTCTAAAGCCGATAAACAACTTGTCGCTGCGGATGTGCGCAATCTTTTTCCTGTAGCAATTCGGTTAGTCGATGAAATCCGCCCGCGCGCCGTGATGTTAGAAAATGTGCGTGGCTTAATGGATGCGGTTTTTGAGGATTATCGGCAATACATTGCGGGCGAGATTGGTAAGCTATTGATTCAAATACGTCGCGCAACGGGCGCAGATCAACTTGCTGTACTTGATTGGCTGTTAAAGAAATTCCCCAACCGTTAGGCAAGGTAAACGCCCAATTTGCAGCACTTGCATGATGGCTAATCTTCAGTGCTCAACGTGACTTCACTTTTCGCGCCAATATATTGATGCTGTATTTTTTGTGCCGCAATGCTTAAGGGGGTCATAGTTATGCGAGTAAATGTAGATCACGTCGTTGATAAATTACAGCCTAAAACGGTAGATATCCAATCATTGCAAGTAGATTGGCAGACGCAGGAGAAATTTATTTCTGTTCTGATGTTATTAGCCAAATCACCATCGCAAGTCTTTGAATTAGTTGAGGCGAGTGATTTGCCGCCTACTATATTTTTATTGCATTTGATGCTGATAGCAGATCACGGACGTGAATTGATTGATCAGCTAAGCAAAAAATTCAAAACGCCATTCCCCTATGACGCAAAGACAAAAAAATATTTTTTCAGATTTTTATTTGCGGGAAAACAAAAGCGATATGTGTTTAAGGCGCTGCCTTCTTATCTGCAAAGTGGTGCTTCCTTAAATATAGGCGTCAATTTCTGCTTGAGTTCATCTGCATTCGATGATTTATCCAAAGATTTAACGATGTTGCTGCTGTATGCAGGTGGCAAATTTGCTTCTGACAAAGTGTCATCGTCACAAGTAAGATTTAACATAGGCAAGTTAATTGGCAAAACAAATGAAATCGAGCGTTACGTGCGGCAACGATATACGCAAATTTTGCTGATGAGTCATATGCGGCTTCACTAGTTTTTCTTATTGTGCGGAGCATTTTTTAATCATGGCCAAACTGGATAGTCGCGCATCAGTTTTTATGTAATGGCTCCCCCAAGGCGTCACAATTTC
Organism: Burkholderiales bacterium; assembly: GCA_031414695.1. Taxonomy (GTDB): domain Bacteria; phylum Pseudomonadota; class Gammaproteobacteria; order Burkholderiales; family Usitatibacteraceae; genus UKL13-2. Next base: position 3,683 of record JANNWG010000027.1, read on the forward strand.
TCTACGCACTCATGCCCCTCACACCCTCCCATCTAACCCAAATCACCTCCTCCACCCTCGGCCATTACGAGTCAGAGGCCGTACCGTATTGGGAAGGTACGCGGGATCATGATGTGCGGCAAAACATTGATACCATGCTCGCGCATATTGCGGGCACGCCGCCGTTGACCATTCTTGATTTTGGTTGCGGGCCAGGGCGGGATTTGAAAACCTTTACGGCACTGGGACATCGCGCGATTGGTTTGGATGGGGCGGCGGCATTTGTGGAAATGGCACGCGTCAATAGTGGCTGTGAGGTGTGGCGGCAGGATTTTTTATCGCTTGATTTGCCACCCGTGTTGTTCGATGGCGTGTTTGCAAATGCGTCGTTGCAGCATATTCCCGCGCAGGAGTTGTCGCGAGTTTTGCACTCGCTTCATGCCACCTTGAAGCCGCGTGGTGTTTTCTTTGCCTCGATTCCGCATGGCGATGATCAAGCGGTATGGAATGAGGCGCGCTACAGTTGCTTTCACAGCCCCGCACAGTGGGCGGCAGTTGTCACGGCGTCGGGCTTTGATGAGGTCACGCATTTTTTTCGGCCAACTAATGCGCCAAAGCAAGATCAGCGTTGGCTGGCGAGTGTCTGGCGTAAACGTGATTGATTCATTGTTGTCGAGAGAAATTGCCTCAAACACCGCGCCAATAATGGCTTTTCACATATCAGCATTAGCCTGCCGCTCAGATGGTTTCGCCTCATAAGCGATGAAATGCGTTGGGCTGTATGTGTAGAGTGCGACGCGTTAAAATCAATCTTTCTTCGCCACATTGATTAATACTCTACCTAACATGACCAACGAATCTATACCCACAGCCGTGCCATCACTCCCCGACCGCCTCTCTATCGACCCGCGTAGCCCTCACCATATTGCAGCCCTATTCGAGCGCGGCATTGGTATTCGGCTGAATGGCCGTGAGCGTACTGATGTTGAGGAGTATTGCATTAGCGAAGGTTGGGTGAAGGTGGCGGCAGGTAAGGCAGTTGACCGTAAGGGTAACCCTTTGCTCATTAAGCTAAAGGGCACCGTTGAAGCGTTTGTACGCGACTAATACGTAAACGCGATTTAAAAGCGGCATTCATTCTCCTCACCCCACATTTTTCTTCAGGATAACCACCATGATTCGATTTCTCATCATCATTTTTTTAGCGGCATCAATGCTGGTCTGTACCAGCCGCAATAGTCATGCCGTCGAGATGACGTTTCAATTTGTGAATGACACCGAGCGCGATTTGAGTCTTAAACTTTATTCGCGTGGTGAGACGGGGCAACATTGGCCCGGTAAGACGCGGGCATTTTCGGTTAGGCCGGATACTGCCGTGCAGCAGCTAAAAATTGATTGCACCGAAGGCGAAAAGATTTGCTGGGGCGCTTGGGTGGTGACGCAATCGGTATCGGGCCAGATTAGCAACAGCGGTACGCGCAATACGCGTACTGGCACCAATAACTACGGCGTTGGTCAAAAAAATCTACGCCAGTGCGAACAATGCTGCCAAGTTTGCAAAGCTGGCGAAATGTCGCAAGTCTTTAAGTTAGCTAGCGGTGCGGAGAGCGTGGACGCGAAATAATTTATCGCCCACGTAGCGCTCGTAGTGCGGGCAATACCTTTCCCTCTGATTGCGCGGGCGCGGCAATATTCAGTATTTCAGCCAGGGTGGGCGCTATATCAACGACTTCCACCGCAGCTTGATGACGCTGCGGCGTGACCCACGGTGCGCCGTGAAGCAATATCGGCACATGTCTATCGTAATCATGCGGTGAGCCGTGCGTCGTGCCGGCTACGCGGCTACTGGCGAACCAATTGCGTTTGAGCACATAGGCCACATCACCAGAGCGCGCTGCGTAAAAAGAATTTTTAAGTAAGACGCCAAACGGTGCAGCAGCATCCACCGTGCCATTTATCAGCTCAGTGCGCGTGAGCGTGGTCAATATCTCAGGTTCAGCCCTTAATAGCTGGCTCGCATCGCGCTCCATCTCGCCCACATTCACATTTTTTTCGCGTAGTAGCGCGTGGTTAAACACGGCCATGTTTGTTGAAAAGCCTTGTATCCATTTGCCTTCGCCGTATTTTTTTTCTAGTGCAATATTGAGTCGTCCACCGATCAAGGTCATGTTGGCGCGTCCCGCATCGAGTCCGATAGATTTGAGATATTCAGGCGTCGGCGCAAAACCGTGGTCAGCGGTGAGTACGGTCACATAATTATCTTTGCCGATGCGTGCATCTAACGCTATAAAGAATTTTTCCAGTGCGCGATCAAGCCACAACATATGGTCATGCGATAAGCGCGACTCTGCCCCATAGGCGTGGTTCACGTAGTCGTGACTCGAAAGGCTTATCGACAAAATATCGGGATGATTATCCGCGCCAAGTGATTCGCCCTTGATGGCCTCGCGTGCAAAATCAAGCGTGATTGCATCGCCAAATGGGCTTTGTAGCAAGCGCGCATAAAACGCTTGTGTGGGTTTGGCGTCGGGCGCGGCACTACCAAAGAGCATGGGTAATTTTGCCAATGCACCATCGACTTGCCATGCCGCGCCATCAGGCACAGATTGTTTGTATTCTGTTTCGGCGAGTAGCGGCTTCCATAGTTGATTAAAGTAACGATCCGTCGGATTAGACGCTTGATAGTCCGTCACCCATTGCGGATGCTGCTGCATGTAGTAGGTGGTCGAGGCAAATTTGCCCGTCGTATTCATATACATGTAAGCAGTACCAGCTTTGCCAGCGGGCAATATGGCGCCACGATCTTTGCCAGAGATGGCAATCACTTTGCTTTGTGGTGAGGTGCGTTTTAGTACATCACCAAGTGACTCCGCGAGTAACTTTTTAGGACTGGTGCCGCTTAAAAGCGGTGTTTTGTGTTCCAGATAGGTATGTGCTTCATCGCCAGTGTTGTAAACCATTTCCCACGTATCGGTATCGCGCCATTCGTTATCGATAATGCCAGTGCGATTTGGGTACGCGCCCGTGAGTATGGTGGCGTGACCAGCGGCAGTCACTGTACGGGCATAGCCATAGTAGGCGTTTGAATAGGTAGCACCACGATCTAAAAATCGGCGAAATCCATCTTTTGCTAATTGCGACTCGTAGCTTGTCACTTGCCACATCGGTAAGCCATCAACGATGATGAGCACTACTAATTTGGGGGCTGGCGTGACGGGGGGTGCATTAGATGTTTTGGACACACTACATGCGGTGAGACTGGCGACAATAACGGCGGATAAGAAAAATTTATGGCTGAAATGCATCTGATATCCTTCATGTAGGCGGCATACTATTTACAAATAGTATAGCTGCCGCACATGGCAAAGCTGTTTCAACCCGATTTCAAAAAAACGATTACCGCGCCGTAAACGTCCCCCGATTTTTGACACATGGCAGCTCTGCTTAATTGTTATGTTGCGGAATTATTTCAATATAGGAAAATGTCTAAATGTTGCCAGTCATGAAGACGATCTTTACTTGTAGTTTTGCGATATGGGAAAATTGTGCGTCAACTTAAAGCACACTTAAACCTATGACGGCACAGCAATTGCAACAAGATGTACTTAATCACCTTGGCATTAATCGTGAAATGCTGACAGCGCGCGGCCTTACGTTGTACGCCGAAGCGGATCCATCTTTACTGGTCACCATCGCCATTAACGATGAAGGCCGTGAGTACCAACTACTGCCTGAAGCCGCAGCAGCATGGCACGCAATGCAAGCCGCTGCGCTACGCGGTGGTTATCAATTGATTGTGCAATCCGCCTACCGCAGCGTTACAAGACAAATCGCGCTGATACAACATAAGCTCAATGATGGCTTCAATATCAACGACATACTCACTAGCATCGCGCCGCCGGGCTATAGCGAGCACCATACGGGTCGCGCTATTGATATAGCTTCACTGCTTCATCCAACGCTAGACGAGAGTTTCGCCACAACTGCTGAATTTGTATGGCTCACAGAACATGCGCACGCATTTGGTTTTACATTGTCATATCCGTTAGGCAATACATCGGGCTATGTATTTGAGCCGTGGCATTGGTGTTGGAATGAATGTTGAAAGTCGCCTATTGGCGGGTATTTTGGAGTGATATGTGCCCAAAATGCTCGCCAATAGGCGAGTTTTAAGTTTTTATGCAAGGCGCGCTAAATTGTTTCAGAATATTTCAACAACCAGCGTTCGGCATTGTGAGCACGAAACATTGTGACGTTTGATTACAATTGCGCGTTAGCGTGTTTTAGTGAAACAGGGAATAATCGAGTTATTGAACTCAATACAAGTTGGAGAAATTATGTGGCAATCAAAACAATTTAATTTTTCAGCAGCGTCGCTTGCAGCATTGGCGCTTCTCTTCAACGTTTGTGCTGTCGCGCAAACGTCAATGCCATTATCCAAGCGTGGTGGCATTGATATTGATGGCACGAATAAAAGTGTGCTGTTAGTACGCTCCACGAACCAGAGCGGCACACCGCAATTGCTGACGGGTCGTTTGGCGAATAACCAATTTCAATTCACATCGCAAGCCGACCCCGGTGGTGCATTTCGCTTAGTTGGCGCGACTGACTTTGATGGCAATGGCAAATCAGATTTAGCGTTTCAAAATGTAACCCAAGGTGAATTTGGTGATGTGCGTAGCTGGAATGATTTTGCCGCCAGCGGAGAGCGACTATTTCGCCAAGTTAAGCAGGTTTGGGATGTTGAGGCGGTCGGCGACTTGGATGGCGATGGCAGAGGCGACTTAGTTTGGCGCTACGTCGTGCCAAATTCGCCTGACACGGGTGTTTCCTATATCTGGTTTACCAACACCACGGGTGAGCCGACCGTGCGTAAACGCGGTGGTGCGCCGCTGAATTGGAAACTCTTAGGCGCCAATGATTTGAATGGTGATGGCGCAGCAGATATGATTTATGTGAGCCCTGAAGGCGCGATACGCGTACTCATGGCGACTGCAGCACGCACCTGTGCAAATTACGCGGCTGGCACGATTGCAGCAGGTTTTGTGGCGGAAGCGTATGCCGACTTTACGGGCAATGGCCGTGGTGATGTATTGGTACGTAATCGTGCGAATGGACAGTTGTCCCTCATTTCGCTAAACGCAACAGGTATCAACTTGCCCGCCTTTACGGGCGATCCGCTAAATCGTGAAGTCACCTGCACGGCAACTATTTCGCCGATTCCAAATACGACAGCAGCCTTAACTGTAAGTGACCCAAGCTGGCAGCTATATGCAACGGGTGATTTTAATGGTGACGGTGTATTTGACCTAGTTTGGCTGCGTCCCGATGGCACACTTACACTGTGGCAGTTGAATCGTAATAATGCAGCGCCAACTGTTGTAGCCAACGTTGGGACGGCACCAGGGTTTGTACCTGCATCCGCTACCTTAGCGACTAACTTCGCGGTGTTTCAAGGCACCACAAATCAAATTACCTCGGTTGTGACAAAAAATGCCGCCGCTGCGTCACGACTTTTAGGGCAGGCCACATTTGGTGCAACGATGGCCGAAATTGATAATGTAGCGGCTATTGGCAATGCGGCGTGGATTGATGCGCAAATCGCAAAACCGCAAACAAAACATGTGCCCATCATTGCTGCCTATCTTGCTACCTTACCGTCCGAACAGCAGCGCGGTCAGGCAGGGTTTGTATGGAGTATGTGGAAAGCGTATACCTCGGCTGAGGATCAGCTACGTCAGCGGGTAGCCTATTCACTTTCACAATTATTAGTCATTTCGCTCAATAGCAATCTCTCGTTTAATTATCCGCGCGGTCCCGGCCAGTATTTGGATATGCTTGGTGAAAAAGCATTCGGCAACTATCGCGATATTTTGGAGAGTGTGACTTACTCGCCGATGATGGGCATTTATTTATCGTCAATGCGCAACCAAAAGGAAAACCTTGCCACAGGCTCGGTGCCGGATGAAAATTACGCCCGCGAAATCATGCAGCTATTTACCATTGGCTTATATCAGCTCAATCTTGACGGTACGTTAAAGGTCGATGCGAATGGCAAATTGATCGAGACTTATTCCAATGCCGACATTACTGGCTTGGCAAAAGTCTTCACCGGTTTAAGCTGGGGCGGGCCGGATACATCCGATAACCGCTTCAACGGCGGTGGATTAATAACGTCGCCTAATCGTGACATTATTCCGATGCAGGCGTACAACAATTACCATTCAACGTCAGAGAAAAAATTTCTTGGCGTCACGATTCCCGCATCAACGGTGGCCAATACCAATGCAGACATAAAAATTGCGCTCGATACATTATTTAATCACCCCAATGTTGGCCCATTTGTTGGCGAGCAACTCATTCAACGCTTAGTTACCAGTAATCCGACCGCTGGCTATGTGTCGAGAGTGGCGAGCGTGTTTAACAATAATGGCGCAGGCGTGCGCGGCGATATGCGCGCTGTGGTACGCGCAATCTTGCTCGACGTTGAGGCGCGTGAATTGACCGAAACGAACAACGAAACTGGCAAGCTACGCGAGCCAGTGCTGCGCTTTACCAATTGGCTCAGATCATTTGGTGCGACTTCGCGTGATGGTCGGTTTATTCTTGGTAGTTTGAGTGATCCCTCAACAGCACTTGGTCAGTCACCAATGAATTCGCCGTCAGTTTTTAATTTTTATCGCCCTGGCTATATTCCCCCCAATAGCCTAGTTGGAACAGCAGGCTTGGTCTCGCCAGAAATGCAAATCACCAATGAAACATCGGTAGCAGGCTACTTAAATTACATGCGCGGCGCAGTTTCAGCTGGTGTGGGTTCAACGGTTAACGGCGTTCGCGATATACAGCCAAATTACGCCGCTGAAATTGCGTTAGCCAGTGACCCAGATGCACTCATTAACCGTGTGAATTTATTACTCGCGGCAGGCAAGCTTACCGACATCACTCGTGCACGTATTCGTAGCGCGATTGCGAGTGTGAATATTGGCACTACTAACCCTGATGCAGACAGACGTAATCGCGTGTACCTCGCCATTTATTTGACGATGGCATCCCCTGAATACATTTTGCAAAACTAGCTTAAGAAAATTAGGACAATATGAAAAATAATCACATCACAAATAAATCGCCTAGTGTGCATACACTCGATTGCTCAAAGCGCGAGTTTTTACAGATGGCGGGTAAATTATCGGTGGCAGGCGCTGCCGCACCATTTGCCTTAAATCTTGCTGGCATTGGTGCCGCAGCCGCGCAGACGGCGAATGATTACAAGGCGCTCGTGTGCGTATTTTTATATGGTGCTAATGACCATAACAATACGATTGTTACCTATGACACTGCCTCGTTTAATGCCTACACCAGCGCGCGTTCAACTATTTCATTACCACGCGCTGATTTGTTGCCACTCACACCAAGTGTCGCACTCACGGGCAACAATGCTGGGCGTGAATTTGCGCTTGCAAAAGAATTAGCACCGCTTAAAACGCTATGGGATCAAAGTAAGCTCGCCATCATGGCAAACGTCGGCCCTCTGGTGGTGCCAACGACCAAAGCGCAATTCACAAATCTTAGTGTGCCGCTGCCGCCAAAATTGTTTTCGCATAACGATCAGCAATCGGTTTGGCAAGCCAGCTCACCCGAGGGTGCAAGACGCGGCTGGGGCGGACGCATTGGTGATTTATTTGCTAGCCAAAACGCCAACCAAGTGTTTACCTGTAATTCGCTCGCGGGCAGTGCCATATTTTTGGCTGGCAACAGCGTTGGTGCATATCAACTCGGCACGCAAGGCTCGGTCACTATTGTTGGCTTGGGCGCCAATTTATTTGGCTCTACCGCCGCGCCAAATTTAATGCGTGCCATCGTCAACGAGGGCGGCACAAGCCTAATGAGCCGCGATCTAGCGGCTACTACCAGTCGTTCTATCATGGCTGATCAGCAGCTATCGAGTGCGTTTGCATCCAATGTTGATTTTCCGTTGCCGACAGAGCTGGCAACGAATAATTTAGCGGCTCAATTACGTGTCGTCTCACGCATGATTGCCTCGCGCACCACGCTAGGCTCGAAGCGGCAAATATTTTTAGTCTCACTTAATGGTTTCGACACGCATGATGATCAGCTCACCACGCAGCCCTTGCTGCACGCACAGCTCGCTAACGCATTAAGCTATTTCAACGCCAACCTTGAATCAATGAATATAGCGAATAGCGTCACCACCTTTACCGCATCTGACTTTGGACGCACGCTCACCAGTAATGGCGATGGCTCAGATCACGGCTGGGGCTCGCATCATTTCATCATGGGTGGTGCTGTTAAAGGCCGCCAGTATTACGGCACCTTCCCCGTCATGGGGCTGAACAACAATGATGAAGTCGGCTCTGGCAGACTTCTACCCACGACTTCGGTAGACCAATACGCTGCCACGCTAGCGAGCTGGTTTGGTGTGAGTAGTACCGATATGTCGTTGGTGTTGCCTAATATTGGTAACTTCTCAAATACCAATTTAGGGTTTATGGTTTAGGTTTTTCGTCATTGATGAAGTCAAAACCTTTTTTACCGCAGATGAACGCCGATAAACGCCGATAAAAACGGATAAAGTCAAAATATTTTTAGGAAGCGCCGCGCGCGCCGGCGTGTGTATCGTTGAAAATATTTGCACTACAACGGCTACGATGCCTCAAGAGATTGCTAATCCCCACGCTGTCATCCTTAGTAAAAAGGCAAAACGGCGCTGTCAGACAAATTTAAAAAATGCTTTTGACCTTATCCGCTTTTATCGGCGTTCATCGGCGGTAAAAAGGTTTTGACCTAGCCGCAAAAACTCAACCAGTAGGCTTCGCTGACCACGCATCAAAGTCGCACATATTGGCATCAAAGTTAGCCACTGTGGGAGCCGCGACCACCTTGCGAGAATTTGCGGCTTTATGAAACGCTTGCGATAAGTCAAAGCTGACTTTTGCCAAGCTTTCAGGGCTCGCGGACATTTTGGCGCTGTTGTCGCCAAACACAACGGCGTTGCCTACCATTTGGATATAAATACGTTCCGCCGTTAAGGCGACAAGTTCAGCTTCAGTCATCGGGACTTCCGGTTGGGCAGTGGCTGCAGGTGCGGCAGGGCGTGTGGGGGCGGGTGCATGGCTCATAGTGATCCTATCCTACGCTGAAACGATGCTCAATGACAAGTGTTTGTTTTATTAAGCGGCGGTTTCAAGTTTAAAGGTGCAATAACCACGGCTTTTTTCAGTCACTATTGCTCTAAATTGCCCGCCAATAGGCAATCTTCATTTTTTCATTACCGCTTGAAAAAGCGCTGACGCTCGCCACGTCTCATGCCAACGCATTAACGCCGTGTAAGGTGAGGCGCTAAACCAATCCGCATCGACGGCAATAAGCTGACGAACAAACGGAAAGATAGCTGCGTCGGCTAGGCTGATGTCGTTGCCACATAAAAAACGTTGTGACAATAGACGCAACTCAAGCTCGCACAAAAAAACGGCAGCGTCCACATCGCGGTAATGTTCTTGTGATTGTTCAGGAAAGCGGTCGGGATATTTGTAGCGATCTAGTGCGGCTTTGAAGTCGCCATCGTTGCTATTGATGAGAGCCTCAGCATGTTCATCATGCCGTGTTAACCACGCATCTGGGTCATGCTGTTTAAGCGCCCAATGCATGATGTGAAGGCTTTCATCAATCACCGTGCCATCAGTGAGTTGCAACACGGGCACTGTTCCTTTGGGGGATAACGCCAGCATTGCGGCGGGCTTATCGCTGAGCTTGACCTCTATTTCCTCAACGCGAACACCGCTTACTTGGATCGCTAAACGGGCGCGGATTGCGTAAGGGCAACGGCGAAATGTATATAAGCGCGGCGTATTGAGGCGTGGCTTATTTTGTAACATTGCGACCTGCAATATAGGCCGGCCCTCGTAATGCCACGCCGCCGCGCGTGCCGTTGTGTTTGCCCGCATCAATGGTAACTTCACCATTGACTAAGACATATTCAAAGCCCGTTGAAAATTGATGTGGATTAGCGAATGTGGCGTTATCGGTAACGTTTTTTTCGTCAAATATCACAATATCAGCCGCGTAGCCTACTTGTAGCAAGCCGCGATTGCGCAGCTGAAACTTTTGCGCAGCAAGTGACGTCATGCGGCGAATGGCGTCTTCTAGCGTAATAATTTTTTCTTCACGCACATACTTCGCCAACACGCGTGCGTTTGTGCCATAGCTGCGTGGATGCGGCATACCGCGCCCGTTTTGCACGCCGCCATCAGCGCCCACCATGTTGAATGGATAGCGCATAAAAACGCGCACATCGTCCTCTGACATGCCGTGAAAAACCATTTGCGCACCACCTGCAATCAGCAAATCAAGAACGGTCTCGGCACCCGCTGCCATCGTCTCGCCCTGACCACGTGCAAGTGTTATCTCAGCAATGCTTTTACCGTTTAAGGAAGCATCCGCCGCATGGCGTGCAACGACCGCATAGCCAAAGCCATCGCGCTTTGAGGCAACGGCCGTGGCTAATACTTCAGCGGCAATTTTTTTACGTTGTACTGGGTCATTGAGGCGCTGCTTAATCTCATCATCGCCACCTTCACGCGCCCAGTCGGGCAGCATGACGCTTAAGCTCGTGCTCGAAGCGGTGTATGGATACTGATCAATGGTGACATCAAGCCCATCGCGCCGCGCGTTTTCAATTAAGCGCAAGGTTTCAGCCGAGCGTCCCCAATTCGCAGGTGCGCTCACTTTGAAATGTGAAATTTGCACCGGCATGCTGGCAGTACGGCCAATATCGAGCGCCTCGTTGATCGCATCCACGACCTTGCTGCCTTCATTACGAATATGCGACGCATATATGCCTTGATGCTTTGCAGCTGCCTTGGCAAGACCAACTACTTCGGCCGTATCGCTATACACGCCGGGCAAATAAATTAGACCGGTTGAAAGTCCCACCGCACCATCACGCATGGCCGTGTCCACAAGTGCCTCCATATTGCGTTGATCCATGGGTGAAGCAGGACGATTGTTTAAGCCCATCACTTGGCGGCGCACGGTATTGTGCCCAACAAGAGAAGCGACATTGATGGATGTGCGGTCACGATCAACGCGCGTTAAAAATTCGCCTAGACTATCCGCTGAGCCGCCGCAATTGCCGGTTATGACGGTGGTGACGCCGTTATAAATGTAGTTGTCAGAAGTGGGGCGATCAAACAAACCAAATTCGATATGACCATGCACATCAATAAAACCGGGCGCAACAATCATGCCTTTGGCGTCAATCACACGTTTGGCACGCGGCGACATCAACTTGCCGAGGGCTACAATTTTGCCATCACGAATCGCGATATCGCCGCGAATCCAATTGTTGCCCGAGCCGTCAACAATACGTCCATTGGTGATGAGAGTGTCGTGATCAATGGCGCTATTTGTAGACGTTGACTGATGAGCGCAACCTACAATGATGCAACAAAATAGTATTGTGAGTTGTTTACGTAGCATGAGATAAATAAGTGAAAGGGGAAAAATGAAAACGATTATTGAAACAGAACGATTACAGTTGCGGCGCTTCACACTTGACGACGCAGATTTCTTTTTAACGCTCGTCAACGATGAAGAATGGATTCGCAATATTGGTGATCGCAATGTTCATACCGAAGATGAAGCACGTGCCTATTTGACCAAAAGCTATCTTGCTAATTATGAGCGTAATGGCTTTGGTTTGTATTTGACTGCCCTCAACGATGGCACGCGCATCGGCATGTGCGGCTTAATCAAGCGAGATGGGTTGGATGATGTGGATATCGGCTTTGCGTTTTTACCCCAATGGCGCGGCCAAGGTTATGCGGCTGAAGCGGCGCGTGCTTCATTGATTTATGGGCGCGATGTGTTGAAGAAAACACGCATCGTGGCGATTGTATTGCCGAGCAATACGGCATCGGTCGTGCTGCTAAAACAAATCGGTTTGCAGTTTGAAAAGATGATTCAAATGCCAAACGACCCAGACGAATTAGCGCTATATGCAATCTTATTTTGATCTTGCAGAATAAGTTCGCGCGTAAATAAGGGCGTTGTGTTTGGGTATTATTTTTGAAGCGTATGATTTTTTGCTGGTGCTGGTGCAGGTACAGGTGTCGTAATCGGCGCAATGCTAACGCCAATCACGTCGGCGACAGGTCGTTCCATCCTGACGACATAGCCGTCAGTTGAAACTTCAGATGGCTGATTGGCGACCCCATATGCACCGGTACGGCTATCTTTGATGATCATTGCGGTGCTGCCGCCGCCGTCAAGATTAATGGCCATGTACGCGCCGATACTTTTTAGGTATTCGCCTAGCTCAAACATGTTTGCACCACGGCTAAATCCAGGCTGACGGCCATCAATGGCGACTAAATACATCGTCTTAGCGTCTTGGCTCAAACCAACTACACTGCGTGGGTGACGTGTACCGTCTTTATCGGTGTCAATATTGTTGCCATCAACCAGTACCATCGCATTACCACTAACAGCATAGCGAATCTTGGCGGGTAGCTCACGCACATCCGCTCTTAATGAAACGCTGCCGTCTTCCATAATGAGTAAGGTGGCGCGGAGTTTTTCGTTAGCCGGTTTGCCCAACACCTTGCCCTCTGAAAAATGCCAGCCACTTGGTGTGGTGCAGTTGCCCACAAAATAACGCACCTTTTGCCCGTCAACATCTTTGACAATGGGCGCGCCAAAAAAACTAGCGTTCAACGTGACCGCAAAATCTTCTTTACGTGCAACATTTGAGGGCACATCCAGCTGCCCCACGCATGGACCATCGCCATCAGGGTCGCGGTTGTCAGCTAGAGCGATTTTTATTTTTACTTGCGGGTGCGATAAATTGATTGTCGCCAGCACGCCCACCATCGGCCCATCACGCGTGAAACGCTCAATCTTGATGGGATTTTGCGACCATACCGGTGAAGCCGCACACACGTAAGTTGCAACGAGTGTGCTGAGTAGGAGGCGCATTATTTTGTTAGCGGACGATTGAGTAACTGCTGTAATATCGTGGAAAGGCGCGTGGATGCTAGGCTTTCAGGCATTGGCGAGCTGATGACGGCGGCGATTAAAAGCTCAATATCGGCGTTAGTTACTGTCACGGCTTGTCGCGCCTCAATAGCGTTTTTCATTGCACGTAGTTTCATCTCGCGACGTGCTGCTTGAAATTCTGGCGGTGACTCCATCTCAAGCGCGGCTTCTAATTTAAGCAGTTCGTCGTTTTTATTGGTTGCAGCAAAATTATTGCCACTGAGTGCAGCGTCAAGTCGCGCGCGCAACGGTTTATCCCATACGCTTGGTAGTGGCGTTTCGGCAGACCAGCTTTCATTGATAGTGTCAGCGTTGCTAGTGCTAGCTTCGGCTTGAAGGCACAGCGCAAGTTTGGCGCGTAGTCCATCGGCTGTCTTTTGCCAAGCACGTTTTGCGCTACCCGCCGCGTATTGGGTTACGGTATCACGCACGCTACGGTAACGCTGTTCAATCTTTTCAGCAATCGCGCGCGGTGCTTCGCCCGCACGCCGCCAAGCTTGATCTACGTCGGACAGCGTGCGTTTAATCTCATGCGGGGGACTGTCGGGGGTTAACGCGTTCAGCTTGGCAATTAATTCATCACGCACTTTGGCATTGGCCTGAAACACGCCATCCCGCAAGGTGTTTGCAGCATCGCGCGCTTGAAATACAGCGTCCGTTGCGGCCTTGAATTCGGCCCAGAGCTTGTTTTCAACGTGGCGTTGTAGAGGCAATGACTTTGCGCATTGCTGCCATTCGGCTTGCAGCTCACGTACTTTGTTAATGGTTTCACGCTGTTGACTGTCCGCTGTCAACGCTTTTGCACGAACGATCAGCTTTTCGCGCTTTGACGCTTCAACATGGCGTGCATCATTTAGAGGCGTTTCAAGTCTCGCTATGCTAGATTTCATGCGCGCCAGCAACGCCTCTTGCGCTTTATGTGGCACGGTGTGTTCAACCGGTCCCAGTTTTCGCCACTCGACTTGAAAGTGGTCTAAGCTCTTTGATAATTCGCGTAATTGTTCTGTGCTGAGTACGGCTTTTGTTTCTCCTTCAGGCACAGGTAGCGCCACGGCACCAAGTGTGGCAATAAGTTGGTTACGCGTACTTAAATTTTCTTGGCGGACTGCTTTTAGCTTAGCGAGCTGTGCCGACACGGGTAAATAAGCGGTCTTGAGAGCGTTATCAAAATTAGTCCACAACTCACGGTTGGTTGCACCGCCTAATTTATCTAATTCTTTCCAACGCTCACGTAATTTTTCAATCGCATCAGCATGCGTTTTAATGTGCAATTTTTCATCTGTAATGGCTTTGGCAAGCGTTTCGGCTTCGCCGACTAAATCTTCGCGTACGCGTCCGCCGCCCCAGTGCTGCCAACCTTTCAGTCGGGCTATCTCTGCACGTAACGCGGCGATGCGGCTTTGAATTTTTTGCTGTGGCGAGGTGTCTTTGAGCGCGGCGTCAATTGCCGCCAATGCGGTAGTCGCCTCCACTATGTGTCCTGCGGCAAGGGCAGCTTCTGCAGTGTCGAGTTGCTCGGTGAGGGCAACCACTTTCGCATGAGTCTCTATTTTTTTCTTGTCCGCGGACTCCGCACGCGCGACGCGTTTGATGCTCTCTTCTGTTTGCTGTTTGGTTTTACGACTTGCCTCATAGCGGGCGTTTAACAACGCGGCCACGGTCGTGTCAGCAATGGCGGGTAACGCATGCCAAGCGGCAGTGTCGGCTGCGGCGGTGTCAGCAATTACGTTATCAAGAAATGTCAGACGCGCATCGAGCGCACGTGCGAGTTGTAATGCAGACTCAAGTAAGCCTTTTTTATGTGCAACATCACGTGCGAGCGCATCTTGATCAGCCATTGCCGGTAAATTTTGCAATAGACGATCAAGTGACTCATATGCCTGACCGAGTTTGTCGCGGTCGAGTCCTGTTTCGGCAACGGCAATGGAGCCTGCTTGCAGCTCGGCTAACGCACGGTCAGCATCAGCCGTCCAGCGTTTAATCAGCATCTGCAAATCGCCGCGGGCGCGCAGCAATTGCATTATTTTTTCACTGGCTTCTTGATACGCCGCAACCTGCGAAGGCAGCAGCAACGCCGTGTTGATTTCATGCCATGCGCGGTCAAGCTCGACAAGCCGGTTGGCGGGAATTTGCTCAAGCTGCGCCAAGTCATTGGCACTAGCGATCAAGGTCGATGCCTCAGCACGAGCAAGACGCTCCGCTACTTTTAACTCTAAGCGGCGTTTGGCTTCGCGGTGAATGCTGCGATCATGCTCGCGAAATTCACGTTCTGCCGCTTTTAATCCATCTTCTGTTTCCATCGCTTCAATCGCGCTTAAACGAATTTTAAGTGGCGCTTTTTCAAGCGCTAAAGCGAGTCGCGCGGCGTCGTCAGTGGCGGCCGTTATTTTTGCCTGCCAGTCAGTTGTGTCAGTTGCGGGGAGCGGCTTGGCTTTCGCTTTTGGCTTTGAAACAATGATGTCCTCAGCCGGCTTGGCGACCGTCTTTTTAAATAAATTATTTAACATGATGAGTAAGTTGGGTTGCGTTTGTTACAAGATGTGAATAGCAATGCGCGAATCAATGACGTATCGTAGCCTAGATTGATATAAGTCTGGAAAGAACGTCTAATGATGTTGCTTAAAAATAGCAAAAAGTAGCAAAACTATACGCGTAGTCAGGAATAAATGTTGTCATTGTCATTCGGCTGAAACTGCTCGACAAGTCAATTCGTATAATTCGTATTATTGATGATGATGATGGCTCGCAATGCTATTTTGGCTGAATAATAAGCGTTATTTTGCGCAGATAGGCTATGCTCCTCCGAATGTGTCATTGAACATACTTTTTAATGCAAAACTCCCTTCCCAAACGCGTCTATCGCCCAGTGCTTCTCGAGCGCCCGTCGATGAAAAAGTTTATCGTGCTTTCAATGCTTTTGCATATTTGGGCGATTGCACTATTTGGCGATGCAAGTGATGGCGCTAGTGGTGCAGAACGTGGCGAACGTGGAGGGCGCAGCACCGTCAGTGGATGGGCGTCTAGTTTTACTGCTAAGTTGAGTCAAGCTGCAAAACCTGCCGCTATGTCGTCTGTAAATGCATCAACTACTAGCAAAAGACAAGCATCATCCGCTGCACCGGCGGCAGCGCCAAATCAAGCAGAAAATGTAACGGAGACCGTTGCAACTACATCGACTATTGTGCCCACGGCACCTGCTACGATTGAGCCGATACCCGTAATCGCCGTCGAGACCATAAACCCCGTTCGTGATTTTATCGTGCCTAGCTTAACCATTGAGCCAATCGTCGCGCCGCAGTCAACGGTAAGTACTAATTTTGCTGCCATTGTTTTGCCACCTGAGTTACCAAATGCAGGCAAGCCCTTAAAAAGCACAGAAGAAAATTTTGCTATTTACGTGCCGCCGATTATTGAGCGTGCGCGAGTCGAGACTTCTGATGTTCAGCCCGCCATCGTGCCGTTAGAAACGGTTGCACCACTGAAACTTGCAACAAAAGAATTTGCACCAACGCCTGTTCAACCACCTGCGCCAACGCCGATACCAACGCCGATAGCGGCTGTTATAGTGGCTGAAGTCGTGCCGTTGGCGACACCAATCCCTATTGCGCCGAAAGTGCCTCTAGTGCCGCTTGCGCCGGTGGTGCAAGTTGCACCATTAGCGGCGATTGCGCCGATTGAAAAAATTGCCTTACCGACGGCTGCGATACGTGAGTTTGCGCCGTCGCCGTCAGCATCAATCGCGCCTACAGTTGAGGCGACCGCCGCTAAACCATCTGGCGCTAACGTTAACGCTGCAACAGCACCGACGAACTTGAGCGGCGCCGCTAATGACAAACTCAAAATTGATAAAGACACGGTTGGTGCAACACGTGGTGGTGCAACTGCGCAAAGTTCGAGCGCTAACACTAATGTAGGCGGAGGTGACGGTTTGTCGTCATTGCTGCCGATTATTCCGATTAGACCGGCTGCACCCACGCTTGACTTAGATAGGCTGCGGCAGCAGGCCCGTGAAGTTGCTGTCGAGAGAAGTGGGCCACGTATGTTGTTACCGTTTCCCACCGTTGCAAAACAAGCTGAAAAACGCAGTATCGAAAAAATATTTGATAAAGCCCTCAAGCGCCCCGATTGCAGAGACGAATACGTTGATATGGGTTTAGCAGCGGTGGTGCCGCTTGTGCGCGACGCGCTTAAAGGAACTGGCTGTAAATGGTGATAGTTATTTTGAATTGCAGCGACGTCAGCTTTTCTTAATTATCGTATCGCGTATAAAAACTCAATACGGAAAATCTGCTAAAAATCGGGCCACGGGTGAAACGCCGCGTGGGGAAACGATTTCGAAGCAATATTGCTCGCGACGCCAAATAAACACGATGCCTTGAGTGTTGACACCCGCGACCCAAGAGTTGTCTGCACCGCTACGCGCATTCTCTAATGCGGCGCGGCGCCGATTGAGCTTTTCAGTCGCCTCGTCGCTATCCCAGCAGGCGTCAAGCGATAGGGTTAATGCTTCCACATTGCTGCCATAGGTTACGCTCACTGGGTCAGAGGCAATATCCCCAACGGCTGCTTGTGAAGGACGCGTAAATGCGCCGACGGTTAGCGGCATCAGCGTCAGCAATGCGCTCCCCGTTGGCATGGCATGTAGTTGACGACTGACCAACGCTTCGGTAAGTTTGGCGCGCGGTATCGTGCTGTTGCCTTCAGTTTCTGTTGCAGCAGAGGTGGATGTAGTTGCTGCGTTTTCCACAGCTGTGACATTTGCTGGATTAGTTGTTGATGACTCAACATGTGAGGCAGTTGCATCGCCAGCAGGCGTTTCACCGACAGATGCTATTGGCTCTGCATCTACTCCCGAAGATTTGGCGTCAGCTGTAAACAATTCACCTAAATCGTAGGAAAGCACTTTGCCTGCCCCCTTCGCAATAGTGCCAACATCAGTATTGAGTGCGCGCCCAGCACCCTTGACCATGTTGCCAACATCGGCCTTAAGCACCTTGGCGGCGAGGCTGCCAACGTCTTTATTTAATATATCGGTGAGTTTTACCATTTGATGAATAGGCGCTTTGTGTTGGATGCTGTTTTTTTGTAATCTTACACGAGCATCAGCAGATTGCGCCGTGTTCAAAGGTAAAAGCAGAGGCAAATGCGGCTAAAACCTATCCCTTAATCAAGGGCTGTTATTTTTTATCAATCGCTAACTGATGATTCCGCCGCCTAAGCAAATATCACCTTCATAGACTACCGCCGACTGGCCTGGCGTGATTGCCCATTGGGGTTCGCTAAAGGTTACGGACATGCCGCTATCAGACACGCTATCTATCTGACATATAGCATCAAACTGTCGATAGCGCGTTTTTGCAGCATATGGATGTGTAGTGTTGGGTGATGCGCCGGCAATCCAAGAAAGGTCGCTAGCAGAAAGAGTATTTTTTTTAAGAAGCGGGTGGTCATGCCCTTGCACGACAATGAGCGTATTGGTGGTGAGCTGCTTGTCGGCTACGAACCAAGGTGTGCCATCACTATTTTTTTTGCCACCAATACCAAGTCCCTGACGTTGACCAATCGTGTAGTACATCAGACCTTGATGCTCGCCAATCAGCTTGCCGTCTGGTGTAACCATTGGGCCAGGCTGCTTTGGTAAATAGCGTTCAAGAAATTCACGAAACGGGCGTTCACCAATAAAGCAAATCCCTGTAGAGTCTTTTTTTGCATGGTTTGGTAGCCCAGCTTTTTCGGCGATGTCTCGAACGTCCGTTTTGCGTAAAGCCCCAACGGGAAACATGGCTTTAGATAGTTGCGCTTGGCTTAAACGATGTAAAAAATAACTTTGGTCTTTGCTGGAGTCGCTGCCTTTGAGGAGCGCGAATTTGCCGTTTTGCTCGACAACACGCGCGTAATGCCCTGTGGCAATTTTATGCGCACCTAAACGGAGCGCGTGGTCTAAAAATGCTTTGAATTTAATTTCAGCATTGCACAGCACATCAGGGTTTGGCGTGCGGCCTGCAGAATATTCACGCAAAAATTCAACAAACACGCGATCTTTATATTCAAGGGCAAAGTTAACCGCTTCGAAATCAATGCCGATTACGTCCGCAGCTGCTGCTGCATCAATAAAATCTTGGCGCGTTGAACAATACTGGTCATCATCATCATCTTCCCAATTTTTCATGAAAAGTCCAATGACATCATAGCCCTGTTGCTTTAGTAGTAGTGCCGTTACGGCAGAATCTACCCCACCGGAAAGGCCAACTACGATGCGATTTGAATTTAATGCAGACATAAGAAATTATGCGGGATGTTGCGGTTAAGAATAAACAAAATAAAAAGGGCGACTCGCGAGAGCCGCCCTTATCTGATGCAACCAGTACGGAGGCTCTTTACGAGCGCTCCGAATCAATTACTTAGCTGGTGCGTCTTTTTTCATTTCTTCTTTTTTAGCTTTCTTTTCTTTTTTAGCTTTCTTTTCTTCTTTTTTCATTTCTGCTTTTGCTGGAGCGGCAGCGGCTGGAGCAGCAGCTTTTGCTGGCTCAGCGGCTTTTGCTGGAGCGGCAGCGGCAGGAGCTGCCGCAGCAGGAGCGGCAGCAGCTTTAGCTGGAGCAGCAGCAGGAGTTTGAGCAACTGCGTTCAAAGCAACAGCAGCGAAAAGTGCAGCAACAGTAGCGGATAATTTTTTCATCATATTTCCTTAGAGTGAGTGATTGTAGTTAACGTTAACGACAGATACTGGAACGCGGTTAGGCAGTGGTTCTGATGCCTGTCTGGGCGAATAACGATGAGCATTTTAGCTGGTTGACACGCAAATGAAACAATTTTTGCTATTTTTTGCGATAAAAACAATTCTTGGGGTGTTTTTGAGTGTTTATGGGCTGCTTTTAGGTTTTCGACGCCGTCTGGCAATGCCCAAGCCCATGTCTAGCGGCGATATTTCTATACTTTGCCCAGGATTTAAACCCGCCTGAAATAGGTCGAACTTGCCAATGGCAACACGGATAAGCCGCAAGGTAGGCAAACCAATCTTGGCTGTCATGCGGCGGACTTGGCGGTTTTTGCCTTCGGTAATAGTGATGGCTACCCAAGATGTTGGAATATTGGCGCGAAATCGTACCGGCGGGTTGCGGGCCCAAATTTGCGGTGTGGGAATCACAATTGCCTGAGTTGCAGGCGCGCATATAAAGTCGCCAAGGTCCAGGCTTTTGAGCAGTGGTGCTAGCGCCTCGTTCGTTGCTTGCCCCTCGACCTCTGCCCAGTATGTTTTAGTCAATTTGGATTGCGGATCTGAGACTCTGGCTTGCAAAATACCATCGTCAGTTAAAAGCATTAGGCCTTCGCTATCAGTATCAAGCCGACCTGCGGGGTAAATGTCTTTGATGGCAATGTAGTTTTTTAGCGTTGGCTTGTCGCCGGACGGGCTAAATTGGCAAATCACGCCGTAGGGTTTGTTAAATGCGAGAAGCATAGTGAGTTTTATCCTAAATGCGCAATAAAAAACCCCGCATTTAACTGCGGGGTTTTTAGCTTGAAACCAACAGCGTAGAACTTAGCCGTTGTTAATGTTTGATGCTTGCTTGCCCTTAGGGCCTTGCGTGATTTCAAATGCGACTTTTTGACCTTCTTTTAAAGTCTTAAAACCATTCATTTGAATCGCCGAAAAATGCGCGAAAAGATCTTCGCTACCATCATCGGGTGTAATGAAGCCATAACCTTTGGCGTCGTTGAACCATTTTACTGTACCAGT
This sequence comes from Burkholderiales bacterium, assembly GCA_031414695.1. Lineage (GTDB taxonomy): Bacteria > Pseudomonadota > Gammaproteobacteria > Burkholderiales > Usitatibacteraceae > UKL13-2. The sequence continues at coordinate 24,450 of JANNWG010000027.1, forward strand.
TGCCATACAATTGCATCCTTAATTGAAAAGAAATCGGGTTGGAGAGCCCCGGAAATATTTCGCTTTTCAAGGCCCGCAACCGCAGATGCAAATGCAGAAAACCTTAAAGCTAAACTCCAAGTCTGCTTTGTACTGATATCAGCAGACTTAGTCAAGAGTTTACATGCTTTTTTGTGATTAAGTTCAATAAATCGTGGCGAAATTGCAAATACAGTCGAATTTTGCACTTGTTTGGGATCAGCAAGGCTTGAAAATCGTAGGGTGTTGTCCATATGATGAAGTCGTGACATGATTGGGCATAATTAGATACGAATGACAGAAATTATCGTATTGCAACCTTACAAAACAGAATTCATAACATGGCAACTAAGCATCAAGATGGCGAAGGCAACAAAAGCATCCCTGGTCGTGGAGATACCGCGCTTGAAGAAAAACCGGCCAAAACCAAGCCGCCAGCGATGTGGCAGGTGCTTATGTACAACGACGATTACACACCAATGGAGTTTGTGGTGGATATTTTGACGCGCGTGTTTGGTCACAGTGATGAGCGCGCGACTTTGATTATGTTAAAAGTTCATACCGAAGGACGTGGCGTGTGCGGTGTTTTTCCACGTGATGTGGCGTCAATGAAGGTAGAGCAAGTAATGGATCATGCACGCAAGTACGAGCATCCCCTACGTTGTGGGATGGAAGAAATTTGAATTAATGATGCAGATGATGAAATTTAAATAGTTGTCCCCATGTTATTTAAAGTTGTTTGCAACATGCGTTTTGCTTCATGATATTGTTTTATGAGATTGCCGCACCCCAAAAGCCTAATGTTGCAAATTGGTATTGTCCATTTGCAGATACGCAGCACAGATAGAAAGAAACTACCACCATGATTGCGCACGAACTCGAAGTTAGCCTCCACGCGGCGTTTGTTGAAGCGCGGCACAAACGTCACGAGTTCATTACGGTCGAGCATTTATTGCTGGCCCTACTCGACAATCCATCCGCCCAAGAAGTCATGAAAGCCTGTGCGGCTAAGGTCGATGATTTACGTAAAAATTTGACTGAATTTATTGAGCAGCACACGCCAATTGTGGCGGGCGATGGCGAGGTTAATACGCAGCCCACACTTGGCTTTCAACGCGTAATTCAGCGTGCGATATTGCATGTGCAATCATCCGGCAAAAAAGAGGTAATGGGTGCCAATGTGATGGTCGCCATCTATGGCGAAAAAGATTCACACGCTGTTTATTATTTGCATCAGCAAGGAGTATCGCGTCTTGATGTTGTTAATTTTATTTCTCACGGAATCTCAAAAGCCGCTCCGCAAACGCCTGAAAAAACGGAGGCTGAGAGTGAAGCCGCTGAAGCTGGTGAAACAGGCGGTGCGCTTGAGCAATTTACGCAAAACTTAAATCAGCTCGCCATTGATGGCAAGATTGACCCTCTCATTGGCCGCGACCATGAAGTTGAGCGTGTGATACAAATATTGTGTCGTCGCCGTAAAAATAATCCATTGCTTGTTGGCGAAGCCGGTGTCGGCAAAACCGCCATTGCAGAAGGACTCGCCAAGCGTATTGTTGATAACGACGTGCCCGAAATTTTAGCCAAAGCGCTGGTGTACTCGCTCGACATGGGCTCGCTGTTGGCAGGTACAAAATATCGCGGTGATTTTGAGCAACGTCTCAAAGCAGTATTAAAGCAACTTCACGATAATCCCAATGCGATTTTATTCATTGATGAAATTCACACCCTCATCGGTGCCGGTTCTGCATCGGGCGGTACGTTGGACGCGTCAAATTTATTAAAGCCTGCGTTGTCTTCTGGCCAACTCAAATGTATTGGCGCAACTACGTATCAAGAGTATCGCGGTGTATTTGAAAAAGACCACGCACTCGCGCGGCGCTTCCAAAAAATCGATGTGAATGAGCCGTCTGTGTCAGAAACAATCGAGATTTTGAAAGGCTTGAAATCACGCTTTGAAACACACCACGGCGTGAAATACACCTCTACCGCACTCACCACCGCAGCAGAGTTATCCGCTAAGTACATCAATGATCGTCATCTGCCCGACAAGGCCATTGATGTGATTGATGAGGCTGGTGCCGCGCAACGCATCGCGCCAAAATCGAAGCAGAAAAAAACCATTGGCAAAACCGAGATTGAAGAAATCATCGCCAAAATTGCGCGCATTCCTGCACGCAATGTGTCGAGTGATGATCGCAATGCGCTGAAAACACTTGATCGTGATTTGAAAGCCACCGTATTTGGTCAAGATAAAGCCATTGAGGCGCTTGCGGCGGCAATCAAAATGGCACGCTCCGGCTTGGGCAGCACCACCAAACCTATTGGCTCGTTCTTATTCTCAGGTCCTACTGGCGTCGGTAAAACTGAAGTCGCCAAGCAGCTTGCTTTCGTACTCGGTATTGAGCTGATTCGCTTTGATATGTCTGAATACATGGAGCGCCACGCGGTATCACGCTTAATCGGCGCGCCTCCTGGCTATGTTGGTTTTGATCAAGGTGGCCTCATGACAGAAGCCATTACCAAGCAGCCATATTCAGTATTGTTGTTAGATGAAATCGAAAAAGCGCATCCAGATATTTACAATGTGCTCTTGCAAGTGATGGATCACGGCACGCTCACCGACAATAACGGTCGCAAAGCTGACTTCCGCAATGTGGTGATTATCATGACGACCAACGCAGGCGCGTCGGAATTATCCAAAACGTCTATCGGTTTTACTAATGATAAAAAAGCCGGTGACGAATTGGCTGAAATCAAGCGCATGTTTACGCCTGAATTCCGTAATCGCATTGACGCCACCATCTCATTTGCGCCGCTCGATGAAGTCGTTATCTTGCGCGTCGTCGATAAATTCTTAATGCAACTCGAAGCGCAGTTAACCGAGAAAAAAGTCGAGGCCACCTTCACTGAAGCGCTGAAAAAATACTTGGCTAAACACGGCTTTGACCCGCAAATGGGTGCGCGCCCAATGTCACGCTTAATTCAAGACACCATCCGCCGCGCTTTGGCTGATGAGCTACTGTTCGGCAAACTCGCGAGCGGCGGCAAAGTCACCATTGATATCGGCGCAGATGACAAGATTAAGCTCGATATTGAGAGTAATGAGAAAGAAGTCGCGGCGCAGGAAAGTTAGAGAAATAGCTAAAGTCTAATGTTTACGGGCAATTTGGAGCTTTTTTGCTTCAAATTGCCCGTCTAGTAAAGACTTTAGAAATCCAGCCGCACCCCCATTTTTACGCTGCGCCCCGCTAATGGCGCTAAGTTACGGATAGTGTCAATTGAGGTAGCGCTAAATGCCCGTGCATTGTTGAGATTGTTGCCGGTGATGAATATGCTGGCATTTGTCCCTTTGCCCATTGGCGAGAGCGCAAAGCTGTATTGCGCGCTGGCACTCCACAGCGTATAGCCCGCTGTACTGCCCAAGCTATCCTGAGACGGCACGCGGCTTTGTTTTGCGTGGCGGGTAGCACTTGTAGTCAGGCTAAAGCCTTGCCATGTATAGGCAATGCCAAATGTGGTGCGTAGTGGGGCAATGCGTGGCAGTGGCTCACTGTTGGTTTTGTCATCGGCGCGTACAGCATCGATTTTTGCGGTGAGGGCTAACGTGTAAGGAAGCTTGACGATTTGCCAGACAGTTTCAGCCTCAATGCCGCGTATGCGAGCAGATACCGCTTGATAGCCGTACTCAGGAAAAATTTCGGCGGTACAAATTGACTCAACAGAGGTGCCATCACCGCAATCGGTAACACCACGATTGCCCTCGGTATCGCGGTCAACGCCGGTACGGCGAAGTGCCACAAATTGTCGAAACGACTGTTGAAAAAAACTCACCTTGGCGCGTGTGCCATTTTTGTCACCGTCCATTGCCCATGATGCACCCACATCAATTGCGTTGGCGCGTTCTTTGTTAAGCCGCGTGTTGCCAATTTCATAGGCGCTGGTAGCAATATGCGGGCCATCGGCATACAACTCATAGTAAGTCGGCGCACGTTCGTTATTCGCTAAGTTAGCGGTAATAGTCCACTCGCGGCTGGCTAAATAGCGCCCACCGAGCGAGACACTACCAAGCGTGAAGTCGCGTGTTGACGCAGCACCAAAACGTGCAGGCGCATTGTCAGCCGCACCTTCAGAATTAACGCGGCTTTTTTCCCAACGTGCGCCGAAGGCATAGCGCATATTGCCGAGTGACATTTCCTCAAATAAAAATACAGCTTGATTGCAGGTGCGAGTTTTTGGCACGAATGCTTCATCGCCCAATGCTGAAAAACGAAATGTTTCAGCCTGTATGCCGACAACACCTTCGAGGCCAGCTATTTTGGCGTGCTTGATTTCAGCGCGTAAATCGCTACCTTTATTTTTGAATACTGTGCCGACCTCACTACCTTCAAACTCAATATGTTGGTAGTCACTTTGTGCCGCTTTCACAAATACGCCATCAATAAATTCGCCACCGAGCGCGCGCAAATTTAATTCCGCCGCCGTACGGCTTTGTTGCATGTCGATACGCACATCTGCTTCGGCGACCGTGCCGTAATTGCTGTTATAGCGCGAATGCGATAAACCCACATTGCCGCGTCCATTTAAAAGTGTCAGTGATACACCCAACGCGCCACCGCGTGCGTCTGCTGCTGAGTTGATAATCGGGCTGGTAATGTTATTAATGTTCGGAACGCGATAGTTACTGGTGCGCCGATCAAACGCATCCGCGTGGATAGACAAAACACCATTACCCGCCTCAAGTAAGGCGGACGTGCCACGCTCACGATCCGCGCCGCCCAATCCAACGCCACGTGCTTCAAATGCCCCGCGTACACCACTGACAGCCGTACTTGGTATGCGGTTATCAATTACGTTAACCACGCCGCCAATTGCGGTACCGCCATAAAGCAATGTAGCTGGACCGCGCAATACTTCAATGCGCTCAATGGCAAGAGGATCAATCGCCGGATTATGGTCAAACGATAAACTCGACGCATCAAACGATGCGCCCAAATTGGTGAGCACGCGAACCCTATCGCCATCAAGACCGCGTATCACCGGCCGCCCCGCATTCGGGCCAAACCAAGTGGATGACACGCCGAGTAAACCATTGACGGTTTCGCCGAGTGTGTTTGCACGGCGCAGCAATAAATCATTGCCACTTAACACTTCAACAGGAGAAACGACATCACGTGCATCAGTAGCGGCGAGGGGATTGCCGACAACAATTATTTTTTCTATTTTCTTATCGTCGGTTATTGATTGAGTTTGAGATTGAGCTTGGGCGTATGCATTGTGTGTGCTTGAGAAAAACAATGCAGATAAAACCGCTGTGCGAAGAATAGAAATAGGTGAGCGTGGTTTGGTATTCATTACTGTTATGCCTTTGAAAATCGTTAATAACGTAGATGCAAATCATATTAATTGCATCTAAGTTGCAATTGTAACGTAAACGATTAGACAAAAACGGGCGACTGACGTAGCCTATTAATTCCATTGCTAAATTTGTCATTCCGACAGAGCGCAGGTCGTATTTATAAATAAGCGCGCGACGATGAATCTCATCGGCTATACGATTCTTGTCAATTACGCTGATACGATTCCTCACGAAAAACCGTTCGGATTGACAGGCTAAGTTTAAGAATTAATAAACGAATAATTTGAAAATAGAATGAGCGCAAGGATCAGACGTATGCAGCGCGCATTGCACGCGCTGGATTGGCGGGATTGAAAGCAGACCGCGTTAATTTTCGATTAAGCCGAACTCACGTTGTAATTTTTTGGTGAGCTTAATTGCCACAATATCGTAGGCGCGTTTGAGTAATGCCTTGAGTTCAGCATCTGTCACCGCATCAAGGTTATTCAGCTGAACCCATTTCGCACGCGCTAAATAGGGTGCAGGAATAAAGCCTGGTCGGTCGGTAAATTCCAGAAAACGATCATCGTCCACTTTGAAGCAGACAAAAGTGCCACGTGATTTATTCTCAGTTGCAATGGCAAACATTTTGCCGCCGATGGAATAAACATGATCAATCTCCCACTTCACATCTGCAGTTGCGTGTGGGAGGTTGGTGCAATATTTTTTGATGGCGCTTAGTTTCATAAAATCGCCTATTGACGAGTGTTTTGAGACATTTTAGTCTCTAGGCGCACGCCATTGCTAGTGTTTATGGTTTAGGGGACTTCTTATAACCTCAAATTCCGTTCGCCCTGAGGTATCGAAGGGTTGTTCAAGCCCTATAAATCAAGCACTTAACAGTGTGTGCTTCGATACCTCAGCACGAACGGCGGGTTATGAGAACTGCCCGTTTAGTGTTAACCGCACTGGCTCTGCTAATAACTTGATAAAACGGTTCATTGGTGCGAATCATGCCTAGCTCGACGCTAGCACGCACTTCCATAGTTAGTAGCGCATCTTCTATATTGCTGCTACTAGCTTCGTTCTGCGCACAGCGCGTAAAGTGGCGAAATGATGCACTTGTTAGAGAATCTTTTGCGTAGCCCTATGCTTGCCGCTGATACCAACGCAAATTGCTCGTCAGGCTTTCGCCATAGTTGATCCAGGCATGATGGCTGGCAAGGGCGCACCGTCCACAGTGGCGGGTGTGGCGTCAATCAGCACGAAGGCTACCCGTACGGTAGTGTCAGCGCTGGGATTACGCCAAGCGTGGATCGTGCCTCGTTGTACGATGACCGAGCCCGCTTCCAGTCGTGTGATCGCGCCATCATCGAGTTCGAGCTCGACCACGCCAGACATGACGATGCCGTAGTCGAGGCTGTTCGTTCTGTGCATCGCTGATACCCGACCCGGCAAGAGATCAACGATCCGCAGCACTGTGCCACCAGGCAGCGTCAGACCGACCGTTCGCTCGCGGCCGTCGGTAGCATCGTCGTTGTCAACTGGCAAGCCTGTAGTCGACCAGACTAGTGTGAATGCGGCAGCACCTGCAGCGCCAGTCAGTGGGGTCAGCAATGTGTCGCTAGTGATGACGGCACGACCCGCCGTATCATGTCCGGTTACGACGCGGCGCAAGGGATTGTTCTGGCTCATGGTGAGTCACTCTCTATGTAAGTCCTAGGCGTTTAGCTGCCATCAGTAATTATTGTGCCACCATCGACCACCAGCACATGACCATTAACGAAGCCGCCAGCAGGCGAGGCGAGAAAAACTGCTGCTCCTGCAATCTCATTTGCTTCGCCGGGGCGTCGTAGTGGTGTCATTTGCATGCGTTTTGCCATGAAGACGTCGTCGGTCAGTAGCGAATCCGCAAAACCAGTACGAATAAGCCCCGGCGCAATTGCATTTGTCCGCACGCCCTTAGGTCCCCACTGCACTGCGAGGTTACGCGCCAGTTGAATCACGCCAGCCTTTGCTACCGCATAGCCTTCAATACGTCCATTGCCACGTAGTCCTGCAAGACTAGCGACTAGCGTTACCGAGGCGCCAGCCCGAGTGGCCATCACAGGCAAGGCATGCTTGGTCAGTACTACCATTGAGCGCAGATTGACTGCGATGACACGATCAAAGGCTGTCATGTTGAGAGGGTCAGCCGAGGCTGCGGCATGAATGCCAGCGTTCGACACCAAGATGTCAATACCGCCAAGTTGAGAAGTAGTTTGCGCCACAAGTGAGGCTACAGCCGCATCCTCAGACACGTCACAAGTAATGCCGGTGGTATTCAAGCGCTCAGCAGCGGCAGCCGTATCGGCAGCATTCTCACTTGAAACAACTACGTGCGCACCGTGTTGTTGTAGTGCCTGCGCAATGGCGTAGCCAAGGCCTCGGGTTGAACCTGTAACTATGGCAACTTTGCCGGAGAGATCAAAAAGTGGCGTCATTGTTTAGCTTTCAATTCGTGTTGTGACTTGCCGTCGTATCATTAAGCGCCAGTTATAAACTCGCTAATATTTAGATGTGTACCAACATGAGCAAGTAATTCCTATTTACAGGAATTACTATACCAGACATATCGACTTATAAATATTAAGTTCATCTACTCGGACACAATGACAAAACCTGCGCTAATGAGCGAGCCGTCCCCTATGCTGATGGTCAACTAGAGTCTGTGGTGCACCGCTACGTGAGCACAATTGCGTAGAAACGTTATCGCTTGTGCAAACCGCCGATAACCATCTCTACGAGAAACGCTTGAAATCCGGCCGCGAGTTTGTCCATGTTGGTGTTACTCGGCACGACCCGACTAATTAGCGGCTCTGCCGATGCAAAGAAGTCGCTAGCGCCTAGCACAAGTAGGTGTAGGAACAGTGGGTTGACATTTTGCATGGTTTTGCCTCCATCCGCCTTTAACACCCGACGGTAAAACGCCACTAGTTCTAGGTTCATCTTGCGCACTCGCGCGCGTGACTCTTCGTCATCGGCATTTGTCAGTTCGTCAATCATTAGGCGATGCATGAAGGGCGCTGAACGGGTGAGCTTTAAGACTTGACGAATGTGATCAACTAATGCCGCCTGCGGTGCTGCGCTAAGCGCGGTATCGTCCCACGCCTTATGCGTGGCGCCTTGGTGAGTTACACGGTCGGCTACAGCAAACAGAAGTGCCGTGCGATTGACGAAGTAATACCGTACTAGCGCAGGATCGACCTTTGCCTCTTGGGCAATGCGCGTGATTGTGACGCGTGCAGGCGGCAGCTCGTGCAGCAATTTTTCGGCTGCGGCGAGCAAACGCTCTCGACCAACATCGTTTTCGCCGGCCACGGGGCGTCCCTGCCCGCGTCGTTTTTGGATTCTCTTGATTGAAGGTTTCGCTACAGTCATAGTTTTGTAGTGTTAGCTTAGGTTATAAAAGCAATATCAAACACTATATTCCTAATCCTCTGAAATCTTGCCTTCAACATTTTTCGTTAGCAAGTACAGCACTATTAGCACGATGCATCATCCTTGACATCGCAGTCATCGACACGCTAATATTCCTGTATACAAGAATAATGCAATTTACTATGAACAAAGTAATACTGAATTTACCGAGCCATATAAATGTTGGCTGTGTTCAGCGGAAAAACTGTCCACTTAGCGCTTATTGCTGGATCGTTGGGAGGCGCTAATGGATCATGTGAATGAGGCGACGCGCAAGCGAAAGCGCTTACGCGAGTTGTTGACCCGCAAAGAAATATTAATCATGCCAGGTGGTTTCAGCCCGCTGCTGGCTGGTATCGCAGCGGAGGCGGGTTTCGAGGCCTATTTTTTGTCTGGCTCGCAGCTCTCAGCTTTCATGTATGGTTACCCCGATACCGGCGTAGTTGGGTTGCGCGATGTGGTCGATCACGCGCGCCACATCGCTGCTCGCATCGATATCCCGTTGCTTGTCGATTTCGATACGGGTTTTGGCAACGCGGTTACCACTTGGTATGCTGTTCAGGAATGCGTCCGCGCGGGTGCTGCAGCACTTCAAATTGAGGATCAAGAAGCACCCAAAAAATCGGGCACCTTGGCTGGCCGCCGTTGCATCAGTCAGGCTGAGGCTGTCGGCAAGATACGCGCTGCTATCGATGCGCGACAAGCCATTGACCCTGAATTTGTGGTGTGCGCACGCGTAGACGCCATGGGCGCTGAAGGTGAAAATTGGGACTCCACGTTAGCGCGTTGTCAAGCCTATGTTGACGAAGGTGGAGCTGATCTGATTTGGTTAAATTCAGTGCAGACCCGTGAGCAGTTGCAAATCGCTTGCCGCAAAGTGAATGCGCCTATTCTTACAATTTGGGGTGGAGCTGATCCGTCGCCCACACCTGACGAGTTAGAGGGTTTGGGCGTGAAGGTTGCGCTGTATCCGACCCTTGCGGCCTCAGTAGGCATGCACGCTGCGTGGCATGTTTTGCACGACTTCAAATCGCGTGGTGTACAGGCCATAGTAGATTGGCGGATGCAGTTGCACAGCAGTCCATACGGGATTGCCAATTTTGCCGAACTCACAGGTCTGCCGAAAGTGCGTGCACTCGAAACCAATTTCATCCCTCTAGGTTGTCAGCGCGACTATGAGACGACTTGGGGACATCGCGCGACCCACGAGATACAAAAGACTGAGCCATGAACACGACCTCAAATGCCGACAATTTCAACAGTCAAATCAGCGTTCGCCGCCGCCCGCCGCCTCGCTTAGTGACGGTCTCGCATCTAGAACAGTTAACGCCAAGGACGCGTCGTATTGTATTTGCTGGCGATGCTCTTGAAGGTTTTGGTCCGGCAATTCCAGGCGCCCACATAAAGCTGATATTTGGTGATTTACCTGAAGGCGGTCTTGGTCCAGGCAAGCCGAGGCCAGATATGCGTACTTATACGCCACGCTACTTCGATGCACAGCGACGTGAACTGACCGTAGATTTTGTACTGCATGGCACAGGCTTGGCGTCAACGTGGGCTAGCCGTGCACAGGTAGGAGAGCAATTACATATAGGCGGACCAGGTGGTGGCGTCGCCATCGATCCGGCGTTGCGTGCCGCATTTCTGTTGGTCGATGAAGCCGCTATGCCTGTCGCCGGTATGATAATCGACGCGCTCCCGCCAGATTGCGATATCACATTGGTATGCGAAATCCACAATGCAGAGGAGCAGCGCATCATTGCAACCCGTCACGTTAATCAGATGATTTGGCTCAATCGTAGCAAAGTTAACGCGGAAGCTGGCAGCCTGTTGTTACAAGCTGCAAATTCACTGCCGCTGACGCAAGATGCGCAGTGGTGGGTAGCGTGTGAGGCGACCGCCATGCGCAGAATAAAATCGCATCTGCTTGATGTGCGTAGGCTTGACCGCAGTCTTCTCGTTTCTCGTGGTTATTGGCAACGAGGCGAATCTGATCACCCCGATCACGATAACGGTGAATAAGTATAAAAATCACCATGCAATACGCTTAGCCCGCATGATGACATTGATAGGCGTTTGGCATTTTGTTGCCAGTGCGTCAAGACTGAACCAAATCAGAGGTCGAGCAAGAGCATTGACGTTTTGGATCTTGAACAGCAAGGCAAGAACTGATCGTTTTTGTTTTGCTCTGCTGGTGTCAGATACATGTCGCGGTGATCGGGCTCGCCTTCGAGCACCTTGGTCAGGCAGGTTCCGCAGACGCCTTGCTCGCATGAGGTTGGTAACTCGACACCCGCAGCTGCTAGCGCTTGGACAACTGATTTGTCTTTTGGCACCAAAACTACTTTGCCAGAACTGACTAACTTAACTTCAAAACTGCCGTCAAGCTCGGATGCAACAACTGCCGCTGAGAAAAATTCATAGTGCAGGCGGTCTTCCTGCCAGCCCTCAGAACGTGCCGTTGAGAGCACTGCGTCCATGAAGCCTTTGGGGCCGCACACATACAAGTGCGTGCCAAGCGGATGGTTACTCAATAGCGTGACTAAATGAAGTTTTTGCGCGTCATCGCCATCGTCAAAGTGAAAATGAACGCGAGATGAAAACGGCGCGTCCGCAATGCGGTTTATAAATGCCGTTCTGTCTTTAGAGCGGGTGCAATAGTGCATATCGAAATTCGCCCCTGTCTGTGACAGTTGCTGTGCCATGCACAGAATCGGTGTCACGCCGATGCCACCTGCAAGTAACAAGCTGCGTTGGGCATCGTGCGCAAGCGGAAAATGATTCTTTGGCTCGCTGATGGTCAAAACGTCGCCCACCTTTAGCGCATGCATGGCTTTGGATCCGCCACGTGTATTGGCGTCACGCAAGACCGCGATGAGATAGCGATGGTTTTCAGAAGGAGCATTGCACAACGAATACTGTCGGGTCAGGCCACCTTTGACATGAACATCGATGTGCGCACCCGCCGAGAACGCAGGTAGCGTATGCCCTTCAGTGGGCATTAGCTCAAAGCTGCACACATCTGTCGCTTCATGCGTCTTCATCGCGATGCGCACGCGGATGTTTATTGGAGAGCTGCTCATTGTTTATATTTGCCTGCTAAGTTTTACCATCGCTCAAATGTCGAGCTTGAATACCTTCTTGGCATTGCCACTAAAAATGGCAATTTTTTCTTCAGCGCTTAGCCATTCGAAGCCCTCGATAAAGGGAGCGATGTCATCCAGCCAGCGTCCCGTTCTTGGATCCTTGATGGTGCCCACGCCAGGTCGCTCAGCGCCAAATATGCAGCGGTCTGCACCTACCGTTTTGATGAGCAGGCGCAGAGCTTCTTCGGAGTACAAGACAGTGTCAAAATACAGTCGGCGTAAGCTGTCATAGAAGGTCTCAATGGCGCGTCCCGGACGTAGCGAAGGCGCTTGGAAACGACCAAACTGGTATGGAATGGCGCCGCCGCCATGGGACACTACAATCTTGAGTGTCGGGAAAGTTTGAAACACCTTGGAGCGCGCCAAGGCCATCACCGCCACAGACTCTTCATTGATGAAGTGCAGCGAATAATTATGGCGCTCTGTGCCTCGCAACCCCGCCGAGTGCAGATAGGCAGGCACATCGAGCTCCACCAGCTTTTCATATAGCGGATACCAATACTCTTGACCCAGATCAGGCACGTCATGAGTACCTAAACCTTCACTAGGGTCAGTATTAAGCATACAACCGACCATGCCGAGATCTTTGATACAGCGCACCAACTCAGGCAAGACCGCCTTGATCGGCTCTTCCCACGCAGTAGGCAGGCCACATACGCCACGGAAGATATTAGGGAATAGGCGCTGCTGCTGTCCAATGATTGTATTGAGTTCTTCGGTGTACCAGTGAACCAGTCGGACGGGTTTTTCACTGTGCATCGATTGATAAGGTCGAGGTGAGATGAGTTGAAAGTCTGTACCAAGCTCTTTGAGTTGCTGCACGTGCGACTTGGTGCCGAAAGTCGGACTGTTTAGCACAGCCATCATTTCGTCATCACTGATCTGCGGCGAGCCGCGACCATGTGCGCCACGATGCGAAAGCAAGCCAGCCTTCCATGCGTAAAAACTGTCCGGTGCGGTAACGTGGGCGTGAGCATCAATAATCATGTGTACCTCAATGTGGTTGGTGGTTGGTAGTTGGGCTGGTATGGTGAAAGAGAGCAGACGCTTTTGGATACATCACCAAATGGCAAACCCCATGGCATTGCCCGTGCCGGCTTCTGTTCGGTAGCAGGGAACATAGTCAATGAGTCGCATTGGCAAGGACACGTCATTCATGATTGCCGCCAATGGCAACCAGCTCTTGATCTCTGAGGTATTGCCGTTGAACATCACCTCAGGAATCGCTGCCAGCGCGGCTTCGTCACGGGCCTTGAACGAACCTAGCACTTTCGCGTCTAGCGCTTCGTCAATGCAAAAATGGGTCAACCCACCAGATGCGATGATCGCCACGCTGAGTTCCGGAGGCAAGGCGTCAATCGCATGCTTGAGCGCATGGCCAAAGCCAAGGCAGCGCTTGGCCGTCGGGCGGTTCAGGCCGACGCCGACGTTGGTGAAGATCGGAATGCTGGGAGGCGCCACATCGCGCATGATGCGCCGATAGGCATAGCCAAAAGCGTGCGGTATACCGTGCTGGCGTCCCGGCATGGCGGGCAGGCGAGCGCTGGTGGCAATGTCGAATTCCTGTTTGATTAAGCTCTCAACAATGATATTGGCATGCAATGGTGCGCCAGGGTAGGTAGCGCCATCAGGCGGGCAATGGCCTACCTCTGCAATAGCAATGCCCGGCGGCAGACGGCTTATCGCGTCTTCAGATAATGGAATATTTTCAACCTGCTCACCAGTGTAGATGGTGAACGCTGGCGTTAAATCCTCATGAAACACTTCGCGCTGGTCGTTGCCTAGTATCAAGACAAGATCAGGTTGGCACGCAAAGAAATGGTCGGCTAATTTGTCGAGTGCGTGCTGGCAGTGCGCGAAATTGGCAGACATCGCCTGCGGCGTCACATGCTCGGCGAAGCCAGGCTTACGTTTTTGCAAAAGCGTATGGTAGTCAAGCTTCTCGCCCTGATACCAATGCGCAAGGTTTTTGCGATCCGCATCGCCGCGCAAGTGCCACAGGTCAGGCGACGTTGCCAACATGGGGCCGTGGGAAGTGGCGATGCCACAAACAATTTTTGCCATGACGAGTCCCTCAGATGTTCACGGCAACAACATGCGCTTCATCCACTGGGATGCCCATGGCTTCGGCCGACATGCGCCTGACGTGCTCGGGCTGGCCGAAGTGGAACGGGAAGTGGGTCAGATGCTTGCCCCACAGCGGGTGTTTGAGATAGTCTGCTAGCGTCAAGCCTTCACGCAATAGCTCGCGCGATGCATTCGGCAGTGGAATGCAGACGTTCTTGTCTGGATCGCGAATGACACCCTTCGGATCATTGCCGGTCTGCACCGCATCAATGTCTGCGAACAACTGCCTGCGGATCATGGCCACGCCGCGGTCGCTGGCGCCCAGCTTCTCACGTGTTCGATCAGTGATCTTGCCTTGGCCGACCCAGGCAATGATGTCCTGGTTGATGACGTGGCTCGATATCCACAGGCCAGTTTTCGGATCGGTGATCGGTCCTTTCCACGAGGGGATGGTCTTCTGCTCGAACGGCTCCGATTCGGTCGGCACGCGCATGAAGGCCCAAGTCACGCTCAGGGTGTTCTCATCGTCAACCGGCACCCGCCATTCGAAGTGATCGCCGAGAAAGAAGCCGTTCGGCCATAGGCAAACGCGACCCACCGTCCAGAGGTCATTTTCTTCGTCAGTGTCTTCGCGCACACGCTTATAAACGTAGCCGTGCTCAAACTCCTCGAAGTCGAGCTTGACGTGCTTGGGCGCGTAGTTGCCGATTTCACCGCGCTGACGCTTGCTCCAATTCGAATGCATCCACTCGAAGTGCACAGGGTCGATCGAGTTTTCCTGCGCTTGAACCCAGTTGCACGGTACGTCCGCAAACACGATCTGGGTAAAGCCGTTCTTGAAGCTAAGCAGTTCCCAATCCGGCAGCAGCGGTGCAGGCAAAGGACCCATGTAAGCCCACAATAGACCAGCTTTCGCCTCTACCTTGTAAGATGTGATCTTGATTTTCTGTCGCATCTTGCCTGTTGGCTCGATCACGTCCTCGAATGGCTGCTCAATGCACTGACCGCTCTTGTCGTAGCACCAGCCGTGGTAGTTACAGCGGATGCCGTTTTGTTCGACCATGCCATACGAGAGATCCGCATTGCGGTGCGCGCAGCGTCGCTCGGTTAGGCCGTAGTTGCAACTGAGGTCTTTGAAGACGACGAGGTCTTCGCCCATCAGGCGCACAGCCTTGATCGGGTTGAGTTCCAGTTGATCTACCGCCGCAATAGGATGCCAGTGGCGACGAAGCATTTCTCCACCTGGTGTACCTGGCCCGACTTGGGTGAGCAATTGGTTTTTTTCATGGGTAAGCATGGCTGCCTCTTAATTTTTCAACGATTCCATCCGTAGATGTCCAAGGTAGCCTCGCCTGAGCGAAGCCTGCCCAAGATGTCGGCCTCTTGGGCTTCTCGTAACCGCGAACCCTCGATGGCGTCCGCAATCTCGGCTCGGGGGATAACAACCAGACCGTCACCATCACCCGAGATTAGGTCGCCTGGGTGAATCGTAACATCGCCGATTAAGATAGGAGCGTTGATCCAGCCGATAGCACCAAAGTCCTTGCCGGTTCCCTTCAAACACAAGCCACGAGAAAATACCGGCACGCCGATGCTTGCCAGTAGGCTGCCATCACGTACGCAACCGTCGATGACTACACCAGCCAAGCCGCGCTGCTTGGCCATTGTCGCCATCACCTCACCCCAGTAGCCCGCCTCGTAGGCGCCGCTCACATATGCCACGAGCACATCGCCCGGCTGCGCCAGCATTAGCGCACGGTGTAACCACAGGTTGTCGATGCCGGGGCCGTGGACAGTAAAGGCCGGGCCGCACAGCTTGAAGTTGGGATCAACCGGCTTGAGCTGCGATGGCAACGCACCGATCTTGCCTGCGGCCTCGTGCAACGTCGCTGGCTGGATGCCCGCTGCGGTTTTGATGTCAGCGGGGCTGGGTCTGTCGAAGTCGACCACAACAGTAGCCAACAGGGTGAACGGGTAGTCCGGATGGTTCACAGCGGGCGCTTTCATGTTTTCTTACTCTGGAGCTGGTGATATCGAAACTGCTTGCGTGCTTCATCGAGTCGCATGCCGCTGCGCACCGCCTCCCGAATTTGCATTTCCGCAAAATGGATTTCTTCAGCAGCAGCCAGCACCGCTTCCTCGTGCTCGCGCGGGATGACAATGACGCCGTCGGTATCGCCCCTGAGCAAATCGCCGGGCTGAACGCGGGCTCGGCCAATGTTCACTGGCACGTTAACGGCCTCTACTTGCACCCGATCTTTGCCGGTGCGCATCCAGTGGCCGCAGCTGAAGACGGGATAATTCAGCTCCAGGCATAGGGAGGCATCGCGGCAGATGCCATCGATGACCGTCGCGGCGATGCCTTTGCGGTGTGCAATCTCGGTCAGGATGTCACCCCACACAGTGCAGTCATCGCGGCCTGCGTTATCCAATACGATAACCCCGCCGGGCGGCACATCGTCAATGTAGTCGCCCACTGTGCCGGGTGGGTTGGATGCCGGACCGTAGCGCACCGTATAGGCGCGCCCGGTGAACCGAAACGCCGTGGAACGCGGCGCGACACCATGGCATTGACCTGTAATGCCCAAACGATCAAGTGCATCACTAAGCGTTGCTGTGTCGATTGCCTCAGCGCGTTCGATGTTTTTGTCAGTCATGTTGTTTCAACCTTTGTTCAGCTTTTAAGCATGTGTTCGTAGTTGGCGCCCATCACTTGGGTGATGGCTTGACCATTGAGCAGCGACTTGGCCATCGCAGCTTCTTTGGCGACGATCTGCTCAGCTACGTTAAGCACTTCGTCAATTTGCGATGCGGAAATGAAGATCACACCACTGTTATCTGCGATCACGTAGTCGCCGTCTTGTACGGTGATGTCGCCCACCATGATGTCGATGTGCGTTGCCAGTTCGGCCACGCGGCCACGCGCTGTCCGGGCGGTCAGGCCTCTGCCGAATACGGCAAAATCGTGCTGCCGTGCCTCGTCGATGTCACGCACAAGACCCTCGGCAATGACGCCAGCGACCTCTCTGAGCTTGGCGCCCAGCGTCAGCAAGCCGCCCCAGCTACCCGCCTCGATCCCAGTGCGCTGCTCGACGACGATCACCGAGTCGGATCCGGACGCTTCGACGGCGGTGGCGCACAAATGTGGAGGAGAGGTCGTCGTATTCGCTGCCGCCGCTTGTACTTCAGCCATCGCGACAAGTTTTACGGTGGTGACTCGACCTGCAATGCGGCGCTGCGTGGCAAGCTGTTGCAGGCCGCCAACGGCGCCGCTCACGCCCATTTTGTCTAGCGCGTCCGATACGGCGCAGGCATCGAGGCGACGCAATCGTTTGACCAATTCTGTAGGGAGAGTCATGACATAGCCTGTGTTTTGTTAAATTATTTTTAAACAGTAATACTTATTATACTAAACAGTATTATGGTTTGGGGAAAAATTAATGCGCATCCAACTGTATGAAATTTTTGCCATGCAACGCATTACGGATGGCGCAATATGCGCTGGTATAGTTCTGAAGAATTCTTAACCACTCTCTTTGAAATGAACAATAGCGCTCCTCGTCCTTCCCTAAAGTGGGCTGCACCCGTTCAAACGGAGACCCTGTCTGGGCGAATCATTGCGCAGGTTCGTGGCGCGCTATTTTCTAGCCAGCTCAAGCCAGGCGAGTTTCTCGGTAGTGAATCAACGATTGCAGAGCAGTTCAACGTGAGTCGAATGGTGTCGCGCGATGCATTGCGTACGCTAGAGGCGATGGGTATTGTCGAGATACGAAAGGGCATCAAAGGTGGCGCTTGGATCGCTAAGGAAAACCCAGACCGATTCGCAGATGCCTTGTCGATTCAGTTACAGCTAATTGGGGTGACTGCGGATGAGATTTTCGATGCCCAACTTGCTATCGAAACAAGAGCCGCAGAGTTGGCAGCTATCCGTGCGTCCCCAGAAATTTTGCAAGAACTGCAATTGGCGCTGACGGCATGCGAAGTTGCTAAGACAGAAATGCAGACATTTACCGCCAAATCTATTCGCTTTCATGAACTTGTCGTGGTTGCGTCGTGTAATCGTGTGTTGTTAGCGCAGTTCCGTGCCTTGCGGTTCGTCCTACATCCACTGCTTGAACCCAATACCACAGAAGAAGTAGCACGCAGGGTCATCCGTTCACATGCGACCCTGCTACGCGCGATTTCTGCTGGCGATGCAGATAAAGCGGGTGACGTGATGAAACGGCGTATTTCTGAAATCAGATCTAAGATTTCCAGCAAAGCGAAGGTTGAGTAGGTCGCAATGCACGATTTTCAGGTAACGATGACCTACATTTAGGTTCGCATGTTTGCAAAATGGATTTACCTGAGATAAAGCAGTCGCGTACTGTTTTATAGCACCCATTGCGAGACTAGCATAAGGCAGTTTAAGCCGACAAAAACATCCAATGCTGTTAGTGGATTACG
Source organism: Burkholderiales bacterium (assembly GCA_031414695.1). Taxonomy (GTDB): domain Bacteria; phylum Pseudomonadota; class Gammaproteobacteria; order Burkholderiales; family Usitatibacteraceae; genus UKL13-2. Next base: position 42,921 of record JANNWG010000027.1, read on the forward strand.
TTGTTTGTTGGACGTGTCTCTGGAATGTTGATCACTATTCCGCATCTGGCTGTTTTGCTGGCGCAGCCTCGGCAAAAGCAGGTTGTGCCATTGCCTCGTCAAAGATTTTCCGGATGCGCGGATAAGAGCCAAGATCAAGTTTGAAATTAAGCGCATTCACCACTTGTGGCACTAAGCAAATGTCCGCTAGTGAGGGTGTATCACCGTGCATAAACAGACCTGTCTTCGACTCCGCAAGTCGTTGTTCAATCGCGTCAAATCCTGCAGCGATCCAATAGTTAATCCAACGCTGTACTGCATCTTCGTCTTGACCATGTTCGTGGCGCAAGTAATTGAGCACGCGCAGATTATTGATCGGATGAATATCGCAAGCTATTGTTTGTGCCAGCGAACGCACCCGCGCCTTGCCGATAGCATCTTTAGGTAACAATGGTGTGCCTTCGATAGTCTCGTCAAGATACTCGATGATCGCCAGTGATTGTGTCAACACAGTCTCGTCGATCTCAAGTGCGGGTACTAATCCCTGCGGATTGATCGCGAGATAGTCGGGTGCGCGATGTTCTCCACGCCGTAGGTGATGATAGACCGCCTCGGTCTGAACGCCTTTCAGCGCCAGCGCAATCCTGACGCGGAAAGCAGCGGACGACCGGTAATAGCCGTGAAGGACAGGATTCATCGCTTGACGTCGGCCGGACTAAAACCCGCCACGCGTTTGTAATCGTCAGACATAGTGCGTAATTGCGCTTGGCTGATAAATTTCGAGAGGTCGTCGAAAGGCTTGTCGCCAGTCAACTCTTCGACACGAATATTGATGAAATCTGGCGGCATCGACCGATTGGTTCGCACAATCGCGGCTGTGGTTTCGCGTCGTAGCTGCTCATAGTTGATCAACGCGTCGGGCAACGCCGCCTCGGTCAGGCAATCGGCCAGCGTGCGCACATCGATCAAGGCCTGTGCTGAGCCGTTCGAGCCGCGTGGATACATTGGATGCGCTGCATCGCCCGCCAGCGTCACGCGACCAAATGTCCAGCGATCTACCGGATCTTTGTCGACCATTGGATATTCGAATATGGTTTCGGCACCCTCAATCATGGCGGGCACATCAAGCCAGTCGAAATGCCAACCCGCAAATATTGGTAAAACGTTGGAGGCGTCGGTGGTGCGGTTCCAGTCATTGGGTACAGACATATCTGATTCGATCTCGGCGACCCAATTGATCAACTGATCGCCGCTGCCGTCGATATTGTCGGCAATCGGGTAGATGACGATTTTGCCGGTTTTGATAGAGCCGACGCGCAAATAGGTGCGGCCATCAAGGATCGGTTTCATCCGCGTTGTGCCGCGCCAGATGTTGATGCCGGTATAGCGCACACTTTCACCCGGATAAAATTCGGCACGGACGGCAGAGTTCACGCCGTCGCAGGCAATCACAGCCAAGGCTTTCACTTCCGGCAACGCTGCACCGGACGCGTCGACGAATGCCAGTGTTGCCGAAGCCTCCTGCTGCTTTACGCCAACGCAGCGATGGCCGGTCAAAACCGCATCTGGTCCGATCCGATTCAGGACTGCCTGATAAAGCATCATATGCAGTTTGCCGCGATGCACACCATATTCTGGGAAGGGATAGCCCGCCGCAATACCGCGTGGTTCAGCAAAAATGCGTTGACCAAACCTGTTGTAAAAGGCGCTGGTCTGATTGGCGATACCGAGCTTAGCTGTTTCCTCGCCCAAGCCAAGCGCATTCAGTTCCTTCACAGCATGGGGCAGCAGCGTGATGCCGACGCCTAATTCGCGCAGTTCGGACGCACTTTCAAAGACACGTGCTGGAATGCCGCGTTGGTGAAGGTGAAGTGCAAGTGCTAATCCAGCAATACCGCCACCTACAATCGCAATTGGTAGTGCGCGTTCGTCAATGCTCTGGCTCACGGCATTACCCTCATGCTGATGTCACTGAGACCGTCAATGTGACCTGTGACAGCGTCGCCCGCAACAATAGGCCCAACACCCTCGGGTGTGCCGGTAAAAATCAGGTCGCCGGGCTGCAAATGCATATAGCCCGAAAGATAGGAGATGACTTCGGCGACGCTCCAGATGAGCTTGGAAATATCGCTATTCTGTTTGCGCATGCCATTCACTTCAAGCCAGATCGTGCCGCGAGTTGGATCGAACTTTGCGGCAGGGGTTAGTGCGGCGCACGGCGCGGATTGATCGAAACCCTTGCCCATGTCCCAGGGGCGGCCCATTTTCCGTGCCGCAATCTGCACATCGCGGCGGGTGAGATCGATGCCGACCGCATAACCGAATACATGATCCAGTGCAACATCGATGGCGATGTCGCGCCCACCCGTACCGATGGCCACCACAAGTTCGATCTCGTAGTGAAAATCTTCGGTCTTCGGTGGATAGGGGATGCTCTCGCCGTCGGAGACAATCGCGTCGGTCGGCTTCATGAAAAAGAATGGCGGCTCGCGATCAGGGTCGAAGCCCATTTCACGGGCATGTTCGGCATAATTGCGGCCGACGCAATAGATGCGGCGAACCGGGAACAGCGAGTCTGTGCCCTGAATAGGCAGCGTTATTTGGGCAGGCGCAGGAACGGCAAATTGCATCATTAAGTCCTTGAGTTAGTGTTCAGGCACGACCGCGCTGTTCGCGCAGTTCACGCCAAAGGCCTAGTTTTTCCTGGGCCGAACGGTCGGAGAAACTGAACAGCACAGCCCTGTCATCGGCGCGGTGGGTAACTTCAGTCCAGCTCGGAACGACGAAAACATCACGCGCCTTCCAGCGGAAGAGCTGGCCGCCGATGATGCTATCGCCTTCGCCCTCGACCACTGAAAAGACTGTGCCGTCGGTGGATCGATAAGGTTGGCTTGCGAAACCGGGGGGCAGCAATTGCATGAACGCCGCCATGGTTGACGTGACATGGCCGCCGGTCGATGGATTGATGTAGCGCATCTTGTGCCCATGGCAGTCATCAGGTTCGTCGGTTCGTGCCAATGCTTCAAGTGTTTCGAGCGTGCGGGCATACGGGTAATTGAAGATTGGCGAACTTTGGCTCGCGGGTTGCCAGTCGACGGGGGCAAGATTATTGCCGAAACGCAGATCGCTATCGCCGATAGGTCGCACGACTGTCTGCGTTTGGACGTTACCTGCTTCGGCAAAACTTGCATCAAAAAAAGCGACCGTCGGTATATCGAGTCCATCCAGCCAGACCATAGGCTTATCAGTGTCGTTGCCATGATCATGCCAGTGCCATGAAGGCGTCAAGACTAGATCGCCGGGATGCATCAGCGTGCGCTCGCCGTTGACAGCAGTGTAGGCTTTTTCACCCTCGATGATAAAGCGTAGTGCGTTTTGGGTGTGACGGTGTGCGGGCGCAATGTCGCCGGGTAACACGAGCTGCATACCGGCATAAAGCGAGCGTGTGATTGAAGAGCTTCCCTTCATGCCGGGGTTCTCGAGGATGAGCACGCGGCGTTCCGCCTCACGCGCCGTAATCAGCTTGCCTGCTTCCATGAGCAGGGCTCTCGCCATATCGTCGTATTGCCATAAATGTGGAACTGCAGGTGTTGCGGGCTGACCCAACACTAAAGCGTGCAGACTTTCCCATAGAGGTGACAAGCTGTGCTGACCAATGCGGTCGTAAAATTCCTGCCGGATTGCGCGAATTTCGTATTCATTGCGCATTTCATTGTCGACCATCATTTTTCTCCGGAAAGCCTGTCGTCAGTGGTCTGCATATCTGCCGAAAAGTTTTATCATGTTGCTATTATCAACTAATTCCTAATATAAGGAATTATAGTGCCGAAGTATAAACTTTTCAGCTACCTCTAACGAGATTGACCCAAGCCAGCTCAAGTCGATATGTCGAGCGGTGGGTCTATGTCAGCGAGGGCTTTTACGTGCTCAACCATCATCGGGTAACTCCATCCACCCGAAATTTTGATGCGAAAGGTGAATAGAAGAAATGGGTGTGCGCCTGCCGCAAATAATGCCGCGAAATCACGCTCAAGCAGTTGCCGAAATTCTTCTGTCGTTAAGCCACGATCGGTCAGAAATTTTTCAGGAGCATCCTTATACTCAGCGGCCAATGCTTCATCACGCGCCACCTGCCAAAGTACCTTGTTTACGGCGTAGCGACTCATGTCTGACCTCCATTCAGTTGATCCTCGGTCCATTCGAGCAAAATCATCAGCGGCTGCATCTTCGATGGGACGTAGTCGTGCCACGTGAAGGGCGTGCCGCTTGCCACGCCATAGGCAAAGATGAAGCCCAGAAATCCAGGTGTGTTGTTGCCCTGTGCGTACATTTCATCCCACGATGAATGGGCGACGAGATCAGCCACATCATTACGTAGGATTGCCGCATTAACGGTGCGATCCCACTCGCTTTCCGGGCGCTGCGTGTGCCGCAGCATGTAAGGGCCACCGACGCCGTTGGTCATGTGGCCCGTGCAGATCACAGCCACACGCAAGTCTGGTTCCCACTCTTCGATGATCTTGCGGACGATGCCACCGAGTTTTAGATAACGCTTGGCAGGCGGCACGGGCGGCGCGAGGAAATTCAGAAAGATCGGCACGATCGGCAAATCAGCTTGTGGGCGCATGAAATTGAGCGGCACAGAAAACGCATGATCAACAACGAATTCGTCGGAGTAAGCGAAATCGACTTCATGCTCGAAGCCCTGCGTTAGGATATAGCGCGCCAGACGACCTTCAATGGGCGCATCGTAGGTAGCTAGTCCCCAGTCACGTTGCTCATAGCCCGGCGGCCCCGCAATGCGTTCGGCCTTGCCAACTAGGAACGGCGGCATATTATTGAAGAAGAATTGACACAAGTGATCGCTGCCCGCCATCACAATGATGTCTGGTTTTGATGCCGCGAGACCCTCCCGCATGCGGGCAATACCGTCAAGTAAGCGCCTAGCGTCTGGGCCCACAGGTCTGCCGTCGCGCCCAATACCAGGCAGGACAGGATCGTGAGGAACTACTGAGAGGTGAACTATTTTAGCCATTTGAGTAGTTTGCGCATTGAGAATACTGCCGTCAAATTGAATGAACTGATACCTAGTATCAGTATTTACGACTGGCAACATGGCGCTGGCTATTGCATGCTCCACAAATGAATGAAACTTCCGAAATGTCAGATTTGCACAAACACATTGCAGGCTTGAAACAAACTCAACCGCAACGAACGCGTTACTCACGCGTGGCGATCCTATTGCATTGGTTGATCGCCGCACTCGTGCTGGCAACTATTCCGATTGGCTGGTTCAGCACATCTACGCAAGGTGCGCCTGCACCTCCGACCGTAAATCCGTCGAAGAGTGTAGGTGCGCGACCGGCTATCCCGCCTCCAAAGAGTGCCGCGCAGCAGTCAGCCACCAATATCCATAAGACAATCGGCATTGTTATCCTGAGCCTGACCTTGCTTCGTATCGGTTGGCGACTCAGTCACAAGCCGCCCCCATTGCCAGCAACCATGCAGCGCTCACTTCGCTGGCTAGCAAGCGCATCACATACGCTTTTCTACTTGCTTCTTATCGTTATGCCGGTAAGCGGCTGGTGGATGAGTTCGGCAGTGCCTGATCCTAGGCGACATCCGTTTGGCTTCGGTATCTTCGATATTCCGTTCCTACCGGTTGCGCAGAGTTGGTCTGCGGCGGGTACTGCAAAATTTGTACACACCAATCTGGTTTGGCTGATGGTAGGCTTAGCCATACTGCATATTTTCGCAGCACTGAAGCATCATCTCATAGACAAGGATGATGTCTTAACGCGAATGCTCCCGCAAAAGTCCTAGCACGCAGTTTCAGTAATCCTATTTTTTTTAAGAGGTAAACATGTCGACTAAAAGCGCTTCTACTACTCAGGGCCCGGGCCCGCTTCCACTGAAATTTCCGCACGAGCCTGAACGAATCCGCAAGGCTGCCGAACTCATCGTTGCGATGCGTCGTGGCGAAATTGAGATTCACGGCGAAACAGGCCTCGATGAAGACGTTAGGCCGCGCAATCGCGACGAGGCGCAGCAAATTAGTGACCTTGTCATTGAGTTGCTCGGGCGACCTGTACTTGGATGGAAGTTCTACATCGGTGCAATGATCCAACAAGCACCCTTACGTACGCCGATTTACGACATCTGGCAGAGTCCCGCAACACTGCCAAAAGAAGCGTCACAGCATCGTTGGATTGAACCAGAACTTGCGTGCCGCTGTCTGCGCGATTTCCCGCCACGCGAAAAAATATACAGCTATCAGGAAATTGCTGACGGCATGGAAATTGTCCCGGCGTTCGAGGTAATTGGCCCACGCTTTCGCTTTGACTCTGCGGCGCATATGCGGCAGGTGGTCAACGGCTATCGCATCAATCCTCGCTATGACGGTTTAGCCGACGGAAACGCCTCTGGTGGCTATGTGGTCGGCGAAGCACGCAAGGATTGGCAAGAGCTTGATTTCCTGAAGATGCATGTCACGATGGATGCGGGCGAAGAACGACTTGTCGATACGGTGGGTGGTCATCCATTGGTTGATCCATTTATGTCAATGTTTCCACTCATAAACCTGATGCGCAACCGCGAAGGTTTGAAAGCAGGCATGTTGATGGCCACGCATTCCTATTCGGGCTTCATCCCCGTTCCTGCAAATGTGAAGATCGTTTCTAATTTCACTTATTTCAAACCTATTGAGGCTGTCTTCGAAGGCGCTTAATTTTGAATTGAATGTCGCAATTACCAGCGCTATCCAACAGGTGATGCGCTGGTTTGTAAGTTAATGGAGTATGAGTATGCCGTTTGCACAAATACGTGACATCAAAATCTACTATGAAATAGTCGGCTCAGGGCCGCGAATGCTTTTCATCAACGGTACCAATGCTGACCTACGACGCAAGCAGCCATATGTTGAAAAGCTAAACGCGCATTTCACCGTACTGCGCTACGATCAGCGTGGACTTGGTCAGACTGAGAAGCCCGACAAACACTACAGCATGGCTGACTATGCAGATGACGCTGCGGCGTTGATGGACATAGTGGGTTGGGATCGCGCTGCGGTACTTGGTGTTTCCTTTGGTGGCTCGGTGGCGCAGGAATTAGCGCGGCGACATCCCGAGCGGATTAGCCGAATGGTGTTGGCATGTTCAAACCCCGGTGGAAACTTTGGCTACCCTCTGCTCGCCCTTCATGGCAAGGATGCCGAAACACGTGCGCGAACGATGCTCTCGCTTGACTTACGAAAGTCAGAGGCTTGGCAGGCAGCCCATCCTGAACAAACGTCTGCACTCATTGAGCAGGGTATGAAACGCGGTGGTGCTGTTGATCCCACCGACACGCAAGCGGCGATGGGCGCTCGTCGGCAACTTGAGGCGCGAGAGGAGCATGACGCGTTAAACTGGCTCAATCAAATCATGTTTCCAGTGGCGCTGTTCGGCGGTCGATATGATGGCCTTGGCACCGAAGCTGGACAGCGGGTGATGGCTGAGAAGATCCCTAATTCTGTTATGCGACTATTCGAAGGTGCACATAGCTTCTTGAACGAAGACCCTGAAGCGCTGCCAGCTGTGATTGAGTTCCTCAGCAGGACGACTGAACCTGTTTTGCAATCAGCTTGAGCCGATCCACTAGCCAATTGATAGCCGGATCATTTGCGCGGCGAGAAGACCATTGCACGCTCTCGCGCACCGGTGGCATGTCAAATGGTAGCTTCATCAATTTGAGCGGCAAATATTCGGCCATGCGAACCGCGAGCAGACGATGCAACGTAGCAATGCGATTGGTGCCAACCAAGAGACTGCCCACCGACATGAAATTAGGCGCAATTACTTCAACGCGTCGTGTGATGGAACCCAAGCGTGCCGCCGCAGTCGCCTCGTAGCTTGATGTCTGAAGACCAAAACGAACCGCGATATGCCCGAGTTGTTCATAGGTTTCCAGCGTTATCGGCTCAACAAGCATCGGGTTTTCGCGCCAGCCCGCGATCACAAAGTCTTCGGTATATAACAACGCATGGGGGTGTTCCGTTGATACGACGTTATCGATACCAATTAGCAGATCGGCACGTCCTCGCAGTAGCGCATCGACTGGTTGTTCGACGATCGGCACAAGCTCGAACCTGATACCTGGTGCCTCAGTTGCGCAGGCAATAATCGCCGGTCTCAGCAATATCTCGACGATATAATCGGTCGCCATAATTGAGAGTGTTCGATCAGACGTTGCTGGCTCGAACGGCTCATCAACCAAAATAGTCTGGCGAATCTGTTCGAGTACTGCGCGAACGGGTTCCACTAGTTTTTCAGCACGCGGCGTCAGCGCCATGCTGCGCCCGTTCAACACCAATAGGTCGTCCTTGAAATAGTCGCGCAGCCTTGCCAGCACGCCGCTGGTGGCCGATTGACTTAAGTGCAGTCGGTCAGCAGCGAGCGAGACGCCGCGCTCCTGCAACAGCACATCAAGGGCAACTAATAAGTTGAGGTCGAGCTTGTCCAGACGCATGATAGGCAATCAGCCCGCGCGTAGCCGGCCTTGCGCCCGCCACAGCATAAAGGATGCTACCAACGGTGCTGCCAACATTAGTGCAAGCGAATATCGCAGTGACTCCTTGCCTAAGGACGGCGCAATTAAATCACTGACGACACCGATCAACAACGGGCCCAATGCAAACGCCAGCAGATTTTGCACGATTAGCATTAGCGTTGAAGTCACACCGCGCTGGTTTCCCGGCACCAGAGACACCGCTAGCGCCACACAAGGGCCTAGCGAGGACGCTAGCAAGAAATTCATCGCCGCAATGCCTACTAGCACCATCGGCAACGTTGGCGCGAACAGGAACAACGCGAATGCTGGTGCTGCTAACGGTAGTGCAATGATCGGCACGATTAACCCAGCCCAAGGATTGCCACTACGCTGAATGAGACGAGAGGCAAGGATGCCAGCTAATACCCCACCAGCAATACCGCCAATTACGGCGGGTGGGCCTACCATAGCACCCATTTTCGCCAGCTCCACATTGTGTGACCGGAACAGGAAGGTGGGCGCCCAGACTGGTAGACAGGCCAGCATCATGTTTGATGTGCCGTAGCCTAGTGCGAGCCAGCCCATCCCTGGAACCTTCAGGATTGTGCTGATCGCGTTCACGATACCGCTATCCGAAGTCTGCTGCGTGTCGGCGGCCAAACGTGGTGTCGGACGCATCGTGACAGCGATCAGCAAGACTAACGCGATGCCCGCCACGCCAAAAATCTCGAACATGGTGCGCCAGCCGAATTTGGCTGCAAGCACACCGGCGAGGATGGAGCCGATCATTACGCCGACGCCAATGCTGGCCTGAAAAATCGATACTGATCGCGACAATTTTGGACCCGGATACAGGTCAGCGAGCAGCGACATTGCGACCGGAAACACCACCGCCTCGCCAATGCCGACAAACATCCGGCACGCAGACAGAGAGTAAAACCCCTCTGCGTAACCGGTCGCTGCTGTCGCGGCTGACCAAACGATCACGCCAAGCACAAGAATCAGGCGACGGTTACCGCGATCAACCCAGCGCGCGATGGCAATGCCTGCGAGCAGGAAAAACACCGAAAAGGCAAAGCCTGAAATGATGCTGATCTCTGTATCGTTGAGCAGCAACTCCTTGCGCATCGGCTCGACGACGATGCCAAGCAGCGCCCGATCCGCATAGTTGAAGATGTTGATGATCACCAATAGTGTAAGCGTCCAAGTTGCAACAAAGCCGCTTGGTGTCGTAGTTGAATGTACGGTCGAGTTCATGTCTGTTTCTCTCCGGTAAGGTTTATCGCTAATCTGGCAAAACGTTTTGAATTATGCTTTCACCACGCGCTGGTCAATCACCCCGAATAAAGGTGTGCCATCGGGAAGTGTTGCTTCCATGCGCACGCGATCACCGAACTTCATGAACGCAGTACGCGGTTTACCTTCGTCGATGGTTTCGATGCCGCGACGTTCGGCAATGCATGATGATCCAACTTCGCGATAATTTTCATTTGATACCGTACCACCACCGATGATCGTGCCCGCGCAGAGCGAGCGGGTGCGCGCCGCATGGGCAACGTGTTCAGGAAACGACCAACTCATCGGATAACCTTCAGCCGCACCAAAGCGCTTGCCGTTCCAATCAATAATAAGCGGCAAGTCGACTCGGCCATCGCGCCAATGCACGCCTAGTTCGTCAGGTGTGATTGCCACCGGCGCTAAACTACAGGGCGGTTTTGCCTGCACCCAGCCGAAGCCTATTTTTGATTCACGCAGCGCAAACCCGCGTAGAGACCAGTCGTTGATCAACACTACAAGTCGGATGTGTGAAGCTGCTTGCGCGGCCGTCGTACCCATCGACACGTGATCGACAATGACGCCGAATTCGCCTTCAAAGTCAATGTTATTGTCATCACTCGGTGTCGGGAAGTCTGCAGTGCCAGCGTAAAATGTGTGTGACAGTCCTTGATACATCAGCGGCCCGTCGTTGGGTGGCGCTGCTCTACCTGATATCTGTCGCAGTAAAGCGCCGTGGCTCTCGTATGCTGAGCCGTCGAGCCATTGCCAAGCACGCGGCAGCGGCGCGAGTGCATCGTGCGTGACGAAATCAAATGCGTTGTCCAGATTTGCGCACTCTAGTTGGGCGGCGAGCGCACGTAAAGGCGCTTCTACGTCGACCCAGCGATCTAGTGCGTCCTGAAGCGTGGTTGCGATGCGTGCGGCAGGTGCTGCACGGGTATGATCGCGCGAGACGATTACGAGTGCGCCGTCGCGAGTGCCGTTGTGCAGGGTGGCGAGATTCATAGACTGCCTATTTGGGCATCATGCTGTGCAAGGCGCTTCTGTAGCCAAGGTACAATAATTTCACGGATCGTCCGCTCAGGGCCATAACCCGCGCCGAAGCCCATGTGAATACCCTTCGGATTGATCCATGCTTCTTTTGCGTCACCACGTTGCAGCAACAGCAACTGATCAGCAATCGGAACTTGGCTATCTTTCGCGCCGTTCATCACCAGCATTGGCGCTGAGGGTTGGTCGATCATATCGTTGTTAAGCAGAGACATGCGTGGGCCATATTCGAGAAACGCATCCAGCGTTTCGACACCAAACACATTCGCGCGCGCGCCGAACAGGTCAAGTAGGTACTCGCGCGTTCCTAAAGCCTTTAGTTGCCATTCGGGCTGGAAGAAATGATGTACCGCGCCGCCGTGGTTAATAGCACCCAATAAACGATTTTTTTCGGCATACGCAACCCGTGTCGCCCAGTGGCCGCCCCAACTAACGCCGCGCATAAACATTCGTGTGGAATCAATATCGGCTCGCGTCTCTGCCCAATCGAATACGCGCGAGAAAATGCGCTCGGCGCCAACGTCGCCCTTAATCGGCGACTGTCCAGTGCCCGGCATATCCAACCCGAAAACACACAGACCATGCGGTAAGTAAGACAACGCTTCATCAGCCACTTGTTCTTTCCAAAAGTCCAGTCCGCCGCATTGCACCATCAACGGAAATGGGCCTTCACCTTCCGGTTTGCGAAAGTAGCCAATGATTTCCTTGTCTTCAAATGGTATATGAACAACTTCGAGCTTGTTAGGCAGCAACGCGGCATAGCGCATATAGGCGGCAAGCGCCTTATTGTATGAGGCGCATTTTCCCGGTGTAACAGGCGTCGGAAAACGCCCCATCGTGTAAGTGGCAAATGCACTTTGGAAGAGTGTCTTTTGTTCGGCGTGGTCTGCTGTTTGCTCGGCTAATTCGATGACATGATCTCCAGCTGCCATCCACACATTAGCCCATTCGTCAGGATCTAGCGAGGTGAGCGCAGCCATTGCGTGTTCAGCGTCCGGCAGACGTACACCGCGACCTGGGTAACCATTCGCCTTGATACGCTTGACAACTTCCTCGCGCAGTTCTTGCAAGGTGCGCGGTGGCGCGATGCGGGGATCAACAATGTGGGAATCAACAATACTCAAGTAGGTATTCCTCTAATTAGTGCTGCTAATGATGCAGCAATGTCTGGTTGTGCGAAGCGTTTCAATCAATAAGGTTGTTGTAGCGCACGTGTTGCAGACGACAATAGGCCAGTTTGTTGTGCGCGATCAGCACCATTGATTTCCATTTCGCCAGCCCGCACCGAGGTTTCTACGACCAAGCGGGCGCGTTCGACGCGTCTCGTCATAAACTGATTCAGCGCTGACGTTACGTCATCAGTTTTGCCCAATTCGTCAGCCAACACCAAGCCGTCCTCAACAGCTAATCCTGCGCCCGATGCCATGTGTGGTGTGGTGGCATGTGCGGCATCGCCAATGAGTACGACGCGACCCTGATACCAATCGCCTTGCAGCATTAGCCATTCCAGAGGCCGGTAAACGATTTGAGAGTCCTTGCCAAGCGCAGCACGTACGGCTGGTACGTTACCGCCAAAAGGTGCCATCAGGTCAGACAAATGTTCGACATAGGTTTCCGGCGCAAACCAAGGATTGCCAGGCACATGCTCTAGTAAGAAGACGTACATCTGCTGTTGCGAGATGGGTGACATGCCCAGCTTAAGCGGGCCTCCAAAGTAGATTTCGGCACGATCAATTTGCGGCGGACGCTCGGCGACGATGCGCCAACAACCTTGGTCGGTGAACTTGGGCATAGGCGCGTCTGGGAAAATCATCGTGCGCATCTGTGAATAGATGCCGTCAGCGCCGACAACCAAATCATAGCGTTCCAACTTGCCATCGGTCAGTGTGACATCAACATAATCGTCGTTTTGCGTCAGTGCATCAACACTCACCCCTAAGCGGATGTCGATGTCAGCACCTCGAACGCGTGCTGACAGTATCTCGTGCAACACCGGACGCATGATGCCACCGCCGTGCATGACTGGTGGCGAACCTGCTGGTGCGCGCATTGGTGGCCCAAGAGGCTCACCATTAAAGCGCATCGGCCGCATACCGTCGTGAACGAAGCCTCGCTCACGGATAGCATCCAACACACCCAGATCGTCAAATGCGCGAAGCGACATGCCTGTAATCGTAATACCAGCGCCGTAAACACGCCAATTGGGGTCAGAATCAATCAGCGTGACGGCTGCCCCACGACGTGCGACGGACAGGGCAGCACTCATACCCCCGATGCCGCCACCAACGACTAAAACACGCTTCAACATGACATGACCCCGCAGCACCTACATTTTATGTGTTTCATGCGGGTATGCACCAAAGTCCTTTATCTGCATCCAGCGTCTGATGCGGCACGTTGCCCATGATGATGCGGCCAGTGCCCCATTGATCGGTGATGTCGGGACGCATCTCATAGGTGTTAGGCACCCACGTCGTCTCATCCACGTCTTCTAAATCGGAGGTGTACTCGACCGCATTGCCGTTCGGCGTCAGGTAATAAGTGAACGTGTTGTTGCCCGCGGTATGGCGTCCAGGTCCCCAACTTAGCTTCACGCCCGCTTTTGTCAGCCGCCCAAGTCCACGCATCATTTCGTCAACCGAGCTGACATCAAAGGCAACATGGTTCAACGCTGATTTGCCAGGCAGGATGGCCAACTGGTGGTGCGCTTTATTGCAGCGCAGAAAGACCATAAATTTCGCAATCCAATCAGACAATTTAAAGCCGAGTACGCTCTCGTAGAACTTAACGAGACTGTCAATATCCGGCGAATGCAGCACCACGTGGCTTAAGCCCACTGGTATGGCTTCGCCGATATTGAGCTTGCGTGCTACGCGAAGCTTGGAATCGCAAATCACCTCAAGCGCCCGACCTTCGGGATCGAAAAAGCGCGCGGCATAGCCGCCTGAAGGACCTTCAGCTGGTCCTGGCTCGCTAATTGGTTTGACACCAGCTGCCATGGCTTGTGCAAATATGGCATCGACATCCGCACGTGAGGCAGCTGAGAAGCCAATTAAATCCGTCTTCTTCTCATCGTCTTGACGAAGCCGAATAACGAAAGGATGCGTCGAGCCCTCAGCGGCAAAGTAAACTTTGCCATCTTCCTCGCAAACCTCAGTCAGCCCCCAAGTCGTGCCGTAAAACTTGCGCTCAGCATCGAGATCTGGCACAGCATGTGCTATGTATTGTAGATCGGTTACTTGTGCTGTCATGATAGTTAAAACCTCATACCAACGCGCAGACCATAGGTGCGCGGTGCGGTGGCTAGTGCAGACTGCGTAAACAGGCTGCCGTTGACATTTGATTGGGTAATTCGCCGTGTGTTTTCGATGTTGTTGACGTAGGCAGTTACAAACCAGCGATCTGAATCTGGCTCCAACGTCAATGACGCATCAGACTGGTAGCCAGCCTTTGAAATCACCCACGACTGATAGCTGGTGGCAGAAAAAAAGTTACCGCGATAACGTGTGCCAGCGCGCGCCACGAGATCGTATTTGCCGAACTCGAAAGTCTGCTCCAAGTTGAGATTGGCAGACCATGTTGGCGAGAACAACGCAGGCTTGCCAGAGCAGTTAATCGCGAACGCTGGTGAACCCCGGAAGGTGCTTGTGCTATACGGACAATCGAAGTTAGGGGTTGCGTTAGTCCCCCCATAAACGGTGTACGAGGTGTACGCCGTCTTGAGATACTGAACACCGCCGCTGATTCGGGTTGTCGTTGTGGCACGCAGCACAAAGTCGAGGTCAATGCCCTTGATGGTGCTGCGACCGATGTTTGAAGTGTAGAAGACCGAGACTGGCGGTGTGCTGAAGTCTGCGCCGAACTGGCTAATCTGCTGATCTTTGTACTTCCAATAGAACGCTTCGACGTTCAACTGCAGCCGATTGTCTAGGAACCGATTCTTGGAGCCGAATGTTAATGCGCCAATTGTCTCAGGCTCGTAGGTTTCGAGGCCGCGACCGAAATTGAAGCCGCCGCTGTGAAAGCCAGTTTCATAACTGACATACAGTAGGTTCGACGGGGTTACCTGCAAGTCTGCTGCAAAGCGATATGTCAATTTTTTTGTCGACTGTGACGTGTCAATTGTAAGTTGAGTGTTGTTAATCGTTGGCGTATTTGCCCCGCGTGACCCCGGCGCACCAAAAGCAATGCCGCGCGAGGTATAGAAGGCAACGACATCAGCTGCCGTGCGTACCAGCGGCATCAACGGTGCTGTCGGGCAATTGTCTTGCGGTGGCGTAGGCGAACCACAAAATATCGAATAGACATTGCTTAGACCTTTCATGTGCTTAAGGTCGTCGGTGTAGCGCGCAGCCGCAGTCAGCGTTAGCGTATCGCTAGCACGGAATGCAAGCCGCCCGAATACTGCTTTTGACTTGGCGCCGGTCTCATAGGCCTGAATAGGAAGGCTTGTTAACTGATTGATCGCTGAGGTATTTTTGATGTTTTCATCAAAGTAGAAACCGCCAATCAGGTAGTTGATATTGCTGCCCAACTTGCCCGCGAAGCGCGCTTCTAAGCTGGATTGATCGGTCTTCTCATCGATGAAGAAGCCGCGAAAGTTAGAGGTAGTCGATAGGGAATCAATCTCGGAATGGCGATAGGCTGTCTGAACGGTTAACGTTCCTGCAGCGGTAGTCCAGTTGGTTTCGTTGGTGAGACCCCAGACTGAATTGTCTTGCCGGGGAAAACTGTTGACCGCCTCAGACAGACGCCCAGCCTGTGCGATATAGCGAGTCTGCACGAACGCTTCAGTTCTAGGATCGTGCACGCCAACACCTGGCCCTAGCTGCGGCGTCGGTGTGAAGGCATAGCCTGCCGCAGGGCTGACTAAGCGATACGTGCCATAGATGAAAGAGCCACTGCCAGCGCCACCTTGATGCGAATAATCGGCGCTAAACCGCGTCGTTAAGTCCGGCGACAATTTAGCCAGCAACTGCGCACGCACAGCGCGTTGATCTTGATCTGATGTACCGTCAGAAAGATAGCCGTCACGTTTATCATATGTTGTGGATAGGCGGAACGCGACGTCATCGCTTACAGAACGGTTGAGTGCACCTTGTACCTGCGTCGTTCCGTAGTTGCCGAAGCTAGCTTGAATTTCTGTGTTATTAACCTTGAACTCTGGGCGCCTTGGCAGAACGTTGATGGCGCCTCCGGTCGCGTTGCGTCCGTAGAGCGTGCCCTGTGGGCCTTTGAGTACTTCAATACGCTCCAAATCGTAGAAGAACCCTTGCGTCGAATTTGGCCGACCAATCGTGACTCCATCGAAATTGAACGAGATGGCAGGGTCACTGTACGAATTGCTAGTGGTGTTGCCGACGCCGCGTATGAAAAACGTCGTATTAGGACCACCCGAAGCCGTTGCGACTAGCGCCGGAACGACACGTGACAAATCTTCAGCGCGCGATACGCTCAAGCGCGTCAGCTCTTCTTGGCTGACGACCGAGACTGCAATCGGCGCCTTCTGCGCGGATTCCTTTACACGTTGTGAGGTGATGACGATTTCCTCAATCGCGGGCTTCTCTTTAGTCGCATCGGCGGCTGGCGCTGCATTTGTGCTGTTGGTTGTTTGCTGCGCTTGGGCGTAAGCAGCGCTAATAGCTAGCGCCGTCGCGGACGCCAATATACTGAGTTTCATCACGGAATTCTCCTCTTGAAAATTGCGGCGGATATGTTGCATGCGGAGGTCTTAATGCCTCATCGCATACTGCATTATTGCTAGGTATAAATTCCTAGTTGCAGGAATATTAGCATAAATTCCTAGGTAAAGGAATAATTTTTCAGTGGCGATAATTGCTCCAGAAATGACTGTCAAATCACGTCGTTTTTTTTGAAAGCGCGGCATTATAAAAGGGCTTGGAGATTTGCTGTCTTGACCTAATGCTGTTCATTTAATACCCGTTTGCTCTGAGGTATCGAAGGGCTCTTCGAGCAGAGAACCCTTCGATACCTCAGAGCAAACGGCGAATTTATACTAGCCGAACAGTGCTGTGCCCTGACCATCTTGAGACGCTTGCCAGTAACACAATTACACCTAGCATTAGGCTAGCGCGAAGCGTGGGTGGCAATCTCATTTAGCGCTCGCCGCACTAATGTATCAATGGATCCGTCGTGCTGAAAGCCGAGCGCCTCGGTCTGCGGCAACTGTTGAGGGGGCAAGCCAGCGCGAGAGGCGCCAGCCACAGGCGCACGGAAGCTGATGCGGCTGATGTGCGCTGGCTTAGTCTGCCGAGCAATGGCCTCGACGAGCTCACCCATAGAGGGGTTAAGTGCTGGCAATGTCCAGGCACGATGCGCAGGCAAGTTGCTTGCGGGTAAACGGGCTGCGTGTAGAAAATTATCAGCGACGCACTCCACCGATTGCAGCCAAGTGGTTGCGTCTTTTGCCACTGGCACTTCCATCGACTCGCCGTTTGCAATGGCATGAAAGATATTACTCATCCATGCGGTGGCAAAGCCTTCAAACGCGTTTCTTGGGCGCGGCACAATGCCGGCGGGTCGCAAAGACCGCGCATCTACCCAGCCGCGAGCGGTAAGGTCTGCTAGATGCGTTTCCAGCATTAGTTTGTGGCAACCATAACTGCCGCGCGGTCTTAACGGAGTGTCATCGTTAAATACGTCAGTTTGCGTAGGCCCGATTGCCGCGATAGACGACGCGTAAACTACGGTGGGTGACCGGCCGCTGCGAGCACATACAGCATCCATTAGGGCAAGGGATCCTTCTAGATTGACGGCTCTACCCAATTCATAATTTGATTGTGCTGCGCCACCAGGCATCGATGCTAAATGGAACAGCACATCGATACCACCGGACAGCGCTTGATCGCGCAACTTCGTGTCAGTGAAACTGCCGGTGAATTGCACAATGCGTGCGTCGCTAGATGTGCCTCTGAAATGGATATCCATTAGTATCAGGCGCGAGATTGGATCTAAGCCATCGCCGAGACGACCAGCAACCAGCAGCTTTTCAACTAGCCGACGGCCTAGAAAACCGTCAGCACCTGTAATCAGTATGCGCAATGTCTGCTCAAGTCGCGTTTAGCTACTGACGCCATCATATGTAAGATTGTTGTAAACCACCAAATGCTTTTATACATGCATACTTTCAAAGAGTTGAAACAGTAAATTATCGTTTCAAGGTTAAGCATAGCGCCCCGTATGCTAACTAATCTGGACGCTACTCTACACATGCGCATATCAAATTAGCAATGTCGCCTATTGGCGGGTATTTTCAGGCGTTTTAGTCTCAAAAAGCACTCCATTGCTAGTGTTTACGGTTTAGTGTTTGCCGTGCTGGTTTTGCTGATGACTTGATAAAACGTTTCATTGGTGCGAATCATGCCTAGCTCGACGCGAGCACGTTCTTCCACAGCGACCAGTCCTTCTTTTAAATCTCGCACATCAGCATCGAGCCCGGCATTGCGCGCGGCGAGCTTTACGTTTTTTTCTTGATGCTCGTTTAATTGTTTATTCACTTCCCACACACGCAGCCAGCTGCCCTTGCCGATCCAGAGTGGATACTGAATGGCAATGATGAGAACAACTAATGTGTGAGGGAGGTATTTCATTAAGCGTTGGTGTTGGCTCGGATGTTATTTCAAGTTGTAGTAAGCCGATTTGCCCGGATAGCTAGCCGCCTCGCCAAGCTCTTCTTCAATGCGCAAAAGCTGATTGTATTTCGCCATACGGTCGGATCTTGAGGCCGAGCCTGTTTTAATTTGAAGCGCATTGGTGGCAACGGCAATATCGGCGATGGTGGTGTCTTCTGTCTCACCAGAACGATGTGAGATGACGACCGTATAGTTCGCGCGCTTGGCCATTTCAATGGCGGCGAAGGTTTCCGACAATGTGCCGATTTGATTGACCTTGATGAGAATGGAGTTAGCGATACCTTTTTGAATGCCTTCGCGCAAAATTTTAGTATTGGTGACAAATAAATCATCGCCAACGAGCTGGATTTTTTTACCTAACTTTTCAGTGAGTGTTGACCAACCATCCCAATCGTTTTCGGCCATGCCGTCTTCGATAGAAACGATTGGATACTTGTCGCACCACGTGGCAAGTACATCGGTGAATTGTGCCGCAGTGAAGGCAAGCTTTTCAGCTTCAAAACGATATTTACCGTCTTTGTAAAATTCCGATGCCGCACAATCAAGCCCCACCAAAATATCTTGTCCCGGAATATAGCCCGCTTCAGTTATTGCTTTAACAGCATATTGAATCGCCGCTTCGTTGTTTGGTAAATTCGGTGCGAAACCACCTTCGTCGCCGACGTTAGTATTGTGTCCTTCAGCGTGGAGGATTTTTTTCAGCGTATGAAACACTTCCACACCCGCGCGTAACGCTTCGCGAAATGTCGGCAGCCCAGCAGGGATGATCATGAATTCTTGAATATCGAGCGGGTTATCGGCGTGTGCGCCGCCGTTAATAATATTCATCATCGGCACTGGCATTTGCATCGGCGCCGCACCGCCAAGGTATCGATAAAGCGACAAGCCAGATTCATCCGCAGCCGCTTTGGCACACGCCATGGAGACAGCCAAAATTGCATTAGCGCCCAAGCGTGATTTTGATTCTGTGCCGTCAAGCTCAATCATGGTGCGATCAATAAATGCCTGCTCGGAGGCGTCTAGTCCGATGATGGCTTCGCAAATTTCGGTGTTGATGTGCTCACACGCTTTGAGTACGCCTTTGCCCAAGTAACGTTTTGGGTCTTTATCGCGCAGCTCTATTGCTTCGCGCGAGCCGGTTGACGCGCCTGACGGCACTGCAGCGCGGCCAATCACGCCGGACTCTAGCAGCACATCACATTCAACGGTAGGGTTGCCGCGTGAATCCAAAATTTCGCGTGCGATGATGTCAACGATTGCAGTCATGATTTATATAGTTGTAAGTGAAAAAAAGAAATTTAACCGCCGATGGACGCCGATTAACGCCGATAAAAACAAAACCCTCATTTGCTTTTGCTTTGTCGGCGTTAATCGGCGTCCATCGGCGGTTAATAATTAAAAACAATTAAGCCTGTTTCGCCGCGCTATGCACCACCCGCAACCCCGCATCGCCATGCGTTTTTTTGCGTTGCTCAAGTGCGGCTTTGATGTACGACGAAAACAATGGGTGTCCGCCGCGCGGCGTGGAGGTAAATTCCGGATGAAACTGGCAACCATAAAACCACGGGTGGGCGTGTTTTGCCGCATCAAGCTCCACCATTTCAGTGAGCGACTCGGCGTTGGTACGAGCGGAGATAACTAAGCCCGCAGCCTCTAGCCGTGGCACGTAATGGTTATTGACTTCATAGCGGTGGCGATGCCGCTCGCTCACGGTTGTTGATTGATAAATACGATGGGCCAACGTATCAGGGCGCACTGTACAAGGCTGCGCGCCTAGGCGCATCGTGCCGCCCATTTTGGAGTCACCATCACGACGCTCAATCTGACCATCATGGTTTTGCCACTCAGTTATTAACGCAACGATGGGGTGTGGCGTATCGGCGTCAAACTCAGTTGAGTTCGCATCGGTTAAGCCCACGACGTTACGCGCAAATTCGATGGTCGCAATCTGCATCCCTAAACAAATACCAAGATACGGAATTTTGTTTTCACGCGCAAATTTTACCGCAGCGATTTTACCTTCTGTGCCGCGTTTACCGAAGCCACCTGGCACTAGCACCGCATCCATATTTGCCATCGCTGCGATACCATTTTTCTCAATATCTTCAGAGTCTAAATAATGAATATTCACGCGTGTACGGTTTTGAATGCCTGCGTGTATCAACGCCTCAGATAATGATTTATACGAGTCGGCCAAATCTACATATTTACCGACCATCGCCAGATCAACTTCAGCGGTTGGATTTTCCAACGCATAGACAATGTCATTCCACTGAGTCAGATCTGCGGGTTGTGGCGTTAGGTGTAGCTTGCGACAAACAATTTCATCTAAGCCTTGCTTGTGCAGCATTTTGGGAATTTTGTAGATCGAAGTCGCGTCATAACAGGAGATGACCGCACCTTTATCTACATTGGTAAATAGCGCAATCTTGCGGCGCTCATCATCCGGTAACGGACGATCACTGCGGCACATCACTACATCAGGCTGTATGCCGATTTGACGTAATTCTTTTACGCTGTGTTGCGTAGGTTTGGTTTTAATCTCGCCTACCGCAGGCAAATACGGCACGAGTGTTAAGTGGATATAGCAAGTGTTATCTCGTCCCTGCTCAACGCCCATTTGGCGAATGGCTTCTAAAAATGGCAGCGACTCGATATCACCCACCGTGCCGCCGATTTCAATAATGCCGACATCGGCATCTGCTGTGCCTGCGATGATGGATGTTTTAATTTCATCCGTAATGTGCGGAATCACCTGCACAGTAGCGCCAAGATAGTCACCACGGCGCTCTTTATTAATGACGCGCTCGTAAATTTGGCCGGTCGTGAAATTATTTGCCTTCTTCATTTTCATCGACACAAAGCGCTCGTAGTGGCCGAGATCAAGATCAGTCTCGGCGCCATCATCGGTGACAAAAACTTCACCGTGCTGAAATGGCGACATCGTGCCAGGATCCACGTTGATATACGGGTCTAGCTTCATCATGGAAACTTTGATGCCGCGTGATTCAAGAATAGCGGCAAGAGAAGCGGCGGCGATGCCCTTCCCAAGTGAGGAAACTACACCGCCCGTGACGAATATGTACTGTGTCATGGTGAAAGCCTTAGGAAAGCATGCAAAGAGAATGAAATTATAACCGATGCGTAGCTAATCTTAGGGTATCAAGCGTGAGAGGCGCTACCTAATGGTGATAAAAATTTTGGAATCACAGATGAACGTCGATAAACACAGATGATGTCGAGGTCAATATCTGTGCGCATCTGTGTTTATCTGTGTTTATCTGTGGTTTAAACAAGACATATGTAAAATCATTTGATGAATAAAATTTTGAACAATAAACGCTCAATCTGGAGCGAGCGTGATGCGAATAACTTGGCGCATCACTACATTACGGATCAAACCAAGCTACCGTTTTCGCGTGAAGTGATCGAACTTCGCACGATGAACGATGCCGCCCGCGCGATTTCAACCATGCAAGTTCGCGGTGCTCCTTTAATCGGCGTCACGGCTGCTTATGGTGTGGCGTTGATGATGCAAGAAAATAATACGGATGACGCGCTAACGCAGGCCGTAACCACTTTGAAGGCCACCCGTCCTACCGCCGTCAATTTGATGTGGGCGCTTAACCTGATGCAAACCTGCCTAGCGGGAACACCCGCGCCACAACGCGCGGAACGCGCATGGCAGGCCGCTTATGGGATGGCCGAAGATGATATTCGCACCAACCGCGCGATCGGTGAACACGGCTTAACAATTTTGCAAAATTTGTATCAGCGGCTGCAACGATCAATCAATATTCTCACCCATTGCAATGCGGGCGCGCTCGCATGCGTGGGCTATGGCACGGCGCTTTCGCCAATCTATTTAGCCAAGCAACAATCGTTACCGATTCATGTGTATGTAGATGAAACGCGACCGCGTAATCAAGGGTTGCTAACGGCGCTTGAATTACGCGAGGCTGAAATCGCTCACACCTATATTGTGGATAACGCAGGCGGACATTTAATGCAACACGGTGCGATTGATTTGGTCATTGTTGGTGCGGATCGCATTAGCGCAAATGGTGATGCCGCCAATAAAATTGGCACTTACTTAAAAGCATTGGCAGCATTTGATAATGACATCGCATTTTATGTCGCCGCACCGACATCAACTATCGACCCGAGCATACAAAATGGCATGCGTGATATTGAAATAGAAGAACGTGACGAAATGGAAGTGCGCTCTGTATGGGGGCTTTCGAGCAATAATGCTTCAAACGCCTTGCCAGTATTCATGGTTGATAAATTAACACCTATCGCCAATCCAGGCTTTGATGTCACACCTGCACGCTTAATTACGGGCATCATCACTGAGCGCGGCGTATTTGCACCTGCCAATATTCTCGATGCATTTGTAGGAGATTAGCCTGTGACATTTCTAAAATTGAATCATTTGCCTGATCAAGCATTGCGCGCAGAAATCATCACCACCGCGCTCAAGATGAATGCTTACGGCATCAACCACGGTAAAGCGGGCAATGTCAGCGCACGCATTGCGGCTGGCTATTTGATTACGCCAACTGGTATTAATTATGAAAAATTAATACCTGAAAAAATAGTATCCATGTCGCATGAAGGTATATACGAAGGTGAGATTTTGCCTTCTTCCGAGTGGCGCTTTCACCACGATATTTACGCTGCACGTCCAGACGTTGCGGCCATCGTGCATACGCACTCCATTTACGCGACGGCACTGGCCGTACTTGGCCGCGAGATACCCGCATTTCACTATATGGTTGCCGCCGCAGGTGGCGCTAATATTCGCGTCGCGCCCTATGCTACGTTTGGTACGCAAGCATTGTCCGTAAATGCCCTCGCTGCATTAACAGATCGCAAAGCCTGCCTGCTCGCGCAGCACGGTGTGATTGCGTGCGGTGCCAATCTTGAAAGCGCATTAGCACTAGCAGTAGAAGTGGAAGCGCTCGCCAAAATGTATTTAGAAGCCTTAAAAACAGGGTTGCCCATACCAATATTAGATGCGGCTGAAATGGCAAGCGTTTTGGAAAAATTTCGCACATATGGACAGCAACGTCCAGATTGATTGGTTTTTTTGCAACAGACTCTTGTCCGCAGCAAAAAATTAACCAATATGCCGCCCCAAGCTCTCGAAATATTGCCTCTCATGGGATAATCTTGAATTGAAAAAACTTGATGTAAGTGCATCGACACTTACACGGCAATTCGGAGACCACAATGCACGCTCAAGCCAAACCCATCCTAGCTAGTCACGTCCCTACCAAGCATCAAAAATTAGTAGCTTGGGTCAATGAGATTGCGGCACTCACTGAGCCTGAAAGCATTTACTGGTGTGATGGTTCAGAAGATGAGTATCAGCGTTTATGCACAGAGCTTGTCAATGCGGGCACATTCCGCAAATTAAACGACACACTGCGGCCAAACTCCTATCTTGCGTGGTCTGACCCAACTGACGTGGCGCGTGTCGAAGACCGCACCTTTATTTGCTCTGTCGATAAGAACGACGCTGGCCCCACCAATAATTGGCAAGCACCCGATGAAATGCGCGCCAAGTTGCGCGGTTTATTTCAAGGCTCGATGCGTGGCCGTACCATGTATGTGGTGCCGTTTTCGATGGGCCCAATTGGCTCGCACATTGCGCACATTGGTGTGGAAATTTCAGATTCGCCTTATGTTGCTGTAAATATGAAGCACATGACCCGCATGGGACAAAAAGTATTAGAGGCGCTTGGTGAAAATGGTGAATTTGTGCCGTGCTTGCATTCGGTTGGCGCGCCACTTGCAGCGGGCGAAAAAGATGTAACGTGGCCATGCAATAAAGACCATAAATACATTGTGCATTTTCCGGAAACACATGAAATTTGGTCATACGGCTCAGGCTATGGCGGCAATGCATTACTCGGTAAAAAATGTTTTGCGTTACGTATCGCCAGCGTGATGGGTAAGCAACAAGGCTGGCTCGCTGAACATATGTTGATACTCGGTGTAAAAACGCCTGCGGGTAAAAAGCACTACGTCACCGCCGCGTTTCCATCAGCGTGCGGCAAAACAAATTTTGCAATGATGATTCCACCCAAATCATTTACCGACGCTGGCTGGGAAGTTACTACGGTTGGAGATGACATCGCGTGGATAAAGCGCGATGCGTCGGGCAAGATGGTCGCGATCAATCCTGAAGCGGGATTTTTTGGTGTCGCACCGGGCACATCCTACGAGACCAATCCTAATTGCATGGATACCTTAAAAGCAAACGTCATCTTCACCAATGTCGGCCTCACCGCCGAAGGTGACGTTTGGTGGGAAGGTATGACCAAAACACCGCCCGCACAACTCACCGATTGGCAAGGTCGCGCATGGACGCCCGATTGCGGACGACTCGCCGCGCACGCTAACGCGCGCTTCACCGTATCCGCCTCGCAATGCCCATCGCTCGACCCAGAATGGGATAACCCAAACGGCGTGCCAATTGCCGCGATGATTTTTGGTGGCCGCCGCTCAACCACTGTGCCGCTCATCTGCGAAGCGCGTAATTGGGGCGAGGGCGTTTACATGGCCGCCACATTAGGCTCAGAAACCACCGCCGCCATCGTCGGCGAAACCGGCGTGGTGCGCCGCGATCCATTCGCGATGCTCGCTTTTTGCGGCTACAACATGGCGGATTATTTTCAGCACTGGCTCAATATTGGTGAAGCCGCAGGTGCATATGCACCAAAACTTTACTGTGCTAACTGGTTTCGTAAAGACGACGCTGGCAAATTTATCTGGCCCGGCTTCGGCGACAACATGCGCGTACTCAAATGGATTATTGAACGCGTCGAAGGCAGCGCAAAGGCCACTGAAACAGCATTGGGTTACATCCCAAGTTACAGCGATCTTGATTGGAGCGGGCTTGATTTTGATGCCGCAAAATTTGCTGAGATCACCACGCTAAAGCCAATCCAATGGCAGCAAGAATTAGTCTTGCATGATGAGTTACTGACAAAACTTGCACATCATTTGCCTGCTGAGATGCGGACGCGTTATGGGGCCTTGCAGCGGTTGTTTTAGGGCTTGCCACGCTTTGTAATTGACCTTGCTTTTGTTGCCGACTTTGTGAAATAGCGTACGTCAGCTAGTCCACTGAAATCATTATCTTGCGTCCACACCAAAGCGCCTAATCGCTGCGCGGTTGCATAAATCAAGCTGTCGGCCATCGGCATCGCATAGCGAGCCGCATCTAAAGCCAGCGCAGCATCAATGGGGACTATTTTTCCTGCATGCATAGTGCCTGCAATCTGCAGTGCGGCTTGCTCACCGCGCTCACGCAATACTTTTTTGAAAACCTCAAACAGCACAATGACAGGCACAATTAAATTTTTGCTATCTTCAATAGCGTCAGCAAAGTGATCCGCATTCGCATCGTTTGAAAAATAGGCGAGCCATGCAGACGAATCGACAACATTGAGTTTTTTTGTTGCCACTGGCTTTGTGAATTTCATTAAAACCTGTCAGCGTCGCAGTCAAGATTCAAGTCCATTCCAGCTAACGAGCCGCGCAATGTTTTGACATTACGCACCAGAATTAACTCAACGCGATTATCAAATTGCAGCACCTGCATTTTCTCGCCCGCAGATAGCTTCATTGACTCGCGCACAGCCTGTGGAATGACAACTTGAAATTTAGGTGAAATCGTTACGGTATGCATACTTGCTCCTGATTGAAAGTTTTCATTATCGATTAACATCTTGTCATACGCAAGTGCTATCGATAAAGTTCAGCATCTGGTAATTGGGAAACTTCTCATAACCCGCCGTTCGTGCTGAGCGAGTTAATCACCCCATAGGGTGAAAGGCGACCTTGAGAAACTGAATGCTGAATTCCACGTATTGCTGAATATTTAGTTGAAATTTAATGCTGTTTCGACGCTGTTAGTAGCCAGTTTTTAAAGTACATCCTATTTTCAACCCATTGATTTTAATAGAGAAAAAAGCTGTTTCTTGAGAGGTATCGAAGAGTTATTCAAGCCCTATAAATCAAAAACTTAAAAGTGTGTGCTTCGATACCTCAGCACGAACGACGCGTTATGAGAAGTTCCCATCATTAAAAGTCGCCTATTGGCGGTAATTTCAAAGGCATTATGCTCGAAAACGCGCGTCTGTAAACGACATTTGAATTTAGTCAAGCCGTATTTTATGGGGTTTAGGATACTGGCACTTAAGTGATTGTTGCATCCAAACTTGCAATTTGAGCAGGTTAAAGGTTGAACAACATGCATGCCATCAGGCAAAACACATTAATTTGGGTTAAAAATGATTCCATGTGCTCATGTCGATAACCCGATAAAATATCTTACTTATCAATTTAACCAAATAAAAATCAAGGCTGTTTGATGTCTTTTGCTTCACTGAATCTTGCCCCGCAACTACTCCGCGCTGTCTCTGAAGAAGGCTATACCGAGCCCACGCCGATCCAGGCTCAAGCCATTCCTGCGGTACTCAATCGTCAAGACATCATGGGCTGTGCTCAGACTGGCACAGGCAAGACAGCGAGTTTTACGCTGCCACTGCTGCACCTTTTAGCACCAATGGCGAGCACCAGCACTTCGCCTGCCAAGCATCCAGTACGCGCGCTGGTGCTGACCCCAACGCGTGAACTGGCCGCGCAGGTTGAGGAGTCAGTTCGCACCTACGGCAAGTATTTACCGCTTCGAACGGCGCTGCTTTATGGTGGCGTTGATATCAAACCGCAGATTAAGTCGATGCAAAATGGCGTCGAAATTGTTGTTGCTACCCCTGGCCGTTTGCTGGATCACTTGGAGCAGAAGAGCATCAACTTAAGCCAAGTGCAAATACTCGTGCTCGATGAAGCTGATCGCATGCTCGATATGGGTTTTATGCCAGCCATTACGCGCATCTTGGCCGCCCTTCCCCCGTCACGGCAAAATTTGTTGTTCTCGGCGACTTTTTCGGAGGACATTAAAAAACTCGCCAACGGCTTCATGCGCAGCCCACTTATGATCGAAGTTGCACGCCGCAATGCGCCATCTGAATTAGTCACCCACCAAGTTTATGAAGTCCCCGCACCTAAAAAGCACGCCCTGCTCGCGCACCTAGTCAAAACACGCAATATGCAGCAGGTGCTGATATTTACCCGGATGAAACGCGACGCTGATAAGCTCTCGCGCCAACTCACCAAAGACGGCCTATCTGCTACTGCCATTCACGGTGATCGCAGCCAATCTGAACGTTCGCAAGCCCTAGAAGAATTCAAAACGGGCAAAGTGAAATTACTTGTTGCCACCGATGTTGCCGCACGCGGTATTGATATTGACCAGCTACCGTTTGTGATCAATTACGAAATCCCCAATACACCTGAAGATTACGTTCATCGTATTGGCCGCACTGGTCGCGCAGGCTCGCCGGGTGAGGCTATTTCGCTGGTTAGCCCGGATGAAATGGAATATTTAACCGCGATTGAAAAATTACTCAAACGCGAAATCATCAGGCTGCCGTTACCAATATTGGCAGGGGAAGTCAGTGCACGTTCAGCACCAAGCGCCGAACGTGAGCGCGAACGCGAACGCAATAGCAAAGCCCCGCCTTTAAGCGATGATGAACGCCGCATTAAAAACGAACAACGCAATGTGCGCGAGGCTAAAGACTCTCACCGTAAATCACGCACGTCCCAATATGGCGCACGCCAGACCCACGACAGCCCACCCGCCACACCACACCCAAGCTATCCATATTTTGACGCGAGTAAACCCTACGAGCCGATGGTTAAAACAAGCGTGGTTGAAACTGTGACGCAAGCCAACAATGACAACGCCACCTCGCATCGTCCTCAGGTGCGATCAGTCGGGGCATTGTTGGGGCGCAAAAAAACGGTTTAGCGTTGTCTGTCTAAACATCATTAGCGCCTTATTAATATGGCGTTAAAAGTGCGCTAAAAATTAAGCAATGGACTTAGTGCAATCCCCTAGACACCTGCCTACCGCGTTGCCGTCACTCGTTTTATAATGACTTATGACGCCAACAAACCAATCCCGCACCAAGTTGTACTTACGCCGCATCCTACTAACGTCAGCATTGGCGAGTAGCGCATTATTTGTCGCGGGTTGCTCGACGACGATGTTTGATTCGCCACCTAAGTTACCAACCGCACCCACTGTAGATACGATAACGCCAATCGCGTTAATCAACTTACCGCGATTGACATTACCTGTTAGCGCCACAGCGCTAGAATTTGCCGAAGTGGTGATTCCGGTGGAGTCCGACTTATGGGCGCGCGTACGGCGTGGCTTTGTAATGGGGGCGGTGGCATCACCATTAGTCGCACAACAAGAACATTGGTATGCAAACCGACCAGACTACATCAAGCGATTTGTTGAACGCGGTGCGCGCTATATGTATCACATCGTTGAGGAAGTCGAGCGTCGTGGTTTGCCTACCGAGATTGTGCTGTTGCCGATAATTGAGAGCGCGTTTAATCCACAAGCCTACTCACACGCTCACGCGTCAGGCATGTGGCAATTTATTCCGTCCACAGGCAAAAATTTCGGTCTCGCCCAAGATTGGCTGACCGACAATCGTCGCGATGTGCTGCTGTCCACCAATGCGGCGCTGGATTATTTAACCAAACTCTACGGCATGTTTAATTCATGGGACTTAGCCTTTGCCGCTTATAACTGCGGCGAAGGTTGTGTAGGACGCGCCATTCAAAAAAATCAGCGCTTAGGACTACCAACTGGCTTTGCTAATTTAAAATTACCCAACGAGACGCGTGCCTATGTGCCGAAATTACTCGCGGTAAAAAATATCATTCTCTCGCCTGCTAGCTACGGTATTGCCTTGCCCGCTGTTGATAATCGACCATTTTTTACCCAAGTTAAAGCGCCTGAGAAAATTGATGTGAAATTAGCCGCACGCTTGGCAGAAATGACTGAAGAAAGTTTTGCTCAACTAAATCCATCGTTCAATAAACCAGTTGCGGCAACGGGCACTGGCTTCTTTTTAGTACCTACTGAGCAAGCTGAAATATTTCGCTCCAACTTAGCACTCTATCGCTCACTCAACGGGCCAATGGTGTCGTGGGTAACTGTCACCGCACAACGCGGGCAAACGGTGGATGCGGTGGCGAAGAAGCATGGTATGACCGCCTCCTACTTACGCGCAACGAATGGGCCATTCAAAGAGCGCAAGGGTAAATTTACCCAGCCAGCTACGTTTATGGCACCTAACGCCAAAGAGGCACAAGCGATAAGCGTGGCATTTGATCGCAAAGTGATGCTCAAGCGTGAGCAGCAAACCATTACCGCAAAATTAGGTGACGATGCGCCAATACAAAAATCAAATTTGCCGCGCGAGGCTAGAGAGAATTTACGCTTGGCTTCTATAGACGCACCAGTTGCCGCTGCCATCGTCACGTCTGATGCAGCAGCAGCAAGCGTTGTGACAACCCAATATGTAGTGAAGGCTGGCGATACATTGTTTGCCATTGCCAAACGCGCGGGACTCACATTAGCAGAATTAAAAACCACTAATCAATTAACGAGTAATAGCGTCAATATCGGCCAGTCATTACAAGTCGCAAGCATGATAAGTGAGGCTTCACCCATATTGGCGCGTGTATCAACAGCCAGTGTTGCTGCTACGAAGCCAGAGCCCAAACAGCTGCCGACGCAAACGCGCAAGCATACGATTCGTGCAGGCGACACCTTATTTTCAATTGCCAAACAATTTAATACCAGCGTTGCAAATCTACTGAGCTGGAATAAGTTGTCCGCAACGTCAATATTAAAAACTGGCGCGCAGTTAATCGTATCGCGCTAGACAATAGCGCAATAAAAATTGAAAGTCGCCTATTGGTGGGCTTTTTGGAGCAATATATGCTCAAGACGCCCGCCCATATTAGACTTTTTATTGATTATTAAATGTTAATCATTCTCATTTGCAAAACCATTGAGACTCTGCTAAATTGATACTTAAATATCTCCACACGATGCCAATTACGCCATGTATGTTTGCCTATGCAATGCTGTGACCGAACGCGAAGTACGCCACGCTGCCAAGCTTGGCGCGACCAGCTTATCTGATTTGAGCAAGTCACTTGGTGTTGCCACTTGTTGTGGCAAATGCGCAGATTGCGCACGCGGTATTCTGCTTGATGAAGTCAAAAAAGAGCACATTGCGCGCGGAAAATTGCATAGATATCCCGTCATAATGGGCCTACAAGCGGCAGCCTAGTATTGCTACAACCGCACCCTTTTGTTGCGACACATTCCTATTCGTAACACCATTCGCAACAATTATTGTAGGTATTTTCACGCTTGCCGTTTAGAATCTTGCCAGTTTATAAACCAATGAGGGCAGCATGAAAGGCGATAAAAAAGTCATCCAGCATCTAAACAAAATTTTGTATAACGAGCTAACCGCGATTAACCAATATTTTTTGCATGGCCGTATGTTCAAAAATTGGGGGCTCGATAAGTTAGGCGACTACGAAGTGCATGAGTCGATTGATGAAATGAAACACGCGGATATGTTGATTGAGCGTATTTTATTTTTAGAAGGTCTTCCAAACTTACAAAATCTTGGTAAGTTAATGATTGGTGAAGACTTGAAAGAATGCCTCGAGTGCGACTTGAAACTCGAAATGATTGCGCACCCAGACTTAAAAGCAGCCGTTGAGGCGGCTGAAATCGCGAAGGATTATGTGTCGCGCGATTTATTTAGAAAAATTCTCGAAAGCGAAGAAGAGCATATCGACTTTTTAGAAACCCAGCTTGAGCTTATCCGCCGCGTTGGCATACAAAATTATCAACAAACACAGGTAACACCAAAGGGCGATTAGTCGCCTTTATTTAATCAGGTCGCAAATAACAGCGGCCTGCCGTCATCTGGGTGGGCGATACGCCGAATCGCAGTCGAAAAACAGCGGCTCAAGATTGATTCAGTCAACGTTTCCGCCACGCTGCCACTAGCCTCAAGACGCCCTGCTTTCATTAACACGACATTGTCAGCATACTGCGCGGCGAGATTTAAATCATGCAATACCGCCACCACAGCCGCACCTTCTTCATGGGCAAATTGGCGTGCTACCTGCAACGCTAAATGCTGATGCGCAATATCAAGTGCTGCCACTGGCTCATCGAGCAACAATACGCGTGGAGTTTGCTCACTTGTTCGCCAAAGCTGCGCTAGCACGCGCGCCAGCGATACGCGCGCACGTTCGCCGCCTGACAGCGTTGGATACAGCCGATTGGCTAAATGCGCCACATCCATTCTCACTAACGCCGCCTGTGCAATATCGCGATCAAGTGCGTCAGGGTAGCCTTGACAGTGCATTGATCGACCCATTAACACCACTTCAAATGCGGAAAACATAAACGAAATAGTAGACTCTTGCGGCAATACTGCTAAACGCTTTGCGCGCGCCATGGATGGCCATGTATGGAGTAGCTTTTCACACAACATCACTTCACCATGCGTGGGCACTAATTCACCCGCAGCCACCTTGAGCAGGCTTGATTTACCGGCTCCGTTTTCACCCATTACAACAGTCAATAGACCAGGTGCAAACGAAAGTGAAACCCTATCCACCAAATGCCGCTGAGCGCGCGTCAGCACAATATTGTTCAGTACCAAACCCATCACAACCCCATCACACTACGCCGCTGCGTATACAAAAGAGCCAGAAAAAATGGTGCACCAATAAATGCGGTAATTACCCCTATTGGTACCTCAGCTGGTGCAAGCAAGGTCCGCGCGATAATATCTGCCATTACTAGCAAGCCACCTCCCAATAAGGCCGATGCAGGAATTAAAAACCGCACGTCAGGGCCGATGAGTAAACGCGCAATATGCGGCGCAACGAGCGCGACAAAACCAATCATCCCTGACACCGACACTGCAAAGCCTGCAAGCAAGGCCGCATTCACAATCACGGTCAACTTTAGTCGCTGCACGGCGAAGCCTAGGTGCGCTGCTTCCGCTTCACCAAACATGAGCGCATTTAACCCCATAGATGCGCGATACAGCATTGCCACTGATATTGCCATTGGCAGCACAATGACTGCCAGCATAAGCCAAGTGGCATTGCCTAAACTACCGAATGTCCAAAAAGTAATATTACGAAGTTGCTCGTCATTGGCGATTAGCGTAAATAGCCCGATTGACGCGCCTGCAAGCGCATTAACCGCGATACCTGCAAGCAGCATAGTCATCATCGAAGTGCGCGCTTGATTCTGGGCGAGTAGATAAATGATGGTTGTAGTGATTAGCCCGCCAGCAAACCCCGCTACGGGAAGTGTCATCACACCAAGTAAGGTCGTCAGCCCCTTGAGCGTTGTAGCGCCCAGTACAATCACCGCCGCAACCGCCACAGCGGCACCAGCGGAAACACCAATCAAACCAGGGTCAGCGAGCGGATTACGAAATAAGCTTTGCAGTGCCGTGCCCGCGACCGCTAAGGCGGCACCAATGACAAATCCGAGCAAGACGCGAGGCACGCGAATTGAGGACAGCACCGCATATTGGCCTTCACTCAGTAAATCTGAGGCGATACGTATGTTGATTATTCGCAAACAACCAACAATAACCTGCTCCACGCTAAGCGGATAGGCGCCATTGCAAATGCCGAGTAAAAAAACGACCACTACAAAACTAATCAGTATGAAAAAAGCGAACTTAAGATTAAGTCTGCCCTCAACAACACTTTTCCACTGTAGCAACGTGCTGATTTTGCGGCTGACAACGGCATTCATTTTGTTGTTGCTGGTGTAGCTGCAACCGGCGCGACAATATTGCCAAGTGTCATCCCCTCACATGGGTCTTTGCGCTCTTGTCGTGCACTAAACCAAACATAATCAAAAGGCGCTACTGAGGTTTCAGTGCTTCTTAGTTCGCTATAAGCATCAGGCGTATTTTTATCTGGCGCCACCTCGACAAAACCAATACTGATAACTTTAGCCAACCTTTCCAACTGTTTGATATACAGCGGCACTCCAGTATCTTGTCGCACATGACCTCGCCCAGCAACCAGCACTGCACCTATCTTTTGATGCGTGAGCATAGCGTGGCTCATCACCGCATCGCGCGCGCGCTGGGCGTTGACCATACCTGGCGCTCGTTCAGCGGGAAGCTGTCCACAATGACTATCCACCATCGTCGCCACTACGCTGGCATGTCGCGCAGCATTCCATGTGGCATCAAATAAGCGTGGCGCAAAATCCACAGGCAAGGCGTAGGCAGGAATCGCGCTAAAACCTTTAGCAAATACATTGCGTGCATCTTGACGCGATAAATTTGCCGCAACCAGTGGCGTATTGTTTGCGAGCGCAGTAGCAACAAGTGGTTGATACTGCGGCCACTGCCAACCACGACGATTGAGCCTACCTGCGTCTGCGATGCTTTCTGCATTTTTGCCCGCTGCAATAGCATCATCAATCGCCGCTTGGTGCTCAATATCAAATTGCTCCATCACCAACGCTGGTTTTTGTTTAGCCACAGTCAGCCATTTCAGCACTTGCAAATGTCGTTGATGATGCACATGATTGTCATGCGTTTCGCCGAGCAAAATAAACGTATGGCTAAGGATAGCTTGTTGCAGCGCCGCCTCGTTTACCCACTTTTTTTCTCGCGCATCCCAGATTTTGCCCACGAGCGGGTGATCTGTTAAAACAAGCTTAGACATAACTACTGGCGGCGCGTTTACCAACGCAGACAACAGCGGCGCCTGTGCGCTAACGCGACCACTCAGAAATAAAAGTACAACAACGTAGAGGACGATGGACAATCGACACCCTTTTTCGAGGAGGAGAGACGTTGTTGCGAAAGATAAAAAATAGTTATTCATGCTCAACCTAATTCAGCTATTTTTGAGATTCAATAATTGCACATACATTTAATGAAAAAACGCGCACAAAATTTCTACATCGCACGTAATTGTTTGGCGAGCGTCATGACGGTCTGTGGCAATCTAGGGCCAAAACCCATCAACTGCAACGCATCCATTTTGACAATGCGCTTCGATTGCCCTGCTGGCGTGAGTGCAAGTCCTGGTCGTTTTAACAATCCCTCAACGCCACCTTGTGTCTCTAAGCCTTGCTCAGAAATCAAAATGACATCAGGCGCAGCAGTAACTGCCCCTTCAGATGTTAGTGGACGATAGCCCATGAAACCACTAGCAGCGTTCTCCCCACCTGCTAGCTCTATCATTGCGTGTGCGGCAGTGCCTGTGCCTGAAACTTGCGGCGAACCACCATGGGCTAATAAAAATAATACTTTAGGTTTACGTCCATTAAGACCAGAAACGTAATCGCGCATCTGGTCTAGTTCTTGACGCATTTTTGCTTGGTATGCCTCGCCCTGCTTAGAGATACCCAGAATATTCGCAATACGCCCCACATTTTCGATGACTTGTGCCGCAGTATGTTCAGCCGGAAATAAATCAATACTCACACCCGCTTGGCGAATTTGCGCGAGTGCCGCTTGCGGACCTGCTTCACTCGCCGCGATGACTATTTTTGGTTTAAGCGATAAAACACCTTCAGCACTTAAGGCTCGCTGGTAGCCAACTTTTGGTGTCTCACGCGCAGCAGGCGGATACAGCGCTGTCGTATCAGTACCGGCGATGCGTTTTTCTGCACCAAGCGCATACACAATCTCAGCCAGTGCGCCGCCAATGACGACAACATCTTTGGGTTGTGCGTAAGACGATTGAGCAACTAACAAGAACACAAAAAATAACATAGCTTCGCGCATCATGCGGCCACCCTGCTTTCGATTTGCGCAATGGATGAATTAGCCACAATTAAGTCAATAATGTCACGCCAATCGTCGCGCTCAGGCTTACCCGGCTTGCGTTTACCAAAAAACTGCGCGAGCTGCACACCATCGCGATCAAATAGTTCGAGTGACGTAACAATGCCATCAACCGTTGGTTTTTTTACCACCCAAGCTTCATGCAACATATCTTGACGCAGATGCAAATTAAAATCAGCATCTAGCACATTGAGCCACGGCCCCATCACTTTAATGTTGCTGACTGCACCAGTATGAATTTGAATACAACCTACATTACCAACAAAACACATGATTTCAGCTTGCTTCTGTGCCGCCTCATCGAGCATCTGCTTAGCGGCGCTCAATTCAACTTGCTGAACATACTGCGGTTCAGCCAAACGAAACGCATCGGTACGCGCCACAGCAAATTTTTTGAGTAATCCAAAAAATTCATGTGTGTCTTGCAAATTTGCCCAAGCCGTACGAAACGCATCAACATCAACGCCCTTGTTTACGACCGTTTTCAACGTCTCCTTTCGAACGTGAACACGCTGACCTGGCGTTTGGTCGTCGGCGCGAAATTGTTCAACGACCAAGTCAAACTCATCTGCATCAGACTCAGGCTGCAAAAATATTTTGTGTACCGCATCGCCTGCATCATCAAAGAATTGTATCGAGCGCTTGGAAGTGTCACCATCAATTTCAGTCAGCGCATAGCCATGCTGCCACTGACTAAAAAATAATCGCAAGTCGATATCGTCCCCCAGCACCAAGCCCATGTGACCCATTGCAGATGCGTCAAGATAGATGCCTTTACGTTCATGAACGACTGCATAGTTTCGCGTTAACGCCATAACGCGACCAATACTTTTAACGCGTTGCAAAATGCTGACCCAGTCAGCATTAAGTCTTGTCGTGATGGAGCCAATTTGGGTAGCGACAAGCTCACATTCGCTAACACCCAAAAACTCTGCCGCATCACGCGCACGCATTTTTTTATCCTGATTTACAGTGGCCCATGTCGCCGCCAACAAGGCAGAGTCATTAGTATAGGGATGCGTGCTGAGTGCTCTTAATTCCATGGCTAGCTCCATTGCGTTGTAAGGTGCGGCTTAAATTTTTGCACTGCGAAGAGAAGTCAGAAATTGATTCGCATACGTTAGCGCCTCAGCAGGTGACATCAGTGTTTGATCATCAGTTGAGTGCAAATCATGTGCTGAATCTGCAAACTTGGTAGCAACAATAAAGGGCGCAGATTCATCTTGCTGGGGCAACTCGGCAAGCCCCTTTAATTTGTCAGCTTGCATCGCTTCCCAATGACACGCCATGCGCCGACAGAGCGTGCGTAACGGTAATTCGAGCGCTTCGCAATCGGCCATAAAATTGAAGTTATCAATTATTTTTGCTAGGTATAGCGCCCCGCCGGATTGCATGGTGCAGCTCATTAAACAAAACGTGCCCGCAATAACGGCCTGCGGATTAGGTTGCGTTGTGCGTGAAAAATATATATCGCCCATGTCGTCTCCTTAAAAAATATACTTAGCGGAAATCGATACATTGCGGCCAGGCTGTGTGAAGCGATCAAGTACGAGGCTTGTCGCCGATACACCGCGCACATCACTCCACTGCCAATATTTTTTGTTTGTCGCGTTGTAAACGCCAAGATTAAATTGCAGTGAGGCAAGTGGTTGCCAATTCGCAAATAAATCGAGCACATTTGACGACGCTGGCTTAAAAAATGTGGCGCTAGAGACGCGGGTTTTAGCCGCCGTGTTTGTGAGGATTGCTTCAAGGCCATACACTTTTGATGGCGCATCGTACTTAAGCCCAACCACTGTTTTGCGTGGGTCAACGCTATCCAAGGGCAGCCCAGTAACCAAGTTGTCGCCCTTTGATTCGCCTAGGCTTGCGATTAGTTTTAAGCCACGCAATAAGTCGTCTAATCGCCAATCAGCTTTTGCTTCCCAGCCGGAAATTTTGACGCGACCAATATTAATAGATTGGAATGTAAGGGGCACGAGCGGCGAGCAAAGTGGGTTACCTGGACACGTCAATAAGGTGAGCGAAGCAATAAAATCTGTATAGCGGTTACTAAATGCCGTCACCGAGTAACGCAAATTATCATCGCCACCTCTAATGCCATATTCGACACCGCGAGACTGTTCAGGCTTTAAGTTAGGGTTCGAAATTGCGGTGTAGCCACCGGCAAAATTAGTGAAGCCGAAATTAACGTCGTTGTATGGTGGTGATCGGAAGCCCTCGGCATATTGTGCATACAACGCTAATGAAGGTAGTACTTTCCAAAGCGCACCAATGCGCGGTGAGGCAGCGCGATGATTAAGCCCCTTAATGGGCACGCCGGGGTTATCAGCGGCAAAAATGCCATCAAGCTCAGGCTTTAAATCAAATCTATCGTAGCGAATACTCGGCGTAATGGTAAGTGCACCATCCAACATAAAAATTTCATCTTGCAGGTAAATGCCGGTTTGCGTTGACGTGCTCAGCGGAAAATCGCGCACTGGAAAAATATCCGCGCCCACAGATGACGATGCGGTGCTAACACCCAGCGCACTTACAATCGTCTGTAGGCCGTCGCGCGACTGCGTATAGCGCGTGCGTGAGTAATCAACCCCCATACTGATTCGCTGAGTGGCGATGGCCGCATTAATGGTGCTCACCAGCTGCACGCTGCCACCGCTTACATCTTGATCGAGTGAAAATAAAATATCACGAAAGCAGGTATTTGTGCTCGTGGTCACACCTGAGCAAGTCGCGGTAGTGGTGTCGCGGCGCTCATTGGTAAGCTGTCGAATTTTGCTCTGCTGATCATAAATATTGGCGCGCAGCACATCAATAAAACCTAATTTTTTCCACTCAAGTTCACCAGTAACACGTTTACGTTTTGATGTGTCACTTGCCTTAAGAAAAACTGTTTTTGGTGCCAGATTATTCAGCGTCGCCACATCAACACTGGTAGCGGCATCTCTGGACTCAAGTGCTAATTTAAGCGTTGGCCCGGTAGCACTTGTTTGCCACACCAGCTTGACTAAACCGTTGGTACTGTCTGCTGCTAGCGGATTGGGTGCGGTACGCATACTGCCACGCACATCATTTACGCCAAAACTTTTAGTTTGCTTACCTTCGCGTCGATTTGCATTTATAAGCAACTGCACCGGCCAATCACGGCCGGCAGCGAGTGTGGCGGAAAATATTTGCCCCTTATCGACTGAGCTCGATGTGGCCTTCACGCTAGCGTAAACATCTGATTTCGTTTCGCGCAATAAATCAGCGGGGTCTTTAGTAAAAAAACTCACCACACCACCAAGCGCATCTGAACCGTATAAGCTTGACCCAGGTCCACGCAAAATTTCTGCTGACTTGAGCAGCTCTACGTCGATCGTATCGCGAGTCGCAAACGCGAATGAGCCAATCGAAAAACTATCTGGCAACCTAACACCATCAACTTGCAGCAAGATGCGATTACCTTCGATGCCTCGAATATTAAAGCCAGTCAACCCAAAACGTGCCGGACTATTACCTACCGATACATTCGGTTCATAGCGAACCAGATCACTTATATCTTGTACGAGTCGCTCTTCGATTTGCTTAGCATTGGTGACCGATACCGTTGCAGCAACCTCATCGATGGTATTGTCAGTGCGCGTGCCGGATACAGTCACAGCGGGCAGTACGGCTTCTTTTATTGGTTTTGCAGGTGACGTAGTTTGCGCCTGTAATTCAGCAACAGCGATGAACGATTGGCAGGCCAGCGCCACTGTAATAGATGCCGCCAGTATTGATGGTCGGATATTTTTAGTTGATGCCGCATGGCGTTTGTTGAAATAAAACAGCATGAATCACTCCAGAAAATGGGCTAACTATCTGGCTGGCGAACATGTCTGTTGCTGGCTAAGTGTTTAAAGATTATGTTTACGATTGATATCGAATCAACTTAAATGAGAATAATTCTTATTTAGATTGGTGTCAAGCACTGATGCATGTTTTTTTAATTTTTTTGCTCATTGCCAAGCCAGCGGCTAGCTCAGCTGAAAATAAATCGGCACAAGAGCGATGCCATCGACTGCCTCATTGCCCTCACGCGCGGGCACAAATTGCCAGCGTTTAACCGCGTCAATCGCCGCAATATCGAGCCGCTCGATACCACTTGAAGTATGCATCTCAATTTTTTTCGGCTTACCAGCGGCGTCTACCAGCACGCGCAACATAACCTTACCCTCTTCGCCGAGTCTCTTCGATAGCGATGGGTATTGAGGCAGTGGGTTATTTAAATAAACAGCGTCAAATCTTGGTGGCGAACTCGACGTACTTTTTACTGCCGCTGTGGCAACCTGAGCGGTTTGTGTCGCGCTTTGTGGTGCTATATGCGATGGTAGTGATTCAGTTAATGCACTTAATTGAGCCTCTTGCAAAACCCTAAGGATGTGAACATTTATTTACGCAGGGTGCATAAAAAAGAGAGGTGGGCGCAACCATTGCTGGCATGATGCGAGTGTCAAAACAAACATCTGCGCCCACCTATGAATACTACGCAAC
>JANNWG010000028.1:0-101558 GCA_031414695.1 Burkholderiales bacterium
GGCAGCTTCTACAAGACAAGTCATTACACGCGCTCGACAATTAAGACGCAGCTTGACTGAAGCTGAACGCGCACTATGGCGTGTGATTCGCAACAAGCAGCTTAGTGAATATCGATTTCGCCGCCAACGCCCCGTCGGTAAATACATCGTTGATTTTATTTGTTTGGAAGCGAATTTGATATTAGAAGTCGATGGTGGACAACATGCGGAACAGATTGCCTACGATAGTGCGCGTACGCAATTTTTGGAGAGCCTTGGCTATCGTGTGCTGCGGTTTTGGAATAATGATGTGCTGCAAAATATGGATGGTGTTGTGACGGTGATTTTGGGAGCGTTGGAAGATGGTGGTGTACCAACTGATGAAAAATAATGATGACCATTCAAACATCCGCGCTCTGGCTCCTTCCCCCGGTCACGGGGGAAGGCTGGGATGGGGGCGAGCGTTGTGAATGAGAGATCAGTTGTGTGACTGCATTTTTGGTGTGGTTGTATGTTGTGTGAGCCAAGTCAATTTGAACAATACCCCCATCCCAACCTTCCCCCTCACGGGGGGAAGGGGCCGATTGTAAGTGTTGATAATGTTGTACTTATCTTCAATGGGTTGAGTAGTGTCAACTAAAGAAAGAAAAAAACATGATCGGACGCATCGCAGGAACCCTACTTGAAAAAAATCCGCCGCAATTATTGGTGGATGCAAATGGTGTTGGCTATGAAGTCTCGGTGCCGATGTCCACTTTTTTTAATTTGCCGCGCATAGGCGAGGCGGTGGCGCTGCTCACGCATATGGTAGTACGAGAGGACGCACAGTTGCTTTATGGGTTTGCCACCGAGGGCGAGCGAGGCGCATTTCGTACGCTAATTAAAGTGAGTGGCGTCGGCCCGAAAGTCGCCCTCGCAGTGTTGTCAGGTTTGAGTGTGAATGATTTAGCGGCGGCAGTGACACTGCAAGAAACGGGACGGCTCACCAATATTCCTGGTATCGGCAAAAAAACGGCTGAGCGTTTGCTGCTGGAATTGAAAGACAAATTTAAGGTTGACCCTCGCTTGAGCATGGGCGCTGGTGCAACGGCCGCCGCGCCAACTGCGAATGAAGATGTGCTCAACGCGTTGATCGGTTTGGGTTATAGCGATAAGGAGGCGATATTGGCGGTTAAACAATTGCCGACAGATTCAACAGTATCGGACGGCATTCGCCTTGCGTTGAAGTCGTTATCTAAAGGCTAGTAAAAGTACAAACTCTAATAATGACGTGTTATTTGAAGCATATATGCTTCAAAGTGCCCGCCAACAAACGACTTTATATATTTTATATGTCATCATCGAACCAAGGCTTTTACTCAAAATTTGCACTTTCACCGCGTGTTTTTCGCCACTTCATGAATTGTTGGCCGCCGTTTTGGGGGATGCGGATACATATCATGCATATCGAGGACGATTGGACAAAAATTCGTATGCGGATGAAGTTGAGCCTGCGTAATAAGAATTATGTCGGCTCACATTTTGGTGGCGGGCTATTTGCCATGACCGATCCGTTTTATATGCTGATGTTGATAAATTTGCTGGGGCGTGATTATGTGGTGTGGGATAAGACGGCCAAGATTGAATTTGTCAGCCCCGGGCGGTCAACCGTAACGGCGGATTTTCATATCACTGAGGCGATGTTAGCGGACATTATTGCCAACACGTCTAGCGGTGAAAAATACGAGCCAACCTATCGCATTGATATAATGGATGCCGCAGGCAAACTGGTAGCGCGTATCGATAAAACGCTTTATATCCGCAGAAAACCGCTGAAACCACGCTAAGACGCGGTGGTCAGCTAAAATGCACACATGCTAGAACCTGATCGCCTTATATCTGCTGAAAAAACCTCCAATGTTGAGGAAGTGCAAGAGCGCGCGCTGCGCCCAAAATTACTCGGCGAATATGTCGGCCAAGAAAAAATTCGCGAGCAGTTATCCATTTTTATCGATGCCGCCAAGGCGCGTAAAGAGCCGCTGGATCACACACTATTATTCGGCCCGCCAGGGCTAGGTAAAACTACATTGGCGCACATCATCGCGCGTGAGATGGGTGTAAATTTGCGCCAGACTTCAGGCCCCGTGCTCGAGCGTGCGGGTGATTTGGCGGCGATGCTGACTAATCTAGAGCCTAACGATGTGTTATTCATTGACGAAATTCATCGCCTAAACCCAGTGGTGGAAGAAATTTTGTATCCGGCGTTGGAGGATTATCAAATCGACATCATGATTGGCGAAGGCCCATCGGCACGCTCGGTCAAGCTCGATTTACCGCCGTTTACCTTAGTCGGCGCCACCACGCGTGCGGGTATGTTGACCAATCCGCTACGTGATCGTTTTGGCATCGTCTCGCGGCTGGAGTTTTATTCGCCAGAGGAGTTAAAACTTATCGTCACGCGTTCCGCAAAATTGCTCAATGTCGGCATTGATGAAACGGGTGCGATGGAAATCGCTAAACGTTCACGTGGCACGCCACGCATCTCAAATAGATTGCTGCGTCGCGTGCGTGACTATGCAGAGGTCAAATTTGACGGTAACGTCAGTAAAGAGGTTGCTGATTTAGCGCTCAAAATGCTTGATGTCGATATGGTTGGGCTGGATATGATGGACCGTAAATTACTATCCGCTATTATCGAAAAATTTGCTGGTGGGCCAGTGGGCGTGGAAAATCTTGCCGCCGCCATTGGCGAGGAGCGCGATACGATTGAAGACGTGCTCGAACCATATTTGATTCAGCAAGGCTACTTACAACGTACCCCGCGTGGTCGTATGGCCACACTTTTGTGCTACCAACATTTTGGGCTTGTCATGCCAAACAATAACAACGTGCCTGGTTTGTTTTAAGGAAATATCAGTGGCAAAAATATCACTTAAACATGCAGAGCAAACGCAACTATTTACCTACTCATTTCCGCTACGTATTTACTATGAAGATACGGATTCTGGTGGCGTGGTGTATCACGGCCAATATGTGCGTTTTTTAGAGCGTGCGCGCACTGAGTGGCTGCGCTTTTTGGGCTTTAACAATACTGAACTTGAGCGCAAATACAAAATGCTCTGGGTCGTGACTGAAATGACGATGAATTTTTTGAAAGCCGCTCGGCTTGATGACAACCTAGACGTGACGGTCGCCGTTGAAACTATGGGGCGCGTGCGCTGTACGTTTCATCAAGAAGTAAAGCGTGGAGATGAAATATTACTCAAGGCGCGGGTGACGGTAGCCTCTGTTTCTGCGACAAGTTTCAAACCGATTGAATTTCCGGCGGATGTCAAACGCAAAATGGAAGCGACTTGTTTATGAATCCAATTAACGTAAATCCTGACATGGCCATTTGGGCGCTAGTGATGCAGGCCTCGATCATCGTCAAAATTGTGATGGTGATTTTGGCGCTGGTCTCGCTCATGTCGTGGTGGTATATCTTTGTCAAAATGTTTACCTTGCGCCGCGCAAAAAAGCAGGCCGAAGAATTTGAACGCGAATTTTGGGGCGGCTCTGACTTGGTGGGCCTGTATCAGCGTGCGGCATCGGGTAAATACGAGCCACAAGGCATGGAGCGTATTTTTGAAGCAGGCTTTAAAGAGTTTCTAAAACTTAAAACTAAATCGGGCTCGGATATTGGGGCGCTGATGGATGGTTCACGGCGCGCAATGAAGGCTGCGTATCAGCGTGAGCTAGATTTTTTAGAGCGGCATTTATCGTTTTTAGCTACCGTCGGTTCAGTCAGCCCCTACATTGGCTTATTTGGTACCGTCTGGGGCATCATGAATGCGTTTCGCGGCCTATCGAACGTCGCACAAGCAACACTCGCGCAAGTCGCACCTGGCATCGCGGAGGCATTAATTGCCACCGCGATTGGCTTGTTTGCAGCTATTCCAGCAGTGATTGCCTACAACCGCTATGCCGCCGAGATTGATCGCTTAGCGAATCGCTACGAGAGTTTCATTGAGGAATTTTCAAATATCTTGCAACGTCAGGCGACTCACTAATGCGGCGCCCACGTCGCGCGATGGCAGAGATAAACGTTGTGCCTTACATCGACGTGATGCTGGTGCTATTGATTATTTTTATGGTGTCTGCCCCGCTTATTACGCCTGGTCAGATTGATTTGCCGAGCGTTGGCCAATCGTTAAATCCAGCAGTCGCCCCGCTAGAAGTGCGCTTGGCTAAAGATGGTGGCATTGTGATTGTGGATCGTCAACAAGGTGGTACTGAGCAGCCAGTAACAAAGTCACAATTAATCGCGGCGGTGAAAGCCATTCAAGCGAAAAATCCCGAACAAGCGGTGGTGATTTCGGCAGATAAAAAATTGCCGTATGAAAATGTCATTGAAGCGCTCGATGCGCTGCAAAAAGGCCAGATAAAACGTGTCGGGTTATTGGTCTCACCAGCAGCGTCTCAAACTAGGTCAGCGAATTAATTTCACATGGCTGCATCCACCATGCCAAGCGGCACACCACCAAAACTATCCGCTACAGCGCGGCAGGTGCTGAGTAAGCGTCGTGAGCCAGGCAAATTACCGGCGGCGATGTTTGCTCTGGTGATTCACGCGGGTTTTTTTGCCTTGATTGTTTTTGGCGTGTCGTGGCAGGTGAAGCCACCAACAATCTTGAATGCCGAGATTTGGCGGGAGCTTCCAGCCATAAATTCCCCAAAGTCGCCGCCAGTAGCGGAGGTTGAACCAACGCCAGAGCCAAGAATTGAGCCGCCTGCGCCAACTAAACCGGTAAAAGTTGAGCCACCAAAGCCATTGCCGCCATCGAAAGTCGATATTGCGCTGAATGAAAAAAAAGTGCGCGAGGAAAAAATAAAAATCGAGCAGCAAAAACGTGATGAGAAAAAACGCGTTGATGATAAGAAAAAAGCGGAAGAAGAAAAAATCCGTAAAGCGGATGAGCTCAAGCGAAATGCCGCTGAAGATAAATTGCGTTCTGAGGCTGAGGCGCGTGATGCTGCCATCAA
This sequence comes from Burkholderiales bacterium, assembly GCA_031414695.1. Classification (GTDB taxonomy): domain Bacteria; phylum Pseudomonadota; class Gammaproteobacteria; order Burkholderiales; family Usitatibacteraceae; genus UKL13-2. The sequence continues at coordinate 4,981 of JANNWG010000028.1, forward strand.
AGGCGCACGTGACAAAGCCATTCAAGATTACGCAGGTAAAGTGGCTACGCTGATTCGTAATCGCGCTAATATTCCTGAGTCGGTTACGGGTAAACCAATTGTCGAAGTGAAGCTACGTTTGTTGGTTAATGGCGCGGTACTTGATGCGCAAATTGTTAAGGCTTCGGGCAATCGTGCATTTGATGATGCCGTCGAGCGCGCCATTAACGGCGTTCGGCAATGGCCGTTGCCCGATGATGCGTCGATTTTAGGTGGACGGCGTGAACTAATTTTAAGAATCGAACACGAACGATGATGAATCCAAAAACTTTTTTCTCAAGCCTCTTATTGCTCGTTTTACTTGCGATAAGTCACGCGCAGGCGCAGCTGACTATTGATGTCACCACCAGCGCGGGTCGGCAAATCCCCATCGCGATTGTGGAGTTTCGTGGCGAAGCCCAAGCCCCGCAAAATTTAACGCCCATCATTAGCAACAATCTTGCCCGCAGTGGCCTATTTCGCATGGTTTCAGCCACCCCCAATCCGCTGCCAACGGAATTATCAGAAGTTAATTTTGCCGACTGGTCAAGTCGCATGACAGAAGCATTACTAATCGGCGGCATCACAAAACTAGCAGATGGCCGCTTCGAAATTAGTTACCGTTTATTTGATGTCGCCAAACAAACGCAATTAGCGTCCGGCCAAATCACCGCGAGTGCCACGCAATTTCGTGCCACCGCGCATCGTATCTCGGATGAAATTTATGAAAAGCTCACCGGTGAGCGTGGTGTCTTTGCGACCAAGGTCGCTTATGTGTTGAAACGTGGGCAGCGTTTTGAATTGCAAGTCGCTGACGCAGATGGATTTAATCCACAGACCGTATTAGCCTCAATGGAGCCTATCGGCTCACCGAAATGGTCGCCAGACGGTACTAAGTTGGCCTACGTGACCTTTGAATCACGCAAATCAAATGTGGTGGTGCAAGATTTAGTGCAAGGCAGCCGCAAGGTGGTGGCGAATTTTCGAGGGGACAATTACGCGCCGTCATGGTCGCCTGATGGCCGTGAATTAGCCGTTGCACTCTCGCGTGATGCTGTCTCGCAGATTTATATTATTTCGGCGAATGGCGGCGAGCCTCGCCGCATTACAACCAGTAACTCCATTGATAGCGGTGCCGCGTTTACACCTGATGGCAATACTATTATTTTTTTCTCTGATCGCTCAGGAGGGCCGCAGCTTTATTCAGTCCCCGTTGCTGGCGGCAATGCAAAACGACTCACCTTTGAGGGCAGCTACAACACCAGCCCGCGCCTCAGCCCTGATGGTAAGTTGGTCGCCTTCGTTAGCCGTGATGCGGGCAAACTGCGCATTGCTACATTAGAGCTGGCTTCGGGACTCATCAATGTGCTGACTGATGGCCCACGTGACGACAGCCCAAGTTTTTCGCCTAATGGACGCACTATCCTCTTTGAATCCAAAGCCGGTGGGCGTGGCAGCTTAGGTTCAGTTTCGATTGATGGTCGTATCAAACAAAAGCTTACGTCGCAAAATGGCGACGTTCGCGAGCCTGCATGGGGGCCATATGCCGCCAAAAGTGGTGGCAGCGCACTGTAATAAAATTGAATTTGGTGTATCGTTCTGGTTGAAATTCTTATCTTTACGTTGGTTTTCTTTTTAAGGAGTGAATGATGAATAAAAAAATACTATTGCTTGCCGCTGCCGTCATCGGTGCTGGACTCGCTGGTTGTGCGAGTAAAGAAGCGCCTAAAGATACGCCAGTGGAGACCCGCACGGCGGCAACGACTTCAACCACCACACCAGGCACAACTGGCAGCACTACGCCGACAGCACCCACGAGCAATGTCGCCATCAATCCGCTCAAAGACCCAAACAATATTTTGTCGAAGCGCATTATTTATTTTGAATACGATCAGGATAGTGTGAAAGGCGAATACCAAGCCGTAGTGCAAGCACATGCCAAATACCTAGCTGACAATCGTGGCCGCAAAATCCGCCTAGAAGGCCATGCCGATGAGCGCGGCTCACGTGAATACAACATGGCGTTAGGCCAACGTCGCGGTGATGCCGTGCGTAAAGCCACTAACCTACTCGGTGTTGCAAATGACCGTATGGAAACGGTGAGCTTCGGCGAAGACAAACCGCGCGCTACCGGTAGCGATGAAGCGGCATGGTCGCAAAACCGCCGTGTTGAAATTGTTTATGACGGAGAGTAATTCAATGTTGGGCGGACAGAAGTTTTGCCTAGGCTACTGTTAATTCCAACGACATTTTTGCCACAGATGAACACAGATAAAAGCGGATAAAAGCAAAATCTTTAATTTGATGTTTTTGCAGTTGACGTTATCCGTTTTTATCCGTGTTCATCTGTGGCTCGTTTTGCTATCAACTCTATACACCTTTATGTTTAATTTCCGCCGCCAACTCATCATCTTGCTGTGCAGCTTGCCAATCATCGCCCATGCGGGCTTGTTTGACGACGATGAAGCGCGTAAGCAGATAAAGCAGCTCGCTGAAAAAGTGGAGTTGCAAAATAAAGATAACGATGCCAAATTTATAAAGCTTGATGAGTCGATCAAAAATTTGGGCATCATACAATTGCTCAATCAAATTGAGATGCTCAATGGCGAGCTTGCAAAATTGCGTGGCCAAGTGGAAGTGCTGACAAATCAAAATGAGCTTTTACAAAAGCGCCAAAAAGACTTTTATTTAGATATTGATACACGCTTACGTGCATTAGAAGGAAATGCTAATCCCCAAGCAGGTAGCGCGCTTTCAGGCATAAATACGCCGAGTAGCCCACCAAATGGCGGTTTTGTAGTTACACCCGTAACGCCCTCCATTACCATCCCAGCACCTTTGAGTGAGTCCGCACAACGCGAGCTTCGTGAACGCGAAAATCGTGCTTATGATTTGGGCTCTGCTGCTTTTCGACGCGGTGACTTTACTGCCGCGATGCGTGCGTTTCAAACATTCATTGCAGATTTTCCACAAAGCCAGTTGGCGCCAAATGCGCTCTACTGGGTAGGACTATCGCAATTTAATTTGAAAGACTATCGCGAGGCGCGCGCTACGCAAGATGCGCTTATCAAAAAATACCCTGATGCAAGCAAAATTATTGCTGACGCGTTATTGGTTATTGGAAGTGTACAGGCCGAGTTAGGTGATAACGGCTCAGCACGCAACACCTATGAAGAGATCGTCGCCAAATATCCAACCTCCGACGCCGCCGCAAAAGCCCGCACCAGATTAGCAGGCATCAGACGCCAATCCAAGTAACTAAGCTCGCGTGCATTTGTATTTGCCGCGCAATAGTAATCACATGACAACAAACACGATTCCTGCCGCTAACTCAAGCGTCGCCGAAGTAAAAGGCACGCGCGATTCAAGAAATATTGCCTTTGCTAAGCCGAGCGAATTTACGCGTACGCGCGCAAATGAAATTCGTATCAATGAAATTTTCTTCTCACTGCAAGGTGAGTCGTCTCGCGTAGGCTTGCCGACCGTGTTTGTGCGCTTAACGGGTTGCCCACTACGTTGCGGCTATTGTGATACTGCCTACGCATTTCACGAAGGTACGACGCGTGCAATTGACGATGTGCTGAATGATGTCGCTGCGTTTGGCGCTAAAACAGTTTGTGTCACAGGTGGTGAGCCGCTTGCGCAAAAAAGCTGCCTTAATCTACTTACCCAGTTGTGCGATGCGGGCTATTCTGTTTCGCTCGAAACGAGCGGTTCAATTGACGTATCGCTAGTCGATACGCGTGTATCGCGCATCGTCGATATTAAAACGCCCGGCTCTAACGAAGTCAGTAAAAACCGTTGGGAAAATTTAGCATTACTCACGCCTCACGATGAAATCAAATTTGTTATCACTTCAGAGGCGGATTATGAATGGGCACGAACGTTGATGGCGGACAAAAAATTAGATCAAATTTGCCCGATATTATTTTCACCCTCATACGGTGTTGTTAGTGCCGAGGCGCTTGCCACATGGGTGCTGCGCGATAAGCTAAATGTGCGAATGCAGGTACAGCTACATAAAATTATTTGGGGAGAAAAGCGTGGCGTCTAGTATTAAAAAACGCGCTGTCGTATTACTTTCAGGTGGGTTAGATTCAGCCACGGTATTAGCCATTGCGCATGAGCAGGGCTACGCGACTTACGCATTATCCTTTGATTATGGTCAACGCCATAAGGTCGAGCTGAATGCGGCAAAGCGTGTTGCCGCCGCATTTGGTGTGGTTGAGCATCGCATCTTAAATTTTGATTTAACCCAATGGGGCGGCTCGGCTTTAACCGACGCCTCAATTGATGTGCCTACTTCCGAGACCAGCGGCATTCCCATTACTTATGTGCCCGCACGCAATACGATATTTTTATCATTAGCTCTCGCTTGGGCGGAGACCTTAAACGCGCCAAATATTTTTGCCGGCATGAATGCAGTGGATTACTCTGGCTACCCCGATTGCCGACCTGAATACGTCGCTGCGTTTCAAACCATGGCCAGGCTAGCGACGCGTGCTGGCGTGGAGGCGCACGATGATAGTGAGTCGCTCACCATACACACGCCGATCATTCAGATGACTAAGGGCGAGATCATCAAAGAGGGCGTGCGGCTGGGCGTTGACTATGCGGTGACTGTGTCCTGCTACCAAGCTGATGTGGACGGACGAGCTTGCGGGCAATGTGATTCATGTCGATTACGGCGTGAAGGGTTTGCGGCGGCAGATATGGCGGATCCGACGCGGTATGCGAGCTAAAAAATTAAGCTAGCGCAGCCTCTCGCGTCGTCAGCGTAAAATCACGCCATGGAAAATACACATAATCTTGCTGCAACCGTTGCTTGGCTTTCGTTTGGCGTCGCGTTTATCTTAGGCGTCATTTCTGCGCGTACGCAGTTTTGCACGCTGGGTGCTGTCTCTGACATTGTCAATATGAATGATTGGTCGCGTATGCGGATGTGGGTGCTAGCAATGGCCACGGCTATCATCGGCGCGCAGGCGCTTTACGCCTTCGACGTGATTGATTTGTCAAAATCATTTTATGTGCGCCCTTCGGTGACGTGGCTATCTTATCTTGTTGGCGGGCTGATGTTTGGTATTGGCATGACCTTGGCTTCTGGCTGTGGTAGCCGCACGCTGGTGCGCATTGGCGGTGGCAATGTGAAATCACTTGTTGTATTTGTTTTTCTAGGCGTGTCGGCCTATATGATGATGAAAGGTTTATTCGCCGTCTGGCGGGTGGCCTCGATTGATAAAGTTGCGGTTGATCTGGCTGCATCTGGAGTAGCCACGCAGGAATTTGGCGCGGTGTTTGCCAACATGCTGGGCGTGAGCAAAAAAGTGGCGCAGATAGGTGTCGCTAGTGTAGTTGCTGGTGCGATGCTGATATGGATATTGCTAAATGCCGATTTTCGTAAGTCATTAGATGGCTGGCTTGGTGGCTTAGGCTATGGGTTTGCCGTGATTGCGGGTTGGATGATTACTGCCAAACTCGGTTACGCAGAAAATCTAGAAACATTAGAGATGATGTTCTTTGGCACGAATAGCCGTGCTGCGGAGTCGTTCACCTTTGTCGCCCCAGTCGGCTATACGCTTGAGCTACTCATGCTTTGGAGTGACAAGTCACTAATCGTATCGTTCGGCATTGCGTCAACGCTTGGCATGATTGCGGGCGCATTTGTTTACAGCGTACTATTCAAACGCTTTCGTTGGGAAGGCTTTGCCAATGTTGCAGATACGCGTAATCATCTAATTGGCGCGGTGCTCATGGGCGCTGGTGGCGTCATGGCTATGGGCTGTACCATCGGACAGGGAGTTTCAGGAATATCGACACTAGCTGCCGGTTCATTTTTAGCACTTGCCGCAATGATTTTAGGCTGCGCCGCGACGCTCAAATATCAGTATTGGCAGATGATGCAGGAATCGTAAATTTGCGGGCTACCAAATTCCAGTATTACGCATTGAGGCCCAAGGCTCTTGTGGTGCTAACGCGGCTCCAGCTTGTAAAAGCTCGATAGAAATATTGTCTGGGGAGCGTACAAAAGCCATACGTCCATCACGCGGCGGACGATTAATCGTAACGCCACTATCCATGAGCTTTTGACAAAGCGCATAAATATCATCTACCGCATAGGCAACGTGACCAAAATTACGCGCTTGTCCTAAGTCTTCACGATCCCAATTGTGAGTGAGCTCTATAGCGGCATTTTCATCGCCATGAGCAGCGACAAAGGCTAATGTGTAGCGACCGTTAGGATTATCCGTGCGACGAATCAGCTTCAAGCCCAGCTGGTTACAGTAAAAATCAAGTGAAGCGTCAAGGTCATTAACGCGTACCATGGTGTGGAGATATTTCATGATGTTAGTTTTGTACTCTTTTGATGGTGGCAGCGGTGATTAGCATATCAAGCTGCGTTTCAAGGCGAATAACACGTCCTGTTAAATCTTCAATCTTGGTTTGTTGTGATTTCATTGCCTCAGACTGGCGGTTAACTTTGTCCTCCAGCTTAATCATGGATGTCAAAGCACCCCATACTTTTTCGGTTATACCCATTAGCGTATGGCCGTTTGTTTTGCCGCTTTAGTGGCTTTAGCTTCCATGGCAGCAATGCGCTTATTGCTCGCGGCGATAAATGAAAGGGCATCATCAATTGAGGTGCTGGCATTATCTGCGGCACGCTTGGCGGCAGCGGCTAGAGCGTTGAGTTCAGCATCAGACTCATCGGACTCATATTGAAATGCACCGCGCCGCATTAGCTCTGATATTGGGATGTCTAATTTTTTAGCTTTAGCAACAATGGTGCGCTTATCTTGGGGTGTAGTTTGTACGACAATTCGTTCGGCAGCTGCGGCAGTCATTGGTGTCTCCATTAAACGTTATGTACATGGACAGTGTATGTACACATTAACATATTTTCTGTTTTGGCAATAGCAGCTTATTGCTCAAACCGCGCCCCAAACGCGTCCGCATATTGCGTTTCACCGTATTCAAAATGCGCGTCTGGCGATTCGCCAAGGTAGGTAGTCTCTACGGTAACTTTGACGTAACGATCTAATTTTTGCCAAATGGTGTAAGTGAGCTTACGGGCAATCTCGCCGGGATGCTCACCCGCGCGGATTTCATGATCCGCAATTAAGGTCACAGCAAGTGTGTCGCGGTTACCTGATTTATCAATGCTGGCACGCTCAATTTCTTCGGGCTTCGTCCACGTTTCGGTGAAGGCCGCTATTACCACCGCTAATTCGCGTGAGAGTATGCGCGATATGGATGCCTCAAGCCGGTAAGTATTGCCCGCTCTGGCAAATTGGACACGAATGGGTGAAAGTGGATTTGACATGATGGCTAAACTACGCGACAACAGATTTTTTTACAATACTATGCAAGCAGATTAATTTAATTTACAGTAATAGACCGTGACGGCAAAAATCTTAAAGTAATTTAATGCCTCGCGGTTCTTATGTGGCTAATGTTGCATTAAATCAAACGCAGTTACTTTAATAAACCAATAATTGAATAGGGAATCCTTAAAAATGAAGCGTATTTTAATCAGCCTAATTAGCGCTGCCTTACTTGCTCTGCCTGTATTAGCAATCTCCACTATCAGCACTGACGCAGCTGCAAAAACGCAGAATCAGTTAAAAAATGAGAAAAAAGGTGCTGATGCGAAAGCAAAGACCAAAGCCAAGTCTGCAGCCAGTAAAGCAAAATCATCCGCAAAGAAAAAGAAGTAAATGCTACACTGCGGTAATTGCACTACCCAATAAAAAAGGCAGCCTAGGCTGCCTTTTTTATTGTCTAACGTCTGTCGACGCTATTTATTTTTCTTCGATCTTAGCTTTGCTGCGTAATTCACCCACTAAGCGGCTGATGGTTTCTTGCTGTGTACGCTGACGTAGATTTTCTTTCACTTCTTCAAACGTTGGCTTCTTCATATCGCGTGCATCGTCAAGGCGAATAACGTGCCAACCGAATTGCGTTTTAATTGCGTTAGGTGTGGTTTGACCTTTTTGTAATGCACGCATGGCGTTACCAAATTCAGGCACGTAACGACCAGCAGGACCCCAATCGAGATCGCCGCCGTTGTCTTTAGAGCCGGTGTCTTTGGATTTATCTTTGGCTAATTTTTCAAATGATTCGCCGCGACCAAGTTGAGCAATGATGGCCTTAGCTTCATCTTCGGTATCAACTAAGATATGGCGCGCTTTAAATTCTTTATCGCCCATTTGTACGAGCAGCGCGTCAAATTGCTTCTTTAAGTCATCATCCGTGATGGGGTTAGCTTTGACATAGTCGTCAAAGAAAGCGCGGATAAGCACAGCTTGACCGGCAATTTTCATTTGCGCGGCAATATTGGCATCACGATCTAAACCGCGTTTGGAAGCGGCTTGCGAAAGGATTTCGCGGTTAATCAATTCATCTTTAATGGCAGCGACCATCTCAGGAGTCGATGGCTGCTTGCTGGCTTCGCGCTCTTTATTCATCGCATCAAAGTAAGCTTGCGGGATGACAACGCCATTGACGCTAACGCGGCCTTCAACTTTAGCAGCAGAGGCTTTAGTAGCGGACTTTTCCGCTTTGGTTTGTGACATTGCAGCAGGGGCGGCGACAGCCAGAGCTAGGGCTAAAACGAGAGTATTTTTAGTGAATTGCATTGCTTCTTCCTTCAGGTAAGTAGTACAGATAAAGTTAAAAATTAAAAACGACAACAAAACATGGTGCAATCATTAACGCTAAGGCTTATCCACTGCGCGCATCAATTTTGAGCGCATGAATTTGAGTTTTCATTAGATCGTCTAGGGTTTCATAAATCATACGATGTCTGGCGACTAACGGTTTATTCGTAAATTCAGCCGACACAATAGTTAATTCAAAATGCGTACCGTCAACGTTACCGGTACGCTCTGTATGAGAATGCGCGCCAGCATGTCCGCGATGCGAAGCGCTATCATCAATTAACGTAAGCTCGCTTGGATTAAATTTAGCGAGCCTAGATAAAATTTGTTCACGGATTGTTTGCATAGAAAATTTGGCTAAGCCGGAAAAACTTTCTTAAACGGTTTAACTTCCACATTTGCAAAAACGTTCGCCAACACATAAGGATCCTCGGCAGCCCACGCAATCGCGGCATCGCGTGTGGCGAATTCGGCGACAACGAGTGAGCCTGTAAAACCTGCGCTGCCGGGATTTTCACCATCAATGGCTGGGTGCGGCCCTGCTAATACCAAACGGCCTTCGGCTTGCAATGCCTGAAGTCGCGCAATATGTGCTGGACGGTTAGCCATACGGCGTTCAAGCGCACCGGGTAATTCACTACAAATGATCGCGTAAAGCATTATTTGGCTACCTTTTCGGCGTCAATGACGGGTTTGTCGTCTTCTGGCAAATATGGCATTAGGTAAAAGATTTGCGCGATGATGAAGACAAAAAATAACCCCATATCGCCAAACGTTGTAAACAGCACCCATGTGTCGGTAGAGGTGAAATAAGCAAACCAATAGCTTAGGCCAGCAATAAACAACAAAAATACAATCCAAGAAATGGACAGCTTTTTCCACACAGCATCTGGGGCTTGAATGGTATTGTTAAAGATAAAAGCAATCGGGTTTTTCTTAAACACAAATTGTGCAACCCCAATGGCAATCGCCATTGCGCTAAACAATACAACAGGTTTCCATTTGATAAACATTTCGTTTTGAAAAATAATCGTTGCTCCGCCTGCAACCAAAATAATGCCTAAGCCTAGCCACATCATCGGCTCAACTTTTTTGCCAGATAGCTTTAGGTACGCCACTTGTGCAACAGAGGCGACAATGGCGACTGCCGTTGCCACGTAAATGTCGTACATTTTGTACGCGGCAAAAAACAAGATGACGGGAAAAAAATCGAAGAGAAACTTCATGCGGGCTAAATGTTTGCGGGGCTTAGTTGTAACGTGTATAAGAAAATGTGATGTAAATCAGTAACTTGAGATTATCGCACGACTCAGATGCTTAATGCATCTGTGCAAAACGGCGCTGTTCAGACTCAATCAAGCTGCGTATTTCAGCCGGAAAGCCAGGCTGACTCGCGAGTGTGTGTGCCTCCGCATAAAAGCCTGCACATTCGTCTGGCAAGGCTAGGTTAAGTTGGTCAAAGGCGTATCGCATCATGGCGGCATCTGCTGTGCGTATCGCCGTAATGGCTAAATTAATATTGAGCATTCTCCACGGCCGCTCTGGGTTTGAGCGCTCTAAATCACTTTCGAGTTGCGGCGCTAGATGCAGCACAAAGCCCTGCATCAATGCAAATGCGGCGGCGGTTTCTTGGGTGCTATTCGCGCCATTTGCACGTCTTGCTAACGCATTTACAACGGGTTCAGGTGCGTAAATAGTTACCTCATGGCGCATACACCAGAGCCCCACGCCTATGACAACAGCATCAAGCGCTGGCAAGTCATCGACCAAATTGAGGCGAGGCAATTGATTTTGTAAATCCGCTGCGGCACGAATCGCTTCATCCGCAGCTTGGGCTACATCGTCAATCGGCAATTGACCATCTTCGCCATAAGTGCCGTCAATGAGCAAAATGGAGTCTAAAAATTCAGCGAGATCATTTGCGGATTCGATAATATTTCGTGGCGGAAAGTGGGCAGTGATTTTTTCAGCCAACGGGGCAAATTGGCTTGCAAGTGTAGGGCTATCCGGTGCAACATTGTTGTCAGATGTGCCAAAAGGCGCGCCTAATACGGATGCATCTTTGAGCGCTAAGTGGATTGGTTTGAATTCGGTCATAAAATACTGATAGCTTTAGTAATTGTTGTTGTCGTAAATAACGTGAATGCGTTACACATTGATGTGATGCAATTTAGCAAGATTAGTTTTGTTTGTTTTTGCAATCGTTCGTATAAACCCTGATTAGTGATTGTAATGCGCGCTGCCAATACCCTCAATTTTGACCTACATAACCATACAAATGCATCAGACGGCACATTATCTGCTGAGGCACTTGTTGCACTTGCGCATAAAAACAACTGTGACGCGCTTGCGCTGACCGACCACGATACGCTCTTAAATGTGGCTGCTGCTCAATCAGCCGCAGATGCTTGTGGGCTTAAATTTATTGCTGGCGTAGAAATTTCGGTGTCATGGGTTGCACAAGGTGATATTGATAGCGCATCAAAAACAATTCATGTGGTGGGGCTAAATATTGATCCCACCAATAACGTGCTGATGGATGGTTTGGCCAGTGTGCGCGGTGGTCGCATCGCGCGTGGTCGAGAAATGGCGCGGCTGTTGGCGGCGGCGGGGGTGCCTGATATTTTTGAAGAAGCATTGGCATTAGCTGAAAACAAAGACATGCTCAGTCGCACTCACTTTGCACGAGCGCTAGTCGCGCGTGGCGTGGTAAAAGATATTAATGCTGCCTTCAAACGCTATTTGTCAGAGGGAAATCCTGGCTACATTGCGCATCAATGGTCAAGTCTGCCTGACGCTATGCGCTGGATTTTGGCATCAGGGGGTATCGGCGTAATCGCCCATCCGGGCCGCTATAAGCTTGATAAAACCGGGCTAACGGCGTTATTTGGCGAATTTAACGCGCTTGGCGGACAATCGATAGAAGTCGTTACTGGTAGCCATTCTCCAGACGAATATGCTCCATTCGCCTCGCTGTGTAAGCACTTTGGCTTCTATGCTTCACGCGGGGCGGATTTTCATAGTTATGCAGATACGCCGATTGAGCCCGGTACTCTGCCTAGTTTGGCTGACATTGATCGTGACTTAAAGCCAGTCTGGTCGCTGTTTCAATAAATGAGTCAATTTTTCGCACTTCACCCAACCCATCCTGAACCGCGCTTAATTAAACGCGCGGTGGAGATTGTGCGCGCCGGTGGTTTGATTGCATATCCGACGGACTCCTGCTATGCCCTCGGTTGCCATATTGGTGACAAGGCGGCAATGGAACGCATGCGGCGCGTGCGCGATGTTGATGAGCGCCACCATTTCACCTTGATGTGCCGTGATTTGTCTGAGATTGGTAACTTCGCAAAGGTCGATAACGCGCAATATCGCTTGCTCAAAGCCAATACGCCTGGCCCTTATACATTTATTTTGAAAGCCACTCGCGAGTTACCACGCCGACTTTCGCACCCAAAGCGTGCCACTATCGGCGTGCGCGTACCTTCACACGTAGTGGCGAGCGCGTTATTGGCTGAATTAGGAGAGCCAATCTTATCGACTACGCTCATCATGCCAAATCAAGATACGCCGCTCAATGACGCCGACGAAATACGTGATTCACTTGAGCATCAGCTGGATGTCATACTCGATGGAGGTGCCTGCGGTATGCTGCCTACTACCGTGATTGATCTATCCTCTGAAGTGCCTACGCTTGTGAGGCTTGGTAAGGGCGACATTGCTGGTTTTGGCTTTGACGATGAATAAATACATTAACCACTCAAGAATAATATGGATGAAATAGTCCGCAACATCACTATCTACGCGATACCGCTTATTTTTGCTATCACCGTACACGAAGCGGCGCACGCCTATGCGGCTAAGTATTTTGGTGACAACACATCTTATATGTTGGGCCGCGTGACGCTTAACCCCGTCAAGCATATTGACCCGATTTGGACCATCTTAATGCCAATTGTGATTTTGATATTGTCGTCGTTCACTTTTGTTTTTGGCGGTGCAAAACCAGTGCCGATCAATACGCTGGCGTTGCGTAACCCAAAACGCGACATGATCTGGGTGTCTGCTGCAGGGCCAGGCGCTAACCTCGTGATGCTGCTCGGTTGGTTTGCTATTGGCACAGTTGCAGCGACGTTTGCGCCAACGGAGCCGATTATTTTTATTGTTTTGGTGGCAAAGGCGGGCATTTTTGTTAATGCGTTATTAATGGTATTTAATCTTTTTCCGCTACTGCCACTCGATGGTGGGCGCATATTGGCGGGTTTGCTGCCGAAAAAACTTGAATACCAATTCGCAAAGCTAGAGCCTTACGGCATGTTTATTTTGGTAGCGTTAATACTGACAGGCGGCATGGGTTATTTTATGCGGCCGATAATGAATGCAGTTTATGGAATACTTGGGTTAAAATAGAATTATTAGCTCAAAAAAACAGTAATCGATAACGCAGCAAACAGCAGCGAATCCGCCTCTCGGCGTTGATCCAATCAAGCTGAATACAGTTAAACCGTTTTGAAAACGAGTCATCAATACTTTTATCGCTAGGGGCATAACCCGCGGTAAGCCACCCATATTTGCCAACTAAGATTCACGATTCGTCGTCCATGCGCCTAGATAGGCAGCCTCTTTGAACACTTTTATTTTTCAACTACTTGGGTCAATCCCTGACTATGTTTCCTGATCGCGTACTCTCTGGCATGCGCCCCACAGGCCGCCTCCACCTTGGTCACTATCATGGTGCGCTCAAAAATTGGGCGAAATTGCAAAACGAATTTCCGTGCTATTTTTTTGTTGCCGATTGGCATGCGCTCACTACGCATTACGAAACACCGGATGTCATTGAGCAATATACCTACGACACCGTCATCGATTGGATTGCCGCAGGCATTGATCCCGCGCAAGCCACTATGTTTGTGCAATCGCGCGTGCCGCAGCATGCGGAGCTTACGCTGCTGCTGTCGTTTTTTACGCCATTGTCTTGGCTCGAGCGCGTGCCCACATACAAAGACCAAATAGAGAAGCAAAGTCAACATGGGCGCGACCTCACTACCTATGGCTTTTTAGGCTACCCACTCATGCAGGCCGCTGACATTTTGATTTATCGCGCCAATCAAGTGCCAGTGGGTGAAGACCAAGTGCCACACATCGAGATGACGCGTGAAATTGCGCGCCGCTTTAATCATTTATTTGGACGCGAAAAAGGCTTTGAAGAAAAAGCCGAGGCCGCGATTAAAAAACTAGGCAGTAAAAAAGCCAAGCTCTATAACGAGTTACGCAAGCAATTCCAGCAAGAGGGCAATGAAGTCGCACTAGAAGAAGCTCGCGAGCTACTTGGTGATGTACAAAATCTGTCCATGGGCGACCGCGAGCGTTTGTTTGGCTACCTTGAAGGCGGCGGTAAGGTCATCTTGCCAGAGCCAGAGGCACTGCTCACGCCAGTTTCAAAAATGGTCGGGCTAGATGGTCAAAAAATGTCAAAAAGCTATGGCAACACCATTGACATTCGAGATGATGAAAAAGCGGTGACCGAGAAAGTTCGTAAAATGCCGACAGACCCTGCGCGGGTTCGTCGCACGGATGCGGGCAGCCCTGAAAAATGTCCTGTATGGCAGCTGCATCAAGTGTATTCAACTGAGGACACTAAAAAGTGGGTTGTCGAAGGCTGTACTACAGCAGGTATCGGTTGCCTTGATTGTAAGCAGCCCGTTATTGACGCCATTGTGGTTGAGCTTCGCCCAATGCGTGAGCGTGCCGCACCGTTTGAAGAAGACCCAACCTTGATTAAAAACATCCTAGCCGATGGCTGTGATAAAGCGCGCGAAGCGGCGGAAGAAACCATGCGTGACGTTCGTGACGCCATGGGGCTAGATTACAAATGACGGTTGAGCTTGTGGTTGATAACGATAAAGCGCCCTTGGACGCAAATGCGCAGGCATCACTTGGCATGGTGTTACCGTTCGCTAAGATTCGTGGCGAATTTATCACTGAAATGCCGACAGATTTATTTATTCCGCCGGATGCGCTCTCCGTCATCTTGGATCAATTTGAAGGCCCGCTCGATTTGTTGTTGTATTTGATTCGCCGCCATTCGCTGGATATTCTTGATATTCCGATGGCAGATTTAACGCGTCAATACATGTCCTATGTCGAAATAATGCGAGATGGTCAGCTGGAATTAGCCGCCGAATATTTGCTGATGGCGGCACTCTTAATTGAAATTAAATCTCGCATGTTGTTGCCGCGGCCGCCACGTGAAGATCCGGCAGAAGCCGAAGACCCGCGTGCTGAGCTAGTGCGACGACTTCTCGAGTACGAACAAATGAAAACTGCCGGGCAAGCTATTGAAGCGCACCCACGCGTTGGGCGCGATTTTTCGCTGGTGGACGTGATGGTCGAGCAAAGCTTAGTTAAGCGCGTGCCAACGGTTTTAGCTGCCGATTTAACAGATGCGTGGCGGGCTATTTTAGGTCGTGCGAAGGCGAGTCAAAAACACCGAATTTCGCGTGAGGAATTATCAGTACGCGCACACATGAGCCGCATTTTGCGTACGCTCGGAGAGCGGCTTAATAATTTAGGTGAAAAAGAATTCGTTTTGTTTGATGATTTATTTAATCCGGAAGATGGTGTGCCGGTGGTAGTGGTTAGTTTCTTGGCAGTACTAGAGTTAGCGCGTGAATCGTTAATTGAGATTGCACAGTCTGCTCCACTAGAGCCGATATACGTAAAAATTCGCACGGCTGAAATGCTAGCACTTGAACCTTAATTGTTGTGATGGACACAATCGAAATGAATGATGTAATAAATGCTGCTGAATCCTCAATTGATGACAGCAACGCGTCAGATCAGCCGCTGGCTGAGGTTGAAATAGCTAGCGTAATTGATGCTGAAATGCCATTAGAAAATGTTGATATTGCCGAAGCCAAACGCGCCCTAGAGGCAGCGTTATTAGCGGCATCTGAGCCGATGGCGATTAACGAATTAAAGCGACTATTTGATAGTCAGTTAAACCCTGACATTATTCGCACGCTGCTTGAAGAATTAAAAACGGAGTGGCAAGGTCGCAGTATTGAGTTAGCCGTGGTTGCAAGTGGCTATCGTTTTCGCGTCAGGCCGGAGTATCAAAAATACCTCGACAAATTGGGCAATGAAAAGCCATTGCGATATTCGCGAGCCGTACTAGAAACGCTCGCCATTATTGCTTACCGTCAGCCTGTAACACGAGGTGACATTGAAGATATTCGCGGCGTTGCGGTAAGCCCTCACATATTAAAGACGTTAGAAGATCGCGGCTGGGTAGATGAAATTGGTCATCGTGAAACGGTTGGTCGCCCTGTGCTTTTTGCGACCACCAAGCATTTTTTAGACGACCTAAATTTACGCTCACTCGACGAACTACCGCCGCTGCACGAATTGCAAGCCACGCTCGACATGTCGCAATTTGGTATGGCACCACATGCCTCTGAGTTGGGCGGCACCTTGCCACTTGCGTTAGTGACCTCTGACGTGTTGAGTCCTGATACCTCTGTTGCCGCTGAGAATAGTGGCGCAGATGAAGAGAGTGCGAATGTTGAAATGAACGAAACACCAGCAGTAAATACGCCGAGTCTTGAAATAAATGAACCCCTTGAAGTTAGTAACGCGATGAAACACGAAGGATTGTCATCATGAATAAAAAAGTCGTTGTTCGTGTTGCGGCACGTGGCTATGTGGACGGCCGCTACATTGGTGAAGAAAAAGAAGTCATTGAATCTGTTGACCCTTCCGGACGCGGTAAACGTGGCCGTGGCAAACCTGCAGGTAGTCGCGGCGCACGGGGCGGCACTAAAAATAGCGCATCACGAGGTTCGGTATTGGGTAATGACGATCGCGGTAATCGTGTAAGTCGGGGTGGTCGAGGTAATAGCAGCGCGACCGGTAACAATACGGGTAATGGTTCTGCCGATGGTGCTCGCCGTCGTTCAAGCGCTGGCGGCACGGCAAATGCACAGGGCAATCGTCAAAATCGTCCGCCACGTGGCCCGCGTCGTGATGGACAAGCCGGGCAAGTCGGACAGGCAGGCCAACCTAATCAGCAGGGGCGTCCTCGCAATGCACGAAATCCACGTAATTCGCAGACCCCACGTGATGCGCAGAATACGCAAAAAATTGGCACAGAAGGTAACAGCAACGTTGATGGTAATTTCGTGCCCGGCGTATCGCCGCCTCGGTCACCTCGCGCAGCGAGGCCGCCTCGGTCAGATAGAGCGCCACGGCAGGCACGTGGTCAAGGGCGCGGCGAACGTAAGGGCCCAACACGTGCGGGGTACAGCGTCACGATAGGTGCTGGAGACGCTGCTGGCAATCTCGTCCAAGACGGTGTCGGCAATGCATTCGGCAGCGACAATTTCGGCAATGGTGTGGGAGGCAATCCTCCACGTGCGCGGCGTAATCGTGGCGGCAAAAAAACACCATTTCGCACCGCCGCAAATAATCAATCGAGCCAATCAAGCCAAGCATTTCAGCCAGGCTTCGGCCAGCGCGCGTTGATTTCTGAAGTTGCTGAAACAATGCGTTGGGGTGCAGATGCTAAGTCTGGACAATTTGCAGAGGCGCTTGCAAAAGAAGAAGTCGTTAAGCGTGAGCGTTTACATAAAGTGCTTGCTCAGTCTGGCCATGGCTCGCGCCGCGACATGGAGATAATGATTACATCCGGCCGCGTCATGGTGAATGGCATTGTTGCCACGACGGGCACTAGCGTTTCAGCCAGTGACGCCGTCATGGTTGATAAGCGCTTGGTCAAACTAAAGTTTAATGAAGAGTTGCCGCGCGTTTTGCTTTATCACAAGCCAGATGGTGAAATTGTCACCACGAATGATCCGGGCAATCGCATCACTGTGTTTGATAATTTGCCACGTGTTGAAAATGGCAAATGGATGTCGATTGGTCGCCTTGATATAAATACCTCAGGGTTACTTATCTTTACGACCAGTGGCGAGCTGGCAAATCGGCTAATGCACCCGCGCTACGAAGTTGAGCGCGAATACGCAGTGCGTATATTGGGCGAATTAACAGAGGAACAAACTGCGCAGCTGCTTGCGGGTATCTCGATTGCTTCGTTGACAGGCACGGCGGCGACGAATGCGCCAACGCTCGCCAATGATGCTGACATTAACGATTACGATTACGATGACGCGCAGGCTGATGACGAGCTTGAGACGGAAAACTTTGATGACCGTCCTGCTAAGTTTGATTCGATTGAGGCGCGTGGTGGCGAAGGCGCAAACCATTGGTATCACGTCGTTTTACGCGAGGGTAGAAACCGTGAAGTTCGTAAAATGTTTGAAGCGGTCGGACTCACCGTGTCACGACTCATTCGCGTACGCTTTGGCAAGATTGGTTTGCCACCGCGCTTAACGCGTGGTCGCATGATGGAGCTAGATGATAGCCAAGCTCGTGCGGTATTGCGCTGGGTGGGCATGGAAGTCGAAGGCCACATCGGCGCGCTGCCAACTAATCATCAACCTAACCGCGGGCAACGGCCTGATTCACGCGGCGCTCGTGGTGACCGCGGCGAACGTGGCGCTCGTAGCGAGGGCAGTGGACGAGATCAGCCGCCATCAAATGCAGATGTGCCAACGATTGGTGAAGATGGTGTTCAGATAGCGGCTGATGCAAATCAACGCGGTGACCGCAATGGTGAGCGCGGGAGCCGTGGCGATAAAGGTAAGCGCGGCGGACGTAATCGTCAACGATCACCCCGCGCTGTGGCTACAGAACCTGCTGTTGAAGGACAAGACTTTGTCGCCGGAGAAGCTGCAGTGCGAGCATTTACTGAAAGCATTGGTGAGAGTAATGAATCAAGTTTGTCGCCAAGGCCTGCAAATGTGCGCACGCCTCGGCGTGGTCGTAGCCGCAATGTGCGACGTGGGCGCGACGTAAGCGAGCGGCCAACCGCAGATATGAATAATGCATTTGCGGGCAGCGATGGTAACAGTGGCAGTAATGTTGGCAATCAAGTCGCGCCTGTGATGGCACGCACTGAGCGAAGTGACGATGACGCTGCCGGAAATCGTGTTACGCCAGATAGTGCAAATATGACTGCTAATGTAGCGTCGGGTGAACCAAGTGCAACGCGAAAACCACGTGCGCCACGTAAACCAAAAGTGGAAATTGAAACTGACGACAATGCAGGCAATCGCTAAGCAGATCGGACATTAACTCTTTTGCGCGGCCACTAGAGTTTCACGGTCGAGTACAAATACCACTTCGTCGCCGACACTCGTTTCAGCCCATGTGAAAGGTACGGTTGGGAAGCTCTGCTCAACGCCTTCGCGGTTAAAGCCGACTTCCACCACGAGCACGCCGTTTGCATATAAGTGTTTGGTGGCGTTTGCCATGATGGTACGCACATGATCAAGACCGTCATCGCCAGAGGCTAACGCCATTTCAGGCTCGCGCCGATATTCATCAGGTAGCTTTGACATCGACTCAGAAGAGACATAGGGCGGATTACTAATAATCACATCGTAATGTTTTGCACCGAGCGACTCAAACATGTCAGAAGCAACTAAATTGATGCGCCCATCCAAGCCATAGTCACGAATATTTCTCTTAGCCACTTCAAGCGCATCATGCGACGCATCAACAGCATCGACAGTGGCGTGAGGAAAAGCCAATGCGGCGAGTATTGCTAAGCATCCTGAACCTGTGCACAAATCTAAGACCCGCCCCACACCACGAGGGTTTTCAACCCATGGCGTTAAATCTTCAAATAGTAATTCTGCAATAAATGAGCGAGGTACTATTACGCGTTTATCAACATAAAACTTATAGTCGCCTAGCCATGCTTCATGTGTTAAGTACGCTGCAGGTATGCGCTCTCGCACGCGGCGCTCCACCACGCCTAGCACGGCATCTCGTTCCGCACTAGTTAAACGGGCGTCTAAAAAGGGCTCTAATTTATCTAGCGGCAAATGTAGGGTTTGCAAAATTAAATAAATAGCTTCATCGTAGGCGGAAGCCGAGCCGTGACCAAAAAATAGTTTTTGCTCAGCAAATTGACTCATCGTAAATCGCAATAAATCACGAATGGTCGTCAGCTCACGACGCGCCGAATCATAGATACCAGTGTCAGGTCCATCGTTATCAGGCGAAGTTAATGGGTGCATGTGAGTAGGCTTCAGTTTGGGCATCTGTGCTAAAAATTTAAATGTGATTTGGAGTGTTGGCAGGTGCGTTCATGTTGCGTACGACCGGGCCAATCGTCTTGCCATTACGTTCTGGCATAGTCGGACCAACGCGCTCCTCAATATAGAGGCGCAGATTACGCTTCAGGCCAAATATAAAAAACGCCTCTGTCAGCACAAATAATGGCCCGATGGCTAGGCCCATCATGTCGTCAACAAAGGCAGGTTTCATCCCCTCATATTTGTGTCCAATGAACTGAATAATCCAGCCCACAATAAATAAAGCGAGAGCGATGATGAGCGCCGCTACAACACCTGTCTGCATCGAAATTAGTGAAGCCAATACGCCACTTACTGCTAATAAAATCAGCATCGATACGCCGAGGGTGCGATCTAGCCAAATGTAATAAGTTGACGCAGCTAGGATGGCAACCCAACCGACATGCACGCTGCCAATATTGATTTGTGCAAGGGCTAACACCACGGAAAATACAATCAAGGGAACACCAACAAAATGGGTGGCGATATTGCGCTGATCGCGATGGTATGCGGCATATTGAGTAAGGTGTTGTTCGATATTTCGCATCTTATTTGCCTATTGCGTTATTGCAAACTCTACTGTTGACGGCTATTTACAAGCAATATTAGTTCAAAACGCTCGTCAACAGTAGACTTTTAGTTTATTTTGAATTCACTAAAGTTGGGTCCACCCATGCCAGGTTTGGTGGGGAGTTCGCTGCTGCCTGTAGCTTCCACCATGCCACTATTGCCTACGAGTAGAGAAAGGTTTGTTGCCGAATCAGCATTGGCTAAGCCCTCTTGCACGGTGATTTTGCCGGCTTTGATTAAGCGAAATAAGTCTTGCTCAAAGGTTTGTGAGCCAGGTGTCATTGATTTTTCCATCGCCTCTTTAATTTCTGGCACGCGTCCTTCGCTAATAAGATCAACGATATTGCCCGTATTCATCATGATTTCAACTGCGGGAGCGCGCTGACCTTCGACGTTTTTGACTAAGCGCTGCGATATGATGCACTTTAGCGACACACCTAAATCAGCCATGAGTACAGCGCGCTGATCGAGTGGGAAAAAGTTGATAATTCGGTTTAATGCGTGATAACTGTTGTTAGCATGCAATGTTGCCAAACACAGATGGCCTGAGAGCGCGTACATCATGGCGCTTTTCATGGTTTCGATATCGCGTATTTCGCCAACCAAAATCAAATCAGGTGCTTGGCGCATCGCGTTACGCATCGCTTCATGAAACGAGTGCGAATCGTTACCAATCTCGCGCTGATTGACGATGCACTTTTTGGATTGAAAGACAAACTCAACTGGATCTTCAAAAGTCAAAATATGTCCTGACTTCATCTGATTGCGAAAATCCATCATCGCCGCTAAGGTGGTTGATTTGCCTGATCCGGTTGCGCCGACGACTAATATCAAGCCGCGTTTTTCCATGATGACTTGCTTTAGTACATTGGGGACGCCGAGTGAATCAAGCGCAGGTACATGCATTGAGATATAGCGCACGACAGCGGCCACGCTGCTTTTTTGATGCATCATATTGACGCGAAAATTGCCGACGCCCTCAATGGGAAACGATAAATTCAACTCAAGCTCTTTTTCAAATTTTTCAATTTGATGAGGCTTTAAAATTTCGTAACAAATTTTTTGTGCTTCTTCGGCTGACAATATTTGCGGATTCACTGGCATTGCATTGCCATTCACTTTTATCGTGATTGGCGCGCCAGCGGTGACAAAAATATCGGAGGCATTTTTTTCGGCCATCAAGCGAAATAATTTTTCTAGTATTGCCATTTTTTTCTCTCCCGACTAATTTTTTAGGCTATGCGCGCAGCAATTCATTGATGGCCGTTTTTGCACGCGTTTTGGCGTCTACTGTTTTCACTATTACTGCACAATAAAGACTGTACTTGCCGTCTGCTGAAGGTAGGTTACCGGAAACTACGACCGAATAAGGCGGTACACGGCCAAATGTCACTTCACCGGTAGCGCGATCATATATTTTCGTTGATTGCCCTAAGTACACGCCCATTGAAATCACCGAACCTTCACCGATGATGACGCCTTCGACGACCTCAGATCGCGCACCAATAAAGCAATTATCCTCAATGATGGTCGGGTTTGCTTGAAGAGGCTCCAACACACCGCCAATGCCTACGCCGCCTGATAGGTGTACGTTTTTGCCAATCTGGGCGCAAGAGCCAACCGTCGCCCACGTGTCTACCATTGTGCCTTCATCTACATAGGCGCCGATATTGACATACGATGGCATCAGCACAACGTTTTTGCCAATAAAGGCACCACGCCGAGCCACGGCAGGCGGCACTACGCGCACGCCGGTTGCACGCATGGCGGCTTCGTCTAATTTTGAAAATTTTGTTTCAACTTTGTCGAAAAAACCTAAGTCACCAGCACGCATCATCACATTATCTTTTAGCCGAAACGAAAGCAGCACCGCTTTTTTAATCCACTGATGCGTAATCCATTCGTTATTAATTTTCTCAGCCACCCGGATGCGACCCGCGTTGAGTTCTGCAATGACGTGCTCCACAGCATCGCCGATTTCTGGTGGATGTGAAGCGGGCGAAAAATTCGCGCGAGCTTCCCAAGCGTTATCAATAGTGTTAATAAGGGCGTCGTGGCTCATGTCGTCAATCAATCAATAGAAAAGTAAATTTATAAGGCTAGCTGGAAATTTTTTTGATGAATCGGGCAATAGCGGATTCATCCGTTGTTACTGCAGCAACCGGTGACTTTGTGGGTGTTTGTGCATTTAAGGTGTTTGAAAGTGCATTAATCGTATCTTCATGTGTTTGATTTTGCTTGAGTAGCTCCGCCACACGCGCTTCCAAATGCTGCGAATGTCGCCATATCTGCATAAAGACATCCACTTGATTATCTTCTTTTGCGGTGTATGCCGATAGCGGCAATGAAAGCTGCTTAATCTGAGCGCTGTCATTACTGGCGAACGCAATAACGTACAGAGCAGCCGAAACCTTGCCAGTGCGCGCAGCCATTGAGCCGATTGTAATTTCACCATGCGTTGATGATTCATCAAGCGGCTGTATCAACGAATGAAAGCCATTGCGTTGACCAAACAATTTTGCACATGTGAAGTAGGGCGCAAGCAATGTTTCGAATTCAGTCAGATAAAGCTCTTTAACGTGATATTCGTTTTGAAATCCGCGTGCATCCGAATACTCTGCCTTGTTCGGCGTGGAAATAATGACCAGACCTGTTGGCGTCAATACACGTTTAACTTCAAGCATAAACGCGTCGTGTTCAAAGATATGTTCAAGAGTCTCAAATGACACCACGACATCAACTGAGCCATCACCAAGCGGGATAGCCGTACAGCTACCCTCTATAAAGTTGACATTTGCTGTATCTACATAAGCCGTTCTCGCGTGATGAATCGCTTCTGTCGATATATCAACGCCTGTTACGTGCGATGCGTAGTTTGCTAAATGCACGCTGCCATAACCCTCACCGCTAGCGATATCAAGTACCCGCTTACCCTTCACAAACGGTGCAATGGCATGATAACGATGCCAATGCTCAAACCACATCTCACCCGAACGATCCGGATGAAAGCGCTCGCCCGTAAATGTGAGGTCGCTTGTATGATTACTTGGCAGTGGCGGCGGGATTGAATTCAAGTCGTTATTTTTAAAAACGTAATTTAGTGGTGCTGATTGTAGAATGGGTAATTGATTATTATAGAGTTTCAGTTGCCATACTGGCTTGACACATTTAACAATGAATAATACTGTCTCAACGGCCATACCCCAAATGCAACAACCTGCACTCCATAAACGTCAGCCATTTGCCTTTACAGCGGTCGCCGGTTTGATGATTGCCTCATCGTCATGGGGCATTATTTGGTATCCGTATCGTGCAATGGAGGAAGCGGGCTTACCCGCGCCGATTGCGACGTTTTGTGCGTACTTTGTTGCAGTTATATTTGCGAGCCTTTTTTTTGGTCGCGCGTGGCGTGAGTTTCCTCGCTATGCGGCCTCTTTGTTTATTATTGGCTTAACTGCAGGCATCACCAATGTTGCATTTTTGGTGGCCATCATGGAGGCTGAGGTGGTGCGCGTTGTGTTGTTGTTTTACCTGGCACCGTTGTGGACAATTCCGCTTGCGCGCGTGTTACTAAATGAAAAAATTAGTGCCGTTGGCATCTTGGCCATCATTATCGCCATGTCTGGCGCCATTGTCATGTTGTGGCGTCCTGAGTTAGGCGCACCGCTGCCAAACAGTCCGCACGAATGGCTTGGGGTGCTTGGTGGCTTAGCCTTTGCGCTGTCTAACGTATTGGTCAGACGGGAGACGCGTGCCACACCAGAAGCAAAGTCCCTAGCAGGTGCACTTGGCGTGGTGATGGTGGCGATTCCGGTGGCGTTGTACCTTGTCAAAAGCCCCGTTGCTGTCTGGCCGCAGTTAGTTGCGCCGCATGGTTTGTTGATTATCATTGTTGGCATTGTGATGATGTCTAGCAGCGTCGCTATGCAATATGGTCTCACCATATTGAGCGCAAATCGCGCAGCCGTGATTTTGCTATTTGAGCTGATTGTGGCTGCTATTGCAGCGCACTATCTTGCCAATGAGGTCACAAGATTGCAGGAATGGGTTGGCGGCTCAATGATCGTTGCGGCTGGCTTACTGGTGACGTTTTGGGTCCCTAAGAACAGTGCGGATACGCCGACGCCCTAAAGAAACTTATCCTACCCAAAAAATTTAAACTATTTTTTTCATCACTTGTTGTGCTTCGCGTTGTGCATCGCGATCTTTTTCTGTGGCACGTTTATCGTGTTGCTTTTTGCCTTTAGCAAGCCCGATTTCTAGCTTGACGAAGCCACCTTTGTAATGCAAATTGACAGGTACTACGGTATAGCCACGTTGCTCAACTTTGCCGATAAGCTTATTGATTTCATCTTGTTTGAGCAGTAACTTCCGCGTGCGTACCGCTTCTGGATTAACGTGTGTTGAAGCGGAGGCTAATGCAGAGAAGTGCGCGCCAATCAAATAAAACGCGCCCTTTTGCAACACAACATAACCTTCTTTGATTTGTGCGCGGCCAGCCCGAATGGCTTTGACTTCCCACCCTTCTAAAACAAGACCCGCCTCAAAGCGTTCTTCAATGAAGTAGTCAAAAAATGCTTTTTTATTATCAACAATGGTCATGGCATTATTTTAACGAAAGTCTGACTGTGATTCCGCATATCGACACGGATAAAATAACGCTATGTCAAAAGTAATAAAAACAGTATTAGTTCCCTATTCGGCACAAGCGATGTTCGATCTCGTCGACGCAGTGGAAACTTACCCTGCCTTTTTGCCTTGGTGTGGAGCAAGTGAGGTTCATTCGCGTGACCAACTGCATACTAAGGCGACAATTGCAATTCGCTACTTTGGCGTTGCACAGTCTTTTACGACAATTAACGCTAAACGATACCCGCAAGAAATGACTTTAACGCTCGTTGACGGACCGTTCAAAAGTCTCGACGGTCGGTGGCAGTTTATCGCGTTAAGTGAGACTGCTTGCAAAGTTATCTTCGAGCTTAATTACACTTTTGCAAATGCGTCGATTGAAAAAATTATTGGTCCCGTCATGGCAATGATTGCCGAGACATTTGTTGATCGTTTTGTTTTACGTGCTGAGGTACTAGCATCATGATCGTACATGTTGCTTGGCAATGGCAAGAGCACGCTCAAGAACTGCAGGTGGAAATTATGCAGGGTGCGAGAGTGTTAGATTTGCTCGCACTAATTAACACTATGTCGATTCCAACACTCTCAAATGCCTTGGAAAAGCGCGCTGCTATTGGTGTTTGGGGCAAAGCCTTAAATGTTGCTGAGCAGGCCAAGATGGTGTTGCGCGAAAATGATCGGATGGAACTGTATTGGCCATTAAAGGCAGATCCAAAGTTAGCGCGGCGGCAACGCGTGAACGCCAAGAAAAAATAGCTAATTATTTTCTATCACTTCGAAACTAAAACTAATCCAATCATCGCCCTTGCGCTTTGCTCGGTTGAGCCGAATGACAGTGCGAGCGGTGGCAGTAGTGAGGGTGAAACTGCTAGTAGGATTGTTTTGATTACTATCACTAATTGAAATCAGAATGGTGTCGTCGCGCCCACGTTCGTCGGTGCCAGGTAGAAAGAGTGCATTAATTTTTGCTGTTGATGCTGCGCCATTTTCAACATTGCGCGTGAGACTGACCGCTATCGGGTTGACGGAAATGATCTCAGTGCCTAATTTTGTGTGGCTTTTAGTTGCGCTGTCATTTGCAGCTCGCTCATCGATTTTACGCGCCACCGAAACGAGCTTCAAGTCGAGAGAGAGCTCATCATCACGGATGATTTGCACAGCAAGTAGTTGACCTGTTGCAATACGGCCTACCGCATTTGATTCGACAATAAATCCCATCCCCTTTGCGCTGATGTCTGCCAGTGTCCAGCCGATAGTTGCGTCATTGCTGTCGGCATTTGCGCGTGTGGATGTTTCGCTTAAGATTGGTTCAAGTGAAAGAGTGAAGCCCGCAAATGTCGTCGTATCTGCACTAGACGGTGTCTCGCCACTTAGCGCTTGATAAATTTCGCTAAGGCCAAAGTTAATTTTTACTTGATGGTTAGTAGCGGCCTTTCGTGGCTCAATGGCAACGTTGGTACTGCTGAGCATAGTGGCGTTTAGACGTTCAATAACGCTTAGCAGGACAACGTGCTCTTCCATGGCAAATAAATTGGCGATGCCGCGCCCTTGATATGGTCTTCCTAAACGCATGGCATCACGCACCATATCTAGCTGTTCTTCTAACGGCGCTAAATTCAAATACCGACACGATGATTTTGCAACACCATTAGTAAATTGTTGCAAACCTCTACTCGAAGCGAAGTCAACGTAGAGGCGCGCATTACTTGGCTGGTTACTCAGCTGGTATTGACTTGTCCATGCTGCGAGCCAGCCATCTGCAATTTCGATTTGTGGCATATCGAGATTGCCAGTATTAATTACATCAAGCAACAGAGCGCGAATGTAGAGTGACGTAACAGAGGATGTGTGTTCGGCTTCCTCATTAAAAAGCGTTGCTGTTTGGAGATGAAGTTGATGTTGTTCAGCGAATTGGTAGAGCCGATGAAGCTGCGGCCACACCGTCGGACTGATGGGTTCGCGACGAAAAAATGACCACTTAATCGCTGCGCCATAGTGATACATTTGAAACGCAATTGCGTTCCGTAACGAATCTGCATCGTCAGTAGGTGACCATTCGCCACGACGCTCAATTAAGCTTCCAAGCGAACTCGCCGCGATGCTATGCATGAGATGCAAATCGCGCGCAAAGGTTTCGGTATCCGGGTCGCCTGCTTGGTCAAAAAACCATTTTTTATCATTTTGAATGATGCTGTGAAGCTTATTTTCAAGTTGAAATAGTTGCCTAATCCATTCCGCTGAAATCGGTGCCGGGAGAGTGGTGTAGGCGCGCGCCATGTTCATCATTTCAGCGCGCTGCTCGCGATTTTGCAAAGACATAATATTGTCCAGCTGATGCATCGATACACTAGGGCTGTTGTCAGTAGTTCGGCTCATTAATGGCTGCCTGGCTTTTTTTGAGTTTGGCGTGTGCTGGATTGTTCAAGCAATTGTGTGCGTAGCGCAATGGCAAGTGAATCGGCAAGCTTGGTCTTTTCTGGATCGCCAGTTAGCCAAACGCTTGAATCAAAAATAGGCAGTTGCGGTGCGTCACTCGGAGGGCGAAATAACGCATTGTCTGGTGCTAATTTATGACCAATCTGGCGAATGTGTCGCCACTCGACCGATTGCGCAAACAAGATACTAAATTTATTGGCGAAATTGATGTATTCATTAACCATTGATTTTTGGCGACAGGTTTCAAATAGCGCTAACCAATAATGGATTTCCTGTGGTCGTTCCTCTAGCGCATAGCTGAGCAATTCAATTGCTTTTGCAGCACCGGCGTCTGAGTCCGTTAAATAATGCCGTGCCGTATTGATGACTGAATCGGCATCATCAATGGAGACCGTGTTGGCCATTAATTCAGGGTATCGCTCTTTCATGTACTCTAATCGTTGAATCCGCGCCTTATCAGTCTCGACTTTGATGTTGCTAGAAGCGAGCGCAATGTTTTCATTTTTTTCGCCGCTGCTCATATCGATAATGTCATCGTCACCGATTAAAAAATCAACAGTCGAGTTTGGTGCGTTATCCGTACTGAATGAAATCAAATTGTCACTTGCACTACTTTTGCTGCGGGCATCAAGCTGAGTGGTCGCCAGTGAATCAAAATTAACGCTTGCATTTGGTGCATTTGGTGCATTTGCGGCGTCATTGGCTAGGTTTAGTGGTGCATTTTGTTGTGCAGGTGGTGAGACTTCAATGGCACCTTTGCTACGCCGTATTGCGAGTGCAACGTCGTCCGCCTCGTTTTGTGCATTTATCTCGGCGGTGTCTTCTGCCGATTCGCCATTGGAGGACTGTGCGTGCGGATTAATTTTTGTATTTTCTGCAACACTCAGTCGAGCAATTTCATTTTCGTCGTCTACAGCTTGCTTTACTTTACGACGATATAGCCAAAAGATTAAGGCGGCAACCAGGAGCAACAAGAGTGCTGCTAGCATGCTGCCTATCCAAATACGGCTTCGTGACGTTGGCTGCTGTGTTGGCGCTGTTTGTGTAGGCTGCGCTAACACTTTGGGCTGATCTGGTACCGTAGTCGGTGGTGCGGCCCTTAGCGTAGCATCGGCTGTAGCGACGGGTGCGGCGTTTGTTGGGTTCACGTCGAGTCGTGATTGCACTTGATTGAGGCGATTCTCAAGCTGCTTAACGGCATTTTTGAGCGATAAAAATTGCGCTATCTGATCATCAGCATCAAGTAAAAATTGTTTTTCACGCAATACCGCGCGCTGCTCATCCGTTACATTTGCAGAGCGTGATGTATCAACGTCGCCACCTGATAATTTAAGTGAAAAAGTGGCTGGTACTGTTGAAGATGCAGCAGCACGTGCAGGTTTTTCTATGCGTGGCTGAAGTGAATCAGTTGGTTGAATTGCCAGTTTTGGCGGTTGCCTAGGAGCAGACGTTGATCTAGATGATGTTGCTGGTTTAGTGTTTGCTGAAGGCCTGATTGCAGGCGGAGTAGAGGCACCTGGTGCGCTTGCGGGCTTAGCAGCTACTACTTTGCGCGTAGTTGATAGCGTCCTCAAGTCGGGTAGCGTTAGTGCGGTATTTGGTGGGAGTTTGGCATTGTCGTCCAGCCCCGCGAGCGCTGGGTTAAGTGCGCGTAAGGCAGCGATATAGCGCGCTTTACGTTTAACGCTTTTCGGGTAAACGCCTTCGGCAATATTGGCTAGAGAGTCTGCGCGATTATTGTCACTACTTGGCGGCGTTACCCATTGACCACTCAGTCGTTGCTGGATGGGTACTGGTTCAATATTTTTATTGGATGTTGCGATGGCATCATTACGCTCTGTGGCGGGTGCGTTTACACTAGGGCGTGGGTCTAGCAGCAGTGTATATTCGCGTGAAATAGCGCCTTGCCCCATGCAAGCGAAACGCACTACTAGTTTGATGTAGGGTTCATTAACGCTTTGGAATCCGCGCAACATAAAATGGCGCTCTTCAGTACGTTCACCTGCAGCAGGTATTTCAATGCGTAGTTCACGTACTAACGAAAAGGGCTCACTATCGGCTGTAATTCGGAGGCAGGTTTTGTCCAGTAGCTCAGCCTCTGTGGCGGTAGTGATAACGGGAATGCGAATGTTGAGCGGCTCACCTAGCCATGAGCGTAATTCAGCTTCGCCAAGACTTGCCGCATTGGCTGTCGACAGAAATAATGAAACAAGGGCAACAAAAATAAGCTGTATGGCACGGATGAGGCGGAGGGAAATAGATAGCCTAAATTGTGTGTCGTAGGGTTTGGTGCATCTCGAAAAAGGAGTATGACTGATCAGAAACAAGGTAGAAAACTTTCGCTTTATTTGCAAGACTCATTCATCGCGGTACGAGCGCGATCTATTTGTGCAGCACGTCCAGCATCGTCAAGTATGACGCGCTCGCCTTTTTCATTACTACTCGCCAATGGTTGGCCAGTTTCAAGGTCGCGTAAGTAGTTGGTGAATTCTGTGCATCGTACTTGTTTGGCTTTGGCCAAACGCTCCGTTTCAGCGTCTTTTTTTGCAGCGTCAGCCTCATCAGCGCGCCGCTTGTTAAAATCTTTGGATTGGTCGGCTAATGTTTTCGGCCCATCTTTGCTGTCTTTGCCTTTAGCCTTGCCATCTTTATTGGCTTTGCTGTCAATTGCAGCTTTGCTTGTCGCGGGCGGTAATTCAAGCGGGCTTGAGGCGACGCGCGTGTCTAATTTTTTCGCGACGCCACATTTAGCATCTGCGGGCGGTGGTATGTCACTGTATTGCACTTTGCCGTCTTTATCGACACATTTATAGACTTGGGCGGACACGGTTGAATTCGCAAAAATTGCGGCAATAGCGATGATGATGGGCAGTAGTAATTTCACGGTGTTGTCCTCTGTGCTTTTGTACTTAGGTCATTCTACTAGTTAAAAATGTTTTTAGCTGTGTCACCAGTTTACTAAAGGTAGTTTCGTTTGCGCCAAACTGAACTCGCATAAGGCTATTGTTTCACGTGCAAGTTGCGTGGTTTTGTCGCTATCAAACGCAGCTGCCGCTTGACGCGCTAAGGTAAATTTTTCTATTGCGGATGTCCAAAGCGCAAGCGAGTTACGTGCATTATTAATTTTTTGCTCTGCCGTTAGTAATAATTGCGTTGCTTCTTCAGTAAGTGCAGTAGGCGTTGCGCGAATCGTATCGTTAACAACATCCTGTGTTACCAATCCAATTGGCTTAGTCTGAAATAAATTAAATGCGCAGCCGCTGTTTAATAAAAATATTGAAGTACAAATGCCTTGCGACAACATTTTTTTTAACACGGCTTGCCCTTGCGTTGAAAGATCAAAAAAACTTAAAAATACCAAATACATCAATATGTTAGCGTGGATTTATCAATTGATATAGTAAATATTTGTAAAATTACTTTGTGATATACATTTCAACGTGAACAACGACGACTTGTTGACGGCACATAAAGCAGTGGTGAAAATTTAAAAAGTCCCCATCTGACGGGTGTTATGGAGCATAAATGCCTGAAAATGCCCGCCAATATTAGGGGTTTAGCTATTTTGAACAGATTAAACCATATCAATATCGCCGTGCCTGCGCTCTCATCGGTATAATTTGGTTTTTGACGGAGCCTGAAACGTGAAACTCATCGCCAAAGCCCTAACTTTCGACGACGTTTTGCTCGTCCCTGCCCATTCTGAAGTGCATCCACGCGATGTTTCGCTTTCGACCCGCCTGACCAAAAATATCACGCTCAATTTACCGCTGATATCCGCGGCGATGGATACCGTAACTGAATCGCGGTTAGCCATTGCGATGGCGCAAGAGGGTGGCATCGGAATTGTGCATAAAAATTTATCGATCGCCGTGCAAGCCGCCGAGGTTTCCAAGGTGAAACGCTTTGAATCAGGCGTGGTGAAAGACCCGCTTGTGGTGTCGCCCAATATGTTAGTGGGTGAAGTCATCAAATTACAGTTGATACACGGCGTGTCTGGCCTCCCCGTCGTCGATGGCGGCAAAGTGGTTGGCATAGTGACTAGCCGCGATATTCGTTTTGAAACTAACCTCGATCAGCCGGTGAAAAATATCATGACGCCCCGTGAGCGTTTGGTCACCGTTAAAGAAGGCGCGACGCTTGATCAAGCGCAGGCGCTTATTCATAAGCATCGGCTTGAGCGTGTCTTGGTGGTCAATGAGGCGTTCGAGCTAGCCGGGCTGATCACAGTAAAAGATATTCAAAAGGCCAAAGACCATCCATTCGCGTGCAAGGATGCGCTCGGTCGATTACGTGTTGGCGCAGGCATCGGCGTGGGAGGTGACAATCTGGATCGTGCCGCGGCGCTCATCGAAGCGGGTGCGGATTGTTTGGTGGTAGATTCTTCCCACGGACACGCGCAGGCAGTGCTGGCGATGGTTAAAGCCGTGAAGGTTAAATTTCCGAACGTTGGCGTCATCGGCGGCAATGTGGCGACTGGTGCGGGTGCGAAAGCGTTAGCCGATCATGGTGCTGATTGCGTAAAAGTAGGCGTCGGCCCAGGCTCGATTTGCACCACGCGCATTGTCACAGGTGTAGGCATGCCGCAAATCACGGCAGTAGCTGAGGCCGCCAAAGCACTTGCCGCAATGGACATACCATGCATTGCCGACGGCGGCATTCGTTATTCAGGCGACGTTGCAAAAGCCATCGCCGCCGGGGCTTCATCCGTCATGATGGGTTCGATGTTTGCCGGTACAGATGAAGCGCCCGGTGAGATCGAGTTATACCAAGGTAGATCATACAAA
Source organism: Burkholderiales bacterium (assembly GCA_031414695.1). GTDB lineage: Bacteria > Pseudomonadota > Gammaproteobacteria > Burkholderiales > Usitatibacteraceae > UKL13-2. Next base: position 37,279 of record JANNWG010000028.1, read on the forward strand.
AGCTATCGCGGCATGGGCTCATTGGGTGCGATGCAAAAAGGCTCATCTGATCGTTATTTTCAAGAAAATATATCGAATGCCGATAAGCTCGTGCCTGAAGGTATCGAAGGACGAGTGCCGTATAAAGGCTCGGTGACGGCCATTATCACGCAGCTCATGGGTGGTGTGCGCGCCTCGATGGGGCTTGTAGGTGCGATGACGATTGGCGAGATGCACAAAAAAGCAGAGTTTGTTGAGATTACCTCCGCTGGCATGCGCGAATCACACGTGCATGATGTGCAGATCACAAAAGAAGCACCGAATTATCGGGCGGATTAAGTTGTTGATAGCGTCCGACTTTTTATCATTTGGAGAATATGTTGGATAGCAGTCAAGTCGCCGTAAATGCAAGCAGCAATCCTATTTCGATGAATGAAAAAGCCCGCCAACGCGGATTTCGATTTGTCTTAATTGTCGTTTTTCTTGATATGCTCGGTGTAGGTTTGGCCGTGCCGGTACTGCCATTGCTAGTAGGTGACTTCGTTAGCAGCGCTGACGAACAAGCGCGCTGGTACGGCATTCTCGCGGCGACATTTGGGCTGCTGCAATTTTTATGTATGCCGCTCTTGGGTGCGTTGTCAGACAAAATCGGACGTAAGCCGGTATTGATTATTTCTAGCGCCGGCATGGGCTTAAATTTTTTAGTCACTGCTTGGGCGCCGAGCTTAATGTGGTTATTTCTTGGTCGATTTATTGGCGGCGCGTGCGCCGCATCAATGTCCACAGCATCGGCCTATGCGTCGGATATTTCCACACCCGAAAAACGCGCAAAAACATTTGGCTTGATTGGTGCGGCATTTGGCATGGGCTTTATTTGTGGGCCGATGCTTGGCGGCATCTTGGGTAGTGTTAGCTATCAATTACCTTTTTATGTGGGCGCAGCACTCTGTTTTGCGAATGCGATATTTGGTTATTTTTTCGTTACAGAGTCTCTACCAAAAGACAAGCGATCTGCATTCACTCTGACCAAAGCCAATCCGTTTACATCCGTCGCAAGACTATTTGCCCGCCCTGACATTGGCGCACTCATTATTGTTTTTGCCCTCTCCGCCTTTGCGCAAATATTGCAGCAAACCACATGGGTGCTTTATACCAATTTCAAATTTGGCTGGGGGCCAAAAGAAAACGGCATCGCGCTATTTTTAGTCGGCGTCACCGCAGCGGTAGTACAAGCGGGGTTACTTACGCGCTTAATTAAGTTGATGGGTGAAGTACGTGTGGGCGTCATTGGCTTGGCAGTAGCCTCGGTGATTTATTTCTTAAATGGGCTCGCCTCCGCAGGCTGGATGATCTACGCGCTCATCGTCTTTAACTTTTTATCTTACGCATCCGGCCCCGCGCTGCAAGCAATCGTCTCTAAAGCCTCAGACCCGAAAGAGCAGGGCGCGTTAATGGGCTCACTGCAATCATTATCGAGCTTATCAATTGTTGTTGCGCCCATCATCAGCACACAATTACTCGCTGAAGTTTCTCACTACCCGCAAGGTGATTGGCGCATGGGCGTGGTATTTTATTTGGCCGCGTTTTTACAACTGATCGGTGTGATATTAGCGTGGCGCTTTTTTGCAAAAAATGGCGTGCCCGTGCATTCCGCAAATAAAAGCACGCCAGTAGCGCCAGTTTAATCACGCCCAACGCCCGACCCTAAACGCTCACTAAAAAAATCATGCAAGATAAAATTCTCATCCTCGATTTCGGTTCACAGGTTACCCAACTTATTGCACGGCGTGTGCGCGAAGCCGGTGTGTATTCGGAGCTACATCCGTTTGACATGTCTGATGCCGACATTCGCGCGTTTAATCCCAAGGGCATTATTTTGTCGGGTTCACACGCTTCAGTTACCGAGGTTGACACCGCACGTGCGCCGCAAGTCGTCTTCGAGCTAGGTGTGCCAGTGCTTGGCATTTGCTACGGCATGCAAACGATGGCGGCACAGCTTGGCGGCAAGGTTGAGAATGGCCTAGTGCGTGAGTTTGGCTATGCCCAAGTGCGTGCACGCGGCCACTCCAAATTATTTAACGAAATTGCAGATCATACCAATGCCGATGGTCACGGCATGTTGGATGTATGGATGAGCCATGGCGATAAGGTAGATGCCTTGCCGCCAGGCTTTAAGGTGATTGCTGAGACGCCTTCCTGCCCCGTTGCCGGTATGGCTGATGAAACGCGCGGATTTTATGCGCTGCAATTTCACCCAGAAGTCACACACACCAAACAAGGCAAGGCGATTTTTTCGCGATTCGTACACGAGATATGTGGCTGTACATCAAGCTGGAATATGCCAGAGTACATTCCTGAAGCAGTTGCAAAAATTAAGGCGCAAGTCGGTAATGATGAGGTCATCCTAGGCTTGAGTGGTGGTGTTGATTCCTCTGTTGCCGCCGCGCTAATCCACCGCGCAATAGGTGAGAAACTCACTTGCGTGTATGTGGATAATGGCCTCATGCGTTTAAATGAATCGGCACAAATCAAAAAAACATTCAGCGATGTTAGCCAAACGCGTTTGCAAATGAAAATTGTGTATGTTGACGCCAGCGAAGAATTTTTGTCGCAACTTAAAGGTGTCGCAGAGCCCGAACAAAAACGCAAAATTATCGGTCGCGTATTTGTTGAAGTGTTCCAACGCGAAAGCGCAAAATTACAAAACGCGAAGTGGTTGGCGCAAGGCACGATCTACCCAGACGTGATCGAGTCGGCTTCAGCCAAAACAAAAAAAGCCCACACCATCAAGAGCCATCACAATGTAGGTGGTCTGCCAGACTCATTGCACTTAAAGTTGCTTGAGCCATTGCGCGAACTCTTCAAAGACGAAGTGCGTGAATTAGGCGTTGCATTAGGATTGCCAAGAGAAATGGTCTATCGCCACCCCTTCCCAGGGCCAGGATTAGGCGTCAGAATTTTAGGCGAAGTCACTCGCGAAGCAGCGGATCTACTACGCCGTGCAGACGCGATATTTATTGAGGAGCTTCGCAACACACCTGTCACTCTCCCCTTTGAAAAAGGGGAGCACCAATCAAAGCTCCCTCCCCTTCAAGGGGAGGGCTGGGGTGGGGATGGGGTTAAAACCTGGTACGACAACGTAGCCCAAGCCTTCGCCGTCTATCTCCCTGTGAAAAGCGTCGGCGTCATGGGCGATGGCCGCACATACGAAAATGTTGTCGCGCTCAGAGCCGTACAAACCACCGACTTCATGACCGCGCATTGGGCTGAGCTACCCTATTCACTGCTTGGCAAAGTCTCGAACCGCATCATCAACGAAGTGCGTGGGTTTAATCGTGTGGTATATGACGTGAGTGGCAAGCCGCCTGCGACCATTGAGTGGGAGTAAATTTACCAGAGGCAGTCACTTGACGTGCATCGGGGCATATATTTAATATGACGGCATCTAACATCTAAGTACGCAAAACTTGTTTTGAGCCATTTAGGGAGACAGCATGAGCCTCTTAAAAATTGTGATCTGTCTCGCAGTCGTATATGCGGGGTACAAATATGTTTCACCGCAGGCGAGTAGCAAAGGCGCAAAGAGTTATTTGGGGAGTTCAGAGGTGCAGCACCTGCCTCCAGGTCAGCTAACCGAAGATGACAAACGTCTCTTGGCGCAGCACGGAATATCAGCAGAAGGCGCCGTAGTTGTTAGTAGAACTACCCAAGTCATCGATGCAGATGCTGAGGTCAGCAACCCAAATGTCCCTTTCGTGAACCTGCCCACGCCGAGTGGCCACAGTGGCATGGGTGTGATTGTGTTCGCTCCGGCTAATTGCCCCAAAGCCGCAGGGCAACGCGCCGATGACATGATGAGTCGTTTGGCCTCGAGCGGTATACCAGCCACACGTGCGCGTGATGCTAATTTCAGCACTGAAGGCATGTCGCCCCAAGCGATACAAGACCTGAATAGTGTTATGGCGGGGACGCTACCAGCGGTTTTTGTCAATGGCACTGGCAAAGCAAACCCCAGCGTTGAGGAAGTGCTTGCGCAGTATAGGCGGACGAAAGGTTGACCTGCACGACTGGGTCGCGTATTCGTTCGTTATTGCAGAGGCAATGCTTGAAACTGCCCTGTTTACGGGCGCTTTCAAGGCATTGGTATGTAACGCCGTGTTCTTTTTATGTTGAGCTGCGTCATCAACGAAGTGTGTGGATTTAATCTCATGATGTATGAATTGCGTGGCAATCCGCCTGCGACCATTGAGTGGGAGTGGGAGCGACCACTTGCAAAGACTGGCTAAACTGGTAGATATCATCTGCGCGATTAACAAAGTGATCACTTTTTGCTTGACGATTTGATCATTACACTTATATTTCTAAGTATATTTTTTTGTCATTGTGAGGAGTTATAGCCATGTCACAAATCACGTTGTATCTAGACGATGCCACCCAGGCGCTGGTAGATCGAGGTGCTGAAGCCAATGGCGTGTCAAAAAGTCGCTGGGTTGCCGAAATCATTCGCAAATATGCAGCACATGAATGGCCTCAAGACTGTCTAGCCTTGGCGGGACGTTTTGTTGATTTTCCGCTGCGCGAGCAAAGCCAAACTGAGCAACCAGTTGATACTACACGTGTTAGTTTTTAATTAGCCATGCTGATTCTCAACAGCAATACCATTAGCTACTATTTTCGCGGCGACCCTATTGTAGTGCCGCGCCTGCAAGCGCTACGACCTGCTGAATTAGCCGTGCCTGCTATCGTTGAATATGAGCTTCGTTATGACATATGGCCTATTACGTTTGCCGCAGGATGCGGCGGCACCACGTCTGGTAGCGCTAGCGTAACTGCTGGAACCGATGCAGCATTTGCCATAAGATCGCGAATGTGCAGCCATTGCGGCTCGCCTTCGTGTTGAGCTTGAGGCAGCAGGCACACCCATCGGCCCGCATGACACGTTAATTGCCGCCGTAGCGTTACGTCATCAGGCCACATTGGTGACGCGCAATATCCGTGAATTTTCTCGTGTGACGGGCTTGCAGTGGGTTAATTGGCACGAAGCTACATCACACTGAGTCTGTGAGGGGTAAATCAGAAATGTTATGCCTAATATTAACGCGCCCATTTTTATTTTTATTGAAAGCGTCGGCGTCATGGACGACGGAAGCGCCTATGAAAATATCGTCGCACTCAGAGCCGTGCAAACCACGGACTTCATGACCGCCCACTGGGCAGAGCTACCCTATTCGCTACTAGGCAAAGTCTCAAACCGCATCATCAATGAAGTGCGTGGGTTTAATCGTGTGGTGTATGACGTGAGTGGCAAGCCGCCGGCAACCATTTAATGGGAGTAGCCAATAGCATTTCATTTTGCCGCTGCAATAAGTAGCACCTAGTGCTATAATAAAATATGTCAAATGCACAAAGTACAGCAAATAAGTCGCGCGCTTTTAAGACGGCATGGTTCGTGAAGCATGCAAGAAAGGCGGGCATCAGCGACGCCATTCTCTGTGCGGCTTTCCATGAAATACAGATTGGACAGTGCGATGACTTGGGCGGCGGTGTTTTCAAAAAACGTCTCGCTAAAAATGACTACCGCGCAATCATCCTGACTAAAAATGGCGGGCACTGGATTTATGTCTATTTGTTTGCGAAAAAAGATCGCAGTAATATTGATGAGAAGGAGTTGGTTGCCTTCCGGAAACTATCGTCAGCATATGCTGCGCTCACCATAGACCAGCTCATCGTGTTGATTGACAACGGCGACTTACAGGAGATTTGCAATGGCAACAAAGCGTAAATACAAGAGCGACGCGTTCGAGGCGATTCACTCATCTGCTAAAGCGCTACACCGCGTTGGTGCAATGAGTAAAACCACGCTCCGCGAGTTCGATGAAACCTGTTTGACGACCGCCGAGGCAATCGCACCTCAACAGATAAAAAAAATTCGCGAAAGCAATCACGTTAGCCAGCCTATTTTTGCCCGCTACTTAAATACCAGCGAGTCAACCGTGCAGAAATGGGAGACTGGCGCGAAACGACCAAGTGGTATGGCGCTACGATTGCTTCAGGTTGTGAAGAAGCATGGGTTGACGGTGTTGTCGTAAAAGTAGTGAGATTTGAGGGTGGTTTATGGAGGGGATGGGTTTACTTCCGTTCGCCCAGAGCTGGTCGAAAGGCTAGCCAATTCGCAAAGCTGGTACGAAAACGTCGCCCAAGCCTTTGCTGTTTTTTTGTCAGTCAAAAGCGTCAGCGTCATTGGCGACGGAAGCGCCTATGAAGATATAGTCGCACTCAGAGCCGTACAACCCATTGACTTCATGACAGCACATTGGGCTGAGCTACCGTCTAGCTTGCTCGGCAAAGTATCAAACCGTATCATCAACGATACGCGTGGGTTTAATCGGGTGGTGTATGACGTGAATGGGAAGCCGCTGGCAACGACTGAGTTGGAGTAAATCCGGTAGCCCAAGCGTTTCCGATAAACGGATTTGACGGACAGGGCAGAGTGAACTGCCGACGCACCCTCCACGAATCAGGCCGGAATGGTGTTTGCGAGACTCACTATCGTGATGGTTTTCGCGCCTCGGGTCAGCGCGACGTACAGTTCTTTAGGCGACATGGACTCTGCTTCTAGGATGATCGCGTGGTCGTACTCTAAGCCCTTGACCAGCAATGTGGTACCGATAAGTTTGTTGTGACGGACAGGACGCCCTGAATGGCGGAAGTTCTGCTGATAGCGATTTGCGCTCTCCAATAGACTCAGACTTTTGTTTTCCTCGTGTATGCGAAGAACGTTCAAAAACCTGTTCAGCAGGTCGCGCCGGTATGTCGTGGTTTTTGGATTACCTTGAATAGCGGTCAAGAAGCACGTGAGATTTGTGCTCGAAGCATCTGCCAAATAACGATTGGCGGCTTCCAACAACGTTGGATACTTGGTTGCCTGCGTCGCCTTCGCGTGCTCACCGCGCTTGGTCGCGGCGCTCAAGATTACATCCACTGCATTGCAGCACTTCTTAGCGAAGTCGATCGCCAGGCAGAGCCGTTGCTTGGCCGCCCCGGCGGCTTCGAGCTTCTTTATGAAGCTGAACAAATCCTTGCCTTCAACCTCCTCGATACTGGAAAATTTTCCAGCAAGCGACTTTGCCAGTCGGTGGGTCTTGTTCTTGGACTGCTGATTGCCTGAATGGATGGCGATCACCGCATCTTCATGATCCAGAAATGCATAGAAGAAGTTGAGACGCGCTCGATTCGTAAAGTCCGTCAGGTCAACCGCCACATGTCGAACACCCTTGGGAAGTGGTGCAGCAAGTGATATTTTTTCGCCAGCTCGAAGACGCTTACTCACGTCGTCGAGCCAGTCAGCTAGTTCTGATGCGCCCGCCAAGCGCCACCGCCATGGCGTTTTCAGTTGCCCCAGAAGTTTATAGTGGGGGTAGATGTGCTGCTCCCAATCGACCGGCTGATCTGCAAAGTCAAAGATTGCCTGCATGGGGTCGCCCAGGAGGCGACAGGGCAGCAGCTTCGTCAGCGCATCGACCAGTGTGTGCTGTTGGGTCGAGCAATCTTGGTATTCATCAACGTAGATGCCAGAATAAGAGCATTTGACGAATCGCTTCGCGAACGGCCTGTCGAGCAAAGCCGCGCATGCGGCGTAAAGTTTCCCCCACTCCTTGCCGCTCGGGTATTCCGTCTTCCACTGGGATGTGGTGGGGAAGGAAAGGCATAGCCGCAGTGCCCAACTGGCAATGGTGTCAATTTGATAGGTCGATGCGGGAACGGCCAGCGATTGCATCTTCTTTCTGATGGCGTTCGCGCCCGCATAGGTGTGCGTCAGGATTAACTGCCGGTGTGGCGACGCCTTGACGGCCAATGCGATGAGATGCGTCTTGCCGTATCCGGCAGGCGCAATTACATAACCACGGCCATTGAACTCCGCGAGTTTTTTGGGGAGATCTTCATCCATGTTCCACCCAGGCGCGAAGTTGCGTCAACTTGGTTGCTAACTCGCGCTGTTTAAAAGCAGCATCAACGAATGCGGGCGCTATGGCCCCGAACCAAGCTTCGGCATCCGATATTGACTTAAACCACGGCGACGCCTTGGCCTTTGCGGCATCTCCGATCGCTTTGCGAAGCTCGGGTGAATCGATCCATTTTGCAATGTCCTGGTCCAGCTCGGCGCCCGGCAGTTTGGAACATACGTTGTCATGAACCGAGAATCCAAGGGCCGCCGCCAACTTGACGCTCGCCAGAACGCTGGCCCAAGGCAGATCGAGCATGGCCCGCTGCTCAAGAGCCAACTGATCGGACCACATCAGTACCTCTATTGCCTGCTGGGTCAAGTCTTCCACGTCTTGAGGCGAGAAGTCCTTCGGAGCATCACCATCAGCGACAGCATATGCGTCGTAGTGAAGTGCTTTGAATGCCGACGCGAGAGCTTTCACTTTGCTGGCACCGTGAGCGTCCAGCAAGACGGCTCCAAAATATGACATCGGATTTAGTCCGGTAGTCATCCAATAGTTGTCGAGGCCGCGCAAGAAACCTACCTCGGTCGCGCCTTCGCAGACAACCACCTTCATGGACAAGAACGCCTCCGCGCTGGAGCGGAGTTGGCCTTGAATGTTGAGTCCAGCAAGGTTTTTCCCCGAGGTGGCCACGACCTTTACTTCGCCAGCTAGTTTGTGCACGACATGCAAATGCTCCGCCGTCAACTCGCGCAAGACTGAGGGTGAGTGGGTTGTTAAGAAATATTGGCCCGTAGCGTCTTCCTTGATGTACTTGATCAGACGCGCGATCCGATGTGGCTCCAATCCGAATTCGAGTTCGTCAAACAAGGTGATGTGTTGCACATCGAGGTTTTCCTTCTGAATACCGCAAAGCAGCATCCTTCTTGATCCGAGCCCGAGCTGCCGCAACGGCATATTTCCATCGTGCAACGTCAACCCACCAACGCGGATGTTGATGGAATTAAGGTCAAGATGCGCCTTGTACGAATGATCGACCGGAATTCCAAGTTTCTTCGCCACCGCCTCCGACTTTGCTGCCGCCTCGTCAAAATTCTTCAAGGCTTCAGCCCGTTGGACATCGAGCGAACTTCGCGCCGCACGAGTCGCGTCCACGAGTGATTCACTCAGGTTGTCAGATTCCGTAATTTTTGCCAACGCGGTTCCTGCTGCCCAGCTCAGTTGTTTCTCGCTGTAGTCTCCGATCAGACCAACATTGACCTTCGCACGGTCTGCGGATCGGAAGTCTACGCCGTCGGGATTCCGCGCAGTGACGATTTTCCATTTCGGCTCAAGGTCTTTTGCAACGGTGAGACATACGCTCAGAACGATTTCGTCAGTATCTTTGGGCTCATCATGGAGAGTGAATGCCACCTTGTCCCATCCTCGCACATGAGCACCATACTTTTGCTCGGAACAGAATTCATTGGGCAATTCTCCAATGACAACTTCAATACGGATTGTATGGTTTGTATTGCAGAGGTGAAAATCGGAATCGCCGAATGAGAGATTCCACTGCGGGCTGAAAATACAGCGAATGGCTTCAAGAATTGTCGTCTTTGCGGAGTCGCCCTTTCCGATCAGGCAAAAAATCGGCTGATCAGGAAGCTTCCATTCCAGTTGTTTAATTCCCCTGAAATTGAGAATATCGATTTTTCTTATTTTCATGACTCTCCTATGCAAAAAAGCACTCTGTTATGAAATAAATGGGATGTTCAGACACCATCTTTATGCTGCGATTTCTCGTGGCTAATTACCGAGACAGTGCCTAGGAAATTCAGGCGGAACACCGAGCAAACGCTTCTGACATAGATAATACCCCTTGCATCTTTATACGGGATACCCGTACAATGCGCCTATGCGCACTGTCATCGAAACCGCAACATTCCAGAAGCAAGCCGAAAAGCTCTGGACCGAAAACGAGCGGTTTGCCTTCATTGATTGGATCGCAGTCAATCCGCTGGTAGGGGATGTGATCCCAGGTGCAGATGGCGCGCGCAAGGTTCGCTGGAGTCGCAGCGGGACTGGCAAGTCAGGCGGTGCGCGAGTGATTTACTTCAACTTGACTGAGCAAGAGGTCGTGTTATTGATGGCGGCGTATGCCAAAGCCGACCGCGCTAACATGCTTCCCGCTGAAATCAAAAAGGTGGTGTGAAATGGGTATTAAGAAAATCGACATTGAGAAGGTGGCAGCGGCCATCGAGGCAGATGCTGGTGAGTCTTTGCCTGATCTGCGTCAGGCATTGGCCGAAGCGAAAGCAGGGCTTGGACGTGTCACAACCCCTGAGCAAATGCTTGTGCGCCAGGCACGCCAAAAATCTGGACTTACCCAAGCTGCGTTTGCCGCGCGCATCGAAACACCGGTGGCGACCTTACGTGACTGGGAGCAAGGGCGGTTCGCGCCGCCGGGTGTGGTGTTATGTTTACTGCGCCTCATCATCAAGCACCCCGAACTATCGCAGGAGCTGAATGCAGCGTGACTGGAGTAATTGAAATTTCGCAGACAGTGTCTGCGGTTTTCATCCATCAAAAAATTATCTGTAGAAATTCAGATTTGATCCAACAACAACCCCAAAAAACGGTAATTGTCAGATCAAATCTAAATCGCTAAAGCAAAAAAACTATTTCATCGAGTTAAAGCCAATCATATTCCCCTCAGTGTCTTCGCACAGCGTCACCCAGCCGAAGTCACCAATTGAAAATTTTGGCCTAACGATCTTGCCGCCAGCGGCAACCACGCGTGACTCCTCCACCGCGCAGTCTTCCACATTGAAGTACACCATTGTGCCGCCCATTCCAGGGCGAGCGTGGGCGGATTTGACTAAAGCTCCAGATGCGCCGTATGACTGCATATCGCCGGGGAAGCTCATCATCTGTGTTTCACCTGTTGGGTCGCCTATCTTCTCCAGTTTTTGTTTTAGTACGCCCTCATAAAACGTGACTGCCCGATCCATATCGTTGACGTAAATATCAAACCATCCAATTGCATTTGACTTTCCCATGTTGTGCTCCTTTGCTAATTAAGAAGCGGGCAGTGTAGCCAGTCGTAAAGTTTTCGTATTGTATAAATCAGACATCAAACTTATCGGCGTATTTCGCAGGCGTGTAGCCTGTGATTTTGCGAAACGCGTGAATGAAGTGTGATTGGTCCGCATACAACTCCAAGTAATGTTGCTTAAATGACTGCTGTAGTCGCAATACTTTGAGCAGGTCGTGCGGTGAAAACCCAGTCGTTTGTTTGAGCGTTCGTTGCAGTTGGCGAGGTGACATACCGGTAGCAGCTGCCATGTCAGTCACGTTGTGAATATCGTCAATGTTAGTCAGTATTTTTTCAGTGATAACGTTGTCTACCACAAACTTCTCGTCAATAAGCCATTGCACCAGCGCTGTTAAAACTGACTGTTTTGCGAAGAAGTCTAATTTAACAAGCTCGTTGCTTGCTTTAATCAACGGCAACTGTCCTTGGTAGGCTGTACCTACAAAGTGGTCAACAATCTCATCAGGGCAACCTTGCCACACGCCCGGTAAAAACTGAATGCCGACGTAGTGAAACGTCTTACCAAGATTGAGCACCTCGTAAGTGGTACGCAGTGCAGTAACCCCTGCGATGTTGGTATCTATTTGGTTGAATAAAATATTCACGCAGGCATCGGGCAATGCATGCAGACAAAAATCTTCTTGCAGCGCACACTCAGTTTTGAGTTCCCAAAAACAATGTGCCAGTCCAGATAAATTGCTCGGCGGCTTTGCCTCGGTATATCGTACAGACCGTGCCGTTTTTTCGATGCCATCTTGAATTGGGCTATACATATCTTGTCATAAATTAAATTTTTACTATGTTATCTTGAGTGTTAAACACGCTGTACTTGCAAAAGTATGCACGCCCAAAGAAGCTTTCAAAATCAAATTAAGTTAGCTGGCCTGAACGTGAAATTAATTTTCGTAACCAAGTTTAAGTTTTTATTCGTAAAACACTATTTATGATTGACGTTAATTTAGAAGGTGTAGCGGTTATTCAAGAGCAATTGCTATTGCCCAATCTGACTCATCACCATTCCATATCATCCAAAATAAATTGCTTGTTAACAATCGAATGTGAGTGACACATGCTTAGCGCTCTCCGCAAAATGCTAGATTCTTATTCCTGTAATGCAATCAGCCGCCTGATGTTTCTATCTGCCTTGGCAGTTATTCTTTCCGTTAACTCAGTGCCATCTTTTGCTGACACTAAGCAATATCGTGCACAGCTAGCAGATGCACTGGCGAAGCAAGATGCTGAGGCGATTAAAAATGCGGTGGCGATTAAAAATGCGGTGGCGATTATCAATGGTCACCTAGGTAAGAAGCAAGGCGTGCCTGAGACGCGCGATCAATACACGCCAATTCCGCGTGCCGCCACTGCACTCTCGAAAGCTGAAGCGATGGGCAGCATGACAAAATTTACCGCACACATTGCAAAGCATCGTTGGTGGCATATTGGTCTTGACCCAGCCACGTTATCGCGCCCGCTGCGCGAGCCAGCGTCTGCCATTGTCGGTCTTTTAGCATTTTCGCGTGCCGCGCAATCTATTCAAACTGCAAACAATCCTAAGCCGACTCAAGCCACAGACGTTTATCTTGATGCGGCGCGTCAGGCAGGGGATTTTTTGTTGTGGACGCAGGCGGAAGCAGGGTCTGGACTCTTTCCATTTCCCGCTTTTCGCGGCAAAGCTGAAAGCGCGCCTTTTCGTTCGCTAAAAGGTCATCTTGCGAAAGCGGAAGCCAACAACCTCGTCGGTGTCGTTAAAAATGGCTGGGTCATTGAGGATGAAGGCGACGGTGGTTTGCAATTTGATAATGGCGAATCAGGTATTGCAATTTTTGCGCTATTTGAAGCAACGCATGATAAAAAATATTTAGACGCCGCAGTGCGTTCGGTGGAATGGGCCATGCGACGCCCGCTGGTGACAAATTGGAATTACAACAGTTTTAGCGTGCGGCTGTTGGCGCGCGCTTACTTGGTCACTGGCAATCAATCATTTCTTGATAGCGCTACGCAAAAAGCAATGCTTGGAGTGATACCGGGGCAGTTAACCCGTGGTGAGAATATCGGCAGATGGAGTGACCCGCACAATGCTAGGCCTACGTATCACTACATCATGCTGGAGAGCTTGGTTGAGTTAGCGGCTGCGCGACGAAAAGCAAAAGCGGATAAAAGTCGCATCAGTGATGTCATTACAGATGCGCTGCGATTGGGGCTTATCGCGCGTAATCAAGATTTTCTGCCATCTGGCAAAGGCGCGCCAACAAAAGAAGGTGCTATGGTCGCGTTATTAAACGTTAACCGTGTGTTTGCAGAAGATGCTGAATTTTTACGTGCGACACATTCTCGCGTCGCGCTCGATGCGTTGACCAAGCTGGTAGCCGAACAGTACCGCCGTGGCAATGCACCGTTAGCGCCGGGCGCTTGGGGGTTGATGGTTGAAAGTGTCGTGCAGCGCTAGTTAAGCTAGCGGTTACTAATTAGCAATGGCGCTTAACGTCATTATTTATGGGTAACGCTCAACCCACTTTTGACGAGTAAAGTACAGCCATGTTTGAACACGTTGCGAAACCTGTATTCCGCGACCACAATTTATCTCACGTGTGAAACGTGCGGTGCTGTTGGGGTTAGCCATGATTATGTTGTCGCTTGGCATTGGTATGCTGGGTTATAAATTTTTATTTCCGCAGCTCGATTGGGCGGATGCATTTGTCAATGCAGCGATGATTTTGTCTGGGATGGGGCCGCTCGCGATACCGCAAACGACAGCTGCGAAAATTTTTTCAGGCTGTTATGCGTTGTATTCAGGCTTAATGTTAGTCATGACAGCAGGTGTGGTCTTCGCGCCATTGGTGCATCGTTTTCTGCATAAGCTGCACGCGGATGAAGAGTAAAATTCTTTAATCATCAACTTTTATAGGGAGAAACCCATGATTGCCTACACCTCATTCGGTACTAATGATCTACCACGTGCCAAAGATTTTTATGATCAAGTTTTTGCGGCGATCGGTATCAAGCGAATGATGGACTGGGGCGAACAAGGCTGTGCGTGGGGGTCGAGCTATACGACGCCGATGTTTGGCGTATTGACGCCGTATAACAAAGAACCTGCGACGGTGGGCAATGGCACAATGATTTCAATTTTTTGCAAATCAGAAGCCGAAGTGAATGCGCTCTACGCGAAGGCAATAGAGCTCGGTGGCAAAGATGAAGGTGCGCCGGGGCAGCGCGGAGAAGGTTTTTACGCAGGTTATTTTCGTGATCTGGATGGCAATAAGCTCAATGGTTTTTTTATGGCGCAGGGCGGCTAGGCGTCGCAATTGTTTGCGCGCGATGCACCCCAAAGCATGTACCCCAAACCAATATGTTTTCCGTGTTCAAGTTTTTTTACTTGCAGTGTTGCTGCAAATTCCAGCCTGCATCATATGCACCATGATGCATGAAATATTCATTTTTGAAAGTATTTCTAATGCAGAAGCCAACACAAAACCAACTATCTAGCCGCAGCAATGTATCGACTGGTACGCCTTGGGAATCCATCGTCGGCTACTCACGCGCGGTGAAAATTGGCAATCACGTTTGGGTGGCAGGTACTACAGCGTCTGATGAAACAGGAAGTGTTGTTTTTCCGAATGATGCCGCCGCGCAATCGCGCTTTATTTTAATGAAAATTGCAGCAGCCCTTGAGAGCGCTCAAGCGTCGCTAAAAGATGTAGTTCGCACCAGACTCTATGTAACCAACATTGCCGATTGGGAGGCAGTTGGCCGCGTGCACGGCGAATTTTTCGCCGATATCCGGCCCGCATCGACGATGGTAGAGGTGTCAAAATTGATTGATCCCTTGCATTTGGTTGAGATTGAAGTGGATGCGTATATTGTAGATAACTAGGTAGCTTCTAATAACCAGCCGTTTGTGCTGAGGTATCGAAGCACACACTGTTAAGTGCTTGATTTATAGGGTTTGAACAACCCTTCGATACGTGCAGCGCACCCTGTCCTGAGCTTGTCGAAGGATCAGGGCGAACGGAACTTGAGGTTATGAGAAGCTCCCATTAGGGAATTTCTAATAACCCTGTGTCTTCCCGGCGAAGGCCGGGATCCAATTTTGTAAGCTGCTGATGCGTAAAAAAAATTAGACCCCGGCCTTCGCCGGGGCGACAGTTTTTTGAGATTTTTAGAAGCTCCCACTAATCAAATGCGCCATTTGGCGTGTACTTCAGAGCATAAATGCTTCAAACTACCCACCAATAAATGAGTTTTACTTTTTGAGTACATTAGACGAAACCTTCATGCGCGAGGCGCTGACTCTGGCCGCACATGCTGCCACCATCGGTGAAGTCCCCGTTGGTGCGGTGGTGGTGAAAGATGGTGTGGTCATTGGTAGGGGCTTTAATCAGCCAATAACTTCTCACGATCCGACCACACATGCTGAGATTGTAGCGCTGCGCGATGCGGCTAAGTTTGTCCAAAATTATCGGCTGATCGATTGCACGCTCTACGTCACGCTTGAGCCATGCGCGATGTGTGTGGGCGCGATGCTGCATGCACGTGTGGCGCGCGTGGTGTGGGGGGCGGCTGAGCCTAAGAGTGGGGCGTGCGGGTCGGTGATTAACTTGCCCGCTGAAGCGAAGCTCAATCACCATGCGACTTTTGTTGGCGGTGTGCTGGCAGAGGAATCTAGTGCGATACTAAAGTCATTCTTCCGCCAGAGAAGATGCCGCGAGGAGAGTTAATAATGTTGAACCAGTTATCAGCGCTTGATGCGTTATTTTTGTATTTAGAAACGCCGGATACGCCAATGCATGTTGGGAGCTTTACAGTACTCGAAAAGCCACGCGGGCATCGCGGCAGTTTTTACAAAAAAATTCGTGCGCACATCGCGAGTCGTATGCATTTGGCGCCTCTTTTTTCGCGCAGACTCGCTTTTATGCCGTTTGATTTGGCGAATCCGATTTGGCTAGACGCCGAATCAATTGATCTTGATTGGCATATGCGCTCGCTAAAGCTGCCCGCACCTGGCTCGCGCGCGCAGCTTGAGGCGACTATCGCCAAGCTGCACGAGGGTATGATGGATCGTGATCGCCCGCTTTGGCAATTCACGATTATTGAAGGCTTGGCGTCTGGGGAGATCGCGTTTTATGCCAAGATTCATCATGCTGCGCTTGATGGACAAGGCGGTGTAGCGTTAGCGCAGGCGATATTGGATGTAGAGCCAAATGCCGCCAGCAAGCCTGCGCGTGAGGCGAAGGATTCGATAGCGAAGCCATCATTAACGCCATCAACCGCAAAAATGATTTCTGCTGCGCTGCGTACCAGCGTGGCACAGTACGCCAAAATCATCAAGTCAGTACCGAGTGCGCTAATGTCAGCGGGCTCGCTTGGTGTGGCCGCATTATCATCATCGCAAGCCAAAAAATTAGGTGCGCCAACTGAGCAGCTTGCTGGTTTAGCTGATATGACAAATATCGCAAATATGGCCGTTGGACTAAGCAAATTAAAAACCGCTGACTCACCTCTGCAAGCCGCAAAAAAGCTCCTACCAAAGGGCATTAAATTAGGTCCACGCACCCCGCTAAATGTCGCTGTCAGCGGTGCGCGCGCTTTCATCACGGCGCGCATACCGCTTGATGAAACCAAGGCGATTGCAAAACATTTTGAGGTGAAATTAAATGATGTGATCTTGGCGACCTGCGCGGGCGCGTTGCGGCGTTATTTTGCGTCCTCGCCCGCAACATTAAAAAAATCAATGGTCTCTGCGGTACCCGTGAGCTTACGCGCCGCAGGCGACGCAACGCAGAATAATCAAGTCTCGATGATGTTGATTGACTTGGCGACCAATATTGCTGACCCAGCCAAGCGCATCAAAGCAATTTACAACGCCAGCATGTCAGCTAAGAATACGGCGGGCATGATGAAAGGCGTCATGTCGAGTGCGACATCCGATTTGCCCACCTTAGGCATACCGTGGTTGATGAGCGTTATCACCCCGCTTTATAAAACAGCAGTGGCGACTAATCGTATTCCAGTGGTGGCGAACGTGGTGGTCTCGAATGTGCCTGGCCCGCCGGTGCCGCTGTATTTGGCGGGTGCCAAAATGTGTGAGTACTATCCGGTGTCAATTGTCACGCATGGTTTGGCGCTTAATTTCACCATACATAGTTATGCGGGTAGTCTAGATTACGGCCTGATAGCGGCTAAAAAAGAAGTGCCTAAGCTCGATAAAATGGTTAAGGCAATTCATGATGCGCATCGCGAGTTGATGTCGCTCGTTGTACCGAATCGAGCCGTAAAATCGCCCAAGGTAAAACCAGCTATCGAAAAAGTCGCCAAGAAAAAATAGGAGAGTATTAGAGTGGCAGCCAGAAAAAAATCAGCAAGCAGAGCAAACGCAAACACGAACCTAAACGTCACAATAGATGCATCATTAGATGAAGAAGTTTTGTCATTAGAAGACGACCTAAAAGCGCCAAATGCATTATTGATAGCACTTGAAACGCGCGCGCCGTGGGAATTAGGTGTCACCCTAGCCGCATGGCCGCTCTTAAAAAATGCACCTGAAGGCGATGGTCATGCCGTTATCGTATTTCCAGGCTTAGGCGCGGGCGATCTCACTACCGCACCGTTGCGTAATTTTTTGTCTGGACTCGGCTATGACACTTATGGATGGGATATGGGTCGTAACCTAGGCCCACGTGAAGGCGTGCTGCAAAAAAGCGCAGAGCGAATCGGCGAAATCTATAAAGCTACTGGCCGCAAAGTGAGTCTAGTCGGTTGGAGCTTAGGCGGTATTTATGCGCGCGAATTTGCCAAACTACTGCCTGACATGGTGCGATCAGTCATCACTCTAGGCACACCGTTTGCGGGTGATCCAAAGGCGACAAATGCGTGGTGGCTTTACCAATTTGCTAACGGCAAAAAGCCGCATGACCCCGCACTTCTCGCGCGGCTAAAAAATGCCCCGCCGTTGCCCACCACTTCTATCTATTCGCGCACGGATGGCGTTGTGGCATGGCAACTATCGCATCAAGCGGAAACGGCAAGTGCAGAAAATATTGAAGTCATCGCCAGCCATGTCGGCATGGGTGTGAATCCTGTAGCGCTATATGCAGTTGCTGATCGACTCGCCCAAGTCGATGGCAATTGGAAAAAGTTTGAACGTAGCGGTTGGAAACAATATTTTTATCGCGATACAACGCGTGAAGCTAATGGTTGGTTTTGATTTATATTTTTATGTAAAGTCGTTTATTGGCGTGCATTTACAGCCATTTTTGCTTCAAAGCAGCCGTGAATACTAGTGTTTTTAATTATCTAAAAGTTACCGTACATGCCTAATATCGACGCAAACGGACTCAGCCTGCACTATGAATCAATCGGACACGAGACAGATCCGCCTATTGTATTGATCATGGGCTTAGCGGTGCAGATGATTTTGTGGCCTGATGCATTGTGCGAAATGTTGGCGGCTAAAGGTTTTCGCGTGATTCGTTTTGATAATCGTGATGTGGGGTTATCGACGCATCTCAATCATTTGGGCAAACCCAATATCGCGCTTGAGTACATGAAATTTATGATGGGCGCCACATTAAAGGCGCCCTACAAAATAGACGATATGGCAGCAGACACAGCAGCACTAATCGGCGCATTAAAGCTTGAGCGTGTACACATAGTCGGTGCCAGCATGGGGGGCATGATTGCGCAAAATTTAGCGGCGTCATTGCCAATGCAAATTGCCAGTCTCACGTCTATTATGTCCACCACCGGACGTCGCAGCTTACCCAATGCATCATGGCGCGCGACAAAAGCACTACTCACACCAACAGCAAAGCGCGGAGACACTGCGGGTGCGATTAATCGCATGATGAAAGTCTTCAGCGCTATCGCCAGCCGCAGTCATCCGCCATCTGCCGAGCACATTCGAGATATTTGCACACGACACGTGATGCGCGCAAATAACCCAGAAGGCGGCGCGCGCCAGCTATTTGCCATTGCTGCCAGCGGCGACAGGACCAACATCGTCAGACAAATAAAAGTACCAACCTTAGTTATCCACGGCGATGAAGATGAGCTGATTCCCTATGCTGCTGGCTTAGAAACCGCACGCATGGTGCGTGAGGGCGGCGGTCAAGCTAACGCACTGATACTCGAAGGCATGGGACACGATATGCCGGAGATTTTTTGGCCGCGATTAGCGGACGAGATTGCGGCGCATTGTTGGGCAGCGAGCGTTGATCAAAATGTTAAAAATGCTTGATTAGCATTCAGACTCACTTCAGGTGGTTAGAACAAAATAGCGCTTCTCGATAGCGCCGATGATAAAATCGCACCTTAATATTTGTGATTAGTCATGACACTTTCCCCATTCGTACACCTGCGGTTGCATTCTGAATTTTCTATCACCGATAGCATTGTTCGGCTTGATGATGCCGTAGCGAAGGCGTCGGGCGATAAGATGCCTGCTTTGGCGCTGACTGATCTTGGCAATTTATTTGGGGCGGTGAAATTTTTTAAGTTAGCGCGCGGGCGCGGTGTGCAGCCGATTGTTGGTTGCGAGTGTGTAATTGAAAACACTAAAAACCGTGATCAATCCTCGCGCATTTTGCTTCTATGTCGCAATGATGCGGGCTACTTAAACTTATGCCAGCTACTCACTCGCGCTTATCGAGAAAACATGTGGCGTGGGCGTGCAGAGTTTAAGCGTGAGTGGCTAAATCGTGATACTACCGATGGCTTAATCGCCTTATCTGGTGCGGCGTTTGGCGATATTGGTCAGGCCTTGATGCAATCTGACACTAAGCGCGCAATGACACTTGCACAAGCGTGGAGTGTGGATTTTCCTGACGCCTTTTACATCGAGCTTCAGCGTGCGGGACATGAGGGCGATGAAGCGTTAGTGGCGGCCTCTATTAATTTGGCGAGTGTGACTGATTTGCCAGTAGTGGCAACGCATCCTGTGCAATTTACCG
Organism: Burkholderiales bacterium; assembly: GCA_031414695.1. Lineage (GTDB taxonomy): Bacteria > Pseudomonadota > Gammaproteobacteria > Burkholderiales > Usitatibacteraceae > UKL13-2. The sequence goes on from JANNWG010000028.1 coordinate 57,228, forward strand.
AGCGTGATGACTTTAAGGCGCATGAGGCGCGGGTGTGCATTGCGCGCGGCGAAGTGTTGGGTGATAAACGTCGCAGCAATGATTTTAGTGAAGAGCAATATTTCAAAACGACTACGGAAATGGCCGCGCTGTTTGCTGACTTGCCGGAAGCAATTACAAATACGCTAGAGATTGCCAAGCGTTGTCATTTTGAATTTGTGCTGGGTAAATCACGACTGCCAAATTTTCCGACGCCGAATGGGGAATCCATTGAAGCGTATTTGTTTGATAGCGCGTGTGCTGGTTTAGAAAAGCGTTTGTCTGTGCTGTATTTGGATGCGGCGAAGCGCGACGAAGTGCGGCCTACCTATATGGCGCGGCTCGAGTTTGAAGTTAAAACAATTGTACACATGGGCTTTCCCGGCTACTTTTTGATCGTTGCGGATTTCATCAGTTGGGCTAAAAATAATGGCGTTCCCGTCGGCCCAGGGCGTGGTTCGGGAGCAGGCTCGTTGGTAGCGTATTCGCTGGGCATTACTGATCTTGATCCACTCGAATATGATTTACTATTTGAGCGTTTTCTCAATCCTGAACGTGTCTCCATGCCCGACTTTGATATCGACTTTTGCCAAGAGGGTCGCGATCGTGTCATTGATTATGTGAAGAACAAATACGGGCATGATTCGGTTTCGCAAATTGTCACGTTTGGTACCATGGCGGCAAAAGCGGTGATACGCGATGTCGGGCGTGTGCTCAGCATGGGCTACAACCAAGTTGATGGCATCGCCAAATTGATACCAAATCAGCTCGGCATCACGCTCACTGAGGCGATGAAGCTTGAAGCGCAATTTAACGAACGCATTAAGGCGGAGGAAGAAGTTGCTGAGCTGATGGCGTTAGCACTTAAGCTCGAAGGCATTACGCGTAACGTCGGCATGCACGCAGGTGGCGTCTTGATTGCACCTGGGCCGCTGACAGACTTCACGCCGCTTTATGTCGCGGATGGCTCAACGTCATTTGTGAGTCAATACGATAAGGATGATGTGGAGGCAGTGGGCTTGGTGAAGTTTGACTTTTTGGGCTTAACCACGCTCACCGTGATTGAAGAGGCATTAACGCTTATTCGCGAGCAACCGGCACACAAAAATTTCTCGCTAGAGCATGTGGCGTTGGATGACAAGGCGTCATACGATATTTTTGCGCGCGGCTCGACGGTGGCGATATTTCAATTTGAAAGCGGCGGTATGCGCGATTTAATTAAAAAAGCGCGCCCGACTTCAGTGGAAGACTTAACCGCGCTCAATGCGCTCTATCGCCCCGGCCCGATGGCGCTTATACCAGACTACATTAAGCGTAAAACGGGGGAGGAAAAAGTGACTTTCCTCGACCCACGCGTGGAGCCAGTATTGTCGCCGACTTGCGGCATCATGGTCTATCAAGAGCAGGTGATGCAAATCGCGCAGGTGATTGGTGGCTACTCGCTCGGCGGGGCAGATTTACTGCGCCGCGCGATGGGCAAAAAGAAGGCCGAAGAGATGGCCGAACATCGCAGTATTTTCAAAGAAGGTGCAGAGAAAAATGGTGTGAAAGCGAGTGTAGCCAATGAGTTATTTGACTTCATGGAAAAATTCGCGGGCTACGGGTTTAATAAATCGCACTCAGCAGCGTATTCGCTGTTGGCGTATCACACTGCTTACTTAAAAGCGCATTTTCCGGCGGCATTTATGGCAGCCAACATGAGCTGCATTATGGATTTCACCGATAAGGTGCAACTCATTGCTGATGATGTTCGCACGATTGGCTTAACGCTTTTGGCACCCGATATTAATGTCGGCTCGTATCGTTTTTATCCGGTGGATGATCTGACCATTCGCTATGGGTTAGGCGCAGTAAAAGGTACTGGCCGCGCCGCGATTGAGGCGATTGTTGCTGCAAGACTGGCGGGCGGGCACTTCACAGATTTACTTGATTTTGTGAAACGTGTAGATCGGTCTCGTGTGAATCGTCGCGCAATGGAAGCACTCATTCGTGCAGGTGCTTTTGATCAAATTACGCCAAACCGTGCGGCGCTAATTGCCACGTTGCCGCAAGCCGTTGAATTAGCCGATAAAGCAGAACGCGATGCGCAGCAGGTAAATTTATTTGGTGATACCACACCTGAGTCTGGCGGCGTGTTGGCGCTAGTGGATGTGCCAATGTGGTCAGCGCGTGATCGGCTCAATAACGAAAAAATTTCGCTCGGATTTTATTTATCCGGTCATCCATTCACGACGTATGCCCGCGAAATTCGCCAATTTGCAGGTACGTTACTGGCAGATTTGCAGCCAAAGAATGAATCAATTTTGATGGCCGGTATTTTGTATGAGCAGCGCGTTCGCAATGGCAAACGTGGCCGCATGTGTGTGATGACATTGGACGACGGCAGTGCGCGGGCTGACGTCGTGGCGTATAGCGAAATTTTTGATAAGCGTCGTCAATTGATACGCGACGATCAGCCGTTGATTGTGCGTGGTCGCGTCTCGCATGATGATTTTTCTGGCGGCAATCGGGTGATTGCGGATGATGTTATTTCGCTGGACGAAGCGCGCAAATTTATTCGCACGATGACGCTCACCATTAGTGGTCCAGCTGATACTGCAAAGCTGCGCCGACTCCTCACGCCGCACTTAGCCCCTAGTGAGCGCGATGCCGCAAGTATAAAAATTATTTATAACAACGGCGACGCCGAGACCACGCTTATGCTGCCCGATCAATGGCGCATCCGCGTCAGTGAGCCGATTGTGGATGCGCTCAGTGAATGGCTGGGCGTGGATAACATCAACTTCATCTATGACGCCACCAACATGATGCCAGCCCCACCGCAGCGTGGCTGGCGTGACAATTTTCAGTCGCAGTTTTCAGGCGCAGGTGAATATTGAGGGTCACTTCATTAAGCAGCAAACTCGCCTATTGGCGGGCTATTAAGAGCAATAGTGCTTCAAAATGTGCGTCAATAGGCGAGTTTTAATTATTATTGATATCGTTGTGTCACAGTCGCTACGTTAAAATAGTGATTCTTTTAGGTTAGGATTTTCGTGTCAGATCGCCTCAACGTCATTCCCCAATATTTACTTCCCAAGCTGGCATTAACAGTCTTCGCCGGTATGGTTGCAGGGGCGAAATGGGGCAACTTAACCACGCGCATTATTACGTGGTTTGTGGCGCGCTACCGCGTGAACATGGCTGAGGCGGCTAACCCTAACATCACTAGTTACGCCACTTTTAATGATTTTTTTACGCGACCACTCAAAGTCGGTGCGAGACCATTGGCGTCGGCGGATTACCTTTGTCCTGTTGACGGCGCGATTAGTCAATTTGGCGCTATTGATCGAGATCAAATTTTTCAAGCGAAGGGACATCATTATTCGACAACGGCGTTAGTTGGCGGCGATGCCGCACTCGCCGCGCAATTTGTTGATGGTCAATTTGCCACGCTGTATTTAAGTCCTAAGGATTACCATCGCATTCATATGCCGTGTGACGGCGTATTGCGGCGCATGATTTATGTGCCGGGCGCGCTTTTTTCGGTGAACCCTACCACCGCACGCGGTGTGCCGGGTCTATTTGCACGTAATGAACGTGTGGTGTGCGTGTTTGAATCCAAGCACGGGCCGTTTGTATTAACACTCGTTGGCGCGACCATTGTGGGCTCGATGTCAACCGTGTGGCATGGACTTGTCAACCCACCGCGCTTGCCAAAGGTGACAGATTGGCATTACGACGACAATAAAGTTTCGCTTAAAAAAGGCGATGAAATGGGCAGATTTTTATTAGGCTCCACCGTGGTGATGCTATTTCCGAAGAACACAATTGCCTTCAATAATGCATGGCAGCCCGCTGGGGCGATTCGGATGGGCGAAACAATGGCCGCATCAGTGCAGCGTGAACCATTACAATAGCGTTATGAATTCACCTATCCCTCGCATTAAAAAAGGTTTGCTAGATCCCGAGCGTCGTCGCAAGGGCATCTATATCCTGCCTAATTTATTTACTTCCGCCGCATTATTTGCGGGCTTTTACGCGATTGTGCAGGGCATGGATGGTAAGTTTGAAAACGCCTGCATCGCGATTTTTGTTGCGATGGTGCTTGATGGTCTTGATGGTCGCGTTGCCCGCATGACGCGCACCACCAGTGAATTTGGCGCGCAGTTGGATTCACTCTCTGACATGGTCTCATTCGGCGCGGCACCAGCACTCATCATGTATGCATGGGCATTACAGCCGCTCGGTAAGTGGGGCTGGATGGCGGCATTTATTTATTGCGTGTGTGCGGCGCTTCGACTCGCGCGCTTTAATACCAATGTGGGCACTGTTGATAAAAGTTATTTTCAGGGGCTACCTAGCCCGGCCGCTGCGTGCTTGATGGCAGGTTTGATTTGGGTGCTCAATGAATACCAAATCAAAGGTCACGACATTGGCTGGTATGCGTGGGCGATGTCAGTGTTTGCAGGTGTTACGATGATTTCCACTGTGCCGTATTACAGCGGCAAAGCGATTAACTTACGCCGCAGCGTGCCATTTTGGGTCATACCGGCAATCGTGGTGGGCTATTTGTTGATTTCTATTCAGCCTTCCCATGTGCTGTTTGGTTTATTTGTTTGCTATGCGTTATCGGGCTATGTGATTTGGATAATGCGACTACAGCGCGAACGTAAAGAAAGCGCAAAAGAAAGCACAAAAAATGTGCTGCCACCACCGCAATAGATTGCAAGAAGACATCACACGCGCTATATTTAAGTCATGTTCAACGCAGCCGCAAATTTGAATTTATCAATTTCGCTCTCAGCCATTCTGCTTGGCTCGCTGCTGCTTGCGCTCCCCGCGCATACTTAACTATCCCCTTCTCGTTATGTGCCCGATCCACTTCAAAGTTGAAGTGAGATAAACATTGTCTGATTACGTTTGAATTTGGAGTATTTTTATGTCGCAAGATCATTTGATTATTTTTGACACCACTATGCGTGATGGTGAGCAAAGCCCTGGCGCGTCGATGACGAAAGAAGAAAAAGTTCGTATTGGTAAGCAGCTCGAAAAAATGAAGGTGGACGTGATCGAAGCTGGTTTTGCGGCGGCGAGCCAAGGTGATTTTGAGGCAATACATGCCGTCGCCACGGCGGTGAAAGATTCCACCGTGTGCTCGCTTGCAAGAGCGCAAGTCGCGGATATTCAAAAGGCAGGGGATGCGATTAAGCCTGCCGCGCGTGGTCGCATTCATACCTTTATTGCCACATCCCCCATTCACATGCAGCACAAACTTCGCATGTCGCCCGATCAAGTATTGCAAGGGGCAATTGATGCGGTGACCTTTGCGCGCACTTTTACTGATGATGTTGAGTTCTCCGCAGAGGATGCGGTGCGTAGTGAGATGGATTTTTTATGTCGTGTATTTGAAGCGGTGATTAAGGCAGGCGCCACCACCATAAACGTGCCAGACACAGTCGGCTATAGCGTGCCGGAATTGTGGGCGGAGCGATTTAAGACGCTGCTTGAGCGTGTGCCGAACGCGGATAAAGTTATTTGGTCAACGCACTGTCATAACGATTTAGGCATGGCAGTGGCGAATTCATTAGCCGCGGTGAAAGCCGGTGCACGACAAGTCGAATGCACGATCAATGGCTTAGGAGAACGCGCAGGTAATGCGAGCTTAGAAGAAATCGTGATGGCGCTACGCACGCGCAAAGATTATTTTGGTGTTGAAACGCGTATAGACGCGACCCAAATTGTGCCTGCGTCAAAATTGGTTTCCACCATCACCGGCTATCCGGTGCAGCCAAATAAAGCAGTGGTCGGGGCGAACGCTTTCGCGCATGAATCTGGCATACATCAAGATGGCGTATTGAAACATCGTGAGACCTACGAAATCATGCGTGCGCAAGACGTAGGCTGGCATAACAATCGCCTCACACTAGGTAAATTATCCGGACGTGCAGCGTTTCGTGAGCGTTTAAAAGAGATTGGTGTGGAATTAGAAAGTGAAGTCGCACTCAACGCCGCATTCAAAAAATTCAAAGAATTAGCCGATAAAAAATCTGAAATTTTTGATGAAGATTTGCATGCCATTGTCTCTGATGAGGCGGTGACACCTGAGGTTGAGCAATACCATTTAATTTCACTCACCGCTCACGTTGAGACAGGCGAGGCGCCTTATGCAAAACTTATCATTTCAGATCACGGTCGTGAAATTAAATGCGAAGCGCACGGCGCTGGTCCGGTCGATGCCACATTCAAAGCCTTAGAGACAGTGCTTAAAAGTGAATCGGAGTTGCTTCTGTACTCAGTTAATAACGTCACCGAAGGCACTGACAGTCAAGGTGAAGTGACAGTGCGCTTAACCAAAGGTGGCCGAGTGGTTAACGGCATCGGTGCCGACACGGATATTGTGATGGCATCCGCTAAAGCGTATTTAAATGCACTGAATAAAATGACGACGACGTTTTCACGGCTGAATCCGCAGGCGGAGTAGACGTTGTTTTTTTTGCTAAAACGTCCGTTTGGCGGGCGTTTTGGAGCAATATTGCCTCAAAAGTACCGTAAATAGTGGACTTTTAAATTGATGCCGCCGCCTTTAGGATGCCTATAGCAGACTTAATAGCGCTGTCACTGCCGCCTCAACAGTCATTTGCGAAGTATCAATTGCGATAACGGCATCTGTCGGCGGTTCATATGCATCTGTGACGCCAGTAAATGTCTTCACTTCGCCGGTTCGTGCTTTTGCATATAGCCCTTTGACATCGCGCGCTTCACAGACAGAGAGCGGTGTGGAGACATGTACCAAAATAAATTGACCATTTGCCTCCACCAATGCACGTGCATCACGCCGGGCGTTGTCAAAGGGTGCGATGGCAGCTGAAATCACGATACCGCCATGTTTAACGATTTCTGCCGCGACAAAGCCAATGCGGCGGATGTTTGTGTCGCGATCTGCACGTGAGAAGCCTAGATTACTCGATAAATGTGTTCTGACGACGTCGCCATCGAGTAGGGTCGTCGGTCGGTTGAGTTGTTTATATATGGCCGCTGCTAAGGCTTCTGCAAGCGTCGTTTTACCTGCCCCAGAAAGACCGGTGAAGAAAAAGCAGATGCCATGTTGAGTAGGATTTGTCATACTGAATGCTAATCTTTAAACGTGAGTTACTTTTTTCTAGATGATAGCGTGCTGACTGTAATCTTGGTGACTGCTACAGAAAGTGTGCAATAAAAAACCCCGCATTGGCGGGGTTTTTTATTGCAGTTAAATCGAATTAATCATCGCCTTCACCAGATAACTTGTAAGTAATATCCAGTTGGGCAACATAGCCTGCGGTGTCTGTCTCAAATGTACAAGAGCCAGCGTTAATCACACCAATTGCTGCACGGTCAAACACACGACGCGGATTAGAGTTAATGACTTCAACACTAACTGCCTTGCCGTCTGTACCAACGCGAATACCTAAGCGAACAGAACCTTCTTGCCCAGCACGGCGTGCCTCACGTGGAAATGAAGCTTGGAATGCTGCAGTACAAGCCTTCTTATTTGTGATGGATCCAAAACCACGAGGCCCTGCAACGGCTGGTGGCCCTGGCGCTGGTGGTGCGGGTACATAGACTTGTTGAGGCGGTGGCGCTACAGCAACAGCCGTAATGACTGGCGCCGATGTTGTTACTGGTGGCGCTACTTCTGGCGGCGGCACGTAAGTATCTGGCGGAGGCGGCGTATCTAGCTTTGGCTTAATGATTGGTTCAGGCGGTGGCGGCGGTGGCGGAGGCGGCGGCGGTAGGATAACTTCTACGAGCGCAACTGGTGCAATTATTTTAATAATTTGTTGACCCGTTGAAGTTAACATTGCCCAAGCGGCAATCGCATGCAGCCCCACAACAATGGTGAGACCTGTCAGGTTCTTTTTTGGGCTACGCTGCTGCTCTGCCCAGCCGGACATAACGATTGAGCCTTCGGTAGCTGACTTTGCTGCACTCATGTACTGGTCTCCACCTGTAATATTTCATATTGCCGCATTAGTCGAGCTGCGCGCATTGGATATTTATTATTCAAAATTTGCGTTGTCACAATTAACGTAAAGTTATCTGTAAGTGTAGTCATCACAGTTTCTATTTCAATTCAGTCAAACTAAATGTACAGGAAATAAATAGTTAGCGAAATTGCTCGCTGCCAATGATGGCAAGCTTTGATAAACCACGGCGCTGCGAATTAGCCAAAACAAAAGCAACGTTGTCATATCGCGCAGCTTTATCTGGGCGAATCAATACGTTTGGTTGTGGATTGCGCTGGGAGGCTTCGACCATGTTGTTGTCAAGTGTAACTCTGTCGACAACTAAGCCATCCCAATAAATTACGCCTTGACGATCAATATCAACGCGCACTTCGAGAGGTTTTTCCTGCGTAGGAGGCGTGCCTACTGGCATTTCCATATTCACCGAGTGCAGCTGAATCGGAATGGTGATAATCAGCATAATGATGAGCACCAACATGACGTCGATCAAAGGCGTTGTGTTGATATCCATGATCGGTTCCGCTTCAGAATTTCCACTATCTGTACCAATATTCATGCCCATACTAGCTCTCCGGGGTTATGCTTGATTGCTTTGATTGTGCAATGAGGCCTAAATAAATAACAGCCGCTTTGCCTAACGCGTGTACTTACTTGCGTTATTGTCACGCCGATAAATGACTAATTACTAGGGTCGGTCACAAACGAGACTTTAGTTAAGCCTACTTCTTGAATCGCCATAATTGCGCGGCCAATTGGCTCGTAAGATGTATTCATGTCGCCACGAATGTGAATTTCAGGTTGCGGCTTATCTTCTTTTTTCGCTTGATCGCGTGCCCTACGCAATTTATTTTTTAAGTCTTCTGCGTCTTTAACAGGCGCATCGTAAAAATAAAGTTGACCCTTGATACCAACCGACAGCATGATATTTTCAGGCTTGGTTTCGCGCAGCGCATTTTTTTCAAGTGGCAAATTGACTTTGACCGAAGTTGTCACCACCGGGATGGTGATAAGAAAAATAATCAACAACACCAACATCACATCCACTAAGGGGGTGGTGTTGATGGTTGAATTTAGCGTCTCATCGCCGTCGCTATCGCCGCCAATTTGCATGCCCATGGTTGAGCCTTACTTCTTTACGTTAGCAGAGGCAAGCAATACAGCGTGTACGTCGGCACCGAATGCGCGCACTTGATCCATGCTGGTTTTGTTTCTACGTACAATGAAGTTGTAACCCAATACCGCTGGTACCGCAACGGCTAGACCGATGGCGGTCATGATTAGGGCTTCACCCACTGGGCCGGCAACTTTATCAATGGAGGCTTGGCCTGATACACCAATTTTGACGAGCGCATTGTAGATGCCCCAAACTGTACCAAACAAACCAACAAACGGCGCAGTTGAGCCAACAGTCGCTAAGAACGCCATGCCATCGCCCATACGACTTTGCACATTATCAATCGCACGGCTAATGCCCATGGTGACCCAAGTAGAAAGGTCAATTTGCCCTAGCAAACCAGTGTGCTTTTGCGTTGCCTCTAAACCTTTTTCAGCGATGAATCGAAATGGGCTATCAGCTTTGAGTGCTTCAGCACCAGCTCGTACAGTACCTGCCGCCCAAAAATTACCTTCCGCTTCTTTGGCTTGCTTAACGATTACTGATGCGCCCCACAGCTTGGTCGCAATAATGTACCAGCTGCCGATTGACATAATCACCATGATGGTCAGTGTGATTAACGTAACAATATCGCCGTGATCAATCATGGCGGCAATACCGAATGGATTTTCTTCAGCAGCGGTTTTCTTCTTCGCGGGCTCAGCTGGCTTGGCGCTTGCAGGCGGTGCTACTGGTGCAGCATCAGCTGGCTTTGCGGCATCAGCGGCGGCTGGAGTCGTCGGTGAAGAAGCAGTTTGTGCCCAAACATTGACACTGACGCTGCCAAGAATAATAAATGTGGCACAAAACAAAATACGAGCAAGAATCATATGCATAAAATCTCCAGTTAGCCGTCTTGAGCGGCTGCAATCTATAACAAAAACGCCGACGTCGTCGGCTCACCAAATCAAAACAAAGTATAAACCAAAGAAATGAATTTAGGGAACTGCAAATGTGCGGCAACGCTTAGTTAGCTGTGTTGTACTTTATAAAGCGTGACCTATGATGGTTACGTCTACAATCATTATGCATAGCGTATTGAAGATTCAAATTGCTAAAATGTAGACACTAAAACTACTTAACATTTGAACTACAATATTCAATATTGGTTTTTCAATTATCAATCGGCGCGACTAAACAACTTTTTTAAGAAAATTTTATGCAACCCAGCTCCATACTTGTTAAAACCGCCAAAGGGCTGGAAGAAATTGATAAACGCACTTATAAATTATCGGGCCGGCTGCGTGCTGTGATGTTTGTCATTGATGGGCAGCGCACTGTCGGCGCGCTGCTAGATCAAGCAGGCAATATGGCCCCACAACTTGAAGCACAATTAAAAGAATTATTGGGTCAAGGATTTATATCAGAGGTTTTGTCAGATGAGGAAGTCGCCGTTGTTGAAGCGGTAAATGTAAAGCCGGTCTTTGAACCATCAACAGTAATTAATACGCCGAAACCAAAACCGTCAGCTTCTATATTGGCGTCTTCTAGTGCAGCATCAAGCACCACCCCTAAGAAGCCAGATGCGCCTGCGGCACCAATAAAACGTGCACAGGAGCCAGTTGATATTGTAAAGGTGAGACTCAGTAAAATGCTTGCTGAGACAATGGGTATGCGCGCGATGTTTATTACTTCGCAACTCAATGGCTTGCAAACACACGAAGAGCTTGAGCGTTTTATTGATGACACTGCGCGCGCTAATGCGACGACAACTGGTGCGAAGTTAGCGGAAGAGTGGCGTTTTAAAGCGCGCGCCATTGCTGGTTTTGAGTAGGTAGTTGATTCATGAGCAGCCCTTATTGTCGAGTTTAGTTTAGGATGTTTACGCTGCAATGACCGAGTTGCCCCCTACCGCTGCAAATGCCCGTCACATTGCGCAAGCGGGTATGGCGTTGCTGAAACGCGGCGACTACTATGCCGCAAGCGAGTATTTTGAGCGATTGATTCAGGCAGGCTTAGCGGATGCCTCTATTTTTCACGCGCTTGCGCTTGCGCGCAAAAATCTTGATGAAATCGATAGTGCTTTTGCATGCGTTGAGCATTCGTTAAGATTAGAACCGAATAATTTTCAATATCAGCTTTTAAAAGCTGACCTGCTCGCGCAAATAAATGACCATCGTGGCGCTTCAGCGTTCTATTTGTTAGCCGTTAGATGCGCTTCATCCCAACGTCTTTCGATGGCATTTGAGCAAGATATTGCACGTGCAAAATCGATGTGTGAATATTATGCAGAAAGACTTGAGTCACAAATCATGTCTAAACTTAGCGAAAGCGGCGTTGACATTTATCGCCAATTTCCAAGAGTCGCAGAGTCACTCGATATATTGTTTGGAAAAAAAACAGCTTATGTTCAAGAGCCACGCTATTTTTTTTATCCGGGCTTGGCAAATAGGTCATTTTTTGAAAGTAGTCAGTTTGAATGGATAACAGCGCTGGAGGCTAAAACAGAGGTCATTCGAGACGAGCTTACTGTGCTTTTGCGCGATCATCAAGCGTTTCAGCCATATGTTCAAAGTAACCAGAAAAGCCCGGCTAACTTACAAAATGGCATGTTGAACAATCCGGATTGGAGTGCTTTTTATATCTGGAAAAATGGCAAATTAGTTCACGAGAACGCATTGCGTTGCCCGCATACAGTAGAGGCGATTTCAAAAGTCCCGCTTGCAAACATCACCAATAGATCACCGTCCGTGTTGTTTTCGCTGATGCGTCCTGGCGCACATATTCCTAAGCATAATGGCTTGATCAATACACGCCTGATAGCGCACCTACCGATTATAGTTCCGGCTGGTTGTCGTTTTCGTGTTGGCAACGAAGTCAAAGAGTGGCAAGCTGGCAAGGTCTGGGTGTTTGATGACACAATTGAGCACGAAGCTTGGAATGCATCAGATCAAACAAGAGTCATTTTGTTATTCGAGATAAATCGACCTGATATTCCCGTTGAGGAGCAGTTGGCGATTAATAAAATATTTGAAGCTATCGACGAAAGTGCTGGTAATCCGCCTGATTGGGAAATATGAGTAATGAAATAAATTCAAATGAAATTGCTCAATATGAAGCGCAAGCAACTCGCGCAGTAGATTCAGCCCAACATAATATTGCTATTCGCGCATGGGAAAAAATACTGTCTTTGGAGCCTAACCATGTGCCGACGTTAGCTAAGGTTGGTAAGTTTGCGATTGGATCAGGAGATTTTTTGTCTGCTCAGCGCGCGTTTCAGCGTATTGCAGAAATTGACCCAACCAATTCACAACATTGGGTAAATTTGGCTATTGCATGTAAAGGCCTTAAGGACAATGTGGGTGAAGAGCTTGCAATTACAGCAGCATTGATGGTTGACCCGATGGATTTATTGTCACTTTTAATGCGTGGTTCAGTCCTAGAACGACAAGGAAAACGCAATAAGGCCGCTGCCGCATACGGCGCAGCAGCCACAGTTGCGCCGGCGTTTCATTTGTTGCATCCTGATTTGCGCCCCTCGCTTGAATATGCTATGCAATATAAGGATGCTTATGACCAAGAGTTTGCGTCATTTTTAGATCAGCATTTGCAAGTGCAATATGATAAGTACCACGGCGAAAATTTAGCGCGGTTTAGAGAGTCAGTCGACATTATGGTTGGTCGAAAGCGCAGGTTTGACTCACAGTCAATGATGCAACATTACCCCGGGTTGTTACCGATAGCCTTTTTTGAACGTGATCAATTCCCTTGGCTAGATGGTTTTGAGGACGCCACTGAAAGTATTCGTAACGAATTCTTAAATGTTTTATCCGATGAGTCTGGTTTTGTACCGTACATTACATACCCAGCAGATGCACCCCTAAATCAATGGGCTGAATTAAATAATTCGCCTGATTGGAGTGCATTTCATTTGCTAAAGCAGGGTAAAGTAGTTGTAGAAAATGCGACAAAGTGTCCCAATACGATGCAATTGTTGACAACCGCGCCACAGCCTATTCAATTGGGTAGAACGCCATCGGCGATGTTCTCCTTATTGAAACCAAATACGCACATCCCGCCGCATACAGGCGTATCAAACATTCGGCTAGTGACGCATTTGCCGTTAATTGTTCCGGAAAAGTGTCGGTTTCGTGTCGGCAACGAGGTAAGAGAGTGGGTTCCAGGCAAGGCATTGGTGTTTGATGACACCATTGAGCATGAAGCGATAAATGAAAGTGACAAACTTCGTGTGGTGCTGATTTTTGATGTGTGGCATCCAAGTTTGAGCTTGGCAGAGCGGGAGATGATTAGCGCCTTAGCCATTGGTAGCAATCAATTTATAGGTGAAATTGAAGACGTTGGGCTTTAGCCATACAATTATGTTTTAGAGGCAGCATGTCATTTTTGATTGACATAAGTGAATTCAGAAACAAAAACGGCGAGCCTAAGCTCGCCGTTTTTGTTAATGCAATACTGCCTTAAAACTTGATGGTTGCGTTCAAGAAAACACGGCGACCAAATGCATCATATACCTGAGGGTATGTGTTGCCGTTACCAAAGCCAGCACCGACTAAACCGCTCAGTGGTGGGTCTTTGTCAAACAGGTTGTTGATACCACCACGAAGCACAATTTTCTTTGTCAACGCGTATGTTGCTGCGATATCAAAGTAATCGCGCTTAGCAAGTGTGCGATCAGCTGGGGCAATTGCGGTGTTACGCAACTGTGGATTGCTGCTGGTACCTTCTTGGTCAACTTTACCAATATGACGCCATGTTAAAGCTAGGTCAAGATTCCAAGTGGTCTCCCAAGTTGTACGAACTTTATGACGCCACTCAGGTGAAGGCACGCCGCAGCTTGCGCCATGTAAGCCTTTACACTCAAACTCGCCTAATCCTGGGATAGGCTCAGTTGTATTCGACTTTAACAATGTGCCGGTAAAGTTGAACTTCAAATTACCATAGCTAGGCAGCTTGTAAAAATAGTCAGCGCTAAAGTCGTAGCCCTTTGTTCTGAGACCACCTAAGTTCTGGTTGGTAGATTGAATCTGTCCAGCTGGTAGTGCCCACAGTGTGCCAAGGCGATCACGTGTGATGAGGCCACAAAATGCTGAAGAACCGGTAGCCAAGCATTGAGCAAGGATTGTTCCAGAAGGTGCATTTCCAATCACTTTTTCGACTTTAATATCGAAAAAATCAATCGATGCACTAAAGTTACGGCCTACCGTAAATACCGCACCAAATGTATAGCTCTTTGACTCTTCTGGCTTGAGTCGCGGGTTACCACCAGTTAGCTGGTTGTATTGACCAGCAGGGCTGTCAAGCAATGCATTGCCATAGTTTGCAGCGGTAATACCCGTACGTTGGCACTGTACCAACGTGGCGGTACGTGATGGGCCGCATGGGTCAGCCGGTAGATCAAACAACCCTAGACCTTGTGCTGTGAATAAATCAATAACGTTACCAGCACGAATTGCTTCTTGGTAGCTGGCGCGGGTACGAACTTCTTTAACGGGTGACCATTCTGCGCCAAGACCAAACGAAGTTGTTTTAGGGCCGGTGCTGTAATCTGAACGGCGTACGCTACCATTGACAGATAATAGCTCTGCAAACTGTGCGCCTTCGATTAAGGGAGCACGAACTTCAGCAAAAATATCCGTCACGTTAAAACCACCGCCTAAGCCAATAGTAGGTCCACCTTGACCAGCAAGGTCGCCTGTGGTGAACGCACTATCAGTGTTTAGGTTTAAGCGCTCTTGGCGATGCTCAAGACCAAACGCCACACCAATTCCGTTTTTAGCAGTTGGGAATTTCCAACCATATTCACCTAAGTCTGCGCTAACAGTACCACCTTGAATTTTTTGCTCGGTACTGCCTTTTTGAAATCCTGGTGTAGATAGGTACGAAATAGCTGCTTGCGTTGGACCACCTAAAGACCAAATGTTGTACGGCACACATGGTGCGCCTGAACGGCAAGCAATATTTCCAGCGGCGTCACGAACAGCATCTAGGGCAAGTGCTTGACGTGCTATCGACATGTCGTTTAAGTATGTCTCTTGGTAAACAACCTTTGCATCTTGTGCATAGATGTCGTAGTTCCAAATCTTGGCGAAATCGCCTTTTATGCCGACCACCATACGATATGAAGTATGGCGAATATCATCTTGACGTCCGCCACCTTCGACGTTACGACGGAAAATCAACGCATCGGCGGTGCCTGTTGTGCCAACACAACCTAGATCGCGACGCCAATCTGCGGATAAAAGAGGATTGTCACATCTAATGGCATTTGCACCGGATGCATCAAAACCAAAAAATCCGCTAGGTGCAATCTGTGCAACGGTACGGTCATCGTGAAACGAAAACTCAGAATATAACTTTACAGAGTCATTGATGTCGTAGTTAGCAGTTGCGTTAAAGCCATAACGCTCTGAAGGGCGCTGAAAGTAATTTAACGGACCAAAGTTGTACTGATCGTTTGCAGCGACAAATGCTCGCGTATTGCCCGCTGCATTCGCAACAGTACGGTTGCCAGCCGCAACGATAAAGCGACCTGGGAAGCTAGTGCTAGAGCCGCCGCAGCGAAACCCTGGGCCAAAAGCAACGCCATTAATCGTGGCAGCGGCTGAAGAAGTCGCGTTGCCTAACGAGCAAGCGCTGAAGTCACGCTCTGACTGTAAAAGCGGATCTTCTTTTTTATAGTTGAAGAAGACAGTTGCATTGCCCTTGCCGTTTGCAAAATTTGAGCCTAGTAACAAGTTGAAGTCGTTGATTTTACCGTCGGCGCTGATATTGCCTGGAATCTTAAACTGATCTGGGTTAGTGATTGAGCGTGCGCGAATCATCGCGGCAGCACCAGAATCATCATTTTGTTTATGGTTATAGAAGCTTGTGTTCGCTTCAAACTGAACGCCTTCAAACTTATCGTTCATGATGAAGTTAACCACACCCGCTACTGCATCTGATCCATAAACTGCACCAGCGCCACCAGTGAGGATTTCAATACGCTTAATAAGCGGTGCTGGCACTTGGTTTAAGTCAGCAGCATAAAAGCGTGGGCTACCGGCAGCTAGTCTGCGACCGTTAACCAATACAAGCGTGCGATTTGCACCTAATCCGCGAAGATTAACAGTTGCGGTACCGGTCGCGCCGTTTGAAACAGATGCACCTTGTGCAGCAAAGACTTGGGGTAGGTTATTTAGGAGGTTTTCAACCGAACGCAAGCCGTCAGCTTTTATAGTTGCGGCGTCAATAGTGGTAATTGGGCTTGAGCTATCTAAATTTGCAGAAGGAATACGTGAACCGGTTACTTCAATTCGGTCAACTTTCTCTTCGGCCTTAGCGGCAGCAGCAGGCGCTGCTTGCTGTGCATAAACTGCGCCGCACATGCTTGCTGTTAGCGCAGCAGCAATGGCTGCTGGCAATACTTTGATTTTGAGGTTCATGATGTGGTTAGTCTCCGTTTAATTGTTGATGGTGAATGTGCCTTTTTAATACGAAAAATATTTTTTTGTCGCAATTAAAATTAATTGAAAACAAAAATAGAAAATTCGCAACATATTGCGGCAAATTGCAACAGCATGAGAATAACGTTACATGATTGTAAGATGTGGAAAATTTCACATTTTGTTGTGAAAGTGCAACTAAAGTTGGGGTTTATTACAATCAAAAAGGGAGCCGAGGCTCCCTTTTTTGCTGCTCTCGTTTTCGTTGATTTAAACCTAGAAACGGCAGTTGACCGCTGAAGTTGCTTGAAAGAGCGCATGTATAAAGGCGTTTAGTGGATTACATGTTCACCAATATGGTGACTCACGCTTCGGTGCGATTGCCCATTTTTCAAACGCTTTGGCAGGCCGAAGGCCGTGTTGCTTCTTCTTGCAGGATAAGGCCTGTTGCGTCGCTGTTTGCAAATGAGGCCTTGCCAGAGCGTCCGAAAACGCACACTCACACCCGTCCAACTGCCGTTTCTAGGTTAAAGCGTTTATGCTTATTTACGCATCCCTAAATGAAGCAAGATCGCGTCTTCTACCGCCAATAAATCTGCCTTATCTAGCGTGTCCAGTTGACTTTTCAAACGCTTCTTGTCGGCTGCCATAATCTGATCTGCCATTGTTTTGCTTTGAATGCCAGATAGCGTAACTAGCGCCTCGCCCGGATAAAGTCGGCTTGTGTTGCTGGTCAGCGGCACAACCACGACTCTCGCCAGCATGCGGTTTGCAGCATCATTACTAATGATAACGGCAGGGCGCGTTTTGCGAATTTCGCTTCCTATAGAAGGATCAAACTCTACCCACCACACTTCACCGCGCTTCATCAGACATATCACGGGAAATGGCGTTGCACCACTCTACGGCTTCTTTTTCACGTTCGCAATCGGCGGCCATTGATTTGTATCCATCGTCAAGTCGGTTGTCCAATACATGCGGGCGTAGTAAATCTTCAATAAACTGGCTCATGCGTCGTCTACCAATTGTCTTATACAACCCTTCATAAACTGATTCATCGAGTGTGATCGTCATTTTTTTATGCATAGATAGCTCGCTAAAAGTAATACGTATTACCATTATAGCGTATTGAAGTTATTTTCGGTCAAGCTGAAAATGAGTGCAGGCGTTTAAATCTGGCAAGAGATAAATGCTAGAGCGAAACAGTTGCCGAGCGACCAGTATCAACGCTAACTTTCGCGCCGAAAGAGCAGAAATATAAATTGGCTAAATTGTCTATCGAAGTCGACCGTTGCGTAATAAAAAAGGGAGCCGAAGCTCCCTTTTTTGTTATTGCAACCTCTGATCATTTACTACCTTATGGCTTAGTAAAAGGTATAACGTGCGCTCAACACAAAGTTGATGCCTTGCGGCTGATACCAAGCAGTGTTGTACAGACGCCCTGACGGGTCATTTGATGGACGTGCATTCCCAAGATTTCGAACAGCAAAGCTCAAGCGCACATTCTTAAAGCCTGTGTACTCTGTGCTCGTGTCTACAGTAACATAGGTGGCAACCGTACAAATACCCACTGTCGGACCTGTAGGCGTACCGCAAGTCTGTGACTGTGTTAGCGCAGTTCCACCGTTTTCAGGATTTCCGTACGCCTTAAACGGGGCAAGCGTATTTATCGCAGCACGGTTGTTCCAGTTGCCAACGTTCCAGTTTGCAACAAACTGTGCACGCCACTGGGGTGCATTACGATAGCCGTTGAAGCTGGTTTGCGGCGCAGTTGGTGTGCCAGAGCCACGTTGTTCTGTATAACGCGTACCAACAAACTGTAGACTTAAGCGGCCATATTCACCGAGTGACATGCGATGACGAATGTCCATGTCAAATCCGCGGACGGTGGTTTTGCCCAAGTTAGAGAACGCTGTACTTACAAATAAAATTGCACCAGGGTCGTTTGTTACTTGGGCGCTTATGTTTGCAGGATCACGAACTACACGGTTTGCATAAAGTGGGTTGGTTGAGCCTTCGTTGTTAAGAATATCTGTTAACGACAGGAAAGTAATCTCGTTACGACGAGTAATACTAAAGTAATCAACCGTTGTGCTCGTATTAGCTGATATATCCCAAACGAAACCACCAGAGTAGGTTTCTGCTTTTTCTGGTTGTACACCAGGGAAGGCTTGAATTAAACCTGGGAGTGATAGGCCGCAGCCGATCGTAATGCCGATGGCACGGTTACAACGGCGTGGATCGTCTACACCGTTAAAGAACCCTGAAGTTGCCGAACGTGTTATCTCGGTTAACGACGGTGCACGGAATCCGCGCGCAAAGCTGCCGCGCAATTTCAAGCTGGCCATGGGCGACCAAGCGGCTGCAAGTTTAGGTGTAAGTGAATTACCATAATCAGAGTAACGGTCATAACGAAGTGCGGCCTGAACTTCAACGTTTTTCAATACCGGCATGACCAATTCGCCAAAAACAGTAGAAACATTGCGATCACCCACAGCGCTTGCCACGCCACGTCCAAATATATTGCCACGAACTTTTTCGGCATCAGGTTTGACATTACGGTCTTCTTTACGGTACTCAGCGCCTAGCGCAAAGCCCGCTGCACCACCCGACATTTGCATTAATTCGCCGGTTAATTTCGCGTCTAATATGCTGAACTTAGACTGTGCATTGTCTTTTGCGTCATAGCGAATTGAGTTCGCTGTTACGCCACCCCCATTCGGGTTATTAAAGTCAAAATAAGCACTTCCGGCAGGGTTGGCTACAAGGATGGGGTTGCCTACAGCATTGAATCCTTGAGAAAAGCCGAATGCTTGAATGAGGCGGTCGTAACGTAGTGAGTTGTAATTAGTCGAATTTTGTTCTGTTTTGTTAAACAGGAAGGCAGACTCAAAGTCGAATTTACCAAGGACAGTTTTAAAGCCAACAACTGCGCGAGTCGTTTCACTTTCTACTTCGTTGTCTTGCGGACCAAGTGCGTCCATGCGTCCGCGAAATTGGGTTAATCGGTTAAACGGGTTGTTGGGGTGTCCTGGCGCTAAGTTAACTGGCGATGGGTTCAAGCGCCCTGTGCTTGAATTGAACGTAGCGCCCGTACCGTTGCCAACAACTTGTGGAGCGCCTTTGAAGAAGGTGGTTTGCTTTACAAAGCTGCCTTCCGCAAAAACTTGCGTTGTGCCTGAAACGTCAATGCTTCCCCGTGCAAATACGCTATAACGATCTGCTTCAGGAACAATCTCTTGAGGCGAAACGTTGTCATACAAACACAGCGTTCCAGGTATTCCCAAACTCCATGGTGCACCCGCTTGGTTTGCAGGCACGCGGCTACCAGCCGGGCAATTAGGGCCAGTGCTTGCGTTAAATGCGCCCGTCCCATCCGTCAGAATCGTTAAAAACGGGCTAAATGCCGACGATACTACACCGGTAAGAAAAGTGTCCCGGTAAGCTTGGCGATTCAAAAATTTTTCTACATCTTTAAACAACACATTGTCTTGCTTGTAACCTTCAAAATTGATGAAAGCGTTATAGCGATCTTTTGCTAAGTCACCGAAACCAAGTGACGCCGTTAATGTTGAATTGCTATATTCCCCATCCTTATTCGCGGTAGTCGCTGCGCCTAATTGCGCACCTGTGTAGTCTTTACGCAAAATAATGTTGATTACACCAGCGATAGCTTCAGAGCCATAGATTGCCGATGCGCCGTCTTTAAGAATTTCAATACGTTCAACGACGTTTGCTGGAATGGCGTTTAGGTTAACGGCGCTGGCCTGACCGAAGTTCGGATCAGCTAAACCATACGGCGCAATACGACGGCCATTTAATAACACCAGCGTCGCCGATGAACCTAAGCCACGCAATGATACAGATGCAGCACCAGCCGAAAAGCTGCCTGAACCCGTTAATTCGGTCAAACCGCCAGCGGCATTAATGGGCAGCTCACGCAATAGTTCAGTCACAGTTTGACGGCCTGAGCGACGAATTTCATCAGCGGTAATAACTAGAATCGGTGATGCAGTTTCTGCATCAACACGCTTAATGTTTGAGCCGGTAACCTCAATTTTTTCAACTTTTGGTGTTGCTGGTGTTGTCTGTGCGTACACTGAATTAGCGCTGGCAACACTAACTGCTGCTAGTGCTACAACAAGCGCTCTTTGTTTAAAAATTCGCATAAAAAACCTTTTCATGTGGCAAGTTAGTGACAATTTATAGTTTGAAATCGTCAAAGAAAGTAGTAACTCATTAATTCTATCGTTATGCAGCTTCAAACATCATAATTCGTGGGGTTTTGTGTCATTTGTGCAACATATGTTTTGATATGTAACAATTTAATTCTATTTGTAAATGTCATCCAGAATAGAAGATCGCTGTGTAGGCTAAATGGCAGTAAAAATCTGCAGTTTTTATGATTGGCTGGTACTCTGCTACTTAAGCGCAAGTAGTACTGCCAGCCGAAGTGTTAATTACTCTGCTACTGTAAAGTGGGGACATAACAATGTTGTAAGTGCTATAATGATTGTTAATGGGCACTTGCCCATTTTTCGTTTTTGCGTGTTGTAAGCGTTATTTACATAGCGTGCTCGTGGTGCGTTGGCTTGCGTATTTTCTACGTATACTGCCTGCTACTCTAGTGTCTCGAGCGAGCGCTGGAGCATAGCTTGTCCAATCTTGAAACCACTGTTGATGTCGCCATTTCCACTCTCGGGCTTGAGCTCGTTGAGATTGAGCGCGCGCCGCGTGGGTTACTACGTATCTATATTGACCGTGTGGCAGGTAAGGGTTTGGTTACTGTCGAGGACTGTTCGGTTGTAAGCCACCATTTATCGCATCTTTTTACGGTGGAAAATGTGGAGTACGAGCGCTTGGAGGTATCGTCACCCGGTCTAGACCGCGTATTAAAGTCGGTGTCTGACTTCATGCGGTTCCAGCAGCTTCCGGTAAAAGTTCGGCTCAATACGGCTGTTGATGCACGCAAGCGTTTTGATGGTGTAGTGGATTCTGTTGATGGCAGTCGCATTACGTTCATTTTGAATGATGAGTCAGCAGATGCGGCGGCTAAACAAAAGCGTGCGCCAAGCAAAAAACGTAGCAATGCCAAGGTGAAATCAACTGCTAAAACAGTTGAAGTCGTCGCCCCAAAGACAATTACCGTGGAGCTTGGGCAAATAGAAAAAGCGCGATTGATTCCACAAATTGAACTATAGCGTTGGCGCTAAAAATTAAATATGAGCAATGTGTAAACAGAAAACACACATTACTTAAATTAGATGAATGAATCAGGCGGAGATAAAAAAATGAGTCGTGAAATATTATTGTTGGTTGATGCGTTAGCGCGTGAAAAAAGCGTTCCGCGCGAAACCGTGTTTATTGCCTTAGAGATGGCGTTAGCATCTGCCACGAAGCGTAAATTTGACGACAAATTTCTCCAAGACGAAGCAGATGTGCGCGTCGAGATTGATCGCCTGACGGGCGAATATCATGCGCTACGTCGCTGGACTGTCGTGCCAGACGAAGAGCATGAAGAGCCAGCACGTCAAATTGCGATTACGGATGCGCCAGAACGTGGCGAAGGTCTAGCATTAGGTGACATTATTGAAGAGCCAATGGAAGCGGTTGATTTTGGCCGCATAGGTGCGCAGACTGCAAAACAGGTGATTTTGCAAAAAATTCGTGATGCCGAACGCGAGCAGATTTTGCAAGACTTCCTTGAGCGTGATGAGCAGTTAGTCACTGGAACGATTAAGCGTGTTGAACGCGGCAATATCATTGTTGAGTCCGGTCGAATTGAAGCGTTATTGCCAAAGTCAGAATTGATTCCGAAAGAAAATTTACGTGTCGGTGATCGCGTGCGTGCGCATCTGCTCAAAATTGATCGCAATTTGCGTGGGCCGCAGCTAGTGCTTTCACGAATTTCGCCAGATTTTATTCGCGTTTTGTTTGAGCTGGAAGTGCCTGAAATTGAAGAGGGTTTACTTGAGATTAAAGCGGCTGCGCGTGACCCTGGTATGCGCGCAAAGATTGCTGTGAAGTCAAACGATCCGCGTATTGATCCGATTGGTACATGTGTCGGCATGCGTGGCTCACGTGTGCAAGCAGTCACGGGCGAATTAGCAGGTGAGCGTGTCGATATTATTTTATGGTCGGCTGATCCTGCTCAATTTGTCATTAACGCATTAGCGCCAGCGGAAGTCTCCTCCATCATTGTCGATGAAGAAAAGCACGCCATGGACGTGGTGGTGGATGAAGAGCAATTAGCGCAAGCCATTGGTCGAGGCGGGCAAAACGTTCGCCTTGCCTCTGAGCTAACCGGTTGGCAGCTCAATATCATGACCGAGCAAACGGCCAATGAGCGTCGCACTACCGAGCAAGATTCTATTCAGCAACTCTTTATGAAGCATCTTGATGTGGATGAAGAAGTCGCGCAGATTTTGATTGCTGAAGGCTTTAGCAATCTTGAAGAAGTCGCCTATGTGCCGCTCAATGAAATGCTCGAAATAGAATCGTTTGATGAAGATACGGTTAATGAGTTGCGTCGCCGTGCTCGCGACGCTATCGTGACTGAAGCGATTAAATCTGAAGAAACCATGGAAACTGGCGCAGAAGATTTAGTGTCCATGGATGGCATGGATGCGGATACTGCGCACACCCTAGCCACAAAAGGCGTGCAAACCATGGAAGATTTAGCTGACTTAGCTATTGATGAATTGACCGAGATGACGGGCATGGATGCAGAACGTGCAAAAACGCTCATCATGACCGCGCGTGCACCTTGGTTTGCAAAAGAAGCCGCTGACGCAGTGGCTGAATAATCGCTGTTGTAGTTGAATAATTTCTCGCATTTTTGCAGCACAACGTTTCGATTTTTGTATAAGACAAGGTAAGGCATGGCTCAAACCACCGTTGAACAATTCGCCAAAGAACTTAAATTAACGCCCGACATGCTCATCGAGCAATTAAAGTCGTCCGGCGTGGCGAAAACTGACTCAGGTGATACGCTCACTGAGGACGATAAAGCACGCCTATTGGCGTACTTGCAAGAGTCGCATGGACACAAGGATGAAAAGAAAAAAATCACCTTGATGCGTAAGCAGACAACTGAAATTAAAAAGTCTGATGCCACAGGCAAAGCACGCACCATTCAAATTGAAGTGCGTAAAAAGCGCACATTTGTCAAAGCCGACACAATTGCCGAGCCTGTCATTGAAGCGGTTGTTGAGCCAGCGCAGCCCATTATTAACGATGAAGAAATCGCCAAGCGCCGCGCTGAAGAAGAGCGTACCGCCGCGTTGCTCGCAAAGCAAGCCGAAGAAAGAGCCAAAGCGCCGCCAAAAAAACGCACTAAAAAAGAACTTGAAGCGGACGCCGCGCTCGCGGCGGCCGAAGCAGCAAAAATTGCGGATGTTGTGCCTATCGTTGCAGAAGCTGTGCCCACCACGCTTGCAACTACACCAGAAGTCGCAAAAAAATCAGATGTACCAACGACTAAGATTATTAAAGCGGCACCGCCTTTAAAAGCGCCCGTTGCTGAGGTCATTGACCCTAATCGCCCGCGCATTGGTGAGCGTGTGGTGCTCAAAAAAGACCCGCCTCCAGTTGTCGCGCCGACAGCAGGTACGTTGCATCGTCCCGTTATTAAAGATGCTGATGGGCAAGTAAAAACAGATAAAAAGGCCGTCAAAAAGCCTGCAGCCAAAACATCTACTTGGTCTGACGATGCCAGTAAACGCCGCACGATTAAAACCCGTGGTGACGCTACCGGTGGGCGCGAAGGCTGGCGTGGTCGTCGCGCCAAGGCGCAGCAAGATGGTACTGACGCTGATACCAATTTCCAAGCGCCTACAGAGCCTATGACCTATGACGTGATGGTGCCTGAAACCATTACTGTTGGTGAATTAGCGCAAAAAATGTCAGTGAAAGCAGCTGAAGTGATAAAGACCATGATGAAACTAGGTTCAATGGTCACCATCAACCAAGTACTCGATCAAGAAACGGCTATTTTACTGGTTGAAGAAATGGGTCACAACGCCACGGCTGCCAAAGCGGATGATCCAGATGCTTATCTGGAAGATGCCGTCGTCCACAGCCCAGCGGATATGGTAACGCGCCCGCCTGTAGTGACAATCATGGGTCACGTTGATCATGGTAAAACATCGCTATTGGATAAAATCCGCAGTGCGCGCGTAGCTTCTGGCGAAGCTGGCGGCATTACCCAGCATATCGGTGCATACCACGTGGAAACGCCAAAAGGTGTTATTACCTTCCTTGATACGCCGGGACACGAAGCCTTTACGGCGATGCGTGCACGCGGCTCACTTATTACCGATATTGTTATTTTGGTTGTGGCCGCCGATGACGGCGTGATGCCGCAAACCAAAGAAGCGATTGCTCACGCTAAGGCGGCAAACGTGCCGATTATTGTTGCGATTAATAAGGTTGACAAGCCAGAGGCCAATCTTGATCGCGTAAAGCAAGAGTTGGTAGCGAATGATGTATTGCCTGAAGAATACGGCGGTGACGTTATGTTTGTGCCCGTGTCCGCTAAAACTGGTGTGGGTCTTGATAATTTACTCGACGCGATTTTACTTGTCGCGGAAGTCGCTGAATTAAAAGCGGTCAAAGATGCACCCGCAAAAGGTGTGGTCATTGAAGCGCGCTTGGACAAAGGTCGTGGCCCTGTTGCCACCATCTTAGTTAAGTCTGGCACGCTGAAAAAAGGCGATATGCTCTTAGCCGGCGGTGTGTTTGGTCGTGTTCGCGCCATGCTTGATGAAGACGGCAAAGCGGTGCTTGAAGCAGGCCCATCAATACCAGTTGAGGTACAAGGCTTAACCGACGTACCTGGTGCGGGTGAAGACACAATGGTGCTGAATGACGAGCGCAAAGCGCGCGAAATTGCCATGTTCCGTCAAGGCAAATATCGTGATGTCAAGCTCGCCAGACAGCAAGCCGCGAAGCTAGAAAATGTATTCGAGCAAATGGGCGAGGGCGCAACTAAGTCACTTACCATCATTATTAAGGCCGACGTGCAAGGTTCGTACGAAGGTTTGTCACATGCGCTCGCCAAACTTTCCACTCCTGAAGTCAGAGTCAGTGTAGTGCTAGCAGCCGTCGGTGCGATTTCGGAATCTGATGTCAATTTAGCCCTTGCCTCTAAGGCTGTTCTGATTGGCTTTAACGTCAGAGCAGATGTGAGCGCGCGTAAGTTGATTGAATCTTCCGGCGTGCAGGTGCGCTACTACAATATTATTTACGAAGCGGTAGATGATATTAAAGCCGCTCTCGGTGGATTGCTCTCCCCAGAAATTAAGGAAGTTGTCTTGGGCATGGTCGAGATTCGTAGCGTATTCAAAATATCAAAGATCGGTGCAGTCGCCGGTTGCTTCGTACTCGATGGTTTGATCAAGCGTTCGTCTTCGGTACGTTTGTTACGCGAAGGCGTAGTGATTTTTACGGGCGAGCTAGAGTCATTGAAGCGTTTCAAAGACGACGTGAAAGAAGTCAAATCAGGCTTTGAATGCGGCTTGTCAGTGAAGGGCTACGACGACATCAAAGAAGGCGACCAGCTAGAAGCTTTCGAGACCACAGAAGTGGCGCGCACCTTAGCCTAAACGCTAAGGTAGCGAAAAACTATGGCCGCTGATACCCGTAATCGTAAAATCGCCGATCAAATACAGCGTGAGTTAGCGGAGCTTATTCGCCTAGAGATGCGCGACCCGCGCGTCTTGATGGTGACCTTAACCGATGTGGAATTAGCGCGCGACAATTCGCACGCGAAGATTTTTTTTACGCACATTGGTGAAGAGGCGCAAGTACTATCTTGCAAGAATGGGCTCAACAGTGCAGCGGGTTTTTTGCGTATGCAGCTTGCTAAGCGGCTAACCATTCGTGTTGTGCCCGCGCTGCACTTTGAGATTGATCACACGATTGCAAATGGCGCGCATTTATCAAAATTGATTAGTGATGCCGTTGCTGAGGATGCCAAACATCCCCAAGATGGTGTCTGATAGCGCAAACGTGCACGCTAACAAAAGCGATAACGCTGTTGGTATTCCACCGCCATTTGCCAAAATCGTTCGTCGCCATATTGATGGCGTACTGCTCCTAGATAAACAGGTTGGAATGTCATCCACGCAAGCAATGGCCGCCGCCAAGCGCCTTTATCGCGCTGAGAAAGCTGGGCATACAGGCACGCTCGACCCTTTTGCTACTGGTTTGTTACCCATCTGCTTTGGAGAGGCTGCAAAGTTTTCGCGTTTCATGTTGGACGCTGAAAAATCATACGTTGCTACACTAAAGCTTGGTGAAGTTAGCGCAACAGGCGACACCGAAGGTGAGATCACGCATCGTCGTGATGTGGCTGTGACACTTGAACAAATTGAGCGCGCGCTCAATCAATTTGTCGGTGAGCAATTGCAAATGCCACCGATGTATTCCGCGCTGAAAAAAAATGGCGTAGCGCTCTACAAGCTTGCCCGCCAAGGCATAGTAGTGCCCCGAACACCGCGCCAGATAACGATCTTCAGCCTATCGCTGATTTCGTTTGAAGGTGATGTGCTCGTCATTGAAACAAAAGTAAGCAAGGGCACTTACATCCGCGTGCTCGCCGAAAATATTGGTGAAACACTTGGTTGCGGCGCGCATTTAACGGCGCTTCGTCGCACCGCAACTGGTGGATTTGATTTGTCGCAATCACACATACTTGAAGCGCTTGCTGCGCTGAATGAAACTGCGCGTGATGACAATTTACTTCTCCCTGATAGCCTCTGCGCAGCGCTCATAAAAATTAGTTTGAATGCAGAAGACGCGCGTATTTTTTCAAATGGCGGCTGGCTGCCCATGCCGGCAACAGTCACACCGACTAATGACAATAGCCCATTTGAATACCGCGTGTATTCAGAAAACAATCATTTCTTAGGCATTGGCGAGATGACGATGGCACATGATAAGCCACGGTTGAATCCAATACGCGTAATGGCATTGCGTTAGAGCCACTGCACTAATAAAAGCACGCCGTAGTTTTCACATTAAACTCTAATAAAATCGGGCGTTTACAGCCATTTGTGCTGCAAATCGCCCGTAAATAAACGACTTTACTATTTTTGCGATTCGACTATCGACCAATTCGCTAATAGTGTGATCATCTTTTCTGACTCGCCAATAGTCTGTTTAACGGTCATATTGACCGCATACTTTTTCTCGATGTCCGCTACGATCAGTGGCAAATCTTTTCGCATATGCCCGCCGACCGCCAGAAATAGTGGAATAACCGTGATTTGATTAACGCCCTGTTGTGTCAATTGTTGGGCTACCTCGTCGAGCGAAGGTGACATGCGTTCCAAATAAGCGAGCGAAACTATTTGTGTGGTTTGCGCGGCGGCGAGCGCCAGTATTTTTTCAAATGGCGCTGCCCATGCAGGGTCAGAGGAGCCGTGTGCAAAAAGCACAATGGCGGATGTGTTGGATGTTTGCTCGGTATCAATCATGGCGTGCATGATAAAACAACTGACTTCAAGTTGGGTGAAAAATTTGTGGCACAGCGATTGCGTTAAGCACATTATGCCTGCCAAAAAAATGACATCATCACAAACTGCATTGCGTATCCTTCTAGTCGATGACGATTCAGAACGCGCGGACAATGTTCGTCTAGCGTTGGAAAAAAACGGCTATGACGTTGTTTCACAATTGTCGAACCCATTAGCGCTTTACGACGCCATGCGGATATGGACGCCCGACGTTGTCATCATCGATACCGATTCACCCACACGCGATGCGCTGGAACACATTGCGCTGATTTCAAGAGCTGCGCCAAAACCAATTGTTATGTTTTCTGCGGACGGCTCCAACGCTACCATTCGTGATGCTGTCCGTGCGGGTGTTTCTGCCTATGTGGTTGATGGCATGACTGCAAAACGATTGCAGCCTATTTTGCAGGTGGCAATTGCGCGATTCGCTGTAGAGCAAACACTTAAAGCAGAACTCGCTGAAACCAAAGTGGCGCTGTCCGAGCGAAAACTCGTTGATCGCGCAAAAGGTTTAATCATGAAGCGCGAAACAATTGATGAAGACGCCGCATTTCGACTGCTGCGAAAGTTTGCGATGGATAAGGGAATTAGGATGGGCGAAGCATCACAGCGCATGATTGATATTCTTTCGATTGTGGGCTAAATAGCATCTGAATCGAACTCAGCTAATGATGCGCTGTGATGGTGCGATACAAAATATTTCCGCACCATTTTGGATGTTCTTGAAACCTGTGCGTGCGCTATTGGTACTAGCCTATCGCCATGTTACATATCAAATACCGCGCCAATAAACGACTTTGCGGCACTTTTAAAATGTGGCATTGAATTTGCTTTAACTCGATTATTAGTTTTTGGACAATGACGTCCAGCAGTGCACATCTCGATGTGCGCGGCTGGACGTTTTTTTACGTCCGACAACTCACAACATGACACTGGAGCTCACGAATGGCAAACGATGTTACGACAGACGCATTGGACACAATCGACACAACGCGCGAGCCAAACCGACGCCACTTTTTGCAATCGTCAAGCGGTGTCTTGGGTGCGGCTGCGCTAATGTCTCTATTACCTGACCCAATTCGCACCTCGGCATGGGCAGCTGGCTCAGACAAGCCGGAAAAAACAGAAATCAAAATTGGCTTTATTCCATTGACCGATTGCGCCTCGGTGGTCATGGCCGCAACAATGGATTTCGACAAAAAATATGGCATCAAAATTATCCCGACTAAAGAAGCCTCATGGGCCTCGGTACGCGATAAGCTCATCAACGGTGAGCTAGATGCGGCGCACGTTTTATACGGATTGATTTACGGCGTACAAATGGGCATTGGCGGGCCAAAAAAGGATATGGCTAATCTCATGACGCTTAACCAAAATGGACAAGCGATCACGTTGTCGAATAAGCTTAACGAGAAAGGCGTGAAGGACGGCGCGGGACTCAAAAAATTTATTGACGGTGAGAAGCGGGACTACACCTTTGCGCAAACCTTTCCCACTGGCACACACGCCATGTGGCTCTATTACTGGTTAGCCGCAAATGGCATAGACCCAATTAAAGATGTGAAAACCATCACCATTCCGCCACCGCAAATGGTAGCAAATATGCGTGTGGGCAACATTGATGGGTTTTGCGTTGGCGAGCCGTGGAATAACCGCGCGATTTTCGACAAGATTGGGTTTACCGCCGAAACCTCACAAGGCATTTGGAAAGACCATCCAGAAAAAATTCTTGGCACGACCGCCGAATTCGTAAAGAACAATCCTAATACTTGCCGCGCCATGATTGCAGCAATATTAGACGCCGCTAAATATATAGATGTGATGGGTAATCGTCGCAAGGTTGCCGAAACCATTGCCGAAAAGTCCTATGTCAATTGCCCTGTTGACGTGATTGATCAGCGGCTTGCGGGCAATTACGAAAATGGCATCGGCAAGAAATGGAAAGACCCTGACTATATGAAGTTTTATGCAGACGGCAGCGTGCCATTTCCTTACGTCTCTGATGGCATGTGGTTTCTCACCCAACATAAGCGTTGGGGTTTATTAAAGGACGATGTGGACTATCTGGGAATAGCGAAAAAAATCAATCAAATTGCGCTCTACAAAGAGGCAGCCACGATGACCAAAACGCCAGTCCCAAAAAGTGATATGCGTACATCGAAACTCATTGACGGTGTGGTCTGGGATGGTAAAGACCCAGCGAAATATGCCGCAAATTTCAAAATCAAAGCGTAAACGGGGTACTAAATGGCTAGTGTCATTGCAGCGATAGGGTCTGATAAAGAGACGCCATGTGCGACCAGTGTCGTCACGCCAATTGTTGTATTAGGCGAGCCGTCACGTGTTGCCGTTGTTAAACCTCAACTAAAGATGGGTTGGCAAATTGGCAAAACTGTTATCGGCATACTCAAAGTAGTTGCGCCTCCCTTTTTAGGCATTCTCTTATTTCTTGGCGTTTGGGCGCTCATTGCACAATCAAACAATCAGATTCCAAGCCCACTTAAAACTTGGGGCTCTGCGGTGAATTTGTTTTCAAAGCCGTTTTACATCAACGGCCCTAACGATCAGGGCATTGGTTGGAATATTTTGTCGAGCCTCCAACGTGTTGGTATTGGTTTTGGCCTCGCCGCATTAATTGGTATTCCGCTGGGATTTTTGATTGGCCGCGTTGCCTTTATTAACGGCATGATGTCACCCATCATTTCGCTTTTGCGCCCGGTTTCGCCGCTTGCATGGTTGCCGATAGGTTTGCTGGTTTTTAAGGCGGCTAACCCAGCGGCTATCTGGGTCATCTTTATATCTAGTATCTGGCCGCTCATCATCAACACTGCCGTTGGTGTATCGCGCGTGCCACAAGATTATTTGAATGTTGCACGGGTGTTGGACTTATCAGCATGGAAAGTGCTCACGCGCATTTTGCTGCCAGCCACGTTGCCCTACATCCTTACGGGAATTCGCTTATCTATCGGTGTGGCATGGCTCGTTATCGTCGCCGCAGAAATGTTAACGGGCGGTGTGGGAATCGGCTTTTGGGTTTGGGATGAATGGAATAACTTAAATGTTGAGCACATCATCATCGCTATTTTTGTTGTTGGCATTGTTGGTTTATTGCTCGAGCAATTGCTGGTGTTGATCGCCAAAAAATTCTCCTACGAGTACCAAGCATGAATAAATTACTATCAATCGAAAACGTCGGCATGGTGTTTGAAACAAAGCGCGGTCGATTTGAAGCCTTGCGCGACATTGATTTAGCAGTCGATGAAGGTGAATTTATTTCACTCATCGGGCATTCAGGTTGCGGTAAATCTACCTTACTCAACATGATTGCTGGGCTCACGTTCCCGACCATGGGCGGCGTAATTTGTAATGGTCGTGAAATTAAAGGGGCAGGGCCTGATCGTGGCGTGGTTTTTCAAAACCATTCATTGCTGCCGTGGCTGACTTGCTTTGAAAATGTGTATTTAGCGGTTGAGCGCGTTTTTAGTGCCAAAGAATCCAAGGCACAACTCAATCAACGTACTCACGCGGCGTTGCAGCTGGTCGGTTTAACACAAGCGGCAACTAAGCATCCACATGAAATTTCTGGCGGCATGAAACAGCGTGTGGGCATTGCGCGCGCCATTGCGATTGAGCCGCGCATTTTGTTGCTGGATGAACCCTTTGGCGCGCTCGATGCACTTACTCGCGCAAAGCTGCAAGACGAATTGATGGTCATCGTTGCCAACCTGAAATCAACCGTCATTATGGTCACACACGATGTTGATGAAGCTGTGCTGTTGTCAGACCGTATCGTGATGATGACCAACGGCCCAGCGGCAACTATCGGCGGGATTGTGCCAGTAACGTTGCCGCGGCCACGTGATCGTTTAGCGCTGGTGGCAGACCCAGACTACATTGGTTGCCGAAAGCAGGTGTTGGAATTCTTGTATCAAAAACAATTGCGCACAGCGGCGTAGCACATAGGGCTGACGATGGAAATGCAAAAAATGAAGTTAGTTGTCATCGGTAACGGCATGGCGGGTATTCGTGCGGTGGAGGAGCTATTAAAAATCGCGCCTGATCTCTACGACATCACCGTATTCGGGGCAGAGCCGCATCCTAACTACAACCGTATTTTGCTTTCGCCTGTATTAGCGGGTGAGCAAGCGCTACAAGACATCATCTTGAATGATTTTGACTGGTACGAGCAAAACAAAATTTGTCTTCATACCAGCAAAAAAGTCATCAAGATAGATCGAAAAGCACGTGAAGTCATCGCCGACGATGGCACGCGTCAAGCTTATGATCGGTTGCTAATGGCAACTGGTTCTAATCCATTTATCTTGCCCATTGATGGCGCCACATTAAATGGTGTGTTGACGTATCGCGATATTTACGACACTGAGCAAATGATTGAAGCGTCCGCCAAGTACAAGCAAGCAGTGGTGATTGGGGGCGGCTTGCTCGGCCTTGAAGCGGCAAATGGGTTAAGGCTGCGCGGTATGGACGTGACCGTCATTCACATCATGCCATGGCTCATGGAGCGTCAACTCGATCAAACCGCTTCTGCCATGCTACAAAAGTCCCTTGCACAAAAAGGTTTGCAATTTCGCCTTGAAGCGCACACACAATCGTTGCAAGGCAACGCGGCCGGTGAGGTTGTTGCGGTGCAATTAAAAGATGGCGAATTGATACCCGCGCAGTTGGTGGTAATGGCGGTAGGTATTCGCCCCAACACCGTTCTAGCGGAATCGTGCGGCTTACATTGCAACCGCGGCCTAGTGGTTAATGACACGATGCAAACCTACGATCCGCGCATCTATGCTGTTGGTGAATGCGTGAGCCACCGTGGTGTGGCGTATGGCTTGGTCGCACCGTTATTTGAGCAGGCAAAAGTTGCTGCCAATCATCTTGCGTTATTTGGTATTGGCCGCTACACCGGTTCACTGACATCAACCAAACTAAAAGTCACCGGTGTTGATTTATTTTCTGCTGGCAATTTTGCGGGCGGTGAAGACTACGAAGAAATTGTACTTGCTGATCCAGGTGCAGGCGTATATAAAAAATTGGTGTTGAAGGATGACAAATTAGTTGGTGCTGTGATGTATGGCGATACGGTTGACGGCGCATGGTACTACCAGTTATTGCGCGATGAAACTAATATTGCAGCCATGCGAGAGCGCCTGATGTGGGGCGAGTCTAATCTGGGTGATGTAGGACACCAAGGACAAAACAAGGCGGCGGTCATGCTCGACAGTGCTGAAGTCTGCGGCTGCAACGGCGTTTGCAAGGGCGCCATAGTCAAAGCAATCAAAGATAAGGGATTATTCACGCTCGATGAAGTGCGCAAACACACCAAGGCATCGAGTTCGTGTGGCTCGTGTACAGGCTTAGTTGAGCAAATATTGATGTTTACAGCGGGTGGCGACTACTCAGAAGCACCGAAAAAGAAAGCCATGTGCGGCTGCACCGATCACACGCATCAAGAGGTGCGCGATGCGATTCGAAAAGAGCACTTGTTGACGATTCCCCAAGTACAACAATTTATGCATTGGCGCACCCCAAATGGCTGCGCGAGCTGTCGCCCAGCTATTAATTACTACTTGCTTTCAACTTGGCCGCACGAGGCCATTGACGATCCGCAATCGCGTTTCATTAACGAGCGATCACATGCGAATATTCAAAAAGATGGCACCTACTCGGTGATTCCGCGCATGTGGGGTGGGCACACCAATAGCGGTGAGTTACGGCGTATCGCAGATGTGGTTGATAAATACCATATCCCCACTGTCAAAGTTACCGGCGGTCAACGCCTTGATTTGCTCGGTATTAAAAAAGAAGACTTACCTGCCGTCTGGAAAGAGCTCGATATGCCGTCCGGCCATGCGTATGCGAAAGCATTACGTACCGTAAAAACCTGCGTAGGCTCTGAATGGTGTCGCTTTGGTACGCAAGACTCGACCAAGATGGGACAAGAGCTTGAGCGTGCGTTATGGCGTATGCAGGCGCCACATAAAGTTAAGCTTGCGGTATCAGGCTGCCCACGTAATTGTGCGGAGTCTGGCATTAAAGATGTGGGCATCATTGGTGTTGAATCGGGCTGGGAGCTTTATGTCGGTGGTAATGGCGGTATTAAAACCGAAGTGGCGCAGTTTTTTTGTAAGGTCAAAACGCATCAAGAAGTGCTCGAATATTCGGGCGCGTTTTTGCAGATTTACCGTGAAGAGGGTTGGTATCTCGAACGCACGGTGCATTACATTAATCGTGTCGGGTTGGACTACGTGAAAGCCAAAGTGGTCGAAGATGCGGCCAATCGTGAAGCGCTTTGGGCGCGTCTGCAATTTACGCTAGACGGTGAACCAGATCCTTGGCATGAGCCAGAGCGCGCGGGTGTGGATTTGAAGCAGTTCATTCCGATTGCGGTCGTAGCGTAGTTGCGTTGAATAATTTATTTAAAACCCCAATATCTGCGGGCATCTTCAAGCATTTATGCCTGTATATGCCCGTCCCTAAAGCGTTTATATTTTTAATATTGACTTCATAAAATAATGCCATTCACACCTGTTTGCTCACTCAACGACATACCTGCTCTCGGCGCGCGCCGCTACGTGCGTGACGACGGCTTAACCATTGCGGTGTTTCGCGGTGAAGGCGATAAAATATTTGCGCTTAATGACAAATGCCCGCATAAAGGTGGACCACTATCGCAAGGCATTGTGTATGGTGAAACCGTTGCCTGCCCTCTGCACAATTGGTGCATCAGCTTAAAGGACGGCACGGCGAGCTTGCCTGATATTGGTGTGACCGAACGCTTTGCCGTGCGCGTTGTTAATGATGTGGTCGAGCTTGACCCGTGGTCTCAAGATTTAACGAGTATTGCAGACGCAAGCTTGACCACAAAATGAGTCATGCACCCATATTGAAAACAACGCGTTCAACCTGCTGCTATTGCGGCACAGGCTGTGGTGTTGTGATTGATAGTTGCGATGGCGTCGTAACGGGCGTGCGCGGCGATGAAAATCATCCCGCTAATTTCGGCAAACTATGCACGAAAGGCACAACCTTAGCGCTCACCATGCAGCCACGCGCCATGACTGGTCGTGCGCGCGTTCCAGAAATACGGGCTGATCGTGCCGCACCTCGGCAGGAAGCCAATTGGGACAGCACGCTTATCACCATCGCCGATAAATTTGCACGCACCATTGCCGAACATGGCGCAGACGCCGTTGGGTTTTATGTTTCAGGCCAGCTTCTGACGGAAGATTATTACGTCTTCAATAAGCTCGCCAAGGGCTTGATTGGTACTAACAATATCGACACTAACTCCAGACTGTGTATGTCATCCGCAGTGACGGGCTATCAACAAACGCTCGGTGCGGATGCACCACCTTGTAGCTATGAAGACATTGAACACGCCACCTGCTTTTTTATTACAGGTTCCAATACGGCATTCGCGCATCCCATTTTATTTAGGCGTATTGAAGCAGCAAAAGAAAAAAATCCAGATTTAAAAATAATAGTCATTGATCCAAGGCGCACTGAAACTGCCGCGTTTGCTGATTTGTTTTTGCCGATATTGCCAGGCACGGACGTTGCACTTTTCCACGCGATGTTGCACGTGATGCTTTGGGAGGAATGGGTAGACCGCGATTACATTGCGGCTAATACCGAAGACTTTGATGCACTGCGCACGTTGGTACGTGAAACCAGCCCAGCGATTGCCGCCGAAATTTGTGGCGTGCCTGCGGACGACATCATTACCGCAGCGCGTTGGTTTGCAACTTCAACCGCAACCCTTTCACTTTATTGCCAAGGGCTAAACCAATCGACCAGCGGCACCGCCAAAAATGCGAGCTTAATCAATCTACACCTTGCCACAGGTCAAATTGGTAAACCGGGTGCAGGTCCCTTTAGCCTAACTGGTCAGCCCAATGCAATGGGCGGGCGCGAGGTCGGTGGCATGGCAACGACGCTGGCGGCACACCGAGATATAACGAACCCACAACACCGCGAGGAAGTGCGTGCATTTTGGAACGCGGACCGCATTTCCGATGTGCGAGGGAAGACAGCGGTTGAAATGTTTAACGCGGCTAAAAATGGCGAGATTAAATTGCTGTGGATCGTATGCACGAATCCCGCGCAGTCAATGCCTGACTTGGCCGAAGTCGAGGCCGCATTTAACAACGCAGAATTCGTTATCGTGCAAGATGCCTACCGCAACACGGAGACGATAGCGTTTGCCGATGTGGTGTTGCCCGCGACAAGCTGGGGCGAAAAAGAGGGCACCGTAACCAACTCAGAGCGCCGCATTTCACGCGTACGAGCGGCAGTGCCAGCGCTTGGCGAGGCGCGTCACGATTGGCAAATCGCCCGCGATGTTGGACGATTGTTAGAGCAACACTTGCGTCCTGGTAAGCCATCTATGTTCGCATTTGAGTCACCCGAAGAGGTGTGGAATGAGCATCGTGCATTAACCGCAGGACGCGACCTTGATATCACTGGTCTATCGTATGACTTCATCGAAGCAAATGGCCCGCAGCAATGGCCTTTTGCAAAAGGTGCCGTTGTTGGAAAAAAACGTCTTTATACAGACGGGAAATTTCAAACCACATCAGGCCGTGCGAAATTTTTTGCCGCAAAGTATCAGCCGCCAGCAGACAAAGTTGATGCGCATTACCCACTACGATTGACAACTGGCCGGATGCGCGATCAATGGCATGGCATGAGTCGTACTG
This sequence comes from Burkholderiales bacterium, assembly GCA_031414695.1. Lineage (GTDB taxonomy): Bacteria > Pseudomonadota > Gammaproteobacteria > Burkholderiales > Usitatibacteraceae > UKL13-2. The sequence goes on from JANNWG010000028.1 coordinate 94,002, forward strand.
GAACGGTGGCAAGCCTGTTTGGCACAACGCCATCGCCGCGCTTGGGGATGAATCCACATGATCTGGCGAGGCGTGGTTTTGATGATGGCGAAATCATTAGTGTGAAATCACGACGTGGCTCAATTTATGTTCAGGTTGAAGCCTGTCAAGGCTTACGCTCAGGGCAAGTTTATATACCGATGCATTGGGGCAAACGATTTTTAGGTGGTGCGCAATCGTCGGGCGTAAATACGTTAACAACATCCGCCTTTGATGACTATTCACGCCAGCCAGAGCTAAAACATGCGGCGGTAAAAGTGGTAGCGGCAAATTTAGCATGGCACTTAGTCGCCTTTTGTACCTGTGCGGCTGATGAAAATCATTTGCTAGACAAGCTTCAGTATCTGCAGCCAGATGTGGCCTACATGAGCAACGTGTTAATTGGTCGTGATCGACCTGGTGTCTTGATTCATGTCGCGCATCATGGCGCACCATCGTTGGCATGGCTGAATCAGCTCGACGCGATACTCAGTCTTGATGATGTCAATACCCTACGATATGACGATGCACGGCGTGGCAGTGAGCGGCGCATATTAGTGAGAGGAGATGTGTTAGTCGCGGTGCGACTGTCTGGCGATGCAGAATCAACATTAAGTGCGAACTGGTTACGTGATTGGTTGCTCAGTGGTCAGCCTGTTGCCGAGATTCGTCGTATGTTGTTATCGCCCGTGGCGACAGCACCGATCGGGTTTTTACCGTCGAGTCGGGTTGTATGTCAATGTCATGATGTGTCTGAAGCAGCGATTCGCGCGCAGTTGCTCGCGATTGCTGGCAATGCCAGTGAGCGCCTCGCAGCACTAAAAGCTAAACTCAAATGCGGTACTGAATGTGGCTCTTGCCTGCCTGAACTACGAACGTTGATTGCTAATACGGCGGCAACGAATGATGTCGTCGCAACAGAAGTTGCAGTGGCGGTTGCATGAAACCTAATCGCGGAAAAGTGAGTCTCGTCGGCGCGGGGCCAGGTGATCCAGAGCTCTTAACGATAAAAGCAATGAAGGCGATTGCGGCGGCCGATGTATTGTTAGTTGACGATTTAGTTGCCGATGCCATTCTTTCGTTTGCCAGCAACGCGGCACGCATTATTTATGTCGGTAAACGCGGTGGCTGCCAATCAACACCACAAGCCTTTATCGAAAAATTAATGATTAGCGAAGCCCTGAATGGCAAAAATGTAGTGCGCTTAAAGGGCGGCGATCCTTACATTTTTGGACGTGGTGGCGAAGAGCGATTAGTCGTCGAGGCGGCTGGACTTGATTGTGAAATTGTCAATGGCATCACCGCCGGTCTCGCCGGGCCAGCATCAATTGGTATTCCCTTGACACATCGTGATTTCTGCCATGGCGCGATTTTTGTGACTGGGCACTCTGGTGACGATGCAACGTCGTCGCCAAATTGGCCAGCATTGGTCGCGACAGGCATGCCGCTAATCATCTATATGGGCGTGTTGCGTATCAATGAAATTGTTGAGGGTCTTCTTGCGGGCGGTATGGCGTCAACCATGCCAGTGGCGGTGATTCAAAATGCCACCCGTGATGATCAACGCTCCGTCATCACCTCTTTAACTCACGCCGCAACGGACATTTCCTTAAGCGGCATAGGCAGCCCCGCTATTGTTGTTATTGGGCAAACCGTTTCTCTTGCAAAATCCGTTGTGACGTCGGCAGTATTGCCACTTTCGGCTGTTAATTAAGGGAAAACAGCGTTCTACAGCCTTCAACAACCTTCGATTGCAGTTTAAGCGCTGATTTATTGGTTAAATACAAGTAAATAGTTAAACCCGTTGTTTGACGTGCTATTGCAGGCAATTTGCGCTGTAAACCCACGTCAATATTAGAGTTTGATTGTTTGGCATTGGCAGCGGAATCGCGAAGTGCCTGATTTTGTTGCGAAAATTATGTTGCTTGGGCTATAATTTGCGCCTTGCTTGTAGGCACTCGCCCAACGCCGCAATCGTCTGCGATAAGACGTTTGAATTGAATAAGGAAATATCATGACGACTACCGTCAAAATTGCAGAAGTTGTTGCCGCTTACGGCCGCGCCAAGGGCGATACCGGTTCCCCAGAAGTGCAAGTTGCGTTGTTGACCACGCGCATCAATGAATTAACAGACCATTTTAAGAAGCACGTGAAAGATCACCACGGTCGCCGTGGTTTGCTTCGCATGGTTTCAAAGCGTCGTAGCTTGCTTGATTATTTGAAGCGTACAAAGCTTGATACCTATCGCTCAACAATCGAAAAGCTTGGCTTACGTAAATAATCGCTACCAGCCGAAACGAGATTAGCTTGAATTAATTAAGCCCCACTGTCCCCCAAAAAGGCAGCGGGGCTTTTTCATTATTTTTTACCCGTTTTTTAGTTTTAACTAGTTTCACTATTGTCGCAATGATTGCGAAACCGATTTTTATTTAACAGCAAACATCAAGGAAATTCCCGCATGAAAGCCATTAAGAAAACACTGCAATACGGGCGCCATACGCTCACGCTAGAAACAGGCGAAATCGCTCGTCAAGCTGACGGTGCGGTGCTTGTTTCGCTCGACGATACCGTTGTACTTGTTACCTGCGTTGCACGCCGTGACGCCAAAGAAGGTCAAGATTTTTTCCCGTTGACCGTTGACTATCAAGAGAAAACATTCGCCGCTGGCAAAATCCCTGGTGGATTTTTTAAGCGTGAAGGTCGTCCTTCTGAAAAAGAAGTGTTAACGAGCCGCTTGATTGATCGTCCGCTGCGTCCTTTGTTTCCAGACGCGTTTTACAACGAAGTGCAGATTATCGCGACCGTACTTTCATGCGACCCTGAAATTGATTCTGATATCGTTGCCATGATTGGCGCATCGGCTGCGGTCACACTCGCTGGTGTGCCATTTGAAGGCCCGATTGGCGCTGCACGTGTTGGTTATATCGATGGTCAATATATTTTGAACCCAACCAAAACTGAGTTAGAAACTTCCCTCATGAACTTGGTGGTGGCTGGTACTGACTCAGCCGTGTTGATGGTCGAATCTGAAGCGATGGAGTTACCAGAAGACATCATGCTCGGCGGTATTGTGTTTGGTCACGAGCAGCAGCAAGCGGTGATTAATGCCATTCTCGATTTGGCCGATGAAGCTGGTAAAGACCCGTGGGCGTGGACAGCACCCGTACCGCCACAAGCCTTGATTGATCAAATCAACGCAATGGCAGCAAACGATTTGAATGAAGCATTCCGCATTAAATCGAAGGGTGCGCGTAGCGAGAAATTGTCTGAAATTTCTAAGCGTGTTGTTAGCACTTTGTGTACAGGTGTTGAAGGCGCGCCGGATAAAAATACCGTGTCGTCCCTTTTATTTGCGATTGAATCAAAAATTGTTCGCAGCCAGATTTTGAATGGTGAGCCACGTATCGATGGACGTGACACACGCACGGTGCGTCCAATCTCGATTCGCACGTCAGTCTTGCCACGCACGCATGGCTCTGTTCTCTTTACACGTGGCGAAACACAAGCATTGGTTGTCGCGACCTTAGGTTCGCTCAAAGACTCACAAATGATCGACGCGCTGCAAGGCGAATACAAAGATCGTTATATGTTTCACTACAATTTTCCACCATACTCTACGGGTGAGACAGGCCGTGTGGGCACGCCAAAGCGCCGCGAAATTGGTCACGGTCGTTTAGCGAAGCGTGCTCTAGCTGCGGTATTGCCATCTGAAACCGAATTTGGCTACGCAATGCGCGTGGTGTCGGAAATTACTGAATCAAATGGTTCATCATCGATGGCTTCTGTTTGCGGTGGCTGCTTGTCACTCATGGACGCTGGCGTGCCAATGAAAGCGCACGTGGCTGGTGTGGCGATGGGCTTGATTAAAGACGGTAGCAAATTTGCCGTGCTCACCGATATTTTGGGTGACGAAGATCATTTGGGTGACATGGATTTCAAAGTCGCCGGCACAGATGCGGGTATCACCGCGCTGCAAATGGATATCAAGATCATGGGCATCACCAAAGAGATCATGGATGTTGCGCTAAAGCAGGCCAAAGAAGGTCGCTTGCATATATTAGGTTTAATGAAACAAGCTGTGCCTACCGCGCGTTTAGAGCTTTCACAATTCGCCCCGCGCATTATCAAAATCAAAATTCATCCTGATAAGATTCGTGAAGTTATCGGTAAAGGTGGCGCTGTTATTCAAGCGATTACGCGTGAAACCGGCACTGAGATTGATATTCAAGATGACGGTACGATTTCTATCGCATGCTTCTCAGGCGAATCAGGTGAAGCAGCGAAACAGCGTATTGAAGCCATTGCAGCCGAAATTGAAGTTGGCCGTATTTACGAAGGTCCAGTGGTGCGTTTATTAGATTTCGGCGCGATTGTGCAATTGCTACCGGGTAAAGATGGCTTGCTACACATTTCGCAAATCGCACATGAGCGCGTGAATGCGGTAGCGGATCATTTGAAAGAAGGCCAAATCGTTAAAGTCAAAGTCATGGAAGCCGATGACAAAGGCCGCGTGCGTTTGTCGATGAAGGCCTTGATTGACGCGCCTGCTAAGCCTGCGCGCAGTGATGCGCCTGCGGAAGGCAGTGCAGATTCGCAGCCGCAATAAGGTTGTTTCAGTCATAAAAATAAAAAAGGCGTCCATGTGACGCCTTTTTTATTACATTCAATCTTGCCGAACGCGCAGCTAAACAGTATAATTTATGGCTGCATTGGCATTAGTGCTAATGCAGAATCGGAGTGTGGCGCAGCCCGGTAGCGCGCTTGCTTTGGGAGCAAGATGTCGTAGGTTCGAATCCTATCACTCCGACCATTTTTTTATTTCATGTTCTCCACATGAAATGTGTTTTAAACGATAAGCGCATAATCAGCGTGCGTCGTTTGTAAAGTTGGTCAATCACCTTTCCCACGCGCCCGTAGCTCATCCGGATAGAGCACCGGCCTTCTAAGCCGGGGGTAACAGGTTCGAGTCCTGTCGGGCGTGCCAAACTAAATATACAAACCCCTTATTTTACAGGCGTCTTCAAGCAATATGCCGTGAAGATGTCCGCCAATATTAGCGTTTATATTTTTTTACCGTCCCGCCGTTACATTAAAAATCCCGGTGGCGTTGCCCGTATCAAAAGCTAAGTCGAGCTTGTTTGAGTCAGGTAATTTGTCGCGGGTGATGAATTCATAGAATGAGCCTGGCACATTCATCTCAAATCGTTCACCTTTGTCGTCGATGAAGCCACGCTTCACTTTGTCTGCAATGAGTGCGGTTTGGCGCACGCGGCCGGTGGCGGAGACTTCAATTTTTTCTTTAATTGAACGGCCACTTTTACGTTGTGCCTCAGCGGTCGCGACTACATCGCTAACACGGTCGGTGGCGTGATTAAACGCGTTACCTTCGGTTGATATCCATGCCATTTCGTTGGATTCAGCTTTGAGTATTTCATAGTCGCTAATGCGTGGCTCTTGATGATGACGGTTGAAACACCGTACAGCAGCCTTTACTAGTTTGACGGCCTCATCAATTGTGATGGTGTCTGCATGGGAGAGTCGCTTAAACTGCACTAATTCTTCAGCATCGAGTGGGTCGGTAGATGTGTTGAGCACATGGCTCACTGCCGTCCTAAAGGCCTCGGTAAATTGTTCAGGATGTAATTCAGAAACAAAATATTGGGCAATGTCTTCTGGGTAATCTAGGTGACGATAAGCGTAGCCGGTCATTTTTAATCTAGGTAGCGGGTAAATATCGGCTTGCACATACCCAAGCGCCTCCAGCACACGCGTAATGGCAACACGGCCCGGTGGCAGTGTGCCGTTGTCACGCCACGCCACCGTGCGAAGTGCACCATGATCAAAGGTCACTTTGCCACCACTAGCGATTGTTTCGGTCACACACGCTCGCCCACTAGGTACACGCGAAAGCAGGTCGTGAAACAACACCATATTCATCGCCTGTGCGACATGCGCACGGGTAATTTTTGCGGTCTCTGCCTTAATTGAATGCGCGACATTAAGCATTTGAAAAAGCTTGTCTGCATTTTCACGACCCACGACGCCAACCAAAATAGCATCAAGCAACATGATTACGCATCCACATTAAAAACAATACCCTGCGCGAGCGGTAAATCTTGACCGTAGTTGATGGTGTTGGTCGCGCGACGCATATACGCGCGCCAGCTATCTGAGCCTGATTCACGGCCACCGCCGGTTTCTTTTTCGCCACCAAAAGCGCCGCCAATTTCGGCACCGGATGTGCCAATATTGACATTCGCAATCCCGCAATCGCTACCGGAGGCCGACATAAATATTTCCGCTTCTCGCATGTCATTGGTGAATATGGCGGAGGATAAACCTTGTGGCACCGCGTTTTGCATCGCGATGGCCTCACTCAACGTGTCGTAACGCATTACATACAAAATCGGCGCGAAGGTTTCATGGTGTACGCAAGTTGTTTGTGATGGCATTTCGACGATGGCAGGGGCTACGTAATAGCCATTGGCATATTCAGCGATCATTGCGCGTGTACCACCACTCACCGTACCACCTTGTGCTTTTGCCGATGTGAGTGCGGCTTGCATGCCGTCATAGGCGGCTTGATCGATTAACGGACCAATGAGTGTTTTTGTCTCCAGCGGTGAACCAATGCGGATGTGACTAAAAGCGGCTTTTAAGCGTGCGATAACGCTATCGGCGATGCTGCGATGAACAATCATGCGCCGTAGCGTAGTGCAGCGTTGGCCGGCTGTGCCTACCGCTGAGAAAAGAGAGGCTGGCAGCACCATATCAATATTGGCTGAAGGGGCGACGATCATGGCGTTATTGCCGCCAAGCTCGAGCAAACTGCGACCTAATCGCGTTGCCACCCGCGCGGCGACAATGCGCCCCATGCGGGTCGAGCCTGTGGCGGAAACCAAGCTCACACGCACATCATCGACCATGACTTCACCAACGCTTGCATTACCCATTAATACTTGCGAAAGACCTGCGGGTGCAGCAATACCTTGGGGGTTAAAATTCTCAATGGCACGATGCAGTAACGCTTGGCAGGCTAATGCGGTAAGCGGTGTTTTTTCGCTTGGCTTCCACACCAGCGCATTGCCGCACACGAGTGCCAACGCGGCATTCCACGCCCACACTGCCACAGGAAAATTAAACGCACTAATAATGCCCACCACACCTAGCGGATGCCACTGCTCCATCATGCGATGCCCCGGTCGCTCGCTCGCGATCGTGAGGCCGTGCAACTGTCGCGAGAGCCCGACCGCAAAGTCACAGATGTCGATCATCTCCTGCACCTCGCCCTCGCCTTCCGCGGCGATCTTGCCCGTCTCCAGCGTCACCAGCCGCCCGAGATCGCGTTTGTGCGCACGCAGCGCCTCGCCGTAGCGCCGCACCACTTCCCCGCGCTTCGGCGCGGGCACGTCGCGCCACGCCAGAAACGCCCGCTGCGCCGCGCCAATCGCGCGTTCGAGATCCGCATGGGTCGCCGTCGTCACGCGCCCGAGCACGCTGCCATCGATCGGCGAACGTTTCTCGATCACCGGCCCGGAG
>JANNWG010000029.1:0-162199 GCA_031414695.1 Burkholderiales bacterium
AATTTTCCAGTGCGACGCGGCGGGTGATGTCTTCAATGTGTGGATTCAAGCCACGATTTTCGTGAATCACCATCACGGCGGGGAGTTTGCCCGTCGTCTTCGCAGGCATCACTAAATAGCCTTTCATTTTGCCGTTGCCCGTTGGGGAATCGTACTCAACCATTTTGGCAACAATGCGCGGGTCATCTTTTTTAACTTGCTGCGCGGCCGCAAAATTTGGGCTCAACATTTCGAGCAGCATCGTGGCCGATACACCACCCACCGCATACTTTGATGCGCTGGCAATAAAGCCACGGCGATCAATTAAGCCATGCACATACTGATCAAAGAGTTTCATGACTTCAGGGTTAAAGTCGGCGGCGGTTTTGGTGGGTATTGAGTACATGTAGTTCCTTAGCGGAGGGGATTGTGGATATGGAACTAGTTTCAGGCAAACTCTGTTGAGTTGCAAGTTTGTGTACATTCAAAAAACTATTCACCATTCTTACTATGACAGTTCAAATGTTTACCCCGCTCATCGCCGACGCCGCAACGCGCGCCCTTTGTACTGATTGCGGAATTTCACGCAGCAGTGAGCCGAAGCGATGCGGGCAGGCGTGTCAATTTATTGCGCCAGATTACGACGCGCTTGAGATGAAGGTGCACGGTCGTACGCGCGATGAAAATAAAATTGATGAGCTGCATTTTGGCCCACATCAGCGCATGGTGCGCGCGGCACTTAATACACCGAGCGAGGGCGCGCAGTGGACCGGCATCACCACGCGTATTGCGGAGCGCTTGCTGGAGACGGGTGCTGTGGACGCGGTGCTCACGATGGCGCCTGACCCGGATGACAAATGGAAACCCAAGCCGGTACTGGTGACCAAAGCCGCTAGCATGGCAGGGTGCCGTGGAATGCGCATGGGCTATGCGCCGCTGCTCGCTTTACTTGAGCCAGCACGTGACCTTGGTTATAAGCGCATTGCGGTGATTGGCATACCGTGCCAAGTCTATGCACTACGCGCGCTGGAGGAAAGCTTAGGTTTTGAGCGCATTTACGTCATCGGCACGCCCTGTTCAGATAACACCACTACTGCGCGTTTCCATGAATTTTTGGCGCTTATTTCTGAAGCGCCTGACACCATCACCTATCTCGAATTTCGCGCTGATTATCATGTTGAGATTCGCTATACCGATGGTCGCGTAAAGGCGATTCCGTTTTTGATGTTGCCGCTATCAAAATTACCGAATGATTTTTTCCCACTCACTTGTCGTACCTGTGTGGATTACACCAATGTGCTCGCCGATATTACGGTAGGCTATATGGGCGGTGAAGGTCAGCAATGGTTGATTGTACGTAACACGCGCGGTGAGGAGCTGCTTAAGCTTCTGGGCGATGAAGTCACGCTACATGCGCCTGGCAGTAGGGGCAACCGGAGGGGGCCGGTAAAAGGATTTATGAAAAATGTCGAACGCGCCGCTGGCGGCTTACCGCTACGTGCAATGCCTGATTGGTTGCGTCCAATTGTTGGCTGGCTGATGCCAAAAGTAGGGCCTCGTGGGTTGGAGTTTGCCCGTGCGCGCGTTGAGATGAAAGCCGTTGAGTCAGTGCTTCATCTGCGCCGTCAAGAACCACAAAAGATAAAAAACATGGTGCCAAAACATGTGTGGAAATTGGTTGAAGTGTATGGTCTCAAGCCCACGGTGGAAGAGACTAAAGACGAAACTAAGGATGTGACGGCTTGATCGTAGTAGCGTTAGCGCTCACTTCAACCCGATTGCGCCCTAATTTTTTCGCCTGATAAAGTGCTTCATCTGCTGCACGAAGTTGAGAGGTCATCGTTTGGCTACTATTGGCAATAGTGCAAGATACGCCAATGGATATCGTGATGCCAAGGCTGGATGTTTCAATGAGTGCGCGCATTTTTTCGGCAGTCACCAACGCCACATCGCAATCAGCACCAGGCATGATGACCATAAACTCTTCGCCGCCATAACGCGCGAGTAAATCTTCGGTACGACGTAGGCACGGTAATAGCCGCTCCGCTAATGTGCGTAATAATTCATCGCCCGCCAAATGTCCGTACGTGTCGTTGTATTGTTTGAAATGATCGACGTCAATGATGAGAAATGAAATCGGCTTTAACTGCTCTTGGCTATGTTGCCAAACGATAGGTAAATATTCATCGAGTCGGCGGCGATTGGGAATGCCAGTAAGGCCATCAATGTGCGCCATCATATCAAGCCTACGGTTGGCATCTGCTAGCTCTTTAGTGCGTTCGGCGACATTTTTTTCAAGCACGATATTTTGTTTGGCTAGTAGCATTGTGCGGCGTTTGGCATAGAGCAAAATCAGCAACCATGCTGCGGCAAAAAAACATAACAATGCAATCACGCGCGCCCACCAGCGTGCGTACCATCGCGGTGCTATCTCAAATATAAATGGCGTAATCTCAGACTCAACACCTGACGAATCTTTTGCACGCAATAGTAACGTATAGCGTCCGGGGGCTAACGTCGAATAGCTAAATGCACGTAAGGCCGACCAATCCGACATCATCGGATCATGACCAATCAACTGCGCTTGATAGCGGCGTGCGCCGTTAGTCATATATTCGGGCAAGGCAAACTCAAATCGTATGCTAAATTCCTCCGCCTGAAAAGTGCGAATGGCCTCGTCGGTAATCGGTACAAACTCAGTTTTGCCATCAGCAAAGCTGCGCGTCACGCTACGCAACTGTACTCTTGGTGATGGTGGCTTTATTATTTTTAGTGGCGTCGCATTTGCTATTGCCGTGCGGTGATGCAGCAGCAGCGCATGGCTATCGACAAAACCAATCGTGTTTTTGTCGATCACGCCAGACGCTAAATCTGACATGAAAAAATACTCGCCTATCCCACCACGTCGTAGGCTGAGTACATCAACTTGTCGCCAATCACCCGCGACGGCTTCATGCCAAACACGTGTCGCGCTATACGCCCAGCGCGTGCCATCAGGCGCATTGACTAACGTTGGTGCCTCTTCAATGCCGCGCAGCTTGGCTAATCCATCAACATCCGTAGGCGCAAACTTTTGACCATTCCACTTAAAAAAACCTGCGCGGGTAGAGGCGATAATGGCGCCATCTTTCGCCTTGGCGAGTGAAGCCTCCGCGGGCAGGCCGGTCAATAGGCCATCTGCTTCGGTGATACGCGCAGCCTCCTTCATCTCACCGTCTGCGCTTAACGTATAGCGCCAGACACCATGCCGTGTTGTGCCCACCCAAACTTCTGTGGCGCTAAGCTCAACAATATGCGAAATACGTACCGGTACATCGCGTGGCAGCGTAGCCGAAATTGTGATGGGCGATTTTCGTGTGTCAACAATAGCGAGTCCATGCTCTGTACCTAGCAATACACGACCCACATGAAACTGCGAAGGCTGCAATTTACGTGGGTAAATTAACTCCTTGGAGAGCTGTTTAACTTGGTTTTTTTGAATAAGCATGACGTGATGTGTACCTGCCAGCAGCGCGCTTGAGTTTTCAAGCCCCAACAAATCATAAGCACTGGGCCATGCTGTCGGGGTAAATACGGCCGATCCACCATCGGTCTCACGCAACTGAAAAACCCCTGATGATGTCAGCGCATAACGTTTATTGTTCCATTCGACTACTTGATGTAGGGAGCCAATATTGTTGGATTCTGCGCTCACCACACTCCATGCAGGCGGCCAAGCTATTTTGTAAAGCGCGCGATCGCTAATAACAAAAATAGCGCCATCTCGGCCGCTCGCGAGCCCTGCCAAATAGCCTGACTCTATATCCACCGTGCGCAGCGTTTTTAATGTGCTGTCGATGATAACAATGCGACCATTTGATGTAGCCATCGCGATGCTGCCATCGGCTAATGCTTTCATCTTAGCAAGCGTTTCTGTGGTGGGCAACGCGCTGGGTACGACATACGGTGTGGCAGTTTCACCATCAAACATTATCCAGCCGGTATTGCTATTAGCTTTGCTAGTAAAGGCCAGCATATTGCCGTTGGCGAGCGGTGCAACTTGAAAAATCGGCGCTTTTAAATGCGCTAACGTCGGCACTAATGTCCAATCTTGCCCCGCGCGCACCTTGAAGCCTTCACCACGAAATTGCAAATATGTTTTTCCACGCTGTTCAAACAAAACACCAAAGCTGCCTGGATGATGCCAATGTGCAGTGGCGTTAGTTTTTGGATCCCAAAAAAACACATCGTGCAGCGCACGAAAATAAATGCCTTCAGCTGTGATTACGGTTTGCCAAACATCAGCGAATTCTCGGCCAGCAAGTTGCGTTTTGAAGCGTGACGAAATATCTTCAAATGTCGCCTGTCCATATGCGTCGCGACGTAAATAACCGAACGCGTTATAGCCGCCGACATAGACAGTGTCGTCCTTGCTAACCGCAAGCGAACGCACCATTTCACGATTCGGTAAACGCCAGAGTTTCCAGCGCTCACCATCAAACTCCATCACACCATCGGCGTTGCACACATAAATAATATGGCGCGAATCCTGCTCGACACAAAAATTTTGCTGAGACACATCAAGGTCTGTGACAAAACGCGTAATTGGCGGGCTGCCGCGTAGTTGGTCTGGACTACTAAGGGGATTGGCGTAAATGCTGCCGGCAGTCGTTACGAGCAACGTCAATAGCGTTGCCACAAACAGTGTGCATTGCAGATTTAAAAATAACCTCAACATCTTCACTTTCAACTTTTTTTGATTTATTGCACATGCGCCTGTTTTGATTCTCAGCTAGATTATGCTGACTTGCAAGAGGCGGTGTTACGAGGGTGCTGACCGTTTTAATTGACGCTTATCAATGAAATACAAATGCTAAACATCAATGTTGGCGGCTATCTTGAAGCAATAATGCTTGAATATACCCGTCAATAAATGACTTTATACTCTCAATATATATAACCCTATTCGAAACTTTTTCTTATTGCAAGCATCAGTTCATAATCAAACACCACAAATTTAGGAGCCTGCCATGGTCGCACCAAAGCCAGCCACATTAAATGTCAACGGTAAGTCACTCAAATATCAAGCCGATGCGGGCACACCACTGTTGTGGGTATTACGTGAACAGCTTGGCTTGACGGGGACTAAGTATGGCTGCGGTATCGCGCAATGCGGCTCATGCACGGTGCATATTGATGGCGCGCCGGTGCGTTCGTGTGTGATGCCAGCCTCAGCGGTTAAGGCCACACAAAAAATTATCACCATCGAGGGTTTATCCAAAGACGGCACGCATCCGATTCAGCAAGCGTGGGTTGTACTTGACGTGCCGCAATGTGGCTTCTGCCAATCGGGCATGATCATGGCGGCGACTGCACTCGTGAAAGCAAAGCCGAATCCCACAGATAAAGATATTGATGATGCGATGACTAATATTTGTCGCTGCGGCACCTACAACCGTGTGCGTGCGGGAATTCATGCGGCGGCGCGGGACATGGCAGCCGCGGCAAGTAAAAAAACGCCAGCTAAAAAATCCGCAAACGCACTTAACAACACCCTAAACATTACCCACATCGAAGGCGGTGCAGCATGAATGCTATTCAACGTTCACGTCGCCAGTTTATAAAAGGTAGCAGCGCTGTTGCAGGCTCGCTCGTGGTGGGCTTTCACGTGCCGTTTTTACAAGCGGCGACGACAGCAACTGCGGCGATTAACCCTGAAATCAATGCATGGGTAGTAGTACAGCCAAATAATCAAGTTGTCGTTCGCATCGCCCGCTCAGAAATGGGTCAGGGCACACTCACCGGCTTGGCGCAATTGGTCGCCGAAGAGCTCGAATGCGATTGGGCAAATGTGACCACCGAATATCCCACCCCCGGCCAATCGTTTGAACGCAAAGCACCGTGGGGCAGCTTTGGCACGGGCGGCAGCCAAGGCATACGCGGCTCGCAAGATTACGTACGTCGCGGTGGCGCGGCTGCACGCATGATGCTCGTACAAGCCGCTGCTGAAGAATGGAAAGTGCCTGCGAGTGAATGTGCGGTGAGCAAAGGGGTCATCACACACGCGCTATCTCAGAAGACCACGACATTTGGCAAAGTCGCCGCTGCCGCAGCCAAGCTCGCACCGCCGAAAGACGCAAAAGACATCAAACTCAAAGAAGTTAAAGATTGGACGATTGCCGGCAAACGCTTAGCGCGACTCGACACCATCGACAAAACCACCGGCAAGCAAATCTACGGCATGGATTTAGTCTTACCCGGTATGCTCAATGCGGCCGTCGTCAGCTGTCCCGTCTTTGGCGGCAAAGTCAAAACGATTAACGATATGGGCGCACTCAAACGGCCAGGTGTTAAGAAAATATTATTTGTCGGTGATAACGCGGTTGCAGTCGTGGCAGACACGTGGTGGCGCGCCAAAACCGCGCTCGACACCATCAAAATCGAATGGGATGAAGGGGTCAACGCGACCGCTTCCACGGCTAGCTTTAATGAGATTTTGAAGACGGCATTAGATACAAAAGACGCCGTTGTCGGCACTAAAATTGGTGATGCGCTAACAGCAATTGCGAGTGCCAGTACCGTTAAAAAAGTGGAAGCGACATACAGCTATCCACATCAAAACCATGCCTGCATGGAAACCATGAATACCACCGTGAAGTGGACTGAAGACAAATGCGAAGCGTGGGTGCCGACACAAAACGGCCAAGCCGCGCACGCCGCCGTGGCAGAGGCGGCGGGTTTACCGCTCGGCAAATGCGAAGTGTATAAACAATTGCTCGGTGGCGGCTTTGGCCGACGCGGTGCGACTGACTATGTGAAGCAAGCCGTACTCATCGCCAAGCAAATGCCTGGCGTGCCGATCAAAATGATTTGGTCCCGCGAAGAAGATATGGCGCAAGGACGCTTTCATCCGATCACACAATGCAAGCTGACGGCAGCACTCAACGATAAAAATGAAATCACTGCACTGCATATGCGTATCGCGGGGCAATCCATCTTGGCGGGTGTGCGGCCAGAGGCGATTCGTGATGGCAAAGACCCTGTTGTGTTTCAAGGCTTAAACGAAGGTGGCGCAGAAACCGCGATTGGTTATACGTTTCCGAATTTATTGGTTGACCATGCGATGCGCAATCCGCATGTGCCACCGGGTTTTTGGCGTGGCGTGAATTTGAATCAAAACGCCGTTTATCTCGAATGCTTTCTTGATGAAATAGCCGCTGCAACCAAGCAAGATCCGCTCGCGCTACGTCGTAAATTAATGGCGAAGCATCCAAAACATTTGGCGGTACTCGATGCGGTGGCTAAGCGGGTTGAATGGGATAAGCCCGCACCGAAGGGCGTCTATCGCGGCATTGCGCAAACGATGGGCTTTGGTAGCTATGTGGCCGCGTGTGCAGAAGTGTCAGTCGATAAAGATGGCGCATTGAAAATTCATCGCATTGTAGCCGCAACTGACTGTGGTCACGCGGTGAATCCGCAGCAAATTGAGGCGCAGGTAGAGGGCTCATTTGTCTATGGCCTTGGCGCTGCGTTGCATCAAGAGTGTACGGTAAAAAATGGCCGTATTGAGCAGACTAATTTTCATAACTACCCAAGCTTGAAGCTGGCTGAAATGCCCAAGGTGGAAACCATCATCATCGCTTCGGGCGGCTTTTGGGGTGGCGTAGGCGAGCCAACGATTGCAGTGGCCGCCCCTGCGGTATTGAATGCGATTTTTGCCGCGACGGGAAAACGCATTCGTGATTTGCCGTTGAAAAATCATAGCTTGAAGGCTTAATTTTTTTCGCCACGGATAAATGCAAATAAATGCGGATTTGTTTGGCAGCATTATTATTGATTGCATCGTGTACGATTGACGTACACGCCAGCGCGTTTGTGATTGTCGGTGACAGCATACCCGTAGCGCTGACGGCACCAAAAGGTGACGCGCAACGTGGGCGCGCCATCGTGGCGAATCGTCAAGTAGGCTTATGCACGCTATGTCATCAATTAGCCGATGTTGCCGCGAATAGTGGCGAAAAATTTCAAGGTAATCTCTCGACAAATCTTGCAAATGTTGGCGCGCGTTTAAGTGAAGCGCAATTACGCTTGCGCGTGGTAAATAATCGGCACGTAAATAAAAAAAGCATCATGCCCGCGTTTTACCGCTTGGATAATTTGTCGCGTGTGGGTCAAGCATGGCAAGGTCAGTCGATATTGAGCGCGCAACAAATCGAGGATGTGGTGGCGTACTTGGTGACATTACAATGACAGTGTTAACCAAACCTAGGCGTGCGTTTCCAAGGCGTACGTTTATTGCGGCAAATGCAGCATTGCTCAGTGTTGCAGTGATGCGTCCCAGCACATTATTGGCCGCAGATACGTCGCTCGCCGCACTCTTGCGAGCCTACACGGGTGAAGCAAAAGTAGATGTCGGGCGTGTGCGGATTCAAATTGCAACATTGGTCGATAACGGCAATAGCGTGCCGATAGAAGTGAATGTGGAAAGCCCAATGACAGCAGCGGACCACGTTATCGGTATCGCCATTTTTAACGAAAAAAATCCTGAACATAGCGTCGCGGAATTTATGTTGAGCCCAATGAATGGTCGTGCGCGCGTTGCAACGCGTATGCGTTTAGCGATGACCCAAAAAATTATTGCGGTGGCAAAGATGCAAGATGGGCGGTGCTGGATGGAAACAGTGGATGTGTTGGTAACGTTAGCGGCGTGTATTGAAGAATGATGAATGTCTATGTCCCACTATTGTACGAGCACGATTGAGCAAAATCGCACCGCACAGTTCTCCCCTTTTTTAAAGGGGAGTTAGAGGGGATTTTCGTTCGTCAACCTCAACGCGACGTTAGTGACAGGGTATTAACACCGCAATCCCTCCCACTCCCCCTTTTTCAAAGGGAGGAGCCAGATTAGTTCTCCCCTTTAGAAATAAGCCTTACTGATGAAGACTGATTAAGACAAAACCACCATGACCCGCACCCTCATCACTATCCCTCCTAACATCACGCGCGGCGAAATAATTGGAATCCGCGTCTTGATTCAGCATCCAATGGAAACTGGCTATCGACGCGGTAGCGATGGGGCGATGCTCGCACGCAATTTGATTCGTCGATTTAATTGCGAATTTGCTGGGGACGATAAAAAGCGCACCGTAATTTTCAACGCCAATCTACACGCTGCAATTGCGGCCAACCCATACGTGTCATTCTCATTTCGCGTAGACAGTCCTGGCGCATTGTTTTTTAATTGGGTTGGCGACAACGGCTTCACGCACGTTGAAACGCGTGCCCTCGCATTACGTGCATGAATCAAGTTATTTTATTTTTCATGGCGTTACTCATGTTCACGACGGCATTCGCCGCTGATACGCGCCAATCTGGCTATTCCCAAATGCGCCCCGAAACGCGCGCATTACAAGATGACGACACCCAAAACCCCGCCATGCTGTGGGTCGAGGAAGGACGCTCACTTTGGAGCAAAAATGCCGCAAACGGCAAGTCTTGTGCGGACTGTCATGGTGAAGCATCGAAATCAATGCGCGGTGTCGCCGCACGTTATCCGCAATTTTCCAGCGCCGTAAAACGCCCCGTTAATTTGGCGCAACAAATCAACATCTGTCGCACCACCAAACAAAACAATACCGCCATACCACTGGATGATCAAACGTTACTCAGCTTAGAAAGTTACGTCGCCCATCAATCGCGCGGCCTACCTATTTCGCCACCAACTGATAAACGCCTCAACGCTGCAAACCGGCTCGGCGAAAAATTATTCCACCAACGCATCGGCCAACTCGACTTAAGCTGCAAAGACTGCCACACCGATAATGCGGGCAAATCGCTCGCGGGCAACATCATCCCCGAAGCGCATCCGACCGGCTACCCGCTCTATCGGCTTGAGTGGCAAAGCGTAGGTGGCCTGCAACGGCGTTTGCGTAATTGCATGGTGGGCGTGCGGGCTGAACCTTATCCGGCGGGCAGTGCCGAGATGGTGGCGCTAGAGGTGTATTTGGCGGCGCGGGCGCGTGGGATGAAGATGGAATCGCCTGCGGTGCGACCGTAAACTTGCGCAAACCACAACTACCGCTTTACGCTATTGGATGAACGTACAAATTTCACATTGCGATACCGATTAGATGATGCGCGAAATCCTGTAATAGCGTCCTTGTGATCTCTCACAAAGCGGATTGTTCCAATGGCGCTGCTAAACAGATCTCGGTTCAGTGGCGCTAGTGCGATTTCTGCATGATGCGCCAACTTCAAAAATATTTTTTCATTTTTATACATGACCGAGTAACGTATATCAAGCTCTGGGCTTTCGTATATACCAGCATATGTGTTCAGGCTTTGTGTTGGGCTCTGCTCTGTTGGCAAAGAAATATAGGCTCGCCTAATTCCATCGCTATTTTGTATGCGTACTTGTTTTTTATTAAACTCGATGGCTAACTGGATTGGTTCACCATCTGCGAGTTGAAACAAATTTTCCGACACTTGTACGACGCGACCACGCATAAAAGTACCGCGCAGAAATAACGCAGAATTAGTCATGCTGAACTCGGCAATATCTTCACTGATTGGATCGTGGTAGCGACCAATGAGTTGCGATAACTGCTCTTGGCTATTTGTCGGTAATGTCGCTTCTTTAATCTGCTTTGTTGGGAAAAATATAGAAGCTATTTTTGCGGCTAACTCGCTTGGCGATATGCTGCGACTATTGCAAAACACAACGATAGAAGATGAATCATCTGGATAGCGAATTGATATGGTCTGATAGCCAGCCGTTGAACCATCGTGATAGATCGTGCGACGGCCGTCTTGCTTGCCGTGAATGAGCCCGTGCGCATAGGAGGTAAGCTGGCCCGAATTTAGTTTTCCATGCGTTTCTAAAATCGCGACCAGTGCTGCACCGCCGGTAATTGTATTTGTCTGCAGCGCCTTATTCCATTTGAGTGCGTCGCCAATTGTCGTGAGTAAGCCGCCATTCCCATGTACATTGGTGAATGGCATCGCTGTAACAAAATTTGCGCCTTGGAGATCATATGCGGTTGCACGTTGAGGTACAACCTGCCGATGGTCTTCACGCCAAAAAGTGTTTGTTATTCCCATTGGAATAAAGAAGCGGTCGTGCATGTAACGTGAAATCGACCGCCCGCTCGCACGCTCCACAATGATGGCAGCTAATACGTAGCCAGTATTTCGATATGCGTGCTCGTCACCCGGAGCAAAGTCGAGCGCCTGCTGTTTCGATAGGAGATGCAAAATTTGAGCATTGGTATGCACGGCTGTTGTCGGCGGCGTGCCCATTAAGCTCATCAAACCCCATTGCTCGCGCAAGCCACTGCTATGCACTAATAAGTGTCTGATCGTAATCTTGGTTCCGAAGTTTGGAATCTCAGGTAAATATTTACGAATATCATCATCAAGCGAGAGCTTTTTTTCAAGATGCAAAAGCGCGATTGCTGCTGCTGTGTACTGCTTGGCTACCGACCCAGATTCCAGTATGGAATTCGGTTGTAGTGGGATACCGTATTCTAAATTTGCTGCCCCATATGCAGCGACAATAGGCTCGACGCCCATGGCACTTACGCCTACGACGCAGCCTGGTGTAGCTAATGTGAAGTGTGCAAATGTTTGATCTAACTTATGCTGAAGCTCCCCTTTACTTTCAAGTGCATTAGCCGCACTCATGACGAAAAAAGTAATTAGCGGGAATGATTTTGCTATCACGAATGCCGATTTAGAGAAAGATACCGCTGTATTCATTGTGTATATACCAAGCATTAGCGAAACAACTAAAAGAGACTCGTCGTAAATGATGTGATTTTTATCACGCGCACGCTGTCAGTAATCAACGGGGATTAAAAACAATATTACAACTAAGTATATCGGCATGGCGTTAAACCGCGCCCTACTTTCCAGTAGAATTCGTCCTCCCTTTTCCACTTATAAATTTTCTCAATGTTGCCTTCGATTCAATCCCGCCTAGCCAAAGAACTCGCTGCTCAACCTAACCAAATCGCTGCTGCTGTGGCGCTACTCGATGAGGGTGCCACCGTACCATTTATTGCGCGTTATCGCAAAGAGGCCACGGGTGGGTTGGATGACATCCAGCTACGTTTATTGGAAGAGCGCTTGCGTTATTTGCGTGAGTTAGAAGATCGACGCGAAGCGATACTGGAAAATATCGAGTCGCAAGGCAAGATGACGGATGCGTTGAAATTAGCAATTACGAATGCGGAAGATAAAACCACATTAGAAGATTTGTATTTGCCGTACAAACAAAAGCGCCGCACCAAAGCGATGATCGCGCGCGAAGCAGGGCTTGAGCCGCTCGCGGATGCGCTGCTTGCTGACCCGACATTAACGCCAGAAATGGAAGCTGAAAAATATTTATCCGCAGAACCAAAGACCGCCGAAAAAGATACCGCCGTGCCAGATGTGAAAGCCGCGCTCGAAGGAGCGAAGCAAATATTGATGGAGCGTTTTTCGGAGGACGCGACTTTAGTTGGTCGTGTGCGTGACTACATGACCGCGCATGGTGTGGTGGATTCAAAATTGATCGAAGGTCAAGACGACAAGGGTGCGAAGTTTGCGGATTATTTTGCGTATTCAGAAACGCTAAAAACGATTCCGTCGCATCGTGCATTAGCACTATTTCGCGGGCGAAATGAAGGCATTTTAACGGTGGCTCTGCGACTTGATAGTGAAGAAGAAAAGCCCGCATGGAATGCGCCGTTTAATCCCGTTGAAGACATGGTTGCGGGCATCAATAAAATTGCCAATAAATCGCGTGCGGCTGATAAATGGCTGACAGAAGTTGTGCGTTGGACATGGCGCATTAAGCTCTCGATGCATTTAGAAACGGAGCTGATGTCGGCGCTGCGTGAACGTGCGGAAACTGAGGCGATTAACGTATTTGCGCGTAACTTAAAAGATTTATTACTCGCCGCACCCGCTGGCCCACGCGCGACGATGGGGCTTGACCCTGGCATTCGCACCGGCGTGAAAGTGGCGGTAGTCGATGCGACGGGCAAGTTGGTTGATACCGCGACCATTTACCCGCACGAGCCGCGCCGTGATTGGGATGGCTCACTTGCCGTACTTGGTGCGCTAGCGATGAAACACAATGTTGATTTGATCTCAATTGGCAACGGCACCGCTTCACGCGAGACGGATAAGCTTGCGGCAGACTTGATTAAAAATATGTTGAAGGTTGCGCCTACCAAGAAGATTACAAAGATTGTGGTGTCGGAGGCGGGTGCGTCTGTTTATTCCGCATCTGAATTTGCCTCAAAAGAATTGCCTGATCTCGACGTGAGCTTGCGCGGCGCGGTGTCGATTGCACGACGCTTGCAAGACCCACTCGCCGAGCTGGTAAAGATTGACCCAAAATCCATCGGCGTCGGCCAATATCAGCACGATCTTAATCAATCACACTTAGCCCGATCGCTCGATGCAGTAGTGGAAGATTGTGTAAACGCGGTGGGCGTGGATGTGAACACGGCTTCCGCTGCATTGCTGGCGCGTGTGTCGGGATTGTCTTCATCGGTGGCGGCAAATATCGTGAATCATCGCAATACCAATGGCGCATTCGCCACGCGTGATGCACTCAAAAAAGTACCACGATTAGGCGACAAAGCCTTTGAGCAGGCAGCTGGATTTTTGCGAATCCCGAATGGTGCTAATCCACTTGATGCTTCATCCGTTCATCCCGAAGCCTATCCGCTAGTTGAGAAAATTCTGGCGGATATTCAAAAAGATGTGAAGGCGTTAATGGGCGAGGCAAAGCTTATCAAATCACTCAACGCGGGAAAATATGCGGATGACAAATTCGGCCTACCCACCGTCACCGATATTTTGAAAGAGTTAGAAAAACCCGGCCGTGACCCGCGCCCAGAATTTAGCACCGCCACATTCCAAGACGGCGTGGAAACGCTTAACGACTTGCAGCCCGGCATGATCCTCGAAGGCGTGATTACCAACGTTGCAGCCTTCGGCGCATTCGTCGATATTGGCGTGCATCAAGATGGCTTGATTCATATCTCAGCCCTCGCCGAAAAATTCGTCAAAGACGCACATGAAGTCGTGAAAGCCGGGCAAGTCGTAAAAGTCAAAGTGTTAGAAATCGACATCAAACGCCAACGTGTGGCGCTCACCATGCGCTTGAACGACACGCCAACAAAAAGCACAAACACCAGTAATGGCGGCAGCTTTCAAGCAAAACCATCGCAAACGGCACGTCCTCATTTGACACAACGGGCGACTTTGCAATCTGCTGCGCCGCAGGGTGGCAATGCGATGGCAGAGGCGTTTGCGAAGTTGAAGGCGCGTGGTTAGGCGCTACAGTTTGACTACACATCACTTTGATGTCGTGATGCTAGAATGATGTTTTGACATCAGGTGACTGATATGCGTACAACATTAGCAATAGATGATGACGTTTTACTCGCCGCAAAGCATGAGGCCGCTCGACGCAATGTTTCTCTAGGTAGGGCGACTTCTGATTTGTTGCGCGCGGGGCTTAATGCTGGCCGTAGCGCCAACAATGCTAAGTCGCTCAAAAAAAATACGACCGTCGGCGCATTTGCCATTTTGCCACCGCGCGATGAAATGATTACGGTTGAGCACGTGCGGCGGTTGATGGAACAAGAAGGTATTTAATGCGTTATCTTTTAGACGTTAACGTGTGGATAGCGCTGTTTGATGATGCACACTCTCACTCCACAGCGGCAAATACCTTTGTCGCAAAACGCGGTCTCAAAATCGCGACATGCCCGCTAGTTGAAAATGCCGTCATACGCATCATGAACCTGCCGCATTACGGGCAACAAGGTGGTGTCAGCATGGCGCGCGTTCGTGAGCAGCTAATATTTGCCTGTCAGAAATTAAACCATGTCTTCTGGCCAGACGATATATCAATACGCGACGAAAAGCGGATTGATTTTTCCAAACTGCATGGTCACAACCAAATCACCGACGCATACCTGCTCGCTTTAGCCGTTGCCCAAAATGGCGCATTAGTGACATTTGATCAGCGTATTGTCTTGTCCGCAGTGAACGGTGCATCAACGAAAAATCTTGTGGTGTTGAAGTAG
Source organism: Burkholderiales bacterium (assembly GCA_031414695.1). Taxonomy (GTDB): domain Bacteria; phylum Pseudomonadota; class Gammaproteobacteria; order Burkholderiales; family Usitatibacteraceae; genus UKL13-2. The sequence goes on from JANNWG010000029.1 coordinate 15,048, forward strand.
GTTCTTCAGTATCGTTAATGTTGGTGTATGGATATACGGCTTTTTTAATTCATTATTGTCGCGTCCACGCTGCTCACTGATCACGCTGGTGTATATGAAGTCAGCAAGGACGCCAACTTAGAGATGGCCGTTGAAGATGGCAAGCTAGTGGCAAGCCTAGCGGACAACCCAAAGTGGTTTATTTTGCCGAATCCAACGCGCGCTTTTTTGATAAGGTGTGGGGCTCAACCGTTGACTTTATTCGTGATGAGAAAGGAAAGGTTACGCACGCGCTGTTTAGCGAGGCTGGGGTTGTAACTAAGGCGATAAGGCGGTCGTAATACAGGCATCGGCTCAGCGTCTATCATCGTGATTAAATCAACAGATAGGCCTCTATGATTTAGCTAAAATTGATTCTAGTTAACGTATGTCAATACGATCACATCCGATTTTAGCAGCGTCCACTTGATTTAAAAACAATGAAATCTATTAACAACGCGCTTAATGATGAGGGCTTTCTTTTTGCCCCTTCTCTTGTAGATATAAACGTATGCTTGAGACTTGCATCTTGCCTAGAGATTAGCTACGGGAGTAGAAACGCTAGGCATTTGATCGATGATCCTGCCGTGCACAAATTGATTCTTTCGCCATCGATTTCGCATCATGTGCAGTCGCTACTAGGTGCGGGGGCATTTGCATTCAAAGCAACTCTCTTCGATAAATCGAGTGAATCAAATTGGTTGGTTGCGTGGCATCAAGACTTATCTATTCCCGTTATCTCACGTGTGGATATTGCGGGCTATACGGGTTGGTCAATCAAAGATGGCGTTCACTACGTACAACCGCCCGTCACTATTCTTAACAACATTATCGCGCTGCGCATTCATCTTGATGATTGTCACAATGCGAATGGGGCATTACGCGTTTTGGCAGGTAGTCATTTGCTTGGTCGCATACCGCAAGCTGCGATTACTCAACACGCGAGTGACTTTACGACGCATGTTGTTTCAGGTGATCGCGGCTCTGCATTGTTTATGCACCCGCTTCTTATTCATGCCTCATCTAAAGCAACTGATCATTCGCGGCGACGGGTGTTGCATATTGAGTTTGCTAATGCCGAATTAGCGCCGTTGCCGTTAGGGTTAGATTGGCATCGGCAAATTAGGCTCTGCGGAAACCGCTAGGTTGTTAATCCGCGGTAGTTGACGCGTATGTATCCATTCTATTGTCCATACAAGTAACTTGGTTGAACAGCCGCGCTCTGATGGTGGTCGTTTTAAGTTTTAAGGTCATGGTTTGCGCATGTTGCCGCCCACAAATAGAATGGTCCTATGTTCAACAATGCATTCCTAATCAACACGTGCCTACACCACGCCGCCGCAACAACCACAACGCAAATAAACTCGCCGTGACAAACATGACCAGCGAATATATCGCCGCAGGAATACTCATGGTGCCGTTATTGAGTACGGTGAGCGCGATAAAAATGGCAAGTGTGCCATTGTGGATGCCAATTTCCATTGAGATGGCGATGGCTTGTTTTTCCGGTAGCTTTACCGCGAGTGGCACGAAGTAGCCTATCGCCATTGAGAGCACATTAAATACAATACACGCCACGCCGACGAGCGCTGCGTATTTCACCAATACTTCCCATTGTTGTATTAAGGAGGCAACGACTAATCCGGCAAGCAGCAATACCGAAAAAATGCGGATGGGTTTTTCGACCTTATTGACGGTGTCGGCGAGTTTATTGCGTGCCGCCATGCCGATGATGACGGGCACTAATATAATGAGACCGACTTCAATGATTTTCTTAAATTGCGGCGGTACGTATTGATCCGCACCCATGAAATATTGCAACGAAAAGCTGACGATAAACGGTAATGCTAGCAGTGAAAGCAGAGAGTTAATCGCGGTTAAGGTGATGTTGAGTGCGACATCACCATGCGCCAAATGTGAGTAAATATTCGCGGTCGCCCCGCCAGGGGCAGCAGCTAGCAGCATCATGCCAACGGCTAATTCTGGTGGTAGCTTAAAGAGGATAGTAATGACGAAGCAGATGCTGGTCAGCACAAGCATTTGTATGGTGAGGCCGACGATGATGGCTTTTGGAAAACGCACCACGCGAGTGAAATCCGCGACAGTCAGCGACAAACCCAACCCAAACATAATGACGCCTAAGGCGATGGGTAACAGCGTGTTGGTGATGAGGGTTTGTTCCATGTTTAGAAACTACGGATCACATGTTGTTGACGTCGGCTCACCATGAGTTTTTCGGGTATGCCTTTGATGATGCAAACCCAGTGGCCGCCCGTGCTGGTGGTGTCATTTGCGTCATTGGCATCTAACGTCTCGTTATCATCCGTCATTGCTTCTGCTTGTCCGGGGTTGTTTACCTCGCGTACAAAGCCAGTAATTGCCTTGGTCGCAACGATAGCGTTACGATGAATGCGCGTGAAATAGCCTGCGAATTCTTCTTCGAGTTTGGTGAGCGACTCTTCGAGCAGATATTCTTTTTGTAACGTGCGTACCGTGATGTATTTCAACTCAGCTTTCAAATAAATAATGTCATCCAGCGGTACCAGCACCACTTTGCCGCGTTCGTGAATTGATAAGTGTTTACGTTTATGGTTGGTAGCGCTAGCAATGGCGTTGGCCGAAGCGAGCAACACGGCGCGTGCTTTTTGTAGGGCGGCTAATAGGCGCTCTTGCTTGATCGGTTTTAATAAATAATCGACCGCATTTAATTCGAATGCCTGCACCGCGTATTGATCAAAGGCGGTCGTAAAAATAAGCTTAGGTGGGGAATCCATCGTGGCTAAATGTCGCGCGAATTCGATGCCATCCATCACTGGCATGCGAATGTCGCAGAGCACAATATCAATATGGCTGTGGTTAATCGCTTCAATGGCTTCGCGTCCGTTGGCGGCTTCGTCGGCAATCACTAAGGGAAATTCGCCGCGACAATCGTCGAGCAAATTTGATAATCGCTTCAACGCGGGCGCTTCATCATCGACAATCAAAATACGCGTTGGTGGCGTTGGCAATGGAGCAGATGGCGTTTGAGTAATCATGGTGAGATTGTTTTCGTAATAGGCATGTTGATATTGACGATATAGCGATCATCTTTCACTTCCGCGCGCAGCCCCGCTTCAGCATCGAAGTGTAACTGCAAGCGCTCTTTGATGTTGGCAATCGCCATGCGGTTACCTGAGACGTGTGTGGATTGGCTGTGGTACGGATTGGTGAGGGTGATGTTTAATTGTTTGCCGCTTGATTTAATGACGATACTCAACACGCCAAGCCCTTGTTGCGGCTCGATGCCGTGATAGACCGCGTTTTCAATTAGCGGCTGCAAGATGAGTGGTGGCACCATGGCGTTGGCGGGCATTTCATGAATTTGCCAATCGACTTTTAATCTATCGCCCAGTCTGATTTGCTCGATATTTAAATACTGTCGGCATAGCGCCACTTCATCGGCCAATGGCTGAAGCTTGCGGTTATCGGCCATCAGCACGCGAAATAATTCTGCCATGTCTTCTAGCATACGCTCGGCGCGCTTAGGCTCATCGCGTATCAACGAGAGCACAGCGTTGATGGTGTTAAATAAAAAATGCGGTCGTATGCGCGCCTGCAATGCCTGCAAGCGCGCCTCGGTAAGCGCGGGGGCAAGCGAGCGCGCGCGAAGGTCAAAGTAAAACAACACGATCCCGGTCGCCAAGATAAAAAACAAGCCAAATTGTAGCGGCGCAATGCCATTACCTATCGGTATTAACGGCAGTAATGCAAGATACAAATACCAAAACACTAGCCCTACAGCGGATTCCAAGACAAATATGGCTGCAACACCCCACCAATAGGTGAGTTTGCTAAATAGAGGCTTGGCCACACAACTTGCGACTAACGACAAAATAATCGCCGGCTGCGCGACTATCGAGATCAATAAAAATTGTCGCAACAGCGCAGTAATATCACCCGTAATATCGGCTCTGACTAGCGCCGCCGCAAACACCAGCGCATTCACAATTACCAGTAGGCGCAGCATCACGCCGAGATTACAAAAATCCGGCAAATGCGGCGTATAGCCAACTTGGCTATGGTGCAGCGGGGTAGAAGGTGGGTGCTCGTTTATACTCATCGTGGTTATTTTTTTAATTTTGCATTGCCAATATTACGATATATGTCACTACCACACGATAAATCTACATGCCCCACAAGCTTAACGGAGGGCGCAGCTTGGTCTGGCCGTTTTTCAGAGCCAGTGACCGAGCTGGTGAAACGTTTTACGGCTTCCGTTACATTCGATAAACGCTTAGCGGCAGTCGATATTCAAGGCTCGCTCGCCCACGCTGAGATGTTGTGCCATGTGGGCGTGCTAACTTCCGCCGATGTGGCGGATATCAAGCGCGGTATGGCGATGATTACGGATGAAATTAGCCGCGGTGACTTTGTGTGGGATTTAGCGCGCGAAGATGTGCATATGAATATCGAGTCGCGCCTCATTGCGCTGATCGGTGAGGCCGGTAAGCGGTTGCACACAGGGCGCTCACGCAATGACCAAGTGGCGACCGATATTCGTCTTTGGCTGCGCGGTGAGATTGATTTATTAGTCTCCCTTTTGCGCGAAATGCAGCGCGCATTAGTAACTATGGCGGAACAACATCACAGTACCATCATGCCAGGCTTCACCCATTTGCAAGTGGCACAGCCGGTCACCTTTGGGCATCACTTAATGGCGTATGTGGAAATGTTCGCGCGTGATGAAGCCAGGCTTCGTGATTGCCGCGCCCGCGTGAATCGTTGTCCACTCGGTGCGGCGGCATTGGCAGGTACGAGCTACCCAATTGATCGTGAAATGGTCGCCCGCACGTTAGGCTTTGATGGCGTTTGTGAAAACTCCCTCGATGCCGTGAGTGACCGTGATTTTGCGATTGAATTTGTAAGCGCCGCGGCCATCATCATGACGCACTTATCGCGCTTCTCGGAAGAGCTAATCATTTGGATGAGCCAAAGTGTGGCCTTCATTGATCTGCCGGACAGATTTTGCTATTCGTCATCGATCATGCCGCAGAAAAAAAATCCTGATGTGCCAGAGCTGGTACGCGGTAAAACGGGGCGCGTGAATGGACATTTGGTGGCACTACTCACGCTCATGAAAGGCCAGCCGCTCGCCTACAATAAAGATAATCAAGAAGACAAAGAGCCGCTATTTGATACCGTCGATACGTTGCGTGATTCGCTCACCATCATGGCGGACCTTGCCGCCAATATTGTGGTGAAAAAAGACAATATGCGTCTCGCAGTGATGAAAGGCTTTGCTACTGCCACTGATCTCGCCGACTATTTAGTTAAAAAAGGCATGGCGTTTCGCGATGCACATGAAGCGGTAGCCACCGCCGTGCGTATTGCGGGCGAATCAAAACGTGGCTTGGAGCAATTGTCACTCGCTGAGCTACAGCAATTCTCCCCACTCATCGCAGATGATGTTTATCACCTACTCACGCCGGAGGGCTCGGCGGCACTGCGCGACCACATCGGCGGCACGGCGCCCGCACAAGTGGCAGCCGCAATTGCGCGCGCTCGATTGCGACTCAACGACGCCTAACCCTAATTTAGGGCACGCTAAGCAGCACGATTTTTATTTATGTCTAAATACGCGTAACGTAGGAATTTGTTCACAACACATTGCAGCAAATTTCTATGTGGCGTTTATTGATGTGGCGTTTTTTGGCAAATCGATTTACCGATCCAGCCTCGCGCGCACCTACACAGGCGACGCCGCTGCTTATTGTGTGTTTGTTATTGTGTATTAGTCCAACAGCGAATCTAGCAGCGAATCCAGCTGCGGCGCAGCGCCATAAAACTAGCACCCTCGTAACTAGTCATATCGCCGCTATGCCGCAATCGTTCACTGCCAACGCTATTCACCACACGATGCTGACCTCTATTGTCACCAACGAGCCGCTATTGCAAGAGCGCACTTTTACGCAACTTGAATACATCGGCAATAAGACCGCGCCCTACGCGTGCAAAAACGATGGCGCGTTTGTTTGTTACGATTATCAGCGCGGCCAATCGGTTGTGCCCTTTACGCGCCTATTCCTGCCCGATTTGCCGGGCATGAAAAAAGAAGGCATGACAATAAAACGCGATAAGGTATTGGTGCGGTATAGTTTTTAAAGACCGCCTATTGGCGGGCGTGCCGGGCTTGCAGGCATATATGGTATTGGTAAGGTGGGCAGCATTTTTGCTCACGCGTAACATGCTCATGGACAACGGTAGTTTTTTCAGCGCTTGTATTACATAGTGTGTGACTAGAATGCATGGTAATTTGGTCAACCACACAAGGCGCACGTGACAGGATTGCATTTGCAGCTAATCGCGTAATTGAATTTGATTTTTATGGGCACTAGTTATATTCGATCAAATGACTCTGCTGGAAAACGTGAATCTGTTATTGTTTTTTTACACGGTTAAATGATGAAGCTGTTTGATTATATACAAGTGCTTTTTTTGATTTTTCACCAGAATGTTAGGGCGCTACGTGAAATGTTTTGCGGATGTGATGCGCCCTAGATTCAGTTAGCTCTCACCACATGGCCTTTGGCGACGCAGCGTTCTCGGGAAGTCGGTTCGTGTTCTGGTGCCTAGCGCCGCTGCTGGTGCTGTGCGGCATCGGTGTCCCGCTCATGCTCACTGATTGGAACTTCACCAAGGTGGTCGTCATGGTGGGTTGGTCGTCGTTCTGCCTGTTAGCCGTGCCGGCGCTGTATGACGCAAAGCGCTTTTGGTGGGCCGCACGTGGCCTCACGCTCATCATCTTCGTGTGCTACGCGAGCTACCTAGTTTATGAGTTCTTCTTTACCAGCAAGTCTTTTGTGCCCACGCGGCGCAGTGAGTCGTCGCCGTGGAACAGCGTTCTAGGTTTCCTCATCATCGGGTTGCCAGCGCTCTGGTACACACTCTTTGGCCGGTTCTCGTTGCGTCCTTCACCTGAGCATGAAGACAATGCGCGCGGTGACGACAGTGAGAGCTAACCCCTCCATCGAGCGGCGGCAAAAAGGCTGCACTTTTTTCCGCTGCTTATGTCAAACGTTGAAGCTGTACAAAAACCTTTTTTGAAAAATTCTAGAATATCGCTCATGAAATTGATCTCTCAGAATCGCATACATGGCACTATTTTGTTCTTAGGAATGACAAACGTACTACCATATTTGCCCTCCAGATTGCATCGAGGGGTTTTTCTACAGCTTCGTTAGGCTGCAAATGAAGACGGTAATAGTTTATGGGTTTCGAGGTCGATTCAATGGAAAGCCCGAACACGAATACAAATGCCCAGTTATTGGCGAACAGCACGACTGCATGCTATTTATGGCGCAGGACAGCGAAGAGCTCAATTTTGAAGGTGCGATAAACGAAGGTTTAAGGTACGGGTTTTGTGAACTTGAAGAGTTGCGAGGAAATCCACTGAAAGTGGAGGTTCTCAATACTGAAAGCTTCAGGGGATTTTCTGGTTTTTATGAAGAAGCACTCGAAGAAGGTAGTTCACTTGTTTACTATCCAAACGCCTAACAATTCGCCCAAGGCGGATGCCTTCGGCTCCGCTTGGCTTCAACGTTGAAGCTGTACAAAAACCCTTTTTGAAAAACTCTAGAATATCGCTCATGAAATTGATCTCTCAAAATCGCATACAAGGCATTATTTTGTGCTTTGGAATGACAAACCTATCACCATAATTGCCCTCCACGATTGCATCGAGGGGTTTTTCTACAGCTTCGTAAGGCGTTTTTGATCCGCATGAATCTCTGCATTGCACATTGCGTGTATAGGGTGGACAGGCCGCGTTTTCCAAATTCAACGTTTTAATCGTAACTCGTAACCCGATCACAAACCTGCGCGAGACACGTGGGCAAAAATTCTGCCTACCCTACACTGGCTTTTAACAATCGCCTATTGGCGGGCATTTTCAGGCATATATGCTCTAAAATAGCCGTAAATGCTGGTGTTTTCTTATTTTTTTCATGCGCCCAGCATGTTTAGCCTTTGCTTCGTTTACAATTTGTGCGCCGCACAAAATCTTAACGACGCACTTCATCTCAAAGGCGCTAACGTGAACGCAACTGCAAACTCCACCCCCATCGATCCGCTACGCGAAGAAACACGCTTTTTAGGTCGCTTACTTGGCAGTGTGATTCGTGAAACACAGGGTGAATCGGCATTTGCAACCATTGAGGCGGTGCGCCATGCGGCGATTGATTTTCGTCGTGCTGCAGATGACATTTCAGCCACTGCGGCGAGATCAAAATTGGATGATTTATTAAATCCATTATCGGTCGATGACACGCTGTCTATTGTTCGAGCGTTTAGTTATTTTTTGCTACTGGCTAATTTAGCGGAAGACCGCGCATTAGCACTTGCAGCGGCATCAACAGCTTCTGACCATCGTCAAAGCATCGGCGACGCTATTGCCAGTGTAAAAAAAGCCGGTGCGACTTCACACCAACTAGATGCTTGGCTCTCACAGGCAAAGGTAGCACCGGTGCTAACCGCGCATCCAACAGAAGTTAAACGTCGCGTTATTTTGGATACCGAACGGGCGATGAGCGAGCTACTGGCGGCGCGCATCAATGCACGAGATGCGCATACGCAAGCAGATATTGAGATGCGCCTCAGGGGGCGCGTGTTGCAGCTTTGGCAAACGGCGATGTTGCGTTTAACGCGCTTACGTGTGGTCGATGAAATTGAAAATGCGCTGGTGTTTTATCGACGCACTTTTTTAACTGTCGTGCCGCAGCTCAATCGCAAACTCGCAAAATTATTAGACAGTAATATCGCCACCCACAATGTGCTCGAAATTGGCTCCTGGATTGGCGGCGACCGTGACGGTAACCCATTCGTGACGGCGGAAGTATTGAAAACGGCCATCATGAAACAAAGTGCGGTCGCGTTTGAATATTATCTAAACGCGGTGCATTTGTTAGGCGCGGAATTATCGCTTTCTAAACGTCTTGCCAATACCAGTGATTCACTTAATTCGCTTGCTGCAAAGGCGGCGGACCCATCGCCCTATCGTGATGATGAACCGTATCGACAAGCGCTCGTCGGCGTTTACGCACGCCTCTACGCCACCGCTAAAACGTTGGCTAATTACGCGTCCCCACGTACGCCTGAAACCAACTTAGCGCCCTATGCGAATGTGGATGCTTTCTTGGTGGATTTGGATGTGATTGACGCCTCACTTCGTGAGCACGGCTCAGCGTTATTAGCCGAGGGCGCGTTAGCTGATTTACGATCAAGCGTGGCAGGATTTGGCTTTCATTTGGCGGTGCTGGATTTACGCCAAAACAGTGATGTACATGAAGTTGTTGTCGCTGAGTTATTGCGCGTTGCGGGCGTGGCGGATGATTATTTGACGCTCGATGAAACGGCCCGCGTGGCGCTACTCACCCACGAGCTAACGCACGCGCGGCTACTCGCGACAAGCTTTACCAGTTATAGCGAAATTACCCAGTCTGAATTAGCTATCATCCACGCTGCTGCTGACGCGCACCGCATATTTGGCGCGCGCGTAATTCAGCAATATGTGATTTCTAAAGCGCAATCCTTTAGTGATTTATTAGAGGTCGCCATATTGCTAAAAGAAGTTGGCCTGTATCGCCCAGCCGCCGCGCCAAACACAATGCCGACATTAGCGATTCGCATCGTGCCACTGTTTGAAACCATTGATGATTTACAACGCGCTGACGCCATCATGTTGCGCGCCTATCAACACAGCATTTACCGTGCGGCGTTGCGCGGGCAGGGTGACCTGCAAGAAATTATGTTGGGCTACTCGGATAGCAATAAAGATGGTGGCTTTGTCACTGCGAATTGGGCGCTTTACTGCGCGCAACAGCGTTTAGCCGCGCTGCATCGAATACATGGTTTGGCAATGCGTTTATTTCATGGACGAGGTGGCAGCGTTGGTCGTGGTGGTGGGCCGAGTTTTGCGGCGATATTGGCGCAACCTGATGGCACCCTCGATCAAGGTTTTAGACTCACCGAACAAGGCGAAATTATCGCGGCTAAATATGCTGATCCAACATTAGGCGCACAAAATTTAGAAGGCTTGGTCGCAGCCGCGCTGCATAAGGCATTTGTAACGCCCACGGCAAAGGCGGATGATGCAGCGTTTGGCGCGGTGATGGAAACACTTTCGCAATTGGCATTTACGGGCTATCGCAAATTGGTTTACGACACTCCAGGCTTCGTGGATTATTTTCGTGCGGCCACACCGATTGCCGAAATCGCTGAGCTCAATATTGGTAGCCGCCCCGCATCGCGTAAAGCCTCACACCGCATCGAAGATTTGCGTGCCATTCCGTGGGTATTTAGCTGGAGCCAATGCCGCTTAGCCATTCCTGGTTGGTACGGGTTTGGTTATGCGGTTGCTGAATATTTAAATCACGCCAATCGAGACACACGACTTGCTCAGCTGCAATCAATGGCGCGCGATTGGCCGTTTTTTTCTGCCCTGTTATCGAATATGGAAATGGTGCTGACGAAAACAGATTTGTCCATTGCCTCACGCTACGCCGAGCTAGTGACTGATGCCACATTACGCGACACTATTTTTAGTGAAATCACCAACGAATATCAGCGCACCCTTGCCGCGATTCAGCTCATCACTGGCGACGAAACATTGCTCGCTGATTCACCCGCGCTCGCGCAATCAATCAAACGCCGCATGCCCTATCTCGACCCGCTGAATCATCATCAAATCACACTGCTGCGGCGTTTTCGTGCGGGCGACAATGAAGCGAAAACCAAGCGCGCGATACATTTGACGATTAACGGGCTGGCGGCGGGGCTGCGGAATTCAGGTTAGGTATCTGGGAGCTTCTCATAACCTTAAATTCCGTTCGCCCTGATCCTTCGACAAGCTCAGGACAGGGTACGCTGCGCGTATCGAAGGGTTGTTCAAGTCCTATAAATCAAGCACTTAAGAGTGTGTGCTTCGATACCTCAGCACGAACGGCAGGTTTTGAGAAATTCCCATTTCGCATAACACGAATAAACACGGGCATTTTCAGCCATTATTGCCGCTAAAGCCGCACCAGTATTGCACTTTCAGCTTTCGTCAAATCGTGTAACAGCATCATTAAGCTGCGCGCGTTCATGCCGAATGCTGTCACGAGGATAACGCGCTTGGCGGGTGCTGTGACTTTCAAATAAGGTGATTTCAACGGGCGCATCATCGAATGTTATTTCGTATGAATAGCCACCGTCCTCCATTGCGCGCGCTGGTTTGAATGTGTTGCTGCGTTGTTGTGTTGCGTGATGTTCGCGAATTTCGAATACCACATCTTCGTTGAGCAAGAATAATTCAAAACGCTTCACGTCAACGCCGATAAGCTCTAACTGTATCGCGCTAAATTCATTCGCAGTGCCGTTTAATACGCTGCCAGCTAGCCACGGTTTAAATGCGTCTAACCACTGCATTGCACGTAATGCCGCTTCGCGCAATGCCTGCAATGCAATCGGCTGCGTGTCGCTAGCAAATAGGGCGTGGTGTTCACGCAATGCCATTTCAATTTCTTGATTGTCAGGCAACGATTGTTTGTCCGAAACGCCTAGCGATTTCGCTGCCTTCAGCTTGGCCTGATGATAATCATCGAGCCCCTCGGCGATAAGTGCGGCGGCGCGCTGAGCAATGTCTTGACGTAAATTCATGGTAACAAACAGTAGATGGTAATCAGAAGATTTGATTCTTCACTTCTTCAGAGGGCTTGTTTGCTTCACGTAGGGCGGAAGGACCATCTCCAGCATTGCCAATATTTTCGGAGTACACAAATTCTGTCATTGGCTTACCGTCTTTACTGTCGCCAATGGCGATGGAGGCAATGCCGCCAGGCACTGTAAATTCGCGCTCCTTCACGCCTTTCATGGAGCGCGCCATGTAATGCATCCAGATTGGCAATGCCGCTTGTCCGCCAGTTTCGTTATTACCCAAGTCGGCTGGATTATCAAAGCCAATCCAAGCAATGCCAATTTGGGTGGAGCTAAAGCCTGCAAACCACGCATCGAAGTGATCGTTTGTTGTGCCTGTTTTGCCGCCTAAATCATTGCGACCCAAGCTCATTGCGCGCGCCGCCGTGCCGTAGCGCACCACATCGCGCATGATTGAATTCATCAAAAACGCATTGCGCGGGTCAATTACCCGCTCGGCGGTATTGGTTATAGCCTCATCAGTCGTGGCGATTTGCGGTGCAGCGGTAAATAGAACCGTGCCTTTATCGTCAGTGATGCGCGTAATAAAGTAAGGTTTGATGCGAAAGCCGCCGTTAGCAAATACGGAATATGCCCCCGCCATTTGCAGCGGCGTTGTACTGCCCGCGCCGAGCGCCATCGTGGGGTATGCGGGGTGTTGCTTTGCGTCAAAACCAAAACGCGTAATGTAGTCCTGCGCATATTGCGGTGTGATGGCTTGGATAATGCGAATTGACACCATGTTTTTTGATTTTGCTAAGGCTTGGCGTAAACGCATTGGCCCTTCATATTTGCCGTCGTAGTTTTTTGGCTCCCACGACTGCCCGCCATTACGTCCCGGATCAAACACGATAGGCGCATCGTTGATGACGGTGGCAGGGGTGAAGCCTTTTTCAAGCGCGGCTGAGTAGATAAATGGCTTAAATGAGGAGCCTGGCTGACGCAGCGCTTGGGTGACGTGATTAAATTTATTCGCGGTGAAATCAAAACCACCTGCAAGCGCGCGAATAGAGCCGTCTTGTGGGTCGAGCGAAACAAACGCGGCTTCGACTTTAGGCAGCTGCATAATCATCGGCGCGCCTTTGTCATCGGCGCCAATTCGGATCACCGAGCCGCGTACTATTTTTACAGTCGTTGCTTTATCGCTTAAGGCTTTTGCCACGAACTTTAAGGCGTCACCCGTTAGTGTGATGCTGTCACCCCTTTTGGTGAGTGCGACTACTTGCTTTGCATCCATTGCAGTAACCACGGCGGGCATTAAATCACCAATAATTTCACGCTCAGCTAAGGCTTCTTCAATGGCATCTTCTTCGGCAACTTTATCTTTTGGCAAATTGACCAAAGCTTCAGGGCCGCGATAGCCGTGGCGGCGGTCGTATTCGAGCACGCCTTTACGAAGTGCCGCATTAGCACTTTCTTGATCGGCTTTTTTGATTGTGGTAATGACGCGGATGCCGCTCACATAGGTTTTGTCGCCATATTGTTCAAAGACTTCTTGGCGCGCCATTTCGGCTATGTATTCGCCATTGAGTGAATACATTTGGCGTTCGCGATTAAATTTGAGCACTTCGGCTCGCGCGGCAGCAAGTTTAGGCTCGTCTAAAAATTTTAATTCGCCCATACGGCGCAGCACATATTGTTGACGTAGCGTGGCGCGTTTGATGTTGTTAAAGGGGTTGTATTGTGACGGCGCCTTAGGCAATCCCGCCAACATGGCCGCTTCTGCCGCGCTAAGTAGGCGCACATCTTTGTTGTAATAGACACGGCTCGCGGCGGCAAAACCATGCGCACGGTTGCCTAAAAAGATATGGTTTAAGTAAATCTCAAAAATCTGATCTTTAGATAAATTGGCTTCAATTTTGTAAGCGAGTAACCACTCCGATACTTTTCGGGTAATCGAAAACTCCGTCGATAAGAAGAAATTACGCGCAACTTGCTGAGTAATAGTGGAGGCGCCACCTTTCGACTTGCCTGCCGCAATCGCCGCCCCACCTGCGCGCACTAAGCCGAGCCAATCTACACCTCCATGTTGATAAAAACGTTCATCTTCGGCCGCTAAGATGGCCTGTTTCATGACATCTGGAAAGTCGCCCACTTTAAGAAATGAACGCTTTTCTTCCCCAAACTCACCGATTAAGTCACCTTCAGCGGTATAAATTTTGAGCGGCAACTTAGGGCGGTAATCCGTTACGGCCTCAATTGAGGGCAAATTTGGATATAGCAATGCCACCGTTAAGCCCGCCACACCGATGGCGACCAACACGAGCGAGACCAACAAAATAGCAGGATAAAACCACCAGCGAATGATCATGCGAACCTAAACAAAGTTAAAAACGTTAATGTTGATTATCCTAGAAACGGCAGTTGGACGGGTGTGAGTGTACGTTTTTCGGACTTCATAGCAAGGCGCGACGACGAAGCAGGCCTTATCCTGCAAGGAGAAGCAACGCCGCAAGGGAGTTTGAAAAACGTGCAATCGCATCCGTAGCGTGAGTCACCATATTGTTAAACGGTGTAATTCACTAAGACGCCTTTATACATGCGCTCTTTCAAGCAACTTCAGCGGTCAACTGCCGTTTCTAGGATTATAGCCACCCCCCTTAGTCGGGGATGGCGCGGTTCTGCCAAATAGTGTCAAGATAGTGGCAACCCGCTGATAAGTAAAAGATAACAACAGCACAGAACGCAAAAATTCGGGTTGTCGTGCGCGGAATATCGTCGCATTCACGAGAAAATAAGTCGATTTTTTAAAAAAGCTTTACACAATAGTGACTTGTTGCTAAGATTTAATGTAAATTATGTGATGTTGTTTATAATGTTATCGTTTTAATGTATTGATTTAATGTTCTTCATGTGTTTTTATACGTTTCTGGTCATTAGTAATAAAAACAGTTTGTGATAAATTGTTAAATTGCTTCATTTGTTGTTTGCATCGTGAAAACTGTCCTGAATAAATAGCATCCCGTCGGGCTCAACCCCCTCGTCCACTCGAAGGCTTAACCTTCCATGCTTAAAGAAAAACTGGCGGATCAGTTCGAATTCCTCCGATCCAAAGCGCCACCGCTTGTCGGGGTTGACATTAGCTCGTCCTTTATTAAGATCGTTGAGATTGTCGAGGCAGGCAAGGGTTTGTATCGCGTTGAGCGCTATGTAATTGAGCCATTGCCGCGCGATACCGTCTCCGACGGCAATATTGCTAATATTGAAGCAGCCGGCGAAGTGATGAAGCGCGCCCACAAGCAACTAGGCACGCGCATTAAAAATATCGCCTTAGCATTGCCATCCGCCGCCGTTATCACCAAAAAAGTCTTGCTTACAGCCAACCAGCGCGAAGAAGACATGGAGTTTCAAGTCCAGTCTGAAGCAAATCAATATATTCCGTTCAGTCTCGACGAAGTTAACCTAGATTTTCAAGTCATTGGTCCTGCGCCAAACAGTGAAATCGAAGTGGAAGTGTTAATTGCGGCGTCGCGCAAAGAAAAAATCGAAGATCGTGTAGCCGTGGCAGAAGCTGCAGGCTTAAAGACAATCGTGATGGATGTTGAGTCATATGCGTCGCTTGCTGCATTTGAGATGATAAAAGGCGCTGCCACTGGCATTGAAGATAAAGACGTGACGGCTATTGTTGATATTGGTGCGCAAACGACACGCGTGACTGTGATGACCGAAGATCAACAAGTGTATTCGCGTGAACAGCAGCTAGGTGGTTATCAACTTACGCAAGATATATCGCGACAATTTGGTATGCCCGTTGAAGAGGCCGAAGTTGCTAAAAAAACCGGTGGCCTGCCAGAAAACTACGGTCCTGACGTGCTGCAACCGTTTAACGAAAAAATTGTGCTGGAAATTTCTCGTGCATTGCAGTTTTTCTTTACCTCAACCCAGTTCAATAAAGTCGATCACATTGTTTTGAGCGGCGGTTGTGCAATGCTAGATGGATTAGAAGAAATGGTTGCACAGCGTACGCAAGTACATACGATTGTGGCAAATCCATTCGCCAATATGGCACTGTCGTCAAAAATCAAACCGCGCCAGCTTACTGTCGATGCGCCAGCGTTGATGATAGCTTGTGGTCTGGCGATGCGGAGGTTTGACCCTTCATGATTCGCATAAATCTACTTCCTCATCGCGAAGTTCGCCGCAAAGCGCGGCAGCAGCAATTTGGCATATTGGCGGCGATTACAGCGGTAATAGCGCTCGCGATCGTTGGTCTACTATGGACGCTATTTAATGCGCAAGTAGACAACCAAAAAGAACGCAATAAGTTTATGACCGAAGAAATTGCGAAATTAGATAAGCAAATTGAAGAAATTAAGCGCATTCGCGAAGAAACAGCCTCGTTGTTATCTAAAAAGCAGGTCGTCGAAAGCTTACAGCTTAATCGTTCAGAACCGGTACAGCTACTAGATCAAATGTTGCGCCAACTACCTGAAGGTTTATACCTAAAGTCAATTAAGCAAGCGGGTAATAAAGTCAACGTAACCGGCTTTACGCAATCACAAGCTCGTGTTTCAGCATTTATGCGAAATATAGAAGCCTCTCCATTTTTAGAAAATCCGAATCTCATTGAAATTAAAGCGGTGACTGTAAATCAGGTGCGCGCCAATGAATTTAATCTAGATTTCTTCATTAAACGCGCTAAACCTGAAGTTACAAAAGGCGGGTCTCCAGCCAAAATCGCGGCGCCTGCTAAAGCTGCACCAGGTGCTACACCTGTGGCACCTGTAACGCCTACAGCACCGCCCGCGCCTGCTGTACCAGCCAAGCCAGCGGAGAAAAAAGCATGAACGGCTTAACAAAATGGATTGAAGACTTAAAGCAGCTTGATCCCAAAAACCCTGGTAATTGGCCTTGGCTATTTAAGATTGGCGCTTTTTTACTTATTTTTGTAGCCGTCTTCATCGCCGCTTGGTTTCTGCTATTCGAA
Organism: Burkholderiales bacterium; assembly: GCA_031414695.1. GTDB lineage: Bacteria > Pseudomonadota > Gammaproteobacteria > Burkholderiales > Usitatibacteraceae > UKL13-2. The sequence goes on from JANNWG010000029.1 coordinate 31,702, forward strand.
GCGCAGCTTGCAGAGCTTGATAAAGAAGAGAAAAAAGAAAACGATCTGAAGACTACTTTTATTGAGAAGAAAAAACTCGCGGTCAACTTAGAAGCATATCAAGCGCAGCGGCAAGAAATTGAACAATCCTTCGGCGCTTTGCTGAAGCAGCTACCAACAAAATCAGAAATTGAAGCCTTAATTATTGATATCAATAGCGCCGGTTTGGGGCGTGGCTTACAATTTGAGCTGTTTAAGCCCGCACAAACTGAGGTCTTTACGGAGTTCTATGCCGAAAAGCCAGTTGATTTGAAAGTAACGGGTAATTATCACGACTTAGGGGCTTTTGCGAGTGATGTTTCGAAGTTGCCACGCATCGTGCTTCTGAATGAATTGAAAATTGACAATACCAAAGATGGGATTTTGTCGATGGAAGCCAAAGCTAGAACATATCGCTATCTAGATCCTGAAGAAATAGCAGCGCAACGTAAAACAGCGGTGAAAGCAGCGCCCGGTGCGCCCGCACCGCCACCTAAGGCGGGAGGCAAATAATGATGATAACTAAATTACGAAAAAGCCTCAGCCTGCTCGCTGTATTGATGCCAGTTTTTCTTGTCGCAGGTTGTGGCGAAGGATTTTCCGATCTTCGTGGCTTTGTCAAAGATTCAGAAAAAACGGTTACTCGTAAAATTGAAGCCCTGCCTTTAGTAAAGCCATTTACGCCATTTGCTTATGAAGGCTTTGATTTGCCGGACCCATTTAAACCGCGCAAGCTAGCAATTAAACAAGAAAACGCGGGCGCCAATGCGCCTGACTTAAATCGACGTAAAGAAGCGCTCGAAGCTTTTCCGCTAGAGCAGTTAAAAATGGTTGGCACGTTGAACCAGTCAAATGTTATGTACGCGCTTGTGCGTGCTGAAAAAACGGTTTATCGCGTTAAAAAAGGCAACTATATCGGTCAGAACTTTGGCTTGATCGTCGACATTACAGAATCCGAAATCAAACTGAAAGAAATCGTGCAAGACACGGCGGGTGATTGGGCAGAACGTGAAAGCGTGCTCCCATTGCTCGAAGGCCCAGTGCCGGGAGGAAAATAGCTATGCAAGTCACATCGAAATTATCATTATTCCGATTGCCAACATTGGTAACGTGCGTTGCCCTTGCAGGGATTGCGTTTGCTGCAATAAGCCCTGCAAATGCGCAAGAAAAAAATGTGTTGGAGTCGGTGACCGCGAATACGCAAACGGTTGGTAAAGTCGTCATCCGCGCCACGTTTAAGTCGCCACTGACGGCGGTGCCCAACGGTTTTACCGTATCTAACCCAGCAAGAATTGCGATCGATTTACCCAACACGACTAATGGCACTGAGAAGTCCGTTGTAGATATTGGCCAAGGTGATATTAAAACCATCAATATTGTCGAATCTGGCACACGCACTAGGCTCGTAATGAATTTGGCACGTGCACTGACTTATACCTCGACTATTGAAGAACGTACATTGGTGCTCTCTGTTGATGGCACAAGCGCTGGCATAATGCGTGAAACTGCACAAATTACTAAATTTGCCGAGCCACCATTACAGTCGGCAACAGCAGCGCAACGTCAAGCGGTACGTGACGTAGATTTCCGACGTGGCCCTAATGGCGAAGGCCGCGTAGTAGTCGATTTATCATCTGCTACTTCCGGTATTGATATTCGTCAGCAGGGCAAAGTGGTAATCATTGATTTTATTAATACCGCTGTCCCCAAAAACTTGCAGCGCCGCTTAGATGTGTTGGATTTTGGTACGCCGATACGCTTTGTTGATGTGCTGGATCAGGGCGCAAACGGCCGTATGATAATTGAGCCGCGTGGCTTGTGGGAATATTCTGCCTATCAAACCGATACGCAATTTATTGTTGAGGTGAAACAGATTAAAGAAGACCCTAATAAACTGACGCAAGGGTTAGGTTATAACGGTGAAAAACTATCGCTAAACTTTCAAAACATTGAGGTACGTGCCGTGTTGCAAGTGATTGCTGACTTCACTGGCCTAAATATCATCACACGTGACACCGTAGGCGGCAGCTTGACGTTGCGTTTAAAAGATGTGCCGTGGGATCAAGCGCTCGATATTATTTTGCAATCAAAAGGATTATCAAAGCGTAAAAATGGCAATGTAGTTTTAATTGCGCCCGCCGATGAGCTTGCTACGCAAGAAAAACTTGCACTTGAAGTTGCTCAACAGACAACAGAGTTAGAGCCGCTTCGTACCGAAACGCATTTGTTGTCATACGCAAAAGCTGCGGATGTTCGCACAATCTTAAGTGATGGTCAGCAAAAAATTCTCTCTAAACGCGGCTCTATCACGGTTGATGTAAGAACAAACACAATTTTTGTGCAAGATGTGCCTGCTCGACTCGACGATGTACGACGTTTAATTGCGCAGCTCGATATTCCATTGCGCCAAGTACAAATTGAAGCGCGCATCGTGATTGCTGATGATCGATTTGGTCGTGATTTGGGCGTCAGATTTGGAGTTGCTGCTGGGTTGACCGCCAATAATCGTAACGTTGGCGTATCTAATAGTATCGGTAACGCAAGTCAGATAGCAGGCGGCGGCTCCCCCATAGCAGTTGCAGGATCGTCGGGAGTCAATGTCGACTTACCTGCTGCTGGAGCGGCTGCACTAGGATTAACTTTCCTAAATCTTGGCAATGGCAATCTGGTTAATCTCGAATTGACTGCACTTGAAGCAGATCGACGAGGTAAAGTGGTGTCAAATCCAAGGATTCTTACTGTAGATAAGCGTAAGGCAATTATTTTGCAGGGCACGGAAATACCTTATCCTACACAATCGACGAGTGGTGGTGTCACCATTGCTTTTAAACAGGCTGTACTATCCTTAGAGGTGACGCCGCAAATTACGCCGGATGACAAAATCTTGTTGGATATTACCGTAAAGAAAGACGCAGTCGGCGAGCGTATTCAATTTTCTGGCGGCACCATCCCAACGATTGATAAAAAAGAATTAAGCACATTAATTTTGGTTGAAAACGGTGATACTGCAGTACTAGGTGGAGTTTATGAGCAGGTCACTAGAACTGACGTTCGTAAAATTCCGCTACTCGGTGACGTTCCATTCGTTGGTAATTTGTTCAAGTCAACCATCAAACAAGATGACAAAACTGAACTCTTAATTTTTATTACCCCGCGCATTATTAAAGATCAGCTAAACGTTCGTTAACAAAATCTCAACGCTTTGCAGCGCATAACAAAATTACGGGGCACATTGTGCCCCGTAATTTTTTATATACGCACAGCAGTAAAACGTTTTTTACATGACGACTCATCAAAATATATATCTCATTGGCATGCCGGGTTCGGGTAAGAGCACGGTAGGTAAGGCGTTAGGCAAACATTTGCAAATGCCCTTTGTTGATACCGATGAAGAGATTGTCAAACGCAATGGTGTAGCAATTTCGACAATTTTTGAAATTGAAGGTGAAGCAGGTTTTCGGCTGCGCGAATCTACTTTGATAGCAGAATTAACGACGTTTACCAACATCGTTTTAGCAACGGGTGGCGGTGCAATATTAAATGCAGAAAGTCGCGCAAAATTACGTGCAAACGGCATCGTTGTGTATCTCAAGGCCGATATTGACGTGTTGGTGCAACGCACCTCGCGCATCCAAGGTAAGCGTAACAAACGCCCATTGCTAGCAGTTGATAATGTGGGAGAACGGCTACGTGAATTAATGTTGATTCGTCAGCCTTTGTACACTGAAACCGCGCACATCACAGTAGATGCAAACAACACGAATCGCACTAAATTTATTCAGCAATTAATGCATACGATTGCCGCGTGCAACATTTAAGTATTAAAAAATATTGAAGCACTCACTATGAATCCCACCTCTATGTTGCCGCCAATTGAAACGCTCACCGTCGCAATGGGTGAACGCCGCTATGCAATCAACATTGGATCTGGTTTACTTCAACAGTTGTCACCGATTGTCGAAAAGAGCGCTGGTGGGCGCATCTTGGTGGTATCAAATACAACGGTATTTCCCCTTTACGGCAAAACCTTGGTGGCGCAGTTAAAAGCGCACGGTATCGACACGCTAGAAGTCGTGCTGCCAGATGGTGAAGAATATAAAGATTGGCAAACCCTGCAACGCATTTTTGATGCGCTCGTAACGCACGCTTGCGATCGCAAAACCACCTTGCTAGCGCTTGGTGGCGGAGTCGTGGGCGATATGGTGGGTTTTGCGGCCTCCGCCTACCAACGCGGCATCCCGTTTATTCAGTTACCCACAACGCTGTTAGCGCAGGTAGATTCATCCGTTGGCGGCAAGACGGCGATTAACCATCCACTAAGCAAAAATATGATTGGCGCGTTTTATCAGCCAAAGTTAGTCGTGATTGATACCGATACGCTAGCCACACTGCCAGCACGTGAATACCAATCAGGCCTCGCCGAAATCATCAAATATGGCGTGGCATTAGATAGGCTATTTTTTGATTGGCTAGAAGTTAACATGCAGGCGCTCATTCAACGCGATGGCGATGCGTTGGCATATGCCATTCGTCGCTCCTGCGAAATCAAAGCAGCCGTGGTGGCGGATGATGAATTTGAAACCAAAAAAATCGGCGGACGCGCGCTGTTAAATTTTGGCCATACCTTTGGTCATGCAATAGAAACAGCACTTGGCTACGGCGAATGGTTGCATGGCGAAGCGGTCGCCTGTGGCATGGCAATCGCGGCGGAGTTTTCGTTTGCGCTTGGCCGTATTGATCAGCAAACCATGATACGCATCATAGCGATCATCAATCAAGCGGGGCTGCCAGTTGTGCGCCCGGATATTTCTGCAGAGACCATGATTGAACATATGTCACGCGATAAAAAAAATGAGGCAGGCACAATACGGCTCATTCTGCTCGAAGCACTTGGACAATCGCAAGTCGATGGCAGTGTTTCGCGCGAAACAATCCAGACCTTTTTAGCGGGCAATAAAAAATAAAACCCCAATAACGGCGGGCAGTTTGAAGAATATTTGCCTGTAAATGGTCGTCAACAAACGAGTTTCATCTGCATTAGCTTTAAGCGGCTTTTGTCGGTCTAGCCCTGCAAACGGCACATACATTTCTGCATTTAGTCGCCTCAACATTGAGCGCAACCGCCGCTTCAATTATTGTTTGTTTCGTAGACGTTCAAACAACGAGGTTAGCGCTTCATGAATCTATTCAGTTGGTTTTCTGATGTTCCGACTTGGGCTTGGGTCATGTTGCTCATCTGTTTGGCCGTCGTTGCCATTCTTTGGGTTGTACTTGAAGACGCGTAATTTTCATCATCTCAATTCCCCCGTAAACTGCCACTATGTTCAAAGCTCTCGGAAATTTGTTGCACAAAACACCTTGGTGGGCCATTGCGCTCATGGGTTTGTTTATGTTTTTGGTGTTGGCACTATTTACGATACCGTTCAACTTGATTTCCTTCGCAGATGCGGGCAAAACAGCCGCTGAACAGCGCGCAATTCAACGTGAAGTAGATCGTAGCTTTGGCGATAGCGCACTTAATGTCGCCGAGCGCGTGGTCAAGGCAATGGCAGAACGTACTGAAGATTCCGCGCGTAAAGTCGAGCTCGAAATAGCGTTAGCCGATATTGACGCCGCACGTAATGACCTAAATGAAACGGCCTCAGAAACACGCCGCATGCGCGACGAGGCGCAGGCCGCCGCAAAACAACAAGCCAAAGAGGCGCGTGATGCCGCACGTGAAGCGCGCGATAAAGCAAAAGAAGAGGCGCGAGAAGCAAAAAGTGCGGCGAAAGAAAAAATAGAGCAGCTTCGTGCTGCTCGCGAAGAAGCGCGTAGCGCACAAAAACGTGTTGGCATCAACGACGAAGGCGCACTTGCCAGTTTTGACAAGGCGATTGCCGAAGCCGAAGTGAGTCTCAAAGATGCCACACAACGTATACGCGACATTAATAGCGGTAAATTTAAACCCGAAATTCCCGACCTACCTAAGGCAACGCCGCCAACGAAAGCGACACCTCAGTCCTCTAACACCGAGAGCAAGATTACGATCAAGACAAATGATCGCGATAATCCTCACAACAATAAAGACTTGACGCTTACCAAGAAAAACGATCAATCAGTAAAAATTGATGGCGTGATAGGCGGCACCCGTATCAAGGGTGATATTGAAATCGATGCACCTGAAAAGTCTCAGCTAAGCATCAATGGCGTTGATGTTGTGACACCATCGTCATCATTGCCCATTGCGCCCCCGGCGTCTCCCGTGCCAGCCGCAATACCTGCCCCGCCCGCAGCACCATCACCGCCATTAGCGCCCGAGCTACGCGACAACATCCGCAAAAAAGTCGCCAGTGATGTCAAGCGACTCGGTATTGGCTCTGCGCTAATCATGGCGTTCATACCGCTGTTTATCATGCTCTTGATTGCCAAGTATTACATCGGTCGCTCGCGTCGCGCCATTGAAGTGGCGAATGTCAAAACCAAAGAAGCTGAATTTGCTAACGTCAATCGGCAAATTGTAGAGGCGAAATTAATGGCGCTCCAAGCGCAAGTCGAGCCACATTTTCTCTACAACACATTGGCCAACGTGCAGGCTTTAACGGAAGTTGACCCTGCGCTCGCCAATAAAATGACAGGGCATTTAATTCAATATTTGCGTGCGGCGCTACCGAAAATGCGCGAGAACATTTCGACCGTTGGGCAAGAGATGGAGCTTGTTACGGCGTACTTAAATATTCTTAAAATACGCATGGGGGAGCGACTCGAATTTAGTGTCGATATTCCAGCAGACTGTTTAGCGCTACCGTTTCCGCCACTGATGCTGCCTTCACTCGTTGAGAACGCCATCAAGCACGGCCTAGAACCACAGCGCGAAGGCGGACGCATTGATGTTATCGCCTTGAAAATAGGTGAAGGTGCTACCGCTAAAATTCGGCTGATGGTTAAAGACACCGGCCGTGGTTTGACCGATGCGCCCATACAGGCGGGCGGTGGTGTTGGGTTAACAAATGTTCGCGAGCGATTACTCGCCTTATTTGGTGATGCCGCCAGCTTAACATTAGAGTCAAATCAACCTAAAGGTGTCATCGCTAGCATTGAAGTTCCTGCTGTCGGCGGTGCCGCATTCGCGTTTAGTCAAGCCACAAATAGCGGTGTCGCGAACATAGCAGCCCAGCCAGACGTTGCAAAAAGTTGGAGCGCAAAAACATTTAGCGCCGCCGCGCGCACGCATAGCGTGTGGGTGAATATATTAATGAAAGCGTTTGTCGGCATCATCGCTATTTTGCTGGTGGTGTTCGCCGTTGCGATGGTGGGGCTTGCCACCGATATGATTCCACTTAACATCGGCAATACCAAAGTATCCGGCAAGGAAGGCATGGCTTTAGGTGCGATAGCGCTCATCTTCGCGTTTGGGTTGTTATCGGTTGTCGTCTTGATTATGATTGCGCTAATCTACGGGCTGGGTTTTTTGATTGTCGGGCTCATTATTGGTGTGCCGTTGTTAGTATTAGCGTCAGCTTTTCCTGTGCTATTGCCATTTATTGCAGTGGGCGGCGTTATTTACTGGTGGTGGTGGCGTAAGAATAAAAAACGCGACAAGATTAATGATGAAGATCAAGAAAACTAAGTCTGTAAATTAAAAAGAGAGTGTCAACATGTCCTTAACAGCCATCATCGCCGAAGACGAACCCATCCTTCGTGCCCAGCTCAAAGCCAAGCTCACTAAACTGTGGCCTGAGCTTACTATCATCGCTGATGTGGGTGATGGCGAGGCCGCATTAGAAGCGATTGCAGAGCATCAGCCGCAATTAGCCTTTCTCGATATTCAAATGCCAGAGATGACAGGTATTGAAGTTGCAAAAAGCCTCGCGGCTAATCGCGATTTGAAATGCCACATTGTATTTGTTACCGCATTTGATCAGTACGCAGTTGACGCGTTTAATACCGGTGCAATTGATTATGTGCTGAAGCCCTACAGCGACGAGCGATTGCAAGCTGCGGTTGAACGCTTAAAAGAACGACTCACCGCCGTGCCCGCACAGCCGCAAAATTTAGACGCCTTGATGCAACATCTGGCCGCAAAATTAAATCCGGGCGCAGAGAAACTTAAATGGATAAAAGCCAATATTGGTGCCAACTTACGTTTAATTCCGATTGATGACGTGTTGTTTTTTCAGGCAGATGAAAAGTACACGCTCGTTGCCACAAAAGAGTTTGACGCGCTCATCAAAACGCCAATTAAAGAAATACTCGATGGTGTGGACGCCGATAGATTTTGGCAGATACACCGCTCTACTATTGTGCAGGCGAGCGCGATAGAAGGCGTCTCACGCGACTTTCGCGGGCAGGCCACCGTGCGTGTCAAAGGCCGTAAAGAAAACCTTACCGTCTCGCGGCCGTTTTCACATTTGTTTAAGCAAATGTAGGTGGCAGATGGCGATGTCTAGTGTCCAATTCGCGCCATCGTTATTAGCTTCATCGGCTTTATATTGGTTTTGTCGGCAAACCCTATCGTTCATATCCCTCACACGTCACAATTGAGCCCATGATAACAATAGGGGTTAAGCAATGAGAACGTTTGCGTGGCGATTTTGGATTCGGTTTTTTCTCATCGTGGGCTTGGGGCCTGGCGTCGGGATTACCGTTGGTATGTCCAGTGGCGGAAAGTCGCTTTGGTTAGGGCTAACGTTTGGCGTTTTATTAGCCGCGATATCGGTCGCAGTTGCCGCTATTTGGTACCGTGGTGTCATGCGCCGCCGTGACCCTGCATTTACCTATGATGCATACGCATTGCACGCGGAGGCAACGTTTGCCTTATCGTTACCAGTCGCAGCAGCATATGATGTATGTTTGGAGGCGTTGCAATCATTGCCAGGCTTTTTTGCAACGGCAGCATCGCGCGAAACGTTATCAATTACGGGTTTAACGGGTGGCGGTAACGCGGGTTATATGTCGTTTGGCTCGCCGGGCGAAAAGCTTGTTGTGACCATCAAGCCAATGAGCGACAACACGTCGATGGCAACTGTGCGTAGTCAACCTGGTACGATATTAGTGGTACTCGATTTTGGTAAAAATAAAGAAAATATTGCCAGTGTGAGCCGCTTTATCAATCGTGAGCTACAACGTCGTTTTGATGAAATTGCGGCGCAAGCGCAGCGCGCCGAAACAGAGCGTGCACTAACGCTGGCAAAATTAACGGCATTACAAGCCCAAATTGAGCCACATTTTTTATACAACACCCTTGCTAACGCACAGTCCCTCGCACGCAGCGATCCACCGCGTGCGGCTGTGATGTTGGGCCATTTAATTCAATTTTTACGCTCATCCCTTCCCGCTAATGATGCCGTCACCTCCACCCTTGGTCAGGAGATCGACCGCGTGGTGGCGTATTTGGAAATTATGAAAATACGCATGGGCGAAAGGATAAGCTACGATATCATGTTGGACGAAAAAATAAGGCCATACCCTTTCGCACCGCTAATGTTGCAAACGCTGGTGGAAAACGCGATCAAACACGGCATAGAGCCCAAAATTGGCCAAGGCAAAATCATCATTCGCGCAAACGTGATCGCAGATACCCTCAGCGTTTCAGTCATCGATAATGGCGCGGGGCTTTCAACCACCACAGCCGGTAGCGGCATTGGATTGAAAAATATTCGTGAACGATTGCAGCTTTCACATCACGATGCGGCTACATTTATGCTCACTGCAAATGGTCATCCCGATACGGGTATGACAGCTACCATTACCGTTCCCGTCCCCGTTCCCCATGCTATTGAGAAAACAATATGACCACCGCCCTCATTGCTGAAGACGAACCCCACCTACGCGCCGACCTTATCGCTGCCCTTCGCGAACTGTGGCCTGAACTTAACATTGTTGCCGAGGCAGATGATGGCGTCAGCGCCTTAGAAGCGATCGCAGCGCTCAAGCCCGATATCGCTTTTCTCGATATTCAAATGCCAGGTTTGACTGGTCTAGATGTGGCAGAAGCGTTACGAGCTACATCGCCAACGACTGCAATCGTTTTTGTCACCGCCTATCATCAATACGCTATAGATGCGTTTGAAAAAGGGGCGGTTGATTATGTGCTTAAACCTATTGCACCTGCGCGTCTGACAGAAACGATTAATAGGCTGAAAAGCCGTGCCAGTGCTAGTGTTTCGACTCTTGCTATAGAGCAAGTTATCGCCCAAATAGCCGCACATGCGTCACCTAAAAAATCACCACTCACTTGGGTAAGTGCGAGTGCTGGCAAAGAAACGCGGCTCATCATGATTGACGATATTGCATACTTTCAATCAGACAATAAATATACGGTCGTGATGACCGCCGAGGGCGAGGCGCTGATTAAAAAGCCGATTAAAGAATTACTCGATGAGCTGGACGGCGGACAATTTAAGCAGGTGCATCGATCTACCATTGTGAATTTGCGCGCCATCAAATCTATTTCGCGCGATGACACTGGCAAAGGACTCATTAAATTCAAAATGTGCAAAGACGTGGTGCAAATCAGCCAGCCGTTTATGCACTTATTTCGCAATATGTAGCGGCTGACCCAGCGAGCACGCGAGTTGTGTCAATGGCTGAATTTAAGCGAAAATGGATTTCACATTGATGAGGACGCCATGCTTTATTCGCTCGGTAACAAAACCCCGCAACTATTAGGCAATAACTACATCGCCCCCACCGCTGCTGTTATCGGTAATGTGGTGATGGAAAAAAATGCGAATGTCTGGTGGGGCGTGACCATACGTGGCGATAACAGCACGATAACGCTGGGTGAAAACGTAAACATCCAAGACGGCTCCGTGCTGCATACCGATGAAGGCATTTTGTTGACGCTACATAAAAATGTATCGGTCGGCCACATGGCGATGCTGCATGGCTGTACTGTAGGTGAAGGCTCGCTTATTGGTATCGGCGCAGTGGTGCTCAATCGCGCCGTGATAGGTCGCCGTTGTTTGATTGGTGCAGGTGCATTGATTGCTGAAGGTAAAGTCATTCCAGAACGCTCGCTGGTACTCGGCTCACCGGGGCGCGTCGTGCGGCAATTAAGCGATGATGAGGTCAACATGCTCAACTGGATTGCGCAGCATTATGTCGAAAATGCTGCGCGCTATCGTAACGATTTGCAATTGTTGTCATAGCCAATGCACGCGGCATCCGTCTCATTGTCAGCAACGAAGACGCGTCTTAAACAGTCACGCGCAAGTCGAGGTGCGTTAGCGATTTACGTATTGGTACTAATTTATGCGAGCTTAAATCCATTTTTAGGTTGGCAATTTCCGCGCGCATTTACGCTATTCACGTGGCCTAAATACATTACGTTTTTTGATGTGTTTATCAATGTGCTGGCGTATTTGCCGTTGGGCGCATTGTTGGCGAGTTTATTAAGACGGCGCTGGATGACGTTGCGGCTAGCGCGGCCGCGCTTGCTAGCCTGTATAGGTGCGATGGCATTGTCTATGTTGCTCTCGACTGCACTTGAAAGTGCACAGTCGTTTCTTCCAGAGCGAGTTTCATCGCCACTAGATGTAATCTCGAATAGCTTCGGCGGCGCGTTAGGGGCAATGATTGTTATGTTGCCAATCGGACGCGCGCTAATCGCCACCGTCATGCGTTGGCGTGCTGCACATTTTGCACACCGTGACATTACTGGTTGGGGGTTATTAATACTGGCAATTTGGTTCGTCGCACAGCTTAACCCAGCGATTCCTTTTTTTGAAGCAGGGTTAATTTCGCCAACCGACCCGACCAATATTGATCCCACGCTCAATACCGCCATTAGCGCCTATGACCCGCTGGTGCTGTTGCCGCAGGCGGTTGGTGTGGCGCTAAACGTATGCGCATTCGCGTTATTTGTGTCGTTGATTTTGCATCCAAAAAAACGCGTGCTGATGAATATTGGTATTGTGCTTATTGCGGGCTTAATAGCAAAATTAGCCATGGCAGCGTTGCTGTTGAAGGCGTCATTGTTTGCAGCCTCGCTGTCACCCGCAACGGTCATTGGCCTTACATCGGGCATATTATTTTTCTTATTTTTTTCACGAGTCGGTTATCGTTGGCGCGCATTTTGGGCTACGCTATTTGTTTTTGCAGGCGGCGTGATGACAAAATTATCGAGCGTGTATTCGGCGCTGGATGAAACGCTCAAATTATTTAATTGGCCTTATGGACAGTTGGCGAATTTTGCCAGCCTGACCCGTTGGCTTAATGAGATATGGCCACTTGCTGCGCTAATGTTTTTAGCTACTATTTTTATTCGTACTAAACGAAATTAAAAACACCAACTATTGGAGTCGATATGGGGTTTTATCAGCATCATGTATTTTTTTGTACCAATCAACGTGAAGCGGGCAAAGAATGCTGCAACAACGCCCAAGCAAACGACATGCGCGATTACGCCAAATCACGCATTAAAACGCTCAACTTAAATGGCGAAGGCAAAATTCGCATCAACAATGCGGGCTGTCTTGACCGCTGCAGTGAAGGCCCTGTGTTGGTGGTGTACCCGGATGAGACTTGGTATACGTTTGTTGATAAGAGCGATATTGATGAAATCATCACAGAACATTTGCAGCATGGTCGCGTGGTGGAAAGGCTCAAAATTTAATGGCGGCACAATTTACAACGGAAAAAAGTTTCATCTCAGGCGCAGCAGGCGCTATTGAATTAGCCACACATATTGCCGCAGATATTGTGCCGCGCGCCATTGCAGTTATCGCACACCCACATCCGCTTTTCGGCGGCACGATGGATAACAAAGTTACGACCACACTCGCCCGTGCGGCTTTTGATTGTGGTGCAGCAACGTACAGATTTAATTTTCGCGGCATTGGTAAAAGTGAAGGCGTACATGATGAAGGTCGCGGCGAGACCGATGATTTGCTCACCGTGATTGCTCATACGCGTGCCACCTATCCACACTTGCCGATTTGGCTAGCCGGATTTTCATTTGGTGGCGCAGTGACATTGGCGGCATCTGAGAAATGTGATGTTGCCGAAATGATATTGGTCGCACCCGCATTTCAGCGCATGTCACATTGGCAAAATATGGAGCATGGCGGCAAACCGCCCGCCAATACATTACTTATACATGGCGAAAAAGATGAAACCGTACCGTTAATTGATTCAATTAACTGGGCGCGCGCGCGCGATATTGCGGTCACAGTCGTGCCTGAGGCGGATCACTTTTTTCATTTGCGCCTACATATGATCAAGCGATTAGTCGCACAACATTTAGCGATAGCATCCCCTAATTAGGTGATATTTCCGTAGGTAATTTATGGCATATTGGTTATCAATTTTTATAAAAATAACTGTCGCGCATAAACTGACTCACTATGCTTAATGCCATTCCCTTATTTCATAATTTCAGCGAAATGCAGCTACAAAGTGTGGGCGCGCATTTAGCGTTACGTGTGTTTGAAAAAGGCGCGTTAATTCTAAGCGAAGGCGAACGTGGCGACGCGATGTACGTGGTGGTGTCGGGCCAAGTCAAAGTGTTTTCAATTGATACCGAAGATGGCTCGCGTGAAGTGATTCTCAAAATACTAGGCGCTGGTGAATTTTTTGGCGAGTTGCCTATGTTTGATCACGAGCCCCGCAGTGCCAGTGTTGCTGCCTTAGAGCGTTGTCATTTGCAGGTGTTGTCTTACCGTGCATTTCAGCGTGCGATAGAGTCTTCGCCCGAGATTGCCCACAAAGTACTCGAAACCCTTGCGCGGCGGTTGCGCGCCGCAGACCGTAAGATTGGCGACCTTGCATTGCTCGGCATTTCAGGGCGTATTTCGCGGGTGTTGTTGGAGCTGGCAATTATGTCGAATGGTCAGCGCGTGGTTGGTGCGCCGTTCACGCAAAGGGATTTAGCCAACATGATTGGCGCATCGCGCGAAATGGTCAATCGCACCTTAAAAGATTTTGAAGATAACGGCTATATCGCGATACAACGAAAATCTATTACTTTGTTGAGAGATGAGATGCCAGCGTAGCGGTCTCGTTACGCAGAATTAGGAAGCAATAAAAAACCCGCCAATTTAGTGACGGGTTTTTTAAGATCTAACGCTTTATTCAAACGATAAACTTCAATTCGCATACGCGCATTAGCAGGTGTGACAATTTTCTAAAAAGAAATTCAAATAAACAAATTCCCTAAGAAAATTATCACTTGTACTTAACGCTGCAACCATATGGCTGGGTCGAGGCAACAGTAATTGGCTTACCGGCTTTTGATTCTTCTAATGCCGCAACGACAAAATTTTTCGCGGTTTTAATTTCATCTTGCTTGGTGCCGCGCTTGTCGTCAATTGCACCTGCATAAACCAACATACCTGCTGGGTTGATTACATACATATGCGGCGTGGTTTTGGCCGCGTAGGTTTGGCCGACTTTACCGTCTGCGTCTGTCATGTAGTTATCAGGTGCAGCTTTTTTATCCGCAATGTAGCTTTTTAGCTTTTCATTTGTCATGAAATCTTGATGGCTTGTGTTGGTGGAGTTAATTGATAACCAAACAGTGTCTTTCGCATCATACTTGCCTTGCAAGCTTTGCATATTGCTTGAATCATAGTGCTTCACCACAAACGGGCAGGCGGGGTTATGCCATTCGAGCACGACATGCTTACCTTTGTAGTCAGTCAATTTAACGGCTTTACCATTAACATCTGTTAAGGTGAAATCAGGTGCGGGTTTGCCAACAGTAGCGGCAAATGCGCTGCATGCAAAAAGGGTTGATGTAACAGCGGCAAATAACATTTTTTTCATGAAAAAACTCCAGTCCTTGAAATAAGTTGATGATGTGGCAATAAGTTTAACGATGCTATGAGCCTGATGAAGCCTGAAAGTTTCAATTAGACATTAGGCCATGCGCGCTTTTAACTCTTGATCGACCGCATCCATGTATTGCTCAGTCGTCAAATAGGCATGGTCAGGGCTAATCAAGGTTGCCAAATCTTTGGTCATGCGACCGCTTTCCACCACATCAACACAGGCTTTTTCGAGCGTCAATGCAAAATTAACTAAGTCTGGTGTGCCGTCCATGCGGCCACGCGCTTGTAGGCCACGCGTCCATGCGTAAATGGAGGCAATCGGGTTAGTTGAGGTAGGCTTACCCTGCTGATGCATGCGGTAGTGGCGCGTCACCGTGCCGTGCGCGGCTTCTGACTCTACCGTTTTGCCGTCAGGCGACATTAAAACGGACGTCATCAAACCTAGTGAGCCGTAGCCCTGCGCGACGGTATCAGACTGCACATCGCCGTCATAATTTTTACAGGCCCACAAATAGCCGCCTGACCATTTCAAGTTAGACGCGACCATATCGTCAATCAAACGATGCTCATAGGTGATGCCAGCGTCGTCAAATTTCGACTTGAATTCGGCATCAAAAATTTCTTGAAATAGATTTTTGAAGCGGCCGTCATAAATTTTGAGAATGGTATTTTTAGTTGACAAATACACCGCGTAATTACGCTGCAAGCCGTAGTTAAAACAAGCGCGTGCAAAACCAGCAATCGACTCATCAAGGTTATACATCGAGAGTGAAATACCTGCACCTGGCGCATTGAAGACTTCTTTTTCAATTGGGGCTCCACCGTCGGCCGGTGTGAATTTCACCGTCAATTTGCCTGCACCTGGAAATTGAAAATCAGTTGCGCGGTATTGATCACCAAAGCCATGACGCGCTACCACCACCGGCTTATCCCAATGCGAAACTAAGCGCGGCACATTCTTACAAATAATCGGCTCACGGAAAATCGTGCCATCCAAAATATTGCGGATAGTGCCGTTAGGCGATTTCCACATTTGCTTTAACTTAAACTCCGCCACCCGCGCTTCATCAGGCGTGATGGTCGCGCACTTCACCGCAACGCCATGTTCGAGTGTCGCATGCGCGGACTCCACCGTGACTTTATCGTCAGTTGCATCACGATGCTCCATGCCCAAATCGTAGTACTTCAAGTCAATATCTAAGTACGGTAGGATCAATTTTTCACGAATACGTTGCCAGATGATGCGCGTCATCTCATCGCCATCCATTTCAACAACGGGGTTTTTGACTTTAATTTTTGACATGGGGAAATTCCTGCGAAGAGTTAAGTGTTAGATGAAGTTACAAAAAAATCAGGAGTGAATTATAGCAAAGCACGCCATTGGTCGTGATGATAATTAATAGTAAAAGTCGTTTATTGGCGGGCAGTTTGAGCAATTTTTGCTTTAAAACGTCCGCCATTGCTAGTGTTTTTAATTATAAATAGTTATTATCACGCCAACTGATATACCGCATCTTCAAATAGCGAATTGATATTCACTTCTTTAATATCGGATCGATCTGGCAGGACGTACATAACAGGCGCAATCATTTCTTCAAAGATGCCGCGCAAACTGCGCGCACCGACTTTGTATTCAACAGCGAGCGAGGCAATCTCATTGAAGACGCGCGGCGCAATATTGAGGGTGACACCTTCGCGTTTGACGATTTCGCGAAATTGATTGTAGAGCGAGTTAGTCGGCTCGGTCATGATGCGTACCAGCATCTCGCGGCTTAGCGGCTCCAGGCTCGCCACCACGGGTAGTCGACCCGTGAATTCAGGTATTAGGCCGTAGGCGATTAAGTCAGTTGGTTTGATGCGCGAATTTAGCCTATCTAAAATTAATTGATTATTCGCATCTGTGAGCGAAATAAATCCATAGGCTTTGCTATTGGCGATGACGTTTTCAAGGCCGACAAATGCGCCACCACAAATAAATAAAATATTGGCCGTATCAATGGTGGTGTCATGGCCGATTTTGACCAGTGAGCCTTCCATAATTTTAAGTAGAGCGTGCTGCACATTTTCGCCAGAAGTGGCACGGGCTTCAGCACCCACTGATTTGAGTTTGTCGATTTCATCAATAAACACAATACCGCGCGAGGCTTTGGCGATATCGCCGCCTGCTTTATTGACTAGCCTGAGCAATATCGCTTCAATATCTTCGTTGACAAATTTTGTTTGCGCCAGAGAAGTGGCATCCGCAGTCACAAATGGCACTTGTATGGCGCGTGAAAGTGTTTCACACAACAATGTTTTACCTGTGCCAGTCGGACCAACTAGCAGGACGTTGCTCTTGCCCATGTTAAGCGCATCTTGATGGGCGATGGCGAGTTTTTTGTAGTGTGCATAGACCACGACGGCAAGCGTGCGCTTCGCATTTTCTTGACCAATAACATGCTGATTTAAGTAGCGCACGATCGCTGACGGCGTGAGCTTGGTTTTTGCCGTCATTTGAATATCAGTCATTTTCCACGCTCCATTGTTAAAACGGTTGACGCGAAATGCTGCGGCTGCTCTCAACACCGTTAATGTTGTAACGCATTTCTGCTGATGCAGGACCAACGAAACTAAACGTTACCGTACCAACCCTAGTCGCGAGTCTACTTTGCCCTGCCCATGCGCCCGTAATAGGCGAGCCGCCCGTCACCTGAAATAAATCGCTAGAGCAACTCGCTTCTACAACGGCACAATTAGGCGCCACATACCAAAATGGTTTGCCCGTTGCGTCATAGGTAAACCACGTCGCAAATAGCGTTGATGACTGCTGTGTTAGCGCAATCCCCCAACCAGACTCGGACTCACCTGCCCACCATAAATCGGTGTAGTTGATAACGGGTGGCGTTGTGCCGCTACCAATCGGCTGAATGGTGATAGTTTTGCTGCTGGTGATGTTATTGATTGTGAAATCAAAACGCGCATTGGTCGCGGTGGAGAATGTGATTGTGCCGTTGCCCACATTCGTCACTTGGCGATTTTGCCCTGCCCACGGAATAGTCGGGCGCGTACCGCCATCAACACGAAATACAGTGCTCATACAGGTGACGGTAGTGGTGCCATTGACCAAGGTGCAGCCTGGCATCACATACCAGACCGGTTGACCTGTTGCATCATAGGTGTAAATAGAGGTGAAGATGATATTGCGATGTTGCGTCAAACTCATGCCCCAACCAGACTCGGCTTCTCCCGCCCACCATAAGCCCTGAAATTGCGTCGGCAGCACAGGGGGAATTGCACCAACGATAGTGGCGCGCTCCACCATCACCAAGTTGGCGCGGCTTAAATTCCCAGATGTGTAATTAATAGCGGGCAAATCCGTGAATGCACCACCGGCGTTAACACGCGGCAACGCTGCGATTGCATCGGCGACAACCATCCCTGCATCGCTGATCCTGCCAAAAACAGTGAAGCCACCATTTTGGGTATCGAGATTGGCCGCGTTGTTGGCTAAGTTAATAAACCATTCTGAGGTAGCACTATTTGGGTCACCACCCACTTTTGCCATCGCTATCGTGCCGCGTAAGTTAGATCGTAATGGGCTAAATTCATTAACGATGGCTGCGTTTTTTGGCACCTCCACCACTGTTGAAGTGGTGTTGTTCCACGTAAACCCACCACCTTGAATCACAAAGCCCGGCACACTGCGATGAATGAATGACTCATTAAATCTGGCACTGTTGACGTAGGCCAAAAAATTCGCAACCGTTACCGGTGTAGCAGTATCGTAAAGATCGATATCAATATTGCCAAGCGTTGTTTGTAATCTAACAACCGTAGCCTGCGCTGCTATTGGGGCGATGAGTGTGATGATAAAAACGCCAAATGCAAGCAGCAAGAGTCGTAATGTGTTGGGTGCTACGGTATTAAAAATAGACATAATTTTTTCGTAAAAGTAATGCGATGGCTAGAGGGCAATATGCAGCCCATTCTTGGGCTACATTTTCACGTATGATTCGCAGACCCTCATTATTAAGGAAATCATAATGCGTCAATGGCTAAAAATACGAAAAGGCATAAATTTTTCTGCAATTATCATGCTCAATGTAATTTGGTTTTCGCCGATTGTGCGCGCCAATGTTGATGCGGTGACAAATTGTCGGGGAATTGTGAATGCGGCGGAACGATTGGCCTGTTATGACGCGATATCGATTGGCAATAAACTAGTCACGCCAAGCGCGCCGAATGTGGCACCTAAGCAAACGGCACAAACTGTTACAGCACCACGTGCCAACCCCGCCGCTGATTTTGGTCTAATAGCGCCCGTGCCCGCCGCCAATACAGACAAAATTGAAAGTAGTATCGTTGGTCGTTTTAGTGGATGGCAAACGAATAGCCGCATAACGCTCGCTAACGGTCAGGTTTGGCAAGTTACGGATGACAGTCGTGGCGTTTGCGAATGCGACAACCCAAAGGTGGTCGTCTCACGGGCGAGCTTTGGTACATTTTTCTTAGAAATTGAAGGCAAAGGCAATGCGCCGAGAGTAAAACGCATTAAGTAATTTTTTTGTAAACTTGTTTATTAACGAGCGCTTTCAGCCACTATTGCCTCAAATAAGCCGCCAATAATAGACCTTCACTATTTTTCGAAACATCAATCAACGTATTTTTTATAACGGCTTACTATGGCAACTGACGATTTTGATTTCACCCAGCCGGCAGCGCCATTGGGTGCTGTAGTTGCCGCTGCTGCACCGTTTAAACCTGCCAGTAGTAAGTATTATGACGATGCGGTCGCGGAGCGTTTCTTTCAGAGCGCGGGCAAAGTAGAAAAATTTCCTGCTGGCACGACCTTATTTAATGAGGGCGATAAATCCGGCAAGCAAGGTTTATTTGGTAAGCGGGTAATACACCGTATGTATTTGTTGCGTTCTGGCGAAGTTGCGCTAACGGTTGGCGATAAACCGCTAGATACTATTAAGGCCAATGAAATCGTAGGCGAAATGGCGGTCATTAGTGAGATTCCTGGTTTCACCACGGCTAGTGCGCGCAGCGCGACCGCGCTTGCAAAAACAGATTGCGAAGTCTACTCGCTCGACGGGATGGAAACACAGGCGGGCTTAACCAAGACGCCAGAATTTGCGCTGATGTTGATGAGCGTGATGTTTGATCGCATGCGATTTTTGGCCGCACGACTTGCCATGCGGCGGGTGTCAAAAAAAGTAGAAATTTCAGAAGCAATGTCGACCTTCACACCCGACATGCTGACCATGCTTGAAGACAAGCTTGATCGTGCCACGGTGCTACGTTACGACGCGAATAAGCCCATCATGAAAGAGGGCGATACGGGCATGAACATGTACGTGATATTGCGTGGCGAGGTTGCCATATCTATTAAAGGCACTATTATTGAATACGCTGGTGTGGGCGCCTCAATCGGTGAAATGGCGTTAGTGGATCAATCGCCGCGTGCCGCTACCGCCACAGCGAAAACGGATTGCAAATTACTTGCCATTAACCGTGCCGCACTTATTACGTTAGTGAAAGCTGAGCCGCACATTGGTATGGCGCTAATGCGCTCTATGGCAGAACGCTTGCGGCATATGAACACGCTGTTTATATAACCGCGCGCGTTGCAGTAAGTGTTGAAAATACGCATAAAAAAACCAACCCCGAAGGGTTGGCTGAAAGTACCAACACCCTTACGGGCATTAGTCACGCACTCACTGCCTCTACTTTAGCGTGACGTTAAGTGAGCAAAACCTACCTGTAAGGGTTGGAAAACACGTTAACAAACTAGCAAATTAAATGAAGCCACTACCCACATTACTATCCATCGCCGATGCACTGAAGCAAGGTCACACCACATCGCGTGCGCTGACTGAAGCCTGTCTCGCGCGCATTGATGACGAGGCTGGCGAAGGCAAGCGTGCTTTTATTAAGGTGTATGCGGACGCCGCACTTAAGGCGGCTATACAGTCTGATAAAGCGCGTGAGGCAGGGCACATTGGCAGCCTACTTGCGGGCATTCCTATCTCCATCAAAGATTTATTCGATATTGCCGGGGAGCCAACGCGTGCGGGGTCAATTTTTGATTTTGCACCCGCGAGTGTTGATGCCACTGCAATTGCGCGCTTACGCGCAGCAGGCGCAGTGATTATTGGCCGCACGAATATGACCGAGTTTGCCTACGGTGCGCACGGTACAAATTGTCATTACGGCACGCCATTAAATGCGTTTGATCGCGCTACCAAACGTATTCCCGGCGGTTCTACTTCGGGAGGCGCTGTGAGCGTCACTGATGGTATGGCCGCAGCAACGGTTGGCTCTGATACGGGCGGCTCGGTGCGAATTCCGGCGGCACTCACAGGGCTGGCAGGTTACAAACCAACGCAGGCGCACGTGCCCTTGACGGGCGCATTTCCGCTATCGCACACGCGCGACTCAATTGGCCCCTTGGGCGCGACTGCTGCGTGTTGCGTATTACTAGATGCGGCAATGGCGGGTCACGCGGTTACGTTGCCCGCACCGGCACATTTACGCGGGGTTAATTTTGGCGTGCCGACAACTATCATGTTGGAACAATTATCGCCAGATGTAGAGCGCGATTTTGAACGCGCACTTTCTGCTTTATCCAAGGCGGGCGCAACGATTCACGAATTTCGTTTTCATCCACTGCAAGATGAGCTTGATGGTAGTCGTGCGGCGAATTTTTCAGGTTATGAAGGCTATCAATTGCATGCCGAACGTCTCGCGACACAGCTTGAAAAATTTGATCCGTGGGTGTCAAAACGATTGTTGTTGGGTGCCAATATTAGTGACGCCGATTATCAGAAGCTCGTCATCCTGAGACAAAAATTAATGGCCTCCGCAAATAAAATCACGGCAAAGTTTGACGCACTGCTAATCCCCACCGTCCCCATCATTGCACCAACGCTTGCAGAGCTAATGGTGAGTGAAGAGTCGTTTTATCGTATCAACACATTGCTGCTGCGAAACACCGCACCCTTCAATGCCTTTAACCGGCCTGCATGGTCACTGCCTTGTCACCGCGATGGCGATGCGCCTGTTGGTTTGATGGTAGTGGGGGAAACCGATGGGGATGAAAAACTGCAGAGGCTTGGTTTAGCAGTGGAAGCAGCGTTGCATGTTGCTCGGTCTTAAAATCCGCGATTTTTCTTCTTCGTGGCGGCGTTTTCTTTGACGGCTTCTGCCATTTTTTTCTCCGCCGCGCGCTTATCCCAACCTATCCATTTAGAGAGATATTCCCACCAAAAGGCGAGCACTGCGAAGGGAATTAAGACGTAAAACCAACTCCATTTAGCAACGGGGTCAATTTCAAGTAGTTTCATAATCAATATAATGACGGCGACGGCGGCAAGATACATGGTTGTCTTTCGTAATGTGATTGCAGGCGCGTATTTGCGTAAACGTGAATGCAAGAGTCATTATTGTATGGCAAACGTTAGGGTTTCGGGGTCGTTGTTTATTTATCCACAATAGGCTTCTTGAATGAAAAACATCGTTTTCTTTTTTGCTGCGCTGATACTTACAAACCAAGCAGTAGCCGTCACCGAGCTACACAAAAAGCACGCCTGTATATCCTGCCATGCAGACGATAAAAAATTGATAGGCCCTAGCTACCAAGATGTAGCGGCGCGCTTTGCCAACGATTGGAAGGCAAAAGACGGCACGACAGTCAAGCCCGCTAACGCTGCCGCCTTTTTAGCGAACAAAATTCGCAAGGGCGGTGGTGGTAATTGGGGAATATTGCCGATGCCAAGCAATGTGAGCGCGACTGATGCCGAGGTAAACACAATGGTTGCCGCAATACTGGCAACAAACGTGGCAAGCGCTAAAGCGACCAAATAAAGTTGACAGTTTTGTTGCAAATTACAAACACCTTATCCATATTGCCGATCCAGCCATTTATTGCCCAAAATGCCCGCCAATATTAGTGTTTTGCTTTGAGGTATAACCCTATGAAGGCGCTATCTAGATTGACAAGCGAAATATGCTATTCACATAATACGGATTGATTTTATTAACTCGATTATTCAACGGAGACGCCCATGAACCAATCATCTAAATTTGCCACAAAAATTTTATTCGCCGCCTTGGTTGCAGCAGGAATTGCAGGCTGCGGTAAAGAAGAGCCAAAAGTTGTTGCCCCGCCTGCTGCCCCTGTGGAGCCTACCTTGAATGTAAAAATTGGTCATGCTGGGCCGTTGACGGGCTCTATTGCGCACCTAGGTAAAGATGATGAAAACGGTGTGGCACTCGCGATTGCACAAACAAATGCTAAAAAAATTAAGATTGATGGCAAGGTGCTTGTGCTCTCAATGATGTCGGAAGATGACCAAGCTGACGCCAAAGTCGGTACCATCGTCGCGCAAAAAATGGTCGATGCAAAAGTCGCAGCAGTTATCGGGCACTTAAACTCAGGCGTATCAATCCCGGCCTCTGATGTGTACAACAAAGCGGGCATCCCGATGATTTCAGGCTCCGCGACCAACCCAGATTTAACCGAGCGCGGCTTAAAAAACACCTTCCGTACAGTGGGCCGTGATGACCAGCAAGGTCCCGCATTGGCAACCTACATGGTGACTGAGCTAAAAGCCAAGCGTGTTGCCATCATGCACGACAAAACAGCCTACGGTGAAGGACTCGCCAAAGAAGTTGAAAAAACATTGAAAGCCGCAAAAGTCACCGTCGTTGCCAATGAGCAAGTCACCGATAAGGATACTGACTTCAAATCCGTCTTAACCAAACTCAAAGCAAAAAATCCAGATGTAATTTTCCACGGCGGGATGGATGCCACAGGCGGCCCGATTTTGAAGCAAGCACGTGAACTCGGCATCAAAGGCACATTCACATTTGGTGATGGATCATGTACCAACGAAATGTTTAAGCTCGCGGGCGATGCGGCTAACGGCTTAGTTTGCTCACAAGCTGGCTTGCCAGCGGCGGCGGCAACCAAAGAATTTAACGATGCTTTCAAAGCAAAATTTGGTGATGTAAAGCAATACGCACCGTATTTTTATGATGGCGCATTAGCCGTAGTAGAAGCAATGAAAAAAGCGAACTCCGCTGACCCTGCAAAATTTGGTCC
The DNA here is from genome assembly GCA_031414695.1 of Burkholderiales bacterium. Lineage (GTDB taxonomy): Bacteria > Pseudomonadota > Gammaproteobacteria > Burkholderiales > Usitatibacteraceae > UKL13-2. The sequence continues at coordinate 55,561 of JANNWG010000029.1, forward strand.
TGAGATATTTAACGTAAGCTTCATGGGTGCGACAGGCAAAGTCGAATTTGATGCTAAAGGCGATCGTAAAGACGCTGAAATTACGATTTTCTTAGGCAAAGAAGGCGCAATTCAGCCTGTCTCAATTATCAAAAATGGCGTCGCGACCAAATTCGAAATGGCGCCTGCACCAGCACCAGCACCTGTTGTTGCTGCACCCGCCGCTGCACCAGCGGCTACGCCAGCCACTGCACCAGCAACACCAGCCGCGCCAGCAGCTGAAACACCTAAAAAGTAATTTGCAACAATACCTAAACGGCACCGATATCGGTGCCGTTTTTGTTTGTAAATCGAATACCTTAAACGCCAAACTCACCGCATGGATATATTTCTCCAACAATTCATCAATGGCCTGACCTTGGGCTGTGTGTATGCCGTGGTCGCGCTCGGCTATACGATGGTGTACGGCATTGTGCAACTAATTAATTTTGCACACGGCGAAGTCGTGATGATCGGCGCCATGGTGGCGTTCTCTGTCATCGTGGCGCTGGCTGGCTCCGGTGTGCCGCCACTGGCGATTGTCGTTCTAGGCGTATTAGCCGCAGTGCCCGCCTGCATGGCGGTAGGCTATACGGTCGAGCGCGTGGCGTATCGACCTTTGCGCAACGCACCACGCTTAGCGCCACTCATCACCGCCATTGGCGTGTCGATAATTTTGCAGCATGTTGCGCTGCTCATTTGGGGTCGCAATTACATTTCATTCCCGCAAATCATACCAACCACAACATATCACTTGGGTACTTCGGAAGCCTCCGCGACCATCACCAATATTCAAATTGCCATCATTACGTTATCGATTGCAATGATGGTGGGCTTAGTCAGCCTAATTTATAAAACAAGAATGGGCATCGCCATGCGTGCCGTCTCGCAGCGGCCAGACGTGGCTGGGCTGATGGGCATTTCGGCCAATGGCGTCATCTCATTTACGTTTGTCATCGGTGCGGCATTAGGCGCGATTGCTGGCGTGATGATTGGCAGCTACTACGGCATCGCCCACTATCAAATGGGGTTTTTACTCGGACTCAAAGCCTTCTGCGCGGCAGTATTAGGCGGCATTGGCAATTTAGCGGGCGCAGTGCTTGGCGGCATTTTAATCGGCTTAATTGAAGCTTTCGGTGCAGGCTACATGGGTGACTTAACCAATGTGTGTACGCTCAATAAATTTTTGCCAGGTTTCTCGGCCATGTGCGAAGCCAATAGCAATATGTCGGTATTCGGTTCAAGCTACAAGGATGTGTTCGCCTTTATGGTGTTGATCTTGGTCCTGGTATTTAGACCACAAGGGCTGCTGGGCGAGCGGGTATCGGATCGTGCTTGAATTTTTTAGCCACAGATAAACACAGATGAATTTGAATAAAAGCCTTGCGTCAATAAATTTGATAACTGAAAAAATCATTGGCGCAGCCTTTGAAGTCAGTAATACGATGGGCTGCGGATTTTTAGAAAAAGTTTATGAGAAAGCATTGGCAGTTGAACTGCGTCATGCCGGCTGCAATGTTGCAACACAACGCATCATTAAAGTGAAATATCGAAATATCATCGTTGGCGACTACATTGCAGATTTACTCGTTGAAGAGCAAGTGCTTGTTGAGGTTAAGCATGCCGTAGCAATTGATCTAGCACACACTGCACAATGCTTGAATTATCTACGTGCAACGCAACTACCAATGTGTCTACTATTAAATTTTGGTCGCCCTAAGCTAGATATTAAAAGAATTGCAGGATGATGAAATGAAAATCTGCTTTTATCTGTTTTCATCTGTGTTTATCTGTGGCTAAAAAAATGACCTCCTACCTACCGCAACACTACCGTAAACACCCCGCCGCCATTTGGTTAGGCTTTGCGCTGATCGCTATCGCGTTGGTGGCGCTACCATTCGTGCTCTCAATGGCGGGTTTGGCGTGGGTGCGGATTACCAACCTTGCTATTTTGTTTGTGCTGTTGTCCCTTGGACTCAACATCGTTGTTGGCTTTGCTGGGTTGCTTGACTTGGGCTATATCGCTTTCTATGCAGTCGGTGCTTATGTATATGCGCTGCTGGCCTCGCCGCACTTTGGTATTCACTTACCGTTTTGGGTGATTTTGCCGATAGGTGCAGCAGTGGCGTGTTTATTTGGTGTAATGCTCGGTGCGCCCACATTGAAATTACGTGGAGACTATTTGGCGATTGTCACGCTGGGCTTTGGTGAAATTATTCGCATTTTTTTGAATAATTTATCCGAGCCGATCAACTTAACCAATGGCCCGAAAGGCATTTCGCGGATTGACTCCATTTCACTTTGGGGCATGGATTTTGGCGCGACGACACGCATTGGTGGCTTTGCGATTGACGGCTTAATTAAGTATTACTATCTGCTGTTATTTATTTTGGTGATTGTCATCATCATCAATATTCGCCTACAAAATTCGCGCATAGGTCGGGCTTGGGAAGCGATACGTGAGGATGAATTAGCCGCGCGCGCGATGGGCATTAATACAATCAAATTAAAGTTGTTGGCGTTTGCGATGGGCGCATCGTTTGGTGGCATAGCGGGCGGCATTTTTTCATCTATTCAAGGTTTTATTAGCCCAGAAAGTTTCACGCTCACCGAGTCAGTGATGATTTTAGCGATGGTGGTATTGGGCGGCATGGGCAATATTTGGGGCGTGATTGTCGGCGCATTGTTACTTTCTTTTGTGCCGGAGTTTTTACGTTACGCCGTCACCCCCGCGCAGCAGTTTTTGTTTGGTCGGCAAATCATTGAAGCCGAAGTCCTACGCATGTTGCTGTTTGGCTTAGCGATGGTGGTAATGATGTTGTATCGTCCAGCTGGGTTACTACCTTCTGCTGTACGCAAGCGTGAGTTTGCGCGTGGAGATGCGTCATGAGTAGCGCACTGCTTTCGGTGAATGCGGCCAGCAAACGCTTTGGTGGCCTGAGCGCTTTATCAGAGGTGTCGTTCGAGATTTTGCCCAAACAAATTTATGGTTTGATCGGTCCTAATGGCGCGGGCAAGACCACCATGTTTAATGTCATCACAGGTTTGTACCAGCATGATGCGGGTGAGATTATTTTTAATAATGAAGCCTTAAAAAACGCCTCGCCCGATCAAATTGCCGCGAAAGGCATTGCCCGCACATTTCAAAATATTCGGCTGTTTCAAAATTTATCCGCGATTGAAAACGTGATGATTGGGCGGCATGTCAGAACCTGCGCGGGTATTTTTAGCGCGATGTTGCGTCTGCCGAGTCAGCGCGCTGAAGAGGCCGCTATTGAAGCCAAAGCACACGAGCTGCTGAAATTTGTCGAGATTGATCACCGCGCCAATGACTTAGCAAAACATTTATCGTATGGCGATCAGCGTCGTTTAGAAATTGCCCGCGCGTTGGCGACAGAGCCGAAATTATTAGCGCTCGATGAGCCTGCCGCTGGCATGAACGCCACTGAGAAAGTCGCGTTGCGACAGTTGATTAGCCGCATCCGCGATAGCGGTGTGACTATTTTATTAATTGAGCACGATGTGAAATTGGTGATGGGATTATGTGATCGCATCGCGGTACTTGATTACGGCAAAAAAATCGCGGAAGGCTTACCTGCGGAAGTACAGCGCAGCCAAAACGTGATTGACGCGTATTTAGGTGTCGATGTTGCTATAGAGGTGAGCGCATGAGCCTGCTCAAATTAACCAACATTAACATCGCCTACGGCGGTATTCAGGCGGTTAAAGGCATTAGCCTTGAAGTCAATCAAGGTGAATTAGTCACTCTCATCGGCGCAAATGGTGCAGGCAAAACCACCACGCTTAAAGCTATCGTCGGCTTACTCAAGCCCACTTCAGGCAGCATTGTTTATGATGGCAATAGCATCGCTGGCTTAGCCACACACAGCATCGCCAAACGAGGCATGGCATTAGTTCCCGAAGGGCGCGGCGTATTTCCAGGCTTAACCATCCTCGAAAATTTGCAAATGGGTGCTTACAATCGCCGCGACAGCAGCGCCATTGCGGCTGATATTGAGCTTGCCTACACGCGCTTTCCGCGATTAAAAGAGCGTGCCAAACAAACTGCAGGCACGCTATCCGGTGGTGAGCAACAAATGCTCGCCATTTCACGTGCGCTGATGTCGCGGCCAAAATTATTACTACTTGACGAGCCATCAATGGGCTTAGCGCCCATCATGGTGCAAAAGATTTTTTCAGTTGTAGCTGAAGTCGCCGCGAGCGGCGTCACCATTTTGCTAATCGAGCAAAATGCCAAACTTGCATTGCAAGTCAGCCACCGTGCCTACGTAATGGATAGCGGTTTGGTGACGCTCGAAGGCGAATCTAAAACCTTACTAAATGATAAACGAGTACGAGAAGCGTATTTGGGGGAAGCGGCGTAGCCAACATGTGCGCCGCTTCCTCAACCCCAATGGCTGCGGAGTTTAAAGTACTCTCTTCGCGCCAACATTGGTTCCGCGCTCGGTGCATCCTGCTGTAAGTGGGCCACCGGTAGCAGAATAGCGGTATAAAAAACTGGTGGGGCCGACCTCAATATTGGTAACGTTTAAGACAATGTTAGGCATCGTTGCGGGAAAATCTGTGCAACGACCGCTGATTGTCGCCTTGCCATAGCGGCCTTCCTGCGTATAGTTATTGCCTTGGAATGTGCAGAGCCCTGACGTAGCCGCTTCTCTAGACTCAGTCCGCATGGTTGAGCCGACCGAGTTGATGTACAAGGCAAAGCTGTTGAAGTTGGTGGTGAATTTTTCGTTTTTGGAAGTATCAGTACAACCAGATACTTCCGCACTACCCGCACCCGCATAAGATGTCGCCACATTCAATGTGAAGTTGGGTTGCGCCCAAGTTTGTCGACTTAACATCTTGTTGACGGTGACGCCATCCACGGTATAGCTTAATGTGGCGCTACCTGCAGCAAGCCCGGTGAAAGTGATCGTACCTACCGCACGAACATTGGCACCCGTAAGGGGAACAAATGGCGTCACACCAAACGGCGTGCCTGTCGTGGCAAATAGGTCACCACGATAGAGGCGATCCCCCGCAGCATTCTGGCTCACGAATGCCACGTTTGAGGCCACGAACCAAGTCGGCGTACTTCCAGTGCCGTAGACAAACAGCGTGAGAAAAAGGATGTTTTCTTGTTGAATGACATTCATGCCCCAGCCAGACTCGCTGGGGTTGAACCAGAGATCAGAAAAATCTGTGCTGGTTGAGACAGCGCGTGCCGAATTACAAAAAACGAGGCAGGCGGTGAATAGACCGATGAGTAGTGTGCGGATGCGTTGGTTGTATTGTGTCCGAAACATGAGTGCTCCCATTTTTTTTGAATTTAGAAGAGTGTATTAGAAAAGAATTATTTAGATTGCCAATCGAATTTAGCATTTCGAAGTAGTCTTGTCACCTACCCGCACAGGTAGGGTATGTGACCAAACGTGGCTGCGCATTCTCGTTGTAGTATTAATAGCATCATCGTTAACTTTTTTAAACTGGGGTTTTATGTCGAACGACGCTAACAATTTCTTACGCATCACTCTTGTGATGATTGCTTTTGCGGTCGCCTCAATGGCTAGTCAAGCGCAAACAGCGCCAGCTGCACCAGTTAAGCGCGCCCTTACCCACAATGATTTTGATAGCTGGCGCACCATCGCCGCGCCATTAGTGTCGCGTGATGGCAAATGGCTTGCCTATGCCGTACAGCCGCAAGATGGCGATGGTGAGTTGGTGATGCGTGATTTGACGAGCAATATTGACTATCGTTCAGGCGTTGGCGCGCTGCCGCCACCGGTGACAACACCGAATGAAGAAAACCCCGATGCGCCACCTGTGCCGCGCGCTATTCGTGTGCTGTTTACGAGCGACAATCGTTATTTAGTCGCCACCACATTTCCTACTAAGGCCGATATTGCCGCTGCGCGCAAAGCTAAAAAACGTGCGGATGAAATGCCCAAGGGTGGGCTGTTGATTATTGATTTGATGCGGCCTGCGGAAGTTAATCGCGTAGCCAATATTAAAAGTCTGCAAGTACCAAGTAAGGGTGGCGCATGGCTCGCGTATTTGAAAGAGGAAGTTAAAGAGCCTGCGAAACCAGCGGAGACAAAAGAAGCGACCAAGGCTGATGATTTTGATTTGGATGATGACCAAGCCGCCCGGCGTCCTTCAAGCGCTGCAAGTGCCGCACTAGCCACCACCGCCAGCGCCACAGCACCGCGCAAAGAGTTTGGCACTGAGCTGACATTAAGTAATCTAGCCACTGGTGCTACGCGTAATTTTGCCAATGTCGTTGAGTACAGTGTCTCGCGTGATGGCAAATTGCTCTTATACACCGTGTCATCTAAAACGGAGACAGACAATGGCGTGTATCTGGTCACACTCGCCGATACCGCCGCCGTACCACCAGTTGCTCTTATGACGGGCAAAGGCAAGTATGTGAAGCTCACGTGGGATCGTGAGCAAAGTCAGGCAGCATTGATGAGTGATCGCGATGATGTTGCACTAAAACCAGCACCGAAACAACCCGCTTTCAAGCTCTTTCGCTGGGCGCGTGGTGAAACAACAGCGGCTGAAATTGCGCTCAATGTTGCCGCTGGTTTTCCGGCAACCATGCAGCTCAGTGATAAAGGCACGCTCGCTTTTTCGCGCGATGGCAAAAAACTTTATGTACCTGCTGCATTGCCAGCAAAGCCTAGCAAAGACGCCGATGCTATCGTCGTTGAAGAAGAACGTGTCGTCGCCGATTTATGGCGTTGGAATGACGATTATGTGCAACCGATACAGCGCGTGCGCGCCGTGCAAGAACGTAATCGCACCTATCGCGGCGTCTGGGATATCGCCACCAAGCGTTATGTGCAGCTAGCCGATGAAACCATGCGTAGTGTATTCATGAGCGATGACGGCACGCGTGCAATGGGTGCTGACGACCGCGCCTATCGCCGCTTGAGCGATTTTGATGGTGCGTATGCTGACCTCTATGTCGTCGATACTGCCACCGGCAAGCGCACGCTCAGCATGAAAAAAATGCAAGGCAGCGGCAACATAGCGCCCACGCAATTTTCACCTGATGGTAAATGGTTGATTTATTTTCAGGATAAACAGTGGCATCTACTCAATACGCAAGACGGCACCAAACGTAATATCAGCAGTGCTGCAAAAGCCGCTTTTCATAATGAAGAGCAAGACACGCCCGGCACAAAAGCGCCCTATGGTGCGGGTGATTGGTTAAGCGATAGCAGCGCCATATTGTTGTATGACCGTTTTGATATTTGGCAATTTTTTGTCGATGGCCGTCCGCCTCAAAATCTGACGCGTGCTGCTGGTCGACAGGCAAAAATACGGCTTAGATTACAGCCCATTGAGCCAGTCGATATTGATGACAATGAGCGCGGCATCAATCCAAATAAACCCATCGTGATGCGCGGCGAGAGCGAAGAAACGCGCGCTACAGGTTTTTACAGCGCCAGTTTTACCGGTGCCGCTAAACCCGAACGACTTATTTGGGGCGATAGCAATTATCGCTATCTGGGTCGCGCGCAAGACGCTGATGTACTTGTCACCACCACATCACGCTTTGATCAATTTCCTGAACTCGCCGTCACCAATAGCCGCTTTGCTGCGCCGCGTGTCGTGACAACAGTTGGCGCACAAAAAGATGCGTTTCGTTGGGGCACATCAGAGTTAATGGCATTTCGTAGCGCCAAAGGCGTTCCGCTAAAAGCAACGCTGTATAAGCCTGACGGATTTGACCTAAAGAAAAAATATCCGTTAATGGTTTATATCTATGAGCGGCTTTCGCAAAATGTGCACAATTTTAGTAACCCTGCACCGAGTAATGGCGTCAATCCCGCACTGTACGTGAGTAACGGCTATGTGATTTTGATGCCCGATATTGCCTATACCAAAGGTGCGCCGGGGCAGGACGCGATGGATGCCGTCATGCCTGCTATTGATGCGTTAGTTAAACAAGGCTTTATTGATGAAAAAGCGATTGGCATACAGGGTCATTCGTGGGGCGGCTACCAGATTGCGTGGATGGTCACCAAGACCAATCGTTTCCGCGCGGCGGAGGCGGGCGCACCAGTAGGCAATATGACCAGTGCCTACTCAGGTATCCGCTGGGGTAGTGGCGTGCCGCGACAATTTCAGTATGAAAAAGGCCAAAGCCGTATCGCCCAAAGCCTACAAGACGCGACCGCGTTATATGTCGCCGCCTCCCCAGTATTTCATGTGAAAAAAATTACCACACCGCTTTTGATATTAGCCAATGACGCCGATGATGCGGTGCCATGGTATCAAGGTATCGAGTTATTTTTAGCGCTGCGTCGCTATAACAAGGAAGCCTATTTATTTAACTACAACGGACAACTTCACAACCTTCGCCGTCGCGCGGATCAAAAAGATTTTGCACTACGGATGCATCAATATTTTGATCACTTCCTCAAAGGTGCAGCGGCACCTGAGTGGATGACAAAGGGTGTTTCGTTTATTGATCGAGAGGATGAAAAAGAGCGGTTTAGTAAATCGCGAATGGAAGGCGTTGCAGGTGTGAAGCCTGCGCCGTAAAGTGCGCAAATCCGCTTTAGCGCCTTCTTAGACAAGCTCTGAACAGGCTCTTTAAAAAAGGGGAGAGCCGTTCGCGCTACCGGTATTAGTAAGTTGGGCTGGCGCATTATCAAGTCCAACTACATTCACTTGGGTTGGGTACTTCTCAAAACCACAATATCCGTTCGTGGTGAGCTTGTCGAACCACATTCAACGTAACAGAATCAACTACTTACAAAAACACCCTTCGACAAGCTCTGGGCGAACGGTGGTTTTTGAGAAGTTACCGGCTATTAAACTCGCCTATTGACGGCTATTTACAATCAAAAGCACCCCAAACACGCCGTCCCTATTGGTGTTTTGATTTAATTTGAATCATGTCACACGAACCCGATAAACTCACGTGCATGACCACACTATTTACGAAATCAGATTTAGCAGACATCAAACGCGCGAAGGCACTACTCGAAAATCCGGGGCTGGCGGCGCGTTTATCTGCCATGTTGGGCTCACCCATAGAGCGTGGCATGGCGATGTTGCCGAAGCCGTTTCAGGGCGCTGTGCATAAGGCCTCCGAGGCAGCAATGTTAAAGGCGCTCGATGTGGCGGTGAAGTCCATTGACAATCAAAAAAGTGTTTCCATTGGCTCGAAAGACAGGCTGCATAAATTCGCGGCGGCAGCCTCTGGTGCGGTGGGTGGTGCGTTTGGAATATTCGCGCTGGGTGTGGAGCTACCGGTATCTACTACTATCATGCTGCGCTCTATTGCCGACATCGCTAAAAGTGAGGGTGAGAATATTCAACATATTGAAACGCGATTAGCCTGCATGACCGTATTCGCACTCGGTGGTAAATCAACCAAAGATGATTCGACTGAGTCAGGCTACTTCGCGGCGCGGATGGCGATGGCTGGTGCAGTATCGGAAGCGGCAAAATATTTAGCCGAAAAAGGCATGAGTAAGGCGGGTGCGCCTGCGTTGATTCGATTGACAACATTACTCGCGTCGCGTTTCGGCATTGTGGTGAGCGAAAAAGCGGCTGCACAAGCTGTACCGATTATCGGTGCGGCGTCAGGTGCGCTCATCAATACATTATTTATTGAACACTTTCAAAATATGGCGCGCGGGCATTTTATTGTCAGACGGCTTGAGAAAATTTATGGCGCGGAGCCAGTCAGATTGCAGTATGAAAAAAGTTAACTAGTCAGCGCGCGCGCCACACTTCCCACATGTCGCCATCTATCACCTTATTACTTTTGCTGCTACTGCCGCTCATTGGCGCAATCGTGTTGCTATGGGTGAAAAGCCGTCGTCAGGCTGCCGTCATCGCGGGCGTGGCAACGCTGGCAGGCTGTGCATTGCTCGCCATCTTGGCACCTGCTGTATTTGCGGGAGAAGTCATCCGCTTTCGCGTCGAGTGGTTGCCCTCTCTGAATGTTGCGTTTGGGTTGCGTCTAGATGGGCTGGCGTTTTTATTTGCAAGTTTGATTCTGGGCATTGGCGCACTGGTGGTTTTATACGGCGCGTATTACTTAGCCAAAGATGATCCGATGCCACGTTTTTTTACGTGGCTTTTGTGTTTTATGGGGTCAATGTTGGGGGTGGTGCTGGCGGACAATTTGATTTTGCTCGTCGTCTTTTGGGAGCTGACGGGGCTCACGTCATTTATGTTGATTAGCTTTTGGCGGCATCAGGCTGATGCGCGCCAAGGTGCGCGGATGGCGCTTACGGTGACGGGTGCGGGTGGGCTTGCATTACTTGCGGGGGTGTTGCTCATTGGCAAAGTGGCGGGTAGCTATGATTTAGATGCGGTATTTGCGGCAAAGGCGGTGCTGCGTGATAGCGCGCTTTTTACGCCCATTATTATTCTGGTGCTGATTGGCGCATTTACCAAGAGTGCACAGTTTCCGTTTCATTTTTGGTTGCCGCACGCGATGGCCGCGCCGACGCCGGTGTCAGCTTATTTGCATTCGGCGACGATGGTCAAAGCGGGCGTATTTTTACTTGCACGTTTGTATCCCGCGTTGGGCGATAACGATATTTGGTTTTGGTTGGTATCGAGCGCGGGCTTGGTGACGCTGTTGTTCGGCGCGGTGGTGGCGATTTTTCAGCATGACTTAAAAGGCTTACTCGCCTACTCGACCATTTCACATCTAGGCTTAATCACGCTGTTGTTTGGGCTTGATACGCCGCTTGCCGTGGTGGCGGGCGTATTTCACATCATCAATCATGCGGTGTTTAAGGCGTCATTATTTATGGCGGCGGGCATCATCGAGCATGAGACGGGCTCACGCGATATGCGTCAACTCAATGGCCTATGGAAAACCATGCCCATTACCGCCACGCTTGCGATGGTGGCTTGTGCAGCCATGGCAGGCGTGCCATTGGCGAATGGTTTTTTATCCAAAGAAATGTTCTTTGCCGAGACGCTTGCGATGGATACACATCGCTTGCTACAGTGGACAACGCCAATTGCGGCGTCGCTGGCAGGCATTGCAGGGGTGGCGTATTCACTACGATTTATTCATGATGTGTTTTTTAATGGTGAGCCAGTGGGGCTTAGTAAAACACCGCATGAGCCGCCACGCTTTATGCGTGTGCCGGTGGAGATATTAGTCGTGCTGTGTTTGCTCGTGGGGATTTTCCCGGCCTACACCATTGGCCCGTTACTCGCGATTGCTGCCGCGGCGACATTGCAATTGCCAAGCGTGAATGCCCTGCCTGTTTACAGTTTGGCGATATGGCACGGCGTTAATTTGCCGCTGCTGATGAGTGGCATCGCCATGATTGGTGGTGTTGCGCTTTATATGTTGTTGCAGAGAAAAATAAATCTGCACACCGTTACCAAATTACCTGGCAATGCGAAAGCAATATTTGATTCGTTGATTAGCGCATTCGTCAACGTAGCGGAGCGTGTCACGCAAATCACCCAAAATGGCAGCTTGTCGCGCTACTTGCAGTTGATTATCGCGACCGCAATTGTCGGTGCGATTGCGGGCATTTGGTTTACGCCGAGTTTTACAGGTGCGCGCGTGAATCCCCAGCCGGCTAATTTATTTGTGATGTCTATCGCCATCATTGGCATGGCGTCTGCCATCGCCACCGTTGTGATCTATCGAGAGCGGGTGACGGCACTGATTTTGTTGGGGCTGACGGGCTTGGTCGTTACACTCACCTTCGTCTATTTTTCTGCGCCAGATTTAGCGTTAACGCAAGCGTTGGTCGAAGTTGTCACGCTCATCTTGATGATGTTGGCGCTCAAATTTTTGCCGCGCACGAGTGCGCGTGAACCATTTCGCTTTCAACATTGGCGCGATTTAATCTTAGCTGTGTCAGCGGGCGGCGGGCTATCGTGGTTGACCTATCAAATTCTGACGCAGCCGTTTAATTCCATCTCACCCTACTTCCTCATGAAGACTGTACCCGAAGGTGGCGGCGCGAATGCGGTGAATGTGATCATCGTGGATTTTCGCGGCGTTGATACGCTCGGTGAGATCGCCGTACTCGGCATGGCGGGTTTAATCGTGGCGCTCGTGCTGCGGGGTATTAAATTATCAAACTCGCCTATTGACGAGCAGATTGAATCAAAAGTGCCTGAAAGCACCCGTCCTTCCTTGATTTTGTCAGTTATTTCCACCTTATTGTTGCCGCTGTGTATCGTAGTCTCAATTTACTTTTACGTGCGCGGACACAATTTACCAGGCGGCGGATTTATTGCGGGGCTGGTTTTTTCTATCGCACTTATTTTGCAATATGTGGCGCTCGGACGCGGCAAAGTTGGGGCGCAGCTGCCAATGGATTATGCGAAATGGGTTGGTTGGGGATTGTTGATTGCGGGTCTCACTGGCATCGGCAGTATGGTTATTGGCTTTCCGTTTTTAACCAGCACTTATCATGTCTTCAAGTTGCCGATAATAGAAGCCGTGCCGATTGCGTCGGCAATGTTTTTTGATTTAGGCGTCTTCGTCTGCGTTATCGGCGGCACGATGTTGTCACTGTCTGCAATCGCTAAGCTAAACGATGTTCGAGGTGACGTATGAGTCTCGAATTATTAGTCGCGCTTGGTGTGGGTGTGTTGACGACCTGCGGCGTTTATTTGGTGCTACGTGCGCGCTTGTTTGATGTGGTGTTGGGCCTCACATTATTGTCCTATGCGGTAAACATATTTATCTTTTTCATGGGGCGTATCGCGATTGCTAAAGCGCCCATTATTAAAAGTGGCGTCCCCGCGTCTTTAGCCAATTACGCGGATCCATTGCCGCAGGCATTGGTGTTGACCGCCATTGTGATTTCATTTGGCATGACCGCCGTACTACTCGCCATCGCCGTGCGCGCGCATATAGAAAATGGCGACGATAAGGTCAGCAACGAAGGTAGTCAATGATGGAAACTCTCATCAAACACTTGCCGATATTGCCGATTGTCATACCACTCATGGGCGCAGCACTGTCACTCGTCGTCGGTGAAAAATTTATTGCCCGACAACAATTGATTGCTTGGATCTGTGTGCTGCTGATGCTTGGCGTTGGTGTGGCGGCGATTCAGCATACCGCGAGCGGCTATTTATCCGTTTATCTTGTTGGTAATTGGCAGGCGCCATTTGGTATCGCATTAGCGCTAGATAAATTAAGCGCGCTGATGTTGCTACTCACCGCCGCAATCGCCGCTGTGGTGTTGCTGGCCGCGCAACGCAGCGCATTAACGAAAGATACATTTTTTATCCCACTATTTTTATTGCAACTAATGGGACTCAACGGCGCATTTTTAACCGCTGATTTGTTTAATTTATTTGTATTTTTTGAAGTCTTGCTGGCGGCGAGTTACGGACTCTTGTTGCAGCAGCCTGACCGCGCTAAAACAAATGCCGCCACACACTATGTGGTGATTAATTTAATCGGCTCGGCGTTATTTTTAATTGCCGCTACGCTTTTGTATGGCGTTACCGGCACGCTCAATATGGCCGATTTGTCACAAAAAATAAACGCGCTACCGCCTGCATCACGACCACTCGCCGTCTCGGCAGGATTTATTTTGTTGACCGTGTTTGCGATTAAAGCTGCACTGTTGCCGCTTAATTTTTGGCTCACTGGTACTTATCGTGCGGCGGCAATGCCTGTCGCCGCCTTATTTGCGCTGTTGACCAAGGTGGGTATTGTCGCCATCATCCGCACACTCACCTTAATCTATCCTGACGGTACGTTTGGTAATGTAGCGATGAATAAAGTGTTGATCGTGGCTGCCCCCATCACGATGCTGATCGCCGCGTGCGGCGCATTGGTAGCGCGCGAATTAAAAACGCTCATTGGCTGGTCGATTGTCGCCTCTGCGGGCATGCTCGTCACGGCAGTGGCAATTGGTAATGCCAAAGCGTTATCTGGCGCATTGTTTTATTTGTTGGGCAGCACCATGGCAAGTGCGTGTTTGTTTCTCATCGCCTCTGCTATCGTTGATAACAACGCACTGAAAAGTACCTCAACCACAAGCAAACAACCCACATGGCTTTACACGAGCGCATTATTTTTAATTTGTGCGATGACCTTAACCGCCATGCCGCCATTTTCAGGCTTCATTGGCAAAGCCGTTATTCTGGCCGGTGCGGCACAACATTTATGGCCGACATGGTTAACAGCGATGGTATTAGTGTCTGGCCTTTTCATGCTCGTGGCGTACGTCAGGCTTGGCAGTCGATTATTTTTTAGTCATGACGCCAGCACACTATCGTCAATTGGTTATTTACCAATGGCGGCACTTGCTGCAGGTATTGTCGCCCTAACCCTCTTTGCGGCACCCATACAACGCTTCACCGATCAAGCCGCCGTTGAGCTGCGCCAGCCGCAAATCATGCAGGGCAATGTGCTGGGCAAACGGCCGATGGACGCCATTAAAAAAACAGCACCTATGAAATGAAATATCTCCCACAACCCCTCATCAGCGTCACACTATTTATCGTATGGTTGGCGCTCAACAGCACCATTCATCCTGCGCACATTTTGTTGGCCGCGTTGTTGGCGATCGCAATTCCATTGTGGACTTCGCGTTTGAGCGTGTGCGCGCCAAAAATTAAACAGCCACTCACCATCATCGTGCTTGGCATCATTGTGCTGATTGATATTGTTAAATCTAATATCACTGTGGCACGGCTTATTTTGGGGCGTGAAGACAACATTCACCCCGCCTTTGTGTGGGTGCCGCTTGACGTGACGGATGCTTACGCAAAAGTTGCCCTAGCGGGCATTATCACCATGACGCCGGGCACATTGTCAGCTAATTTTTCTGATGATGACAAGTATTTATTGGTACATGCGTTTCATGTCACGGAGCCAAAGGCGTTGATTGCAGAGATTAAATCTCGCTATGAATTACCGCTGATGGAGATTTTTCAATGATGAATTTTTCATTGAGTATGCTGCTGCAACCCTTCGCGCATGTTGGTCTGGTCAGCCAATATGCGCTATTGATTGCCTTCATTTTTCTTGGCATATCCATCCTGTGTGGTGCGTGGCGGCTACTGCGCGGCCCGTCGCTGGAAGATCGCATCTTGGCGCTTGATACGCTCTACATTAATGCTATCGCGGTAATTATTTTGCTCGGGTTAGTTTTTGCCACGCGCGTCTATTTTGAAATTGCATTAGTGGTGGCGATGCTAGGTTTTATCGGTACAGTCGTCCTCGCCAAATTTTTAACGATAGGAGACATTACCAAATGATGCCGCTCTGGTTAGACATTATTGTTGCCGTGTTTATTCTTATCGGTGCCAGCTTCGCGCTGATTGGTGCGATAGGCTTGGTTAGACTCAGCAATTTCCTGAAACGCCTACACGCCCCCACCAAAACCGCCACGTTGGGAGTAGGCGCTATTTTGGTCGCCAGCATCATCTACTTCACATTTGTCACAAGAAGTTTTAGTGCAGCCGAGCTACTCATCACGCTATTTATTTTTTTAACCGCGCCGGTATCGGCGCATTTGCTTATTAAGTCAGCGATTGCGAAGCAAGTTGGTGTTGTGCCTGCGGAAGGGATTGAAAAAACCATTTAACCGCAGATGAACGCCGATTCACGCCGATAAGATCAAAAGCTTATATCTGCTTATAGCTGTGTTGATCAGTGTTTACATTGCAAATACCAACGCCTAACAACAGCAAAAACGTTTTTGACTTTATCGGCGTGTATCGGCGTTCATCTGCGGTTAAAAGTTTTTATCATTAACCCAACCCCATCTTATCCCGCACAAACTGATGAAAATGCACCATGCCATCTTCATAAGGCGTTTGGTATGGGCCTTGTTCATCGCGGTTTTCATTCCATAACAATTTACGGCCGTCGTTCATGCGTTGGCAGATTTCAGCGTCTTCAATTGCGGTTTCGGCATAAGCTTTTTGTTCGGCTTCGACAAATTCGCGTTCAAATAAAGCGATGTCTTCAGGGTAGTAATACTCGACAATATTGGTGCACTGCGCGGGTCCGCGCGGCAAGATAGTGGAGACGATGAGCACATGCGGATACCACTCGACCATGATATTTGGATAAATGGTCAGCCAGATTGCCCCGTATTTTGGCGCGACACCGTTACTGTAATTGAGCACCACGTCATGCCATTTTTGGTAAGTATCGGTGCCCGCGCGTGCGAGCTGATTTTTAACGCCCACGGCCTGCACGCTATACCACTCGCCGTATTCCCATTCGAGTGAGTCGCAATCAACGAATGCCCCCAAGCCTGGATGAAACGGCACCACGTGGTAATCCTCCAAATACACTTCAATAAATGTTTTCCAGTTGAAATTGTATTCGGTGACTTCGGCGCGGTCGAATACATAGCCAGAAAAATCCAGCTCTTTCATAAATTTGATGTTGGCTAAATCTGCAATGACCGGATGCGCGCCTTCAAACAATAAACCATTCCAATTGGTGAGTGATTTTTTGTCTAAATGCAAACATGGCTGTTTATCAAAATGCGGCGCGCCGAGTAACGTGCCTTGATTGTCATAGGTCCAGCGATGCAACGGGCAAACAATATTGCCGCTCGCTAACGTGCCTTGACCGCTGAGCATCACCGCTTGGCGATGCCGACAAATATTGGAAATAAGATCAACTGAATCACCGTTATTGACCAACGCCCAAGCACCTGCGCTGGCCTCAGTCACGCGATAGTTGTTAACGTTTGGCACCATTAGCTGATGGCCCACGTAACGTGGAGCATGCTTAAACAAGCTGGCTTGCTCAGCGGCGTGAATAAGAGGATCAAAATACCAGCTAATAGGTAGCTGGGTTGTTGCTGTGAAGGGCATCGAGAGCTCGCGCTCGCCCAGTAGCTTGGACATAGTCCTTACCTCCAATCAACACGTAGCTTCAAACTGCCGCGTCTTAACCAAAGTAAAAACAACACCCGGGTGATTGCAAAACTAGCTTTTAACTACGCTTGGCGCCATCCCGACAGGTCGCATTTTTTTGTTTCAATAAGGCTTGTATTTTGCCCAAAAATGGCTAATTTCGCAACCATTTCAGTATGTTAGGCAAGATGGACGTGTTAGTGTGTGGCGATGTTATCCAACCGCCTCAAATGCAGTATTTAGCGAAAGTAATCAACATGTTCAATAAAATAATACACATTGCCATTTTTATATTGGCCACCGCCGCCCCTATTTCTCATGCACAAACCGCAAATGTTAGCGATGCGCGCGCGCAGTTTTTTATGACGTTAAAAAAATTATGCGGTACAACCTTTGAAGGCAAGATGACATTTCCCGTTGAGGGTCGTGATGATTTTGCGGGCAAATTGCTCGTCGCAAAGGTGGCAACTTGTAGCAATAACGAAATACGCGTGCCGTTTTTAGTCGGCAATGATCGTTCTCGTACATGGGTATTCACGCGCGCGGGCGATAGCCTACAACTCAAACACGACCACCGCCATGCCGACGGCACGCCAGATGCAATCACCATGTACGGCGGTATGGCAACGCTAGCCGGCACAGCACGTGCGCAATCATTCGCCGCCGATGCTGACACCGCCAAACTCATCCCTGCCGCCGCCACAAACGTGTGGACAATTAGCTTGAGCGCAGATGGCACCATGCTTACCTACCATCTGACACGTGATATGCAGCCGCGCTTCACGGCGGTGTTGACAATCGTGAAGCGTCTAGGCGGTCAAAAATACTAAACACCAGTAACAGCGGGCATATTGGCGCTTTTATGCTTGTAAATGCTCGTGGTTATTAGTGTTTTGTTAATAGTAATTGAAATTGCCAAACGTTTAACGTTGGCAAAAAAATGATGTCGCGTCTTAACGCCAAGCCTATGATAGATTGCCCCGATGAATAGCGACCTCGTAGATAACGCCCACTTCGTTAAACGCTCACTCGCCAGCATTTGGCATCCGTGTACGCAGATGAAGCATCACGAACAATTTCCGCTGGTGCCGATTAAATCCGCGCAAGGCGTGTGGTTGACCGATATGGAAGGTAAGCGCTATTTGGATGGTGTTTCTAGTTGGTGGGTGAATCTATTTGGGCATGCTAATCCACAGATTAACGCGGCAATCATCGCCCAGCTTAATACCTTAGAACACGCCATGTTGGCAGGTTTTACCCATGAGAGCGCGGTGGAATTAGCCGAACGTCTCGCCAAGCTCACGGGCTTAGGCCACACTTTTTTTGCTAGTGATGGCGCCTCTGCGGTGGAGATTGCGCTGAAGATGAGTTTTCATTATTGGCGCAATGTAGGTAAGCCCGCGAAGCAAAAATTTGTATCGCTATCAGGCAGCTATCACGGTGAAACCTTGGGTGCGCTGTCAGTGACTGACGTAGCGATTTTCAAAGATGTTTATCAGCCGCTACTCAACAATAATCTCATCACACCCGCGCCCACCACGACAACGCCGGATGATGGGCAGCCCTGTTGCGTGCACTGTGCGGATGAAGCCGCCGATAAGCTCGCCGCATTGTTGGCCGCGCGGCATGATGAAATCGCAGCCTTAATTCTTGAGCCATTGGTGCAAGGTGCGGCAGGTATGCGAATGTATCACCCGCGCTATTTGCAGCGCGCGCGCGCACTTTGCAGTGAGTACCAAGTACATTTGATTGCGGATGAAATCATGACCGGCTTTGGTCGCACAGGCTCAATGTTCGCTTGGCAACAGAGTAAGGCGGCGCTGCCTGACTTTATGTGTTTGTCTAAGGGTATAACCGGTGGCTATTTGCCGCTTTCGTGCGTGCTCACAACCGATACTATTTATGCTGCGTTTTATGACGATAGCATTGCGCGCGGTTTTCTCCACTCACATTCTTATACAGGTTCTGCACTAGCCTGCCGTGCAGCGTTGGCAACACTCGATATTTTTGCCGCTGATAACGTCATCGACACAAACAAACTAAATGCGGTCATCTTTACTACGCTGTGTAAGCCTTTGCGCGAACATCCACGAGTGAAAAATTTTCGCCATCTGGGCATGATCTGGGCGTTTGATATTGAAGCGGCAGAGGCTAATTTTGCGCGGCAATTTTTTGCCGCGGCTCTAGCGCGCGGCTTATTACTTCGCCCTATTGGCAACACCGTTTATTTCATGCCGCCCTACATCATCACCGCCGACATATTTAGCTGGATGGTTGAGGAGACGCTGGCCATTATCAATACACTAAACAAATGATAAAAATTATCGTAGCGCTTTTTGTCTGCACGCTTCTTCATTCGCTGCAAGCGGTAGCGCAGACCAAACAAACCACGATTCAAGGCTTACCCAATAACGTCACCGACGTATTTGTCAAAGCACAAGTGCCGCTTGAACAGGTGTCGATATTGGTGAAAGAAGTTGGCGCGACGGACGCGATTATTTCGCACAATATTGATAAGCCGATGAATCCAGCTTCCGTCATGAAACTTGTCACCACTTATGCGGGCCTAGAGCTACTCGGCGCTGCGCACACATGGAAAACTGAGGTGTATGTCGCAGGGGAAATACGCGCGAGCACGCTAAAGGGCGACCTTATTTTGAAAGGCACTGGCGACCCTAAATTAACAGTGGAGCGTTTTTGGTTACTCTTAAAGCAGCTGCGCGAGCGCGGCTTACGCACCATCAATGGCGACTTGATACTCGACAAAACATTTTTTGGTATTGCCGAGGCTGACCCCGCAAAATTTGACGGTGATGCCAGTCGCGCCTATAACGTCGTGCCCGATGCACTGTTGCTGAATTTCAAAGCGATACGCTTTCAGTTTGCGCCTGCCATTGATGATCGTAGCGTGACGATTTCACCTGATGTAAAGCCAGCACAATTAGAAATTATTAACCGCACTAAATTGGTGGACGCACCATGCGGCGATTGGCGTGAACGCATCAAAAGTGATATCCAAACCACGAGCCCGACAGAGCTTCGCATCACCTTTACGGGTAATTATCCGCGTAGCTGCGGTGAGCATACATGGAATATTTCGTTGCTTGACCATGCAAGATTTGTTGGCGGTGTGTTTGCCAATATGTGGGCGGATGTTGGCGGCGTTTGGAAGGGTGCGGTTAAAGTTGCGCCGACACCAACTGAGGCCAAACTCATTGCCACCAGTGAGTCACCTTCGCTAAGTGATGTCATACGCGATATCAATAAGTATTCTAATAACGTCATGGCGCGCCAGCTGTATCTCACGCTTTCAGCCGAGGTTGATAAACAACCCGCAACGCCACAACGCTCGCTCGACATCGTGCGCACTTGGCTTGCGCGTAAAAATATTGTGGCGCCAGAGTTGGTGATTGAGAACGGTTCGGGACTATCACGTATTGAACGTATTTCTGCCGCTAATTTAGGCAAGCTGCTTGACGCCGCATGGCGTTCTGCGGTGATGCCAGAATTTATCTCGTCGATGTCGCTCGTCGGTATTGACGGCACATTTCGCCGCCGTGCTAGGGGGGATGTTGTCGCAGGACAAGCCCACATGAAAAGCGGCACCTTAAACGATGTACGCGCAATTGCCGGTTATGTACTGGCCGCCGATGAGCGC
This sequence comes from Burkholderiales bacterium, assembly GCA_031414695.1. Classification (GTDB taxonomy): domain Bacteria; phylum Pseudomonadota; class Gammaproteobacteria; order Burkholderiales; family Usitatibacteraceae; genus UKL13-2. The sequence continues at coordinate 76,100 of JANNWG010000029.1, forward strand.
CGTTACATTATGGTGATGATGGCGAATCACAACAACGCCATTTTTACCCAAGCTGCGAAGGATGCACTACTGCAATGGGTGTATGCGCGCGCACTGCCGACAATACCGCCGGTAGTAACTAACTAAACGTAGCGCGCATCATCGCGACTCCATGTGCGCCATGCGTAATGGCAGTGTCAAGATCGGCATAAGTCATGCCGCCAATGGCAAAAACGGGAAGGCTGGTGTTAGTCACCAAGGTCGTGAATGTGTTCCAACCGAGTGGCGGCGCATCAGCGTGCGATCGGGTTTCTTTTACGTGACCTAGCACGGCGAAATCACATCGCAAATTAGCCGCGCGTTGCAAGTCGTCGCGATTGTGTGCGGATGCGCCGACCCAGGCGACATCAGGCCGAGTGTTGCAGTTCGCTAAATCTTGGCTGGTTAAATGTAGGCCGTTGGCGCCGACTGCATTTGCGAATGCTGCATCGCCATTCGCGCTATTGATTAAGACGATGGCGTTATATTCAGCGGCGACGGTGACGATTTCACGAGCAAAATCACGTAATTGTACGAGTGACATTGATTTTTCGCGAACTTGAATGAGGGTGCTTGCTGCGCTTGTAAACTCGCCATTCGGCGGGCGCTTTGGCGCAATATGGCGCCAAAGCGCCCGTAGATGTTCGAGATATGCTTTTATACCAACTTCGCTCGCATGCGTAATTAGATAATGCTTAGGCAATGACAAGGCGTGAAATATCGGCAGGCAGCCAGGCAGTATGGGCGCAACGGTGAGCGCATTTAATCGCTGCCATTGAAATTGTTGGCCTTCCAATCCTGTTAGCCCGCGCTTGTCTGCGCCATGCCACGCGCCCACACGCCACGTGTGTAAGCGCACTGTGGCGTGCGGATACACCATGTTGAAACTAAACCAAGGCGAGCAATTGGTGATGACGATATTCAGTTCTTCGCGCAGCTCGCGTATGAGAGCTGCGCGTACTGATTCACCCGCCTCAATTTTGCCGCCAGGAAATTCCCAGTAACCCGCGTAGGGTTTGCCATCGGGACGAGAGGCGAGTAGGAATTCGCCGCTGGGTAATTGCAAAACGGCGACCGCGACATCGGTGATTTTTTGCATGGGTGATGAGTTGGTAAGTGACTACTAGCGACCGTAATCCCCTCTAGCTCCCCTTTTTCAAAGTGGAGGACGGTTTGCGGTTACGCGGTTTTGTAGAGACTTTTTTGACATTGACTGCAACGATCCGCGCTGGCGTACGCCCTGCATAATCACGCGCAAATTGATACGCAATGCGCCCACTGCGCCCGCCGCGTTCGAGCGCCCATAGCAGCGCTGCTTGACGAAAATGTGCGTCGTTAATTTTTTTCGTTTTGGGCGCGAGCGTAGTTACCCAGTGTCGTGCAATTGCTAAATATTGATCTTGATCGAATGGGTAAAACGATAGCCACAACCCAAAGCGCTCCGACAGCGAAATTTTTTCTTCTGTGGTTTCGCCAGGATGAATCTCACCATCCTCAGTATGTCTGGCTGCGGCATTTTCAGTCATTGATTCCGGCATGAGATGACGACGATTAGAGGTGGCATAGACCAAGATATTTTGCGCGGGTGCGGCTATGCCACCATCAAGTACAGACTTGAGCGCTTTATACGCAGAGTCATGCGCGTCGAACGATAAATCGTCAGCGAAGATAATAAATTTTTCACTCCTGCTTGCAACTAGCGCGGCAATTTCGGGCAGATGAATTAAGTCAGCGCGATCAACTTCAATAATACGCAGGCCTTTTTTAGCGAATGTTGTGAGCAATGCTTTAACAAGGGAAGATTTGCCCGTGCCGCGTGCGCCAGTCAGCAGCACATTATTCGCACTTTGTCCGGCAATAAATTGTTTGGTATTGGCGACTAATCGTGATTTTTGTTCATCAATATCATGCAAGTCGTCGAGATGAATGATGTGTGTCGAGGCGATGGGAATAAGCGCGTACTGCGTGCCAAAAATACCCACATCACGCTTTTGCCATTTATACGCGATGGCTTGCCAATTGTTGGTAGGCGGCGCGGGCAGTAATGCATCAATTTTGTCGATGAGTGCCTCTGCCTTATTGGCAATTTTCTCAAGCGCGGATAATTTTGAAAACATTAGCTTCGATAATCCGCGTTAATTTTGACGTAGTCATAAGAAAAATCACACGTCCATACTGTCGCACTTTCGCTGCCGCGACCCAAGTCAACGCGTATGGTAATTTCCGCTTCCTTCATCACGCGCACACCATCTGCCTCAACATAGCTGGCGGCGCGCGCACCGTGCTCAGCGACCAATACATCGCTCAAATGAAGCGAAATTTTGTGTTGATCAAGATCATCAATACCCGCATAACCAACGGCAGCTAAGATGCGACCAAGGTTTGGATCAGAGGCAAAAAAAGCGGTTTTCACCAACGGTGAATGACCGATGGCCTTGGCAACTTTCATACATTCTTCACGCGATTTACCGCCGCGAATATTGATCGTGATAAATTTTGTCGCCCCTTCGCCATCACGCACAATCGCCTGCGCTAATTGAATCGCGACTTGGTTTATCGCGGTTTGCAAAATGCCGTATTCGGCAGTGCCTTCGCCAACAATTTTTGGATGGTCTGCTTTGTTGGTCGCAATCAAAACAAACGAATCGTTGGTTGATGTATCGCCATCCACGGTAATGGAGTTAAACGACAACGTGGCCGCCTCGCGCACCATATCGCGCAATACATCCTCAGCCACACACGCGTCGGTAGCGATAAAACCCAGCATGGTCGCCATATTTGGCTGAATCATGCCAGCACCTTTGGCAATGCCGGTAATGGTGACCGTCTTGCCATAGAGCGTAATTTGCTGGCTGAGTGCTTTGGGCACGGTATCGGTGGTCATGATGGCTTGTGCGGCTTCAAACCAATTGTCCGCCGCTAAATTTTCTATACACAGCGGCACGCCCGCCAAAATACGCGGCATCGGCAAGTGCTCCATGATGACGCCGGTTGAGAATGGCAATACTTGCTCAGGCGCACAGCCAAGGGCTAACGCGACCGCATTTGCAGTGTCATGTGCATCGGTCATACCACGCTCACCCGTACCCGCGTTGGCGCAGCCGGTATTGACAATAATGGCGCGTTGATCGGCTCGCGCATGTAAGTGTGCGCGACAGACGATTACAGGAGCGGCGCAAAAGCGGTTTTGCGTAAATACACCTGCGGCAATACTGCCTTCATCCATTACCGCAATCAGCATGTCTTTACGGTTTGGTTTACGCACGTGCGCTTCGGCAATACCAAGACGAATGCCAGATACTGCGTGAAGACTAGCTTTAGTGGGGACAACATAATTAACGGCCATGGCGTACCTGAGTTTTGTTATTTATAAAATTAGGGGAATCATGCAAAAATTATGGCATGGAACCTGAAAAAACCACATCACACGTTACACATACGCAATACGAAAATATCCCCGCCTATGTGACCAAAGATGGCTCTATTATTCGTGAGCTATTGCATCCGAATAGCAGTGCCACATGCAATCAAAGTTTGGCGGAGGCGATTGTGGAGGTTGGGCAGACGACCGTACTACATTGTCACAATCTGACAGAAGAGATTTATCACATCACCCAAGGTGTGGGTTTAATGCGCCTGAGTGAGACGACATTCTCGGTGGCGGTGGGCGATAGCATTGTGATTAAGCCCGGCACGCCGCATAACATCACCAATATAGGCGCTGATTCCTTAAAAATCTTGTGTGCATCATCGCCAGCGTATTCGCATGACGATACGGTGTTGTTAGATTAAATAATCTCGATGTTATTTAATTCTTACGCCTTCATTCTATTTTTTTTACCCATTGCGGTTATAGGTTATTTCGCTATCGCAAGGCGTTCGTCATTAGGCGCAACATTCTTTCTTTGTGCGATGTCGTGTGTCTTTTATATTTGGTGGAAGGCCAGCTTTATCTTGGTGTTGTTGGCGTCAATGACGGTCAATTTTATCTTGGCGCAGCATTTGACTAAGCGGGTAAATGAGGCAGCATCAAAACGCTGGCTTATTGTCGGGCTCATTTTTAATATTGGCTTACTAGGCTATTTCAAATACACCAATTTCTTTATCGCCAATATGAATGCGGTGATTGGGTCGGATTACTCAATCTTAAATATTGCTTTACCGCTGGGCATTAGTTTTTTCACCTTCACCCAAATTGCATTTTTAGTCGATGCGTGGCGTGGCCGCGTGGTGGAGTTATCCGCTGCTAATTATTTTTTGTTCGTGACCTACTTCCCGCATTTATTAGCCGGACCAATTATTCATCACCGCGAGATGATGCCGCAATTTGCCGATGCCAGCTTAAAGAAAATCAATTGGGACAATATCGCGTGCGGCCTGATTTTATTCACGCTTGGCTTGACTAAAAAGGTGCTGATTGCAGATCAGATAGCGCCAATAGCGAATGATGGTTTTGCAAATACAGCGGCACTTGGCTTTGTCGATGCATGGATGACGATATTAGCCTATAGCTTGCAACTTGCTTTTGATTTCAGCGGCTATACCGATATGGCGCTCGGCGCGGCGCTGATGATGAATATCAAGCTGCCACAAAACTTTAATGCGCCATATCGCGCCACTAACATTCAGGATTTTTGGCGACGTTGGCATATGACGCTATCGCGATTTTTGCGCGATTACATTTATATTCCGCTCGGCGGTAATCGTCTCGGCGAAGTGCGCATGTGCTTATTGTTTTTGGCCACATTTATTATCGGCGGGCTGTGGCATGGTGCGGCATGGACGTTTGTGCTGTGGGGTTTTTTGCATGGTGCGGCGCTGGTCGTGCTGCATTTGTGGCGCAAATTATCGTTGCCGTTGCCCAACATAGTCGCAATATTCATCACCTTTATATTTGTGATTTGTTGCTTCGCCGTATTTCGCGCCGCAAGCTTGGCGGATGCGATGCATATTTTGTCTGCGGCGGCGGGGTTAAAAGGCGTAAGTCTTCACGTTGCTATGCCTGCATGGAGTGTACTACTGGCAATGTTGGCGGCGCTGGTATTGGCGTTTACGCCGAAGACCGCGTTTGAAATTGCGCAGCAGATTACACTCAATAAACGTACAGCATTATTAGTTGGCGCACTGATGCTTGTTTCATTGGTATTAGTGCCCGGCGCGACCGAATTTATTTACTTCATTTTTTGATGAAATCAACGCTGACATCGACTCTAAAATCGTCGCAATTTGTGATTGCCGTTATCCTGATAACGCTTGCAGGGTTAGCCGCTATCGGCACGCTTAATTGGTGGGTTGATCCGTTTCAGCATTACCGTGAGGCTAGTTTTTATAAGCCGCGTTTTTACAACGCACAGCAGCGCTTTGTGAATCCTGGCCGCGCGATGCATGCCGACTATTCGCGCATCGTTATTGGTTCATCACTGATGGAAAATATTGATACCGACGACGTTAACCGTGCTTTCGCCACGCACGATAAAACTGGCCGCAGCATCAATTTGTCCATGTCCGCGATGACTGCCTATGACGCGAATCAGCTGCTAGGGTTGGCGTTAAGCACCGGCAAGCCAACGCACATCATCATGAATATGGATTACAACGCTTTCTCTGGTGCGCCCCAACGTAGCGGCTTTACGTCTGCCTTTCCAACGTATTTGTATGACACGACTATCCTCAACGACGGGCCATATTTATTTGGGCTTGATAGCGTAATGAAATCGACTGAAATTTTGCGCGGCGCGCGAACCTCACGATTCTCTGAAAGCCTTACTAGGCCTTGGTTTTGGGCGGATAGCAGCGAATTTTCCGCCGCTAAAACGGTGCGCGGATTAGATGCGAATAATCTGAATAAAAATTTCAAGCAACCTAATCGTAATTTGGCTCAGATGCAGTTAAGTTTTGCTGAAAATATTTTGCCGTTGGTGCGCGCAAACCCAAACGTGTCATTTAGCTTTGTCTATTTGCCCTACTCTGTTTTAGTCTGGGCGGATTTTCAGCAGCGTCGCCAAGTTGAGCAGACGTTGCAATTTCGTGATTATGTTTTTGCCGCCACCGAAGCCTATCAAAATGTGCAGTGGTTTGATTTTCAAGCGGACGCGGCACTGGTCAATAATCTCGCCAACTACACTGATATGTATCATTTTTCCCCCGCAGTCTCGCGCGAGATTATTCAGTCCATCTCGCAAAACAAGTATCGCCTGAACAAAGAGGTGCTGGCTAAGAATAATCAGTGGCTGCGCGAGACCGCTAAAAATACCGATGTAGAAGCGATTATTGCGACGGCGAAGTAGCGTGCACTTTTAAGCAAATATTTACCGATCAAACGGATAACGCACGCCCACACTGTGCCGAATTTGATCCATCCATTCGAGCGTTTTTAGCGTTTCAGCGTGCGGCATCACGTCACTTTCAATCTTGCCCGCACCGATACAACGTATGACTTCGTCAATTTCGCCTTCAAAGCCATTGATGCGCCAAGGCTTGTTTATGGTGATAGGCTCTGCATTCGCAACAGCGAGCGTAGCGGTTTCAGCGGCTGAAAAGTATTTGTGTATTTTGATTGTGCCTTTGTCGCCGATGATATGAAACGCATTCTCGCCTGCACTCTCGACACTACAAATAAATTGCGAAGTCACACCGTTGGTAAATGCCAGTGTCGCCGCCAAACGATGATCCACCCCGGTGGGGCCTTTGACCGCATCAGCAGCAATGGTGAGTGCATCAGGGCAAGCACCGAACGCCTCAGCCATGACCCAGCGCGTCACGGTTAAATTGTAAATACCAATATCAAGTAACGCGCCGCCTGCCTGTACAGGGTCGTAAACACGTGAAGTCGCATCATACGGTGCATTAAAACAAAACGTCGATTGCATCGCTTGCACCTGACCAATCGCATTTGCGTACAGCCATTCGCCCACTTGGCCGTAGATTGGCAAAAAGCGCGTCCATACAGCTTCCATTAAAAATGTTTTTTGCTGTATCGCTATTGCGATCAATTCGCGCGCCGTTTCAGCATCCGTCACCAGCGGCTTTTCGCACAACACAGGCTTACCTGCCAATAAACATTGCCGTATTGCATCGGCATGAAATGCGTGCGGCGTGGCGATATAAACGCAATCAATATCGTCTGCCGTCAATACATCATCAATATTGACCGTCGAGCGTGCAGATGAATAACCATCACGCGACCATTTTTGGCTAAATGCCAAGGCGCGGTCTAAGTCACGACCGTGCACGCAGCGAATGGCGCTGTTATCCGTTCGATTGACCGCCTCTGCAAAACGATGGGCGATACGACCAGGACCTAAGATGGCCCAATTAAATGTTTTCATGAATAGTAGTTGGAGCGGGTGAAGGGAATCGAACCCTCGTATGCAGCTTGGGAAGCTGCCGTTCTGCCATTGAACTACACCCGCGATAGTGTTGATTTTTCCAGCATTAGCGTGAAGCTAGCGTCGTTAAATAATTCTATCGCGTTTGATGAGAATCGCTAATCCAATTTGATAATCCTTGCGTATGGCGTGTGAAGTTCATTTTTACGCGTTATTTTGAAAGCAGAATACATATGGGAAATCAACGATTACAACGATTAGGCGGTCCGCGTTATGCGTTACTGTCATTACTAGTATCGCTCGGGATGCTAGCAACTGCAGCATCAGCGAATGAGCCAAGCACGTTTTCAAGTAAGCTCTTACTTACGGGCGGCGTGAGCAATATCGAGGGGGCAGCGGGTGGTGGCTTGACACCGTGGGCTGTGATTGCGGGCTACGGCACCAAGGAGCAAGTGGGTGGCAACCTATTTGCGACCAATGTGCGCGCGACTGATTACAACTTGCGCGTAACAGGGGCGGCAGTCGGTTTTTATGATCGGTTCGAGTTGTCGTTTGCGGAGCAAAAATTTGATACGCGTGCTGTTGGCGGCGCGCTGGGGTTGGGTAATGGTTTTAAATTTACGCAAAAAATCATCGGCGCTAAAGTAAAAGTATTTGGCGATGCGGTATTGGAGCAAGATAGTTGGGCGCCGCAAGTTTCAATCGGTCTGATGCACAAAACCAATGATCGTGGCGCACTGCTACGCGCACTCGGCATTCGCGATGACAAAGGCACCGATGTTTATGTGTCCGCGACCAAGCTCTATCTGAATTCATCAATTTTGGTGAATGGCACGCTACGTTATACCAAGGCGAATCAGATCGGCATTTTAGGGTTCGGCACGAATGCGAAAAATAAATATTCTGCACAGGCGGAGGGTTCGGTGGCACTTTTGTTACGTAAAGATTTAGCCATCGGTGCTGAATTTCGGCAAAAGCCTGACAACTTGCCTTTCAAAGAAGACCCTTGGTACGACGTATTTATTGCCTACACGCCGAGCAAAAATTTTTCGGTCACCTTGGCCTATGTTGACCTTGGCAATATTGTGATTAAAGATAAACAAAAAGGTACTTACCTTTCTGTACAAGTTGGTTTTTAACCTTTTTTTGATGGAGAAAATGATGTTGCGAAAATTAAATTTTATTTTGGTTGCTTGTGGCATTGCGCTTGCGGGCGCGATGATTAGCGTTGAAGCGATGGCGCAAGAGAAAACAAAAATTCAAAATGACCCTGAGATATTTCAAGCCTTTGGTGGCAAAACTGGCTTGGTCAACATCATGAATGACTTCATGGTTGGGCTATTGGCGGATAAACGTACCGCGCCGTTTTTCAAAGACACAGACAATGATCGTGTGAAAGAACAGCTAGTCGATCAAATATGCGAAATATTAAACGGCGGTTGCGTCTATAAAGGCGCAAAAATGAAACCAATGCACGCGGAAATGGGCATCAATCGTGAACATTTCAATGGGCTTGTCGAGCAGCTACAACTGGCAATGGATAAAAATAAAGTGCCGTTTCGCGCACAAAATAAATTGCTTGCCGTATTAGCGCCTATGCACCGCGACATTATTACCAAGTAGCACATCCGTTTTCAGCCGTTCCGCGTAAATAGCATGTTCCCTGAGGAGCCGGTGACGCTGTGAACGCATCGGCAATTGCGCCCGCTCATGCGAAAGCATGAGCGGGTTTTTTTTATTTTAGTAAAGTCGTTTATTGGTAAGCGATTTAAGGCATTATTGCTCCAAAGCGACCGTCGATAAACAACTTTGCTAGTTATGTCTGTCTTGCGCGCAAGAGTAGGCTTAAGACATAACGCTATAATGTAAGCTTACTTACTAAGCTTGCCATGTCACAATTTATTGATAACAAAACCCAAGTTGCTGCGCTGTTTCAAACAGCCTTATTTAGTGCTTTTCCGCAGTTAAAGGATGAGACGCCGCCATTCGCGATTGCGGTGGAAAAGCCGAAAAACCCTGAATACGGTCACTATGCTGTTAATAGTGCGTTGCACTTAGCAAAAAAACTCAGCCTCAAATCGCGTGATGTCGCCGAAGCTATCATTGCGGCGCTACCAGCATCGTCGTTATTGGCGGCGAAACCAGAAATTGCTGGGCCAGGCTTCATCAATGTGCGGTTATCAAGTGAAGCTGAAACGCGTATCGTCAACTTTATCGCGACTGAGAAAGATGCGTTTGGCACGAGTCATGCGGGTAACAATGAAAAAGTGATGGTCGAGTTTGTCTCCGCCAATCCAACTGGGCCATTGCATGTCGGCCACGGACGCGGGGCTGCCATTGGTGACAGCTTGGCGCGATTACTAAAGAGCCAAGGCTACAACGTGAGCCGCGAATTTTACTACAACGACGCGGGCGCGCAAATCGCAAATCTAGCCGCTTCAGTACAAGCGCGCATTAAAGAAGCCGCAGGCGTGGCGGTTGAGTTTCCTGAAAATGGCTATCGTGGCGATTACATCACTGAAATCGCGACACGTTATGTCGCTGAAAATAGCGGCGATAAATTAGGCAATGATAGCGATGCGGTGCGTCAATTTAGCGTAACCGCATTACGCTATGAGCAAGACCTTGATTTAAAAGCATTCGACGTAGAATTTGATCAATATTTTTTAGAGTCATCTATTTACACCGATGGCTTAGTTGAAAAAACGGTTAATCAATTGATTGCCAACGGCCACACCTATGAAGAGGGCGGCGCGTTATGGCTCAAAACAACCGAGTATGGTGACGACAAAGATCGTGTCATGCGAAAGTCGGACGGTACTTACACTTATTTTGTGCCCGATATTGCGTATCACGTCACCAAATGGCAGCGCGGCTATACGCGTGCGATCACCGAGCTGGGTGCGGATCATCACGGCTCGCTCATGCGCGTGAAGGCGGGCTTGCAAGCGATGGGTTTGGGCGTTGCTGTAGGCTACCCAGATTATGTGTTGCATCAAATGATTACGGTCATGCGTAATGGTGTGGAAGTCAAAATTTCTAAACGCGCAGGTAGCTATGTGACGCTACGCGATTTGATTGATGAGGTTGGTCGCGACGCAACGCGATACTTTTTCATCATGCGTAAATCTGATTCGCAACTCACCTTTGATATTGATTTAGCCAAAAGCCACTCTGAGGATAATCCCGTCTATTACGTGCAGTATGCACATGCACGTATTTGTCGAGTGTTGGAGCAATGGGCGGGCGATGTGGCCACGCTTAACAATGTCGATTTATCGCCATTAGTCTCAACTTATGAGTCTGCGCTTCTGCGTACACTTGCTGATTTTCCTGAAATATTAAGTTTAGCCACCCGTGAATTATCCCCACACATGGTGGCGAACTATTTGTCTGAGCTCGCGGCTAAATTGCATACCTATTACAATGCAGAGCGTTTTTTAATTGACGATGCGGCACTCAAACACGCGCGTTTGGCGTTAATCGTCGCCGTTAAACAAGTGATTAAAAACGGCCTCACCGTATTGGGTGTTTCCGCCCCGGAGAAAATGTAGCCATGGCATTTGAAAAAAAATCTGCACCAGTTAAACGCGGCATGAATCCGCTGGTGGCGGGTATCATCATCGGCCTGCTGCTGGGTATTTTTTTGGCACTCGGCGTTGCGGTATGGCTTAACACTACGCGCACCGCAAATTTTGTTGAGAAAACGAAGCCTTCCGAGCCACTCGCACCGATGAAATCGCCTGCTGCACCAACAACAACAAACACTAAAGCTGATGCGACTGATCCAAATAAGCAGCGTTTCGATTTTTATCAAATACTGCCAGGTGAAAAAAATGCAAATGACGCTAAATCTGGTAGCGCAGTCGAGCCAAGTGCGGCAGTTAAGGATACAAAACCGTCGCTTACGAAGGATGTAGCAACAGACCCAATTAAGGACATTGCCACACAGTCTGCGCCAATAAAGTCGCTCAATGAAACGCTATATTTGCAAGCGGGCGCATTTCAAAATGCATCAGAGGCGGACAATATGAAAGCAAAAATCGCCTTTGCCGGATTTGAAGCTAACGTGCAAAGCGTCAACGTCGCGGCGAAAGGCACGTTATACCGAGTACGATTAGGCCCGTACAAGAGCCAAGAAGAAGTGAACAGAATTAAAAATGTGCTGTCCCAAAACGGCATTAGTGCCGCCGTGGTAAAACCAGAGTAGCAAATTAAGAACAAAGTACTGACGATTAACCAAATAGGATTATCTATGTCGCGATTTTTTAAGCCCACTATGTTGTCAAAATTTTTTGTATTGCTGACCTCTAGCGTCATTGCATTCACAGCAAGCGCACAATCCTCGCGTGAAGTCACCCCGATTGACCCGCCAGTCTTGACGCCCAATGACGGCATGATCGAGGTGCTTGAGTTCTTTTCATATGGTTGCATACACTGCGCTAACCTTGAGCCTGCTCTTGAAGAGTGGAAGAAAAAATTGCCGCCAGATGTAAAATTCCGCGCCGTACCCTCTGGCATTAATCTAATGGGTGTAGAAGAAATTAGTCTTTATCACACACTAGAGGCGATGGGACAAATTGAGCGTTTAAATAAAAAGATTTTTGAAGCGCTACATAATGAGCGCGTGATGTTGGGAAGTCGCCCGGTACTCAACAAATGGTTAGAAAAAAATGGGGTGAATCCTGCGCAATTTGAAACGGTTGAAAAATCTTTTTCAGTGGTCTCAAAAGTTATGCGCGGCCGTAACCTCATGTCCCAGTACAAGGTAAATTCAACGCCTGCAATTGTTGTAAATGGTCGTAACATCGTTGTGCAAGTTGGTGGTGCAAGCAACATACTATCGACGGTTGATCGGTTAATCGCTGAGGCACGTGCGACAAATGCAAGATCAGCAGCACCAGCCATTGCTGCTGGTGCCGCTGCTGTTGGCGCAGGTGCGGCTGTAAAAGCCGTTACAGCGAAAAAAATCCCGTCTAAAACACCACCAAAGCCTGCAATGCAAAATCCTGCGCCCGTATCTGTTCCGGCGACAGCGCCGAGCAAGTAAGTCGGAAATCAAAAAAATAAAAACGGCATCTGCGGATGCCGTTTTCGTTTCTGGTTTTGTTAGCGCTGATAAAATCCGATTATGAAAAAAATATTTATCACGGGCGCATCAAGCGGCATTGGAGAATCTCTTGCGCGACACTATGCAAAAAGTGGGGCGCAGTTAGCGCTGGTTGCGCGCCGCGCCGATTGGCTTGAACGTGTTGCCGCTACCATCACCCCACGCCCTGAAATATATGTTTGTGATGTGCGCGATTTGGCTGGCTTAAAAGCTGCCGCGAACGATTTCATCATAAAACACGGCGTACCCGATATTGTCATCGCCAATGCTGGCGTGTCGCGCGGCACCTTGACCGAGATAGCGGATGACATGGCAGCCTTCCAAGAAATTTTTGATATTAATGTCATGGGCATGGTCAATACCTTTCACCCGTTTGTGGAGGCAATGACATCACGCAAGTCAGGCACGCTCGTGGGTATTGCGAGTGTGGCGGGGTTTCGCGGTATTCCGGGCGGTGGTGCGTACTCCGCATCTAAGGCGGCGACAATTAAATACTGCGAAAGTCTGCGCGTGGAATTACGCCCCGCTAACGTGAGTGTCGTCACCATTTGCCCAGGCTATATCCGTACGCCGATGACAGCGGTGAATAAATTCAAAATGCCATTTTTAATTGATGTGGATGAAGCCGCGATTCGCTTTGCACGCGCCATTGAGGCGAAGACTTCATTTACGGTAATCCCTTGGACAATGGGTGTGGCCGCGCGGGTGTTGCGGCTGGTACCAAATTGGCTGTATGACCGCGTGTTTCAGCATATGCCGAGAAAGCCAAGGTAGCTTTAAAAAAATTAGCCACAGACGTGAGTCGGGGTTTCGAAAGGCATGCCTTTCGCAGACGATCGCTTGAAGCCCATGCAGGGGCTTCATGGTTTTGCAACGCAAACACACATAAATGCGGATAACGTTAAGAGCCAAATCATTTTATATGTCATTCCGAGCGTAGCCGAGGAAGATGCTTTCTAGTTAGCGCAAAGAAAAAGTATCAGCCTCGGCTACGCTCGGAATGACAACGCATATAAAAATTTGTTTTTGAAGTTAACTGTTTTCATCTGTGGCTTAAAAAACTTCCAATAATCTCATCTATTATTTTTACCATGTCCCTCCTCCTCCTCTCCCGCCGCGACTTAAATTTTCTGCTCTACGAATGGCTTGATGCGACTGCACTCACCTCGCGTACACGCTACGCACAACATGACCGCGAGACCTTTGACGCGGTGCTCGATACGGCGGAAAAAATCGCCACCGATATATTTGCCCCACACAATCGCAAGAGCGACTTAAACGAGCCTCATTTTGACGGCATCAACGTCACCATGATTGCGGAAATTAAGTCCGCCATTGATGCCTTTAATCAGGCGGGTTTAGTCTCCGCCGCGCAAGATGAATCATTCGGTGGGATGCAGCTACCGACTGTCATTGATAAAGCGATGATGGCGTATTTCATGGCGGCCAATTGTGCCACCGCTGCTTACCCGTTTTTAACCATGGGCAACGCGAATTTAATTCTTACACATGGCTGCCAAGCGCAAATTGATATGTTTGTGAAGCCAATGATGGCGGGGCGTTTTTTTGGCACGATGTGTTTATCAGAGCCGCAAGCGGGCTCGTCATTGTCGGATATTAAAACGCGCGCAGAAAAGGATGGCGAAAATTATCGACTCTTTGGCAACAAGATGTGGATATCGGGTGGTGAGCATTCGCTGTCTGAAAATATTATTCATCTGGTGCTGGCACGTCTGCCCGATGCGCCAGCGGGTGTAAAAGGCATATCGCTTTTTATCGTGCCGAAATTTTTAGTCAACGATGACACTAGCATCGGCGAGCGTAATGATGTGGTGCTTGCGGGCTTAAATCATAAGATGGGCTATCGCGGCACCACCAATTGCCTGCTTAATTTTGGCGAAGGTAAACACACGCCGCACAATAAAGCTGGTGCGATAGGCTATCTCGTTGGCAAGCCACATCAAGGTTTAGCTTGTATGTTTCACATGATGAATGAAGCGCGTATTGGTGTTGGCTTAGGTGCCACCATGCTGGGCTATACCGGTTATTTACATTCACTCGATTACGCAAAGAATCGCCCGCAAGGTCGCGCACCGCTGAATAAAGACCCGCAAAGCGCACAGATACCCATCATTGAACATGCGGATGTGCGTCGTATGTTGCTCGCCCAAAAAAGTTATGTTGAGGGCGCATTAGCGCTTAATTTATATTGCGCAAAATTAGTTGATGATGAAAAAACAGCAGCTGATGTAACCACAAAAAAACAAGCGACACTGCTGCTCGATATTCTCACCCCAATTGCAAAAAGCTGGCCATCGCAGTGGTGTCTGCGTGCTAACGATTTAGCGATTCAGGTCTATGGCGGCTATGGCTATACGCGTGATTTTCCGGTGGAGCAGTTTTATCGCGACAATCGTTTAAATGCCATTCACGAAGGCACGCACGGCATACAGGCACTCGATTTATTGGGGCGTAAAGTCGTGATGGAAGAAGGTGCGGCCTTAAAACTGCTCGCCCTAAAAATGGCGGAGACGATTCAAGCCGCCATATGTTCAACTGACTTAGCCACAAAAAAGTATGCAAAACAATTAGCAGATACGGTTACTCGGCTGTTAGCGACGACAAAAACAATGTGGTCTGTCAATGATGCCAATCGTACCTTGGCCAACGCGACAATGTATTTAGAAGCATTTGGTCACACCGTCATGGCATGGATATGGTTATCACAATTGTTGGCAGGTGAAAAAGCGATAGATAACAATATGACAGAAGATGAGCGCCATTTTTATCTCGGCAAACGACAAGCCTGCCGTTATTTTTTCTTAACCGAGTTACCAACGGTCAACGCTATGCTTGACTTGTGTGAAGCAGGTGACACAACAACAATCGACACAAAGGCAGAATGGCTATGACAAAAGAAAATGCCACGACGAGATTTTCGGATCGTGTTACCGACTATGTGAAATATCGCCCACATTACCCAATTGAGATCATTGATCTGTTAGCGGCGAAGTGCAATTTAACGCCCGAATCTGTTGTTGCTGACATCGGTTCAGGCACTGGCATTTTGACTAAATTATTTTTAGAAAATGGCAATCCGGTGGCGGGTGTTGAGCCGAATAAAGAGATGCGTGACGCGGGCGAAACGTATTTAGCCGAGTATGGCCGCTTCACCAGCATCGACGGCACTGCCGAGGCGACACGGCTGCCTGCGGACACCTTTGATTTCATCCTTGCAGGACAGGCATTTCATTGGTTTGACCAAGCCAAAACGCGCGTTGAATTCAAACGGCTATTGAAAGATGAAGGTATAGTCGCGCTCATCTGGAATGACCGCCGCGTTGACAGCACGCCATTCCTACGTGAGTACGAGGATATGCTGCAAACCTACGGCACAGATTACAAAGAAATTAACCATAAAAATATCCAAGACCCCGCCGTGTTTCATGCGTTCTTTGGTGGCAATTTCGTTGAGGCTGCGTTCGACAATATTCAGTACTTTGATCTTGAAGGCTTGATGGGGCGACTCAATTCTTCATCCTATGTACCAAATAAAAGTCACCCCAATTACGCACCACTCGCCAAGCGTGCAGAAGAAATTTTTGCCGCGCACAACGTCAATGGCAAGATCGCCTTTGAGTACGATACGCGGGTGTTTTACGGTGCAATGGTTTGATTACGCCACGTGCAAAATTATTAAAAAGTCTAATATCTACGGCTATTTTGGCGCAATAATTGCTCAAAATGTCCGCCAATAAACGACTTTGAAATCATTGCGCTGCTGTGATCAAGCGCACCTACATCGCACACTGCCGCAGCCTGTCTCGATAGCGCCGACTCACCGCTATTTTTTCGCCATCACGCATGTTGGCGCGTGCGTCACCTGAGTCAAGTGGCTCGATGGTGTCAACAAAATCGAGATTGATGATGTTGCTGCGATGCACGCGCACAAATTTGGCAGCATCAAGGCGAGATTCAATCTCAGTCATGGTGGCACGCAGCGGATAGTCGCGGCCACGCACGCGTAGGTTGACGTAATTGCCCCATGCTTTGAGCCACTCGACTTCGTTAGCGGGTAATAAAAATTCCTTGCCCAATTTTTTAACTAAAAAGCGTGTCGGGCGCTCGATGGGCTCAACTGGTGTGCCTATATCTGGGGCGTCTAGTAGGCGGGCTTCTCCTTGTAGGCGTAATAGCAATAGCTCGTAGAAGGTGATGATAAAGATCACGCCAAAGTAGGAGCTAATGTCTTTCAAGTACTCGTATAAAAATTCCTTCGGCCAATTGCCAAAATCATAGTGCGCGCCTTGCGTGGCATAAATGACTTTACGCATCATGACCATTGCCACCACATGCAATATTGAATAAACAACACTCGCCGCTAAGTGTTTGGGCAGATTTTGCTTGAGTTGACCCAGCGCTAACGGGTAGCGCCGGTCAAACCAAATCACCGCGGGTACCAACGCGAGCAATGCCAAATGGCTGCTCCACTCCCAAAGCACCGGCTTCCACTGCGCAAAATTTTGCCCCGTACGTTCAATATCCATAATGACGATGACGGAATTCACGGCAGCGGCAAAGCAATGAAGCACAATCCAAAAACCCGTCTCGACGATATGTCGCCACGGCTGATAGCGGGCAAGCCAATCTGTATTTGTCAGCGTTTTATGCATGCTCAGATTGTAATGTGTTGCGTCTGAATCACACTACGCGCGCCTGATATTTCATCCCCAAGTTCCACCGCTCATCACTTAAACGATTCAAATCAACCCTTTACGCTAGCAAGCATTGAGGGTCACCGCTAACATGCGGCACTTTTTAACGTGATGAGGAAAACACGATGCAACGTCGTCATGATATTGATGCGCTACGCGCCATCGCATTTAGCTTGCTGATTTTGTATCACCTTGGCATGTTGTATGTGGCCGAATGGGATTGGCATATCAAAAGTAGTTATCTGTCTGAGACGCTACAAATCCCAATGCTGACGGTCAATCGGTGGCGAATGGATTTAATATTTTTGATTTCCGGTATCTCGACAGCGTTTCTTTTTACCAATATTTCAGTACGTGACTTTGCCAAAAAGCGTGCCAAGCAATTGATTTTGCCGTTTGTGTTTGGCGTCATGTTTATTGTGCCTGTGCAGCCTTACTGCCAAGGCGTCATGAATGGCTTAGTCGAACCGGGCTTTTTTGTGTTTTTAGGTCGCTACTATATGGGCTACGATTGGCCGCCTGAAGCGTTCAATGGCTGGAAAAATAGCTTTACGTGGAATCATCTTTGGTATTTATTGAATTTAATTTTCTATACCGCTGCGATTGTATTGCTACAAAAACCATTGGCCTCACGTGCTGGGCAAGCAATGAAGCGCGCATTCACAAATTTGCGTGGCGCGCGTTTATTAATTTGGCCGAGTGTGGTTTTGTTAGCCTATACGATGTTGCTGCAAATGCAGAGCGCAGAAACGTATAAACACGCCATCTATTTTTCGATGTTCTTAGTGGGTTTTTGGATGGCACATGATGATGCGTTGTGGCAAGAGCTTAAGCGTATTCGCCAATTAGCCTTGGCAGTAACAATCGTAGCCTATGTGCTTTACATGTGGACAAGGCAAGTTGCTACTGATACAAGCCCGCTCCACACGCTCGTGGTAATTTGGATTTTCCGTAGCCTCTACATATGGGCGATGCTTTGCAGCATTTTGGGATGGGCGCAGGTATTGCTAAATCGCCCATTTCGTTGGCTACCGTGGGCAAATGAAGCTGTTTACCCGTGGTATATCCTGCATCACAGCGTGATTATCGTACTCGCCTATTGGCTCGTGCCGTTAAAACTGGGCGGCGTGATGGAATCAATATTAGTCGGTTGCGGCACAGTATTGCTGTGCTGGTTGCTGACCAGCTTCGTGATTCAGCGGCATAAATGGGTAAGACCGTTGTTTGGGCTGAAGTAACTACACAGAGCCACTTTTTATCTACAACCGCAACAAACCTTCTTGCAAGTCAGCAATTAAATCATCCGCATCTTCTAGCCCAATTTGATAGCGCACCAGTGGCCCACCAGGCCATGGCGTCACGCTGCGGGTTAAGTGCGCGGGCACCACTAAGCTTTCAAAGCCACCCCACGAATAGCCGAGACCAAAATATTGATAGCCATCAATCATCGCGGCGATTGCTTCTTTTGCATATGGCTGAAACTCAACGCTGAATAACCCCGCCGCACCGGTGAAATCACGTTTCCACATAGCATGGTGTGGGTCAGACGCAAGGGCGGGGTAGAGCACACGTTTGATTTGTGGTTGATCTTGCAACCATGTCGCGATTTTTAATGCACTCATCTGATGTTGCGCGAGTCTCACGCCCATCGTACGCATGCCACGTAGTGTGAGAAAGCAATCATCAGGGGAGGCACGCTGACCGAGCGCGTAGCTTGTTTCTTTTAATTGCGGCCATGTTGCTTCGCTAGCGACAACCAAGCCAATCAACACGTCCGAATGGCCTGCGTAATATTTAGTAGCAGGCTGCACGACTAAATCAGCGCCGTGCTTGAAGCCATCAAAGTGCAATCCCGTTGCCCACGCGTTATCGAGAATTACCTTTGCGCCGTGCCCGTGGGCAGCCTTTGCGATGGCGGGAATATCTTCGATTTCAAAAGTGAGTGAGCCGGGTGACTCAGCATAAACGACGCTAGTATTTGGTCTTAAAAGGGCAGAAATATCCGCGCCGATAGTAGGCTGGTAGTAAGTGGTGTCCACATTCATGCGGCGTAAAAATGTGTCGCAAAAATGCCTCGTGGGGCCATAGACACAATCAGGCATCAACACATGGTCGCCCGCCTTCACACACGCCAATATCGCCGCCGCAACCGCTGCCATGCCGCTAGGATATGTGAGCGCGCGATAACCGTGCTCAATCTCAGCCACCGCATTTTCGAGCGCCACATATTGCGGCAGATTAAAAATGCCGTAGGTTGAAACTGGCTCGCCTGCATCAAAACGTCGCTGTGTCTCGTCTAGGTCAGCAACAGAATCGAATAAAACGGTGGAGGCGCGATGCAAAGCTAAATTGACTGTATTTGGTGTGTGTGCCGTGCGGCGGCCAAGTTGCGTGAGTTTGGTGTTTGGTTTCATGTATTGCATATTAAACTGAGATCTTCTAGTCAGCGCTATTCAAGTTTTTGCAGGGATCGTCCAGTCGTTTATTTTTGGCCTGTTAATCTAAATCGCAAACCCCAGTCGCAGTTCTTCGTTGAGGATGAGCACAAATCACTTTGTTCACAATCGTTCACAATTGCGAACGATTGAATCGTCAAACTTTGTGACCGATGTCACAGAGTTGCAACGCGCATATCGCTATAAAGGTTCAGTACAAAAAAACACAACATGCTGAGGTCTATTTTGAGTCAATATTTTTACGATGTAGTAGATCTCTTGCAGTGCAAATCACTTGTTCAATTGCATGAGAAAACAATCAAAATAACGAATAGTTTAGGCTTCGAGTCATTCTTATACGGCATGCGGGTTAAATTGCCGGGTGTTGCACCGGATGATTTTATTCTGAGCGCATATCCTGATAGTTGGTGGCAAAAATACTGTGACGAAGCCTTAATTACAGTTGACCCAATAATGCGTCAGGCTTTTCCAGGGCGGCTGCCCTACCTATGGCACGAAGCGACGAATTTGAATATTCGTGAACAACACTTTATGGAGGAAGCAAGGGGTCATGGGCTCAACACAGGCGTCACAATGCCAGTGCACATTACAACAGGGGAAGCTGGACTGCTTTCTCTGACACGATCAGATTGTGGTGTTAATCCGCGAAAAGAAGTATTGGCACATTTGGCAGAAGCGAATTTGCTTGCAATATATTTGCATGAGGCTTTACGCAATCTAATCTCGCCAGCGGCGGATGATTTATTTCAACAGCTTCCAAAGTTATCGCCACGCGAAATGGAATGTTTGCGCTGGTTATGTGCGGGTAAAAGCGCTTGGGAGGTCTCGGTTATTTTGGCTATATCTGAAGCTACTGTACGTGGCTACTTACGTACTGCATATGAAAAACTTGGCGTCTCAACCCAAAGCCAAGCGATCGCCAAATCAGTCTCATTTGGATTAATTACACCGTAATCATTATTACGCCCCCGTCAAATATGACGGGGGCGAAAAAAAACGCGTAATGTTTTCATCTCTCCTAGTATTTAACAGGAGAGAATATGGAAAATTCAATTGACGTTGTTGTTGCACATGCGACGGTAACGGCCTCGAAAACCAACGCAATTCCGATGCTGACTTCCGAGATTGGGCCAATTCGGATTGCTTCTGAAGACTTGTTTCGTTTTCGGTTTGGTGTCTTTAAAGAAAAACTTGGTTGGGATGTTCCCACCACACAGAATCAATTTGAAGTTGACGAATATGACGGGCCTCAAGCCACTTATTTGATGGCACGTAGCCAAGACAAAATCACGGGCTGCATGCGCTTACTGCCAACCACCTTGCCCTACATGTTGAAAGATACCTTCCCTGAATTACTCGATTCAGCGACGGCACCAGTAGACGCAGAAATTTGGGAAGTCAGCCGATTCGCCTGCGTTGAGCAAAGCGCACAACATAATCACGGCGGCATCTCTGCTTCGAGCATGGCGCTCATGCAAACCGCGATACGCATCGCAGTTGAAAAAAAGCTAAAGGGTTATGTGATCGTCACCACCACAAGCTTTGAGCGATTGCTAAAGCGTCTAGGGCTCGATACCGAGCGTTATGGCCCAGCGCGCAATATTGGTAAGGAGTTAACGGTGGCTTTCTTTTTGCCCATCAACAAAAAAACGATAGATGCGTTTTTGATGCCTGCGCATCATCTACTTCAATACCCTGTGTACAACATTACGGAGGCAGCGCTTGAACCAATGGCACCTCATCACTAAACGGCCAGCTGTGTTTGCGGCACTAGGCTTGCCCTGTAGTAGCGATTGGGCAAGCTTAGAGCAATACGAAGGCGTGTTAATTGATAAGCAGCTTTTGTTGCAACATGATCCGCTGATAAATAACTTGCCAACAGCAGCGTGTTTTTTTATTGAACCAGTCCAACTTGATGCTGCATATGATCTGGTGAGTGAAATAGTGGTGCCGAAATCATTGTTGGAGGGGCTATTTGCGGGACGAAAAGACGAGCATGAAAGACGTGTACGCGTTTTTCATAAAAGCAATCAGCATCATAAAAACACTACAGATGATATTGATGCCGATGGCGTAAAAAATATATAACGACTAGATTAAGCACTGTATTTAGGAGAGCATTTTGGACCAGCAACTGACAAAAGCGACATCGCAAGACAATTTATTTACGCATTTATTTACGCCATCTGATCGACTGATTGGCTTATTTATAATGCACATTCGGCCAGCGTCCGCATTACGGTTGCTCAATGTCAATGCATTGAAATCGTTTCTCAACAGTGTGTTGTTTTGCACAATCGAAGTACAAGCATTGATGTGGGAGAGTGAAAATGCACATCAAACAAGCTTTGGTTCGATATACAAAGGGCTGTCTTTCCCAGTACTAGACACGTTAGTTAATACGTTAGAGCTTCGCACGTTAAGACCTGAGTTGTCGTACTTATTATTTGCAGAGTTAGAGCACGCATTACGCAATAACCCGTTACAGCTTGAATGTGGAACAGTGACGTCTGATGCCAATGATATTCATTTTCTTACGCGCAAAACGCCAAATGGAAATGTGATGACGTCATATAGAAGTAGCATACTAGTTCGCTAATTTGTTAAAACTCGCCTATTGACGAGCTATTTGGGCAGCTATTGCGTCAAATTGTCCGTCAATAGGCGAGTTTTACTTTTTGCCCGCATCATTCTCCAACACACGCAATAAATTGCACGTATCCATTTGGCCTAAACCTTGTGCCATCAGTTTGCTTAGTTGCGCGTGTACTGCGGCGACCGCAGGCATGGGCAATGGCGAGGTACGCGCTTGATTGGCTGCAATAATCAACTCAAAATCTTTATGGTGTAGTCGTGCTTCTATACCTGCTGCAAAATCGCGCGCCGCCATTTTCGGGCCCATTAGCCCCAACATTTTTGAGCCAGCAAATCCAGCCATGAGTGCTTCAACTACCTTCGCGACATCAGCACCATTGGCGTTTGCGTAATGTAGCGCTTCAGCGATGCCTTGAATGGCCACCACTTGCACCATCTGATTGCATGCCTTTGTGATTTGGCCTGCACCGATGCCGCCCATATGAAAGAGCTGGCGGCTAAAGCTGGCTAGCAGCGGGCGGGCGCGCGCCAAAATGGCATCATCCCCGCCGACCATGATCGAAAGTGTGCCCGCTTCAGCAGCGGCTACACCGCCAGAAACGGGGCAATCCAAAAAGTGAATTTTCTTTGTTCCTAGCGTGGCAGCAATGTTGCGCGTTGCAGTGACATCAATCGTCGAAAAATCACAGACAATGGCGTCAGCTTTTGCGCCGTGAATTACACCAGCTTCACCAAGTAGCACCATTTCAACATCTGCTGTATTCGTGACATTGGTAAAAATAAATTCCGCATTTGTCGCGGCTTGTGCCGGGGTGCTTGCGGCAGTTGCGCCTAAGGCTACAAATTGCAAAGTGGTGTCAGCTCGTCTCGCAAATACCGTGAGTCTGTGACCCGCGTTAATTAAATGGCGAACCATCTGCCCACCCATGTTGCCAAGTCCGATGAAAGCGATATTTGCCATATGTGGTGTTAATAAAGTGAATGAGATGAATCGTGAAAGGAAGGCTAAGCAGGCAGCGTGCTGTAACAATTTTTAATACTTAATTTTTACTGGACGCCTATACTTCTGACATGTAAATGTAATGTATTTATGCTGTGAAAACAAAAAAATTGTCACAACAATATCACTTGAAAGAAATAAAAATGGCACCCTATTTTATAGCGCGACAATCATCACGTTGTGGCGCAAAACTCGTGCGAGCATCTATATTTGCGGCGTTGAGCGTACCTTTTTTTACATCCAACGCAATGGCCGCGGTAAGTATTCAAGGTTCAGACTCTGTTGAGCCTATCATCAAAGAAGTGCTTGCTGACTATAAGCGCGCGCAGCCTGACGCTGTTATTGCATTGGATGCAAAAGGTACTGGCTCTGGAATGACCGCATTCTGTAAAGGTAATGCTGACATCAGCATGGCATCGCGCAAAATGAGCAGTAATGAATTCGTGTTGTGTAACGCAAACACTATCGAGTACTATCAGATCCCAATTGGTTGGGATGCTGTGGCCGTCATTGGGCATAGCGCTAGCCAATGGCTACAGACGCTGACCATTGATGAGTTGGTTACATTATTTGAAGCGGCTAGTACGGGCAAAATAATGCAATGGAATCAAGTGCGGGCAAATTTCCCGGCTAGCAAAATTACTTTTGTCGGGCTTGATAGTCGTTCTGGCACAGCGGATTTTTTCTCGACCGCACTCAAGGGTTTCCCCAAATCGCTGCGTACAGATATGCGTTTAGAAGCTGATCATGCTCGCGTGGCGCGGCTGGTGGCGAGTTCACCTAATTCAATCGGTTTTGCTTCGCTAACGGGGCTCACGGCTGGCATGAATGTGAATATCATTGCTATAGATGAGGGCAAAGGCCTAGGTGCCATCACGCCAACAACAGCAACAATCCTAGACGGTAAGTACGATAAGCTTTCACGCCTACTTTATATCTACGTCAGCAAATCCGCTTACGAGAGTAAGCCGGATGTTAAATCGGTGGTAGATTTTGCGTTAAATACAATGACGAAATATGTCAAAGAGGCGGGCGGCTTGCCGCTGACCAAAGCAAATTACGAAACCGTAAAAACGAATTTGCGCGATAAAAAAACGGGCAACACACAATAGCGCTAACCAGCGCTGATGGCAGCGCTCGCTGATTGATCGATTAGTGAGCGCATTTGTCGCATCAACTCCATATCGACATATGGTTTAGTCACGTAAGCATCAACACCCGCACGCGTTGCCTGATCGCGATGCTTATCCATTGAGCGCGAGGTAATCATCATGATAGGCAGAGCCTTAGTTTCTGCCTTTTGCCGCAAATGTTGGGTGAGCTCTAGACCATTCATGTTTGGCATTTCCATATCGGTACACACCGCATGCGGATGAAAATCCGCAATCACACGAATCGCCTCTAGGCCATCGCTGGCAGCACGCACATCAAATGCAGCGTCTTCAAATAATTGAATAAGTGACTTACGCACCGATACCGAATCATCCACCACCACAATACGTATTGCTTGGCGTCGTGCTTCTGCCGCCATTTTTGCGACAGCCTCGGTCATGGCGAGTGGGTCAATGACCAAATCTTTCATGTTTAACATCGGCACAACCGTGCCATCACCCATGAGTGTGGCACCAGAAACGCCGTGTATGCGCTGCAAATAACGTCCCATATTTTTGACAATTAATTCGCGGCTATCGACAACACGACTAACAGCGACCGCATAGAGTGCGCCATCAATACGGGTCAAGATTTTTGGAAGGTTAGTAAAGTCAGACGCGGTGGTTGCGCTCGCCGGATAGCCAGTCAGCGCACCTAATTCAAGTAGTGTGTAGGCAACATCACGATAACTAAATTCGAATGCGCCGCTTGTCGTCAGCGTTGTTTCGCCAAGCCCCGCGGCCACCGCCTGGTCAATATTGTGTGATGGAATTGCAAAAATTTGATCGGCTGCTTCAACAAGTAGCGCGTGCTGCGTGACCAGAGAGGCTTGAAAACGTAGCGTGACCACTGAGCCTGCACCAGTAACAGACGATAAATCGACGCTACCTTTTAATTCTGCCAGCCGTGTTGCCACCACGTCCATGCCCACGCCACGCCCAGACACTTCACTTACCGCATCGCGTGTTGAGAAGCCAGGCAGTAGCGTTAGTCTAGCTAACGCTTGTTCGGTCATTACCTGATTGCCATCAATCAAGCCGCGCGCAATGGCTTTTTCGCGAATACGATCGTAATCAAAGCCGCGACCATCATCACTAATGGTGACAATAATAGTCGCGCCTTGTCTGGCAAAGGTGAGTGCTATTGTGCCATTTTCAGGTTTGCCTGCGGCGTTGCGCTCCGGAGGTAACTCAAGCCCGTGATCAACAGCGTTGCGTAGGATGTGTAGTAGCGGATCAGCGAGTTTATTTAAAACGTCGCCATCGACTTGAATCTCGCTGCCTGTAATCACTAATTCAGCATTTTTCCCCGTCTGTTGACTGGTCTGACGCACATTGCGTGTTAGGCGCGCATTTAGATTTGACACAGGCGTCATGCGTGTCGACGTCACTTGATACTGCAAGTCTTTATTCACAATCGCTTGTTGCAGCACTTCAGATTGCAAATCAGCGATGTCGTTTTCTACCAGCGATGCAATTTCGCGCGCATCGGCGGCGACTTCCACTAGCGAGCGCGTTGCGCCGTGTAGTTCGTTGTATTTGTCCATCTCAAGTGGGTCAAAGGCTGTATCGTCATTACCACCTGCGCGTTGCAAGGAGAGTCCCCGCAAAACAACTAATTTTTCCATCTCCAGCACACGCTGCTGCATAGCGAGATTTTGCGCGAGCATTTCTTTTGCGCGACGATTGGTCGTCTTAACGCGTGACTCCATCTGGCCGATTTTAGTGGTGAGCTCACTAACTAAGCGAAATAGCTCATCAATCGTTTTAACCGACACGCGTAGTGAGGCTTCAGCCTCAGCATTTGCAGCAACAATACCTGCGGCTTTAATTTCAATTAAAGCCGGCGTTGACAACGCTAGGGCGGGTATTTCAATATCGACAGGCAACTCATCAATCTCACCTGTTTTAACCTTATTTGCCCATGCCACCACGGTCGAGAGCACTGCAAAACTATTGTCAGGTGCATCTTCCTCACCGCGTAAATGGCCCACCATTTGCGCTAAACAATCAGAGGCATCAATTAAGGCGCGAGACAATGCGCGCGGTGGCAGGGTGTTAGATTTTTCAAAATGTTCGAGAATATCTTCTGTGTGATGCCCTAGTGAAGCGATACCACGTATGCCAACAATATTGGCGGAGCCTTTGAATGAGTGCGCGATACGTTTAGCATTTTTGAAATCATCTAGCTCGGCATCGCCGCGTGCAATTTTTGCTGTTAGTGCTGAGAATTGCTCTACATTGATTGGCGCTTCATCAATAAAGGCTTGATAAACATCTGGGTCAGCATCATCACGCAGCGAGATATCTGTGTCTTCAATACTCACCACAGCAGGTTTATTTGAGTCTGCTAATTCAGCCAATAATTCTTCAGGAATTATCGGTGCTTGTGTGAGCAACTCTAGCAATGTAAGGCTGGCAGCGTCGTCAATTTTTTCTGGCGCTTCATCAGCAACAAGAAATTCAGTGAGCGCGGCAGAAGCTTGAAAATCCGCCGGTGTCGCAAAATAAGCATCCACTAATGCAGGCCAGCGCGCAAAGTAAAGCGCGGCATGTGCGCGTTTATCGGCACTTAAATTAACAAGCGCGGCTAGTGCGCTATTAACGTAACGACTCCACTCACCTAAGCCAGGCATCCCCAACATTTCTGCAGTTTGTCCAATGCGTAATAGCTGTGCAGAGTAGCCTTCCATGGCGTCATTAAAAACGTCAGATGTGGGTTCAGCCTCAGCAAGTGTCGCGAGCCATTGCGTAAAATCAGGCGCTGTTAGCGAAAGCTCATTTCGCATTTCATCAAAAAAAGCCGTTAGCATATGCGCGCTCATTTACGTTCTCTAGCGATGACGTTTGGTGTGGCAATCATGTGTAGATGCTCATTATTTGCAAGCTCACAGCGGTAGTTCTGTGAGCACTGCCAGTACATTACGCTTGAGCAACAGGTAGCTTAAATACAGATACCGTTTCCACTAGCTTTTGTGATGCCGATACCAAGCTATTGGTTACCTGACTTTGCTGCAGCATTTGCTCGGCTGTTTTCTGCGTGGAGTCAGTAATTTCATTCGCCGCAACTTGTAAATCAGCCGCGAGTTTTACCTGCGCTATGGTTGATTGCGCGATGGTTTGTACCATCTGCACCAGTCGTTGGGTGGTAGCGCGCGTTTCGCGCATTTTTTCACCTGAGCTTCGCGCCATATCAGAGCCTTGCACCACTTGGTCAATGGTTTTATTCACGGTCGCGATGGTGTCGTTGGTTTCAATCTGAATGTTTTGTACAAGGTTTGCAATCTGTGCAGTCGCCTGACGTGAGTTTTCTGCCAAGCGTTGCACCTCTTCGGCCACCACCGCAAAGCCACGACCGGCATCACCAGCCATCGCCGCCTGCATCGACGCATTTAAAGACAGCACATGGGTGCGTTCAGAAATGGTGTTGATCAAACCAACAATCTGCGAAATCTCTTGGGAGCGCTCACCCAGACGTTTGATTCGCTTTTCCATTTCCGAAATGGTTTCACGAATTGCGTCCATGCCGCGCACTGTGCTTTCCACCGTTGCCATCGCAGATTCGGTTGAACGTGATGCATCAGATGCTGCTATGTTCGAATTTTGTGCCAGCGCTGAGACTTCATCCATCGCTGTGGTTGAAGCGTTTAATGTTGTCATCAAACGCACTACCGAATCACGCTCTGACTCTGCTGAAATATTAACAGCGTCTGATTGCTGTTTTACACGCTTTGACGCGTGCTCGACCACGCCAGCAATTTTAGTTACATCGCGCAGCACACCTGAGGTGGCGTCAGTTAATTGATTAATAGAGTCAGCCACGGTGCCGATCACGTCGTCTGTTACGGGCGCTCTAACGGTCAAATTACGCTGCGAGAGTTCTGCCACAGTAGTCAGCAGTGAGATAACGGAGTTGTTTAACTTATCGTTCTCGTCTTCCGCTTTTTGCTGCGCGGCAATACGTTCTTGTAGGAGCGTATTTACTGTACGGCCAAGGTCACCCACTTCATCTTTTGACTCCACCACCGACAAGGCTTGTAAGTCGCCTGCGCGAACCTTTTCGACTGATTGCTGCAATTTATTCACGGTGCCGGTAATGTTTTTAGCAATCAAATAAGCGATAACACCACCCAGTAAAATAAGGCCTGCTACTAGACCAGAAATGATCAACTGTCCACGGCGTAATTTTGCGACTGTGGCATTTAACTCATCCTTTAGCGTGCTCAGCGACTCCTCCTTTAGTTTGGATAAATTATCCATGCCCTGCGTGTACTGTGTGAAATAGGCAGTAGTGGCAATTTCGGGACGCGGATTATTAATAATCTCG
The DNA here is from genome assembly GCA_031414695.1 of Burkholderiales bacterium. Taxonomy (GTDB): domain Bacteria; phylum Pseudomonadota; class Gammaproteobacteria; order Burkholderiales; family Usitatibacteraceae; genus UKL13-2. The sequence continues at coordinate 104,800 of JANNWG010000029.1, forward strand.
CGGCGCGTTAACGTTAGCAAACTTGTCGCTGATGCATTTGCCAACTTAAGTGGCGCGTCAAGACGTGAGGCAATTGCAGGCGTATCGGCAATCGCCTTATTCACAAAATTGCTACTCGCAAGTGCATAGTTACGCAGCAGTTCGTCAATATTGCCGAGTTTAGCGCGCGCGATTTCGCTGACAAATTCCACCTTTGCGAGGTCAGCTTTACTAGCTTCAGCAACTGTTTTAATACGTACTGCTTCAGCCAACGTGGCGGCACCAAAGCCGCGCGCTTGACCCATGTAATCGTAGGCGCGTGGCAACTGGATTAATGAGGCTTGGACTAAAAAGTAGGTATGTGCAGCGGGATCTAAGGTAAGAAGCGAGGCGTCACCAATGAGTTCAATCAGGTCGATCACACTACGGATGAGTTTATTGTGATTTTCAAAATTTAGCGCTGAGTTTGACCCAGTCGCAATAGATGCTGCAGCAACACGTTGCCATTCGGCTTTCAGTTTGCCAATGGTTTCCATTAAGGCAGCGCTATTCATACTCGCAACAGCATTCTCTGCACTCTTTAGCGCATCTGTCACTTCTTTTTCTTTAGCGGGGCGCAGTTTGACTGCCTCTGCACCACCTTCTAGGGCAGTGGTGGAAAGTCCGCGGTGTGCGGCCAAGGTTTCGACCAATTTTATGGCGGCGCGCGCTGGTTCAATACCGGTTAATTCCGTTTTTGCAAAATCAATTTTTTCTTGCTCTGACTGATAGAACTGATAAAACGGGAACGCTGTCATCAACAACGCAATAACAATCAAAATCCCAAGTTTTTGCCACAGTCGTAGATTGTTGAGAATGTTAAAATTCATGTTGCTCCCTGTTAAAAATATCAATATTAGTTTCGCTGTTAGCCATAAATATGACTCAACGCTAGACTATTCGCGTAATACATTCACACTGATTTCGTTTAATAAACGAGTGTAATCAAATTCAATCCACATACCGTCGTCCGCACGCCAAGCTGCCCATGCATAGCCTTGTAAGTTTGGCGGCGCAAACGTCTTATCAACAGCCTGTTCGGATACAAATTTTTTGCGTAACGGTAATCCATCAATAAGTACGCCAGCTTTGTCGTCGCCATGCCCGAGTACCAGCACCATTTTTTTTTGGACGTTTATGTTTGTTTGTTGTAAACGTTCATGTAATGAAAATATCGGTACCACATTGCCATGCAGGTTCGCTATACCGACAATCTCGCGCGGCGCGCCCGGCACACGAAAAAGCCGAGGTAATTCTAATAACTCTGAGGCATCTTCAAATTTCGACAAAAGCTGCATTTGACCAATTCGATAGCCTTGGCGGTCAATGGTCGCTATGGGCGTTGCCAGCGGTGCCACCAAGGGTGCAACGCTTTCTTCTATTTGCGTCATGGTTTATTCACGCTTTCACAAAGCACTAAAACGAAAACGCTTTAAGTTGTTCTTGTATTTGCTCAGCCGTATAAGGTTTAGTTACGTAACCTGCAGCGCCTTGCACCTGCGCCCACATTTTGTCGGCCTTCTGATTTTTAGATGTGACTAGCACTACCGGAATATTTTTGCCACCTATGTCTTTTTTTAGCTCACGCATGGCGGCAAAACCATCCATGAGGGGCATATTGACATCCATAAAAATCAAATCCGGCATTTCGCTAATAGCTTTTGCCACCGCATCTTTGCCGTTAGATGCAGTCATGACAAAGACGCCTGTGGCTGAGACAATTTTTTCAATATTTAATAAATCAGCGGCGACATCGTCGACGCATAGCACTTTACGAATTGCCATGGTGGCCCTTAAAATTTGCTGAGTTCAGTCATTACCGCATCGGGCGTGGCTGGCTTGGGTACAAAACCTTTGCCACCTTGCATTTTTGCCCAGAGCTGGTCGGCTTTTTGTGATTTGCTCGACACAAATACCACAGGAATATCTTTGGTGGTGGGATCTTTTTGTAATTCGCGCATTACCGCAAAACCGTCCATGTCAGGCATCACGATATCCAGAAAAATTAAATCTGGCTTCTCGCTCTTTGCACGCGCGAGTGCATCCTTGCCGCCAGTAGCAGTAATAACATTGAGCGATGCACCCGAGACTATTTTTTGAATCATGGTTAAGTCGGCTGCGGCATCATCAACACAAAGCACTTTAGTGATTGTCATTTTGGTTCCTTTGAATGGGGTTGCTGCTCAACGTGCATTTAGAAAATATTAGCCAATTGCTCTAATCGGCAAAAACTTAACGATAGTTTCGAGAAGCTTATCTTCATCAACTGGCTTGGTGAGATAGGCATCGCAGCCAGCCATCGCGCCGCGAATGCGATCAAATGGCGAGCCTTTTGAAGTGAGCATGACGACTGCCGTTTTGGTAGATGTTTTTTTCGACTTAACTAGCTTGCAAACTTGGTAGCCATCAATGCCGGGCATGATGACATCCAAAAACACACAGGTATAACTCTTTTGCCCGGTAAAGCCAACAGCTTGTTCTCCAGACTCGGCATAGTCCACATTAAAGCCAAACGGTGCGAGTTTATTTTTCATAAATTCGCGCACGGTTACGTTGTCATCAACGACCAATACCCAATCGGCATTATTTGCTGGTGCAGCTGCAACCGCGCGTGGTGCAGGCGGTTGTGCAACTGGTGCGGCTGGTCTAGCTAATGTTGGCGGCTGTGCTGAGCTAGGAGCGACAACTGCCCTTGGAACAATAATTGGCGCATCTGTCAGATTGACAGTGCTTGGTGTTGGCTTACTTGGTTCAACTAATTTACGTATGATTGTAGGTGTGGGCTGTGTTGCTTCATACGATGGTAACGGCGTGCTTGAGCTCTCTGGTTGCGCGGATGGAGCGCTGGCAATGGCGAGGTCAAATGCTTTAAATAGTTTTGTCCACTGCAATGGTCGTGCTAATACTGGAAATGGTGTGTCGTGACCGTTGTCACCGATAAAAATCGCTGGAATTTTATAGCTGCCATTACGTGCTTTAAAGAGCGCAACGGCTTGTGTGTCAGCGGCGTCAACCAGATATAAATCAGGCGAATATGTGACCGTTGTATGTTGTAAAAATTTGGGGGAGCGTCTGGCTGACAATCCAAAAATAGATGACAGAACAATACGTTCGGTTTGATTGAAGCCTATGACTTCAACAGAATAGGCGGCTTTGGTATTGTTGCTCATGCTGGCATCCATGGGGGCAGTCGTTTTTGAAAGTTTGTGATTAAGGCGAATTAATTATAAATTTGGTGGCGAGATTTCAAGCACAGCTGTCACAATTTCATCGGCTTGATGGAATCGGTCTTCAGGTGCTTTAGCCATCAATTTTTCTAACAAATCTTGGTATTGTAAGTAAGCGGCAGGTAATGTTGGCACTTCAGCATTTACGTGCTGATAAAGTAGCGCTTGTGGGCTAGCGGCGCGATAGGGTTTTTTGCCCGTTAAAATTTCAAAAAACATGACGCCAAGCGCGTAAATATCTGCGCGGTGATCGACTTCTGAATCAGTTGCTTGCTCTGGCGATAAATAGGATGGCGTGCCATATACTTCGCCCGTTTTTTCACCATGTAATTCTGTTTGCATTTGCGTTGCAATGCCAAAATCCGCTAATGCCAGCGAGCCATCGGCACGTATCATGATGTTATCAGGCTTCATGTCGCGATGGACAATGCCCTGCTCGTGAATGGCTGATAGTGCGCCAGCAACTTGTAGTAGCGTTGCAATGGCGATGGTTTCACCAAACTCGCCCGACATAAGTTGGCGTAAATCGCCGCCTGGAAAATATTCCATCGCAATGTAGGCGTGCGACTCACTAAACCCTTGGGCATAAATTTTAGCCACATTTGGATGGTCAATTTGCGAAATTAACGCGAATTCGCCTATAAATCGCTGAACCATTTCGCCATCATCTTTTGCGCTCATTTTGATGAGTTTTAAAACCTGTTGTTCACCATTGGCGATATTCTCCGCCAAGTAAACGGTAGACATACCACCCTCACCAAGCTTACGCAAAAGTCTATATCCATCAAGTCGTATTGCTGTGCTGCTTGTGGTGTTTTCAGAGCGGTTTGTCACCTCTGTTTTAGCGTTTTGCAGGTTCGCCACAATGCTGGTATTAGACTCCACGGCCAGGGCAATGCGATCGTAGATGGTGGAGCTGCCTTTAACAATAACCTCGTCATCGCGAGGCAAGAGTGCCTGCACTTCAAAGATGTCAGCCATTGATTCACGGCCTTTGATCGATACTTGCCCTGATCGACCCATTACAAAACGTTCGCCGCCTGCGAGCATGACTTCTGCACTTGCCACGACACTCCAGCCGAGCTCTTTACTCATTGCTTCAAGTCGTGACGCAATATTAACGACGTCACCCAATATAGTGGTCTCTTCTGTGCTGCCATAGCCCATGCTGGCAATTGAAACTTCACCACAGTGTAGGCCAACACCGACCGCAAAGCGCGGTAATCGGCGATCTGCAAAACGGGCATCAATCCATGCTTGAAATTGGCTTGCCGCTACCGTAATTAATAGCGCCGCTTTCAAGGCGCGCGCTTGATGGCTTATCTGAGTCGCCTCATTATCAAACATGGCAATAACACCATCGCCGACAAATTTAACAATCCAACCGCGTTGAGCTAGTATTGGCTCACAAGCCGAGCTGAAGTAAGCATTGAGTAATTCGGCGACTTCGTTAGCATTAAGCTGCTCCGCAATGGTCGAAAATCCCCTTATGTCTGAAAATAGCACTGTGCCATCAACCATGCGTTGTGTTGACGAAGTAGATTTTGCCGCACTGTTAGTATCAACAGCGCGTAACAACTGTGTATTGTCGTTTGGCGCAGGTACAGCAGATGCAGCGTTAATTACCCTACTCATTACCGGAATACTAAGCGTAGGTACAGCCTCTTTTGAGGTCGCCTGACGCAAACCTTGGAGTATTTTCATCCGCCCTGAAATGGCGTTGAGCAATTCACTGCGTTTAATCGGTTTAGATAAAAAATCGTTCGCGCCTAGCTGCATACCGCGTCTCATTACATCAACATCATTGTGCTGAGTGAGAAAAATAAACGGGATTTTTTCAGTCGCAGGATCAGAGCGGAGTCGCTCCAAAAAGTCGAAGCCATCTATATTGGGCATAGAGATGTCAGACAAAATCAAGTCTGGGATTTCTGCGTCTATAGCGACGAGCGCCTCAAGTGCGCTACTCGCGATACGAACCGTAAAATCGGCCGTGGCTAAATGTAGGCGAATATAGTCCAGGATAACAGGGTCGTCATCCACCACCAAAATAGACGGATTAGGCAGCGAATTTAATTGCGCGATTTGTGATGAGACATCTGTAGCTGACAATTTAATTCCTTACGGGAGCGTGAGTAGATCGTTTGGATCAACCATACACACGTGGCCTGTGTTGCGTATTGTTAATGCATAGGGGGTAGCGCTAAATACTATATTTACAATTAAATCAGTAAAGCGCTAGCAGTTCAAACAGTTGCGGTTAAACTTTGTCATTAGATTGTCAAAAACTGCAAACTTAAACTGATTTTTACTTGCGTTTTATTCCAATAAACCAATTTCTCCCCGAATCAATACGGTTGCTACCCCATGAAAAAAATTGATTACACCCTAACCCAAGATTTTATTGAGCTTAATCACTTGCTCAAACTCACCGGCTTTGCGGATAGCGGTGGTGCAGGTGGCGCACTGGTTAGCACAGGTGTGGTTAAAGTAGATGGGCAGGTAGAGCTTCGAAAGCGCAACAAAGTTCGCGCAGGGCAATTGGTTGAGATTGCAGATAGCCAAATTCATGTTTTAAGCAAAGCGTAACCTCAGCCGTGGCGCTGAAATCCACGATTTTTAGGGCGGACTTAGCCGTTTCTAATATTGACCGTCACGTATACGGCAATTTTAGTTTAACCATCGCCCGTCACCCGTCTGAGACCGATGAGCGCATGATGGTGCGAGTGCTTGCATTCGCGCTAAATGCGGTAGATGCTGATGATGAGCGCCTTGAATTCGGCAAAGGTATATCGAGCGATGAAGAACCCGCGCTCTGGCGACGTGACTTAACGGGTGCGGTGGAGGACTGGATTGAGGTTGGTTTGCCTGAAGAACGGCTCATTAGGCGCGCTTGCGGCAAGGCTGCGAAAGTAGTGCTCTACACCTACGGTGGACGTGCAGTAGATGTCTGGTGGTCGGCAAATCAATCGCTATTTGCCAAGCAAGACAAGCTGTCTGTGCTCGATGTGCCGCAAGAGGCCAGCCGCGCATTGGCTGCGCTGGCGGATAAAAAAATGACCCTCACCGCCACAATACAAGATGGTCAGCTTTATTTGGCGAACGAAAAAGATGCGGTGGCAATTGTGTTGCGTGTTTTGAAATAAACTTCAAACACTATTGTTGACGGGCATTTTGATGAATATATGCTTGAAATAAGCCGCCAATAAACGAGTTTTGTATCCACCACTCTCGCTATGCTAATAATTACCCATCTCTTCCATCATCCACAGTTAATTGAGTCCGTGGCGGAAATGATTTACAACGAATTCTGGCGCGATGCCGTTAATGGCATGTCGCAGCAAGATTTGATTACCCATTTGCGCGACGCGTCCGATAGAAATCGTATTCCGCTTTGTCTCATTGCATTGCAAGATGGACAATTGGTAGGCACGGTGAATCTGATTGAAAACGACGATGCTTCACGCACTCATCTCAGGCCGTGGCTAGCCGCGATGGTGGTTCGAGCGGATCAACGCGGGCTGGGTATTGGCAGCAGGCTAGTCAATGCACTGCTCGACGAAGCGCATCAGATGCAACTTCGCGAATTATTTTTCGGTACCGACGGCCCCGGCTTTTACGCGCGTCTTGGTGCGACACTGCATGAAAACGTACGCGCTGATTTTTGCATAATGAAATTTGCGCTACGTTAAATCAGCCGCCGCACGCCATTCGCAATTTAGGCAGCCACTCGTCTTCGACGACTACCGTGCACAGCCATCATAGCCGCTGATTTTTTCGCCCAACATAATATCTCGACTCAAACGCCACTGCAAAACGCCATTACGACCTTGAACACGCGTCGGCATCGATACGCCATCGCCACCGCGTCCACCCGTGAGCTGGCGGCGTTTTGTTGCTGTCAGTAACGGATCATCCAGAAACATCACATCATCAATATAGTATGTGCAACGTCCCGGTTCGATGATGTGCATGTGGATGTGTTGTGGCAGATCAGTGCCCGGGTAGCCCGCGGGTCGGATGGTTTCAAATTCATATTCGCCTTGCGCGTTAGTTTTTGCCCACGCACGCAGCTTGCCGTGACGATGTGACGCCTGCCCAAGACGGTTTTCGTCGGTAGGATAAATTCCGTTGCTATTGGTTTGATAGGCATACACGATGACGCCCGCCACAGGCTGACGTGCGCGGTTTCTGACGATGCCATTAAGCACCATATGCTCGCCAGGCTCATCAATGCGGCCGATACGCGCGGTGCTAGTGAGCGTTGACGTTCTACCCTCAAAAACTGATTCACAGCCCTCACAAGGTAATCCAACAATTCGCTCGCGGGCAACTGCAGAGCCTGCATAGGTTGTTGCCGCCATCAATAAGGTAAATACAACAACTTGCACCATATTTATCTTTGCCTCCTGAAATGTTGATTGTCCACTAAATGCTAAAAGCCAAGCTTCGATTATCTGCCAAACCCACCAAACCTCGCGTTTAACGGCCACCGTCGCTACATCATGTTAATTTTTTTTACCCTTTAATGAGCCAATTTGCAGACGCATCCTGCATTCATGATTAGGCGCGTAACAAGATGGCGACGATTGATCGTTCATCACGAATCGCATTGATACCCTAACCGTAGATGGAAAATATGAAACCAAGCCCAAACTTTGCATTGCTCTCACTCGCCGTCAATATCGTATTTGCCACCACTTGTTTTGTTAGTACATTAGCGACTGCGCAAGAGCCACCCGTGGTATTGACAACGATCGCACCTGCCACCCTTTCTGCACCAGAATCTGACCCAGCGATGCGCTTACCAGAGTTAAATGCAGGCGAGTGGTTTGACGGTAGCGCGGGCGGGACATTTGGTGAAAAAGTGGTGAATTTTCTACCCCGCGCAAAAAAGATCGGGGTGGTTGGATTTAAGGTTGTCTTTATCAACGAGACATTCGCACGCGCTCGCGTTCGTGCGAGCTACATGCCTGGACGTGACACCAGCGGTGCTAGTGCGGCGATGCAGGTAAATATGACTGGTGTGGACGATGCAACATTGCAAGCGCTAACCGATCAAGCCTACGCGCGCTTCGTGGCACAGCTGCGCGCCACCGGACGTGATGTGATGACGCCAGCGGATATGAAGTGGGATTACAGCGAATTTCAATCGCTGCCTACTCCAAGTGAAGTCAAAGAGGCCGATACCAAAGGGCGCGCATTTTCGCCAACGGGAATGCCGCTCTGGTTTCAGCAAGCCGAATTTGCTGGCCCCACGTTTGAACAGACCAATGGAAAGGCAATGGCGATGGCGTCATTTAAAGCTGGCTCACCGCTCATGCTATCAACGACATTGGTAGTCGATTTCGCGCAGATGGCCTCGAGTGGCAATCGCAGCGGCTTAATCGCTCGCACGGCAGAAGTGGGCACCACGCTAGCCATGAGTGTGCGTCGGATTGATACACGATTAACGCGCGCAGAAGAGGTCAAATTTGGCGTCGCGCACAAAGGTGATGATGGCTGGATGCGTCTGACAAAGCCGCTCGAAACCGACCTTGAATTTGCGGTGTTGAAAGTGGCAGAAAAAGATCATGGCAGCGGCGTGGGCGGGTTCCTCTCACGCGCATTTGTCGGCAATGCCAAAACCGCATTTCGCCGTGCTGAAACCTCAAATGTCGAATACAGCAAAGCCGGAACTGCTGTGCTAGAACGGGCGACTGGCACGCTCGCGAAACTATTCGCTGATAACCCGCCCAAATAAAATTTTTATAAACTCTTTATTTGGCGGGTGTTTTGGGGCTGAATTGCTTGAAAACACCCGCCAATATTCGACTTTATAATGCAAATTATTGCGCCTTCAATTTATAAATCAATATATTTCAACGCAAACGCATTGCAAGAAACTAGGAATGCCCCTTAGTCATGACGCGAAACTGATAATATTTGTCAATCGTTATCTCCGACTGTTATCGGCAATGGCTGAGCGACAAACTTCTTCGCTGGATGTTGAAATCGACTCTTTATATGTCGAGTTAAAACGGCTCGCGCAAAATCAGTTGCGGCGTGATCGCGCGCACCATACATTATCCGCCACCGCGCTCGTGCACGAGGCTTATTTGAAGCTCGCATCCACTTCATCAGCTTGGCATGATCGCAATCATTTTTTAGGCATCGCCTCTAATGCGATGCGCCAAATTTTGGTCAACTATGCCGAGGCGCGTAATGCCGAAAAACGCGGTGGCGGCTGGTTGAAATTAACGCTCACTTCCGCCGAGCCTTTGCTTGACAGCGCAGTGGCAAAAGATGCTGCCGAGGCTGACGCACAAGGTGCGGGCGAAGTCGATGTGGTGGCGCTTGACCATGCGCTGCGCGAGCTGGAATCACTCGATGCGCGCCAAGCTAAGATTATCGAATTACGTTATTTTGGCGGGCTAACGATTGAAGATACTGCGAGTGTATTGTCAATATCGGTTGCCACGGTAAAGCGTGATTGGAACCTCGCCCGACTTTTTCTTAAACATCGTTTATCCACATGACGCTGACGCCCGAAAGGTGGAAACGCGCGCAGGTCATCATCACCGATGCGCTCGCAGAGCCGATATCGCTACGCGATGAATATGTGGTGCGCGAGTGTGATGGTGATAATGATTTGCTAGCCGAAGTGCGCGCGATGCTCGTTAGCGCTGACAACACGGATGGTTTTTTATCCACGCCAGCCGAAATGCCAACTGCGCCCGACGTTAGTACGACCACCAGCAATGTAGAGGGCACACACATCGGCGCATGGCAAATTGAGCGTGAAATAGGTCGTGGCGGCATGGGCTTGGTGTTTCGCGCACGTCGTGCCGATGGCGCTTACGACCAAGTCGCCGCGCTCAAAATATTACGTGGCATCGCCAGTACGCCGCGTGACGCCGTACTGATGGCACGCGAGCGACAGACCTTAGCCGCACTCAATCACGCCAATATCGCCCGACTCATTGACGGTGGTAATACTGAGGATGGCACGCCCTACTTGGTGATGGAGTATGTCGAGGGCGTGCCGATTGATCGCTATTGCGATAGCAATCGACTTTTGCTCACCGCACGTGTCATGTTGGTTGAGACCTTATGTCATGCGGTGCAAAGCGCGCACGAGTCTCTTGTCGTGCATCGTGACTTAAAGCCCAGCAATGTGCTCGTGACAGCCTCAGGGGTTTTGAAGTTGTTGGATTTTGGTGTGGCGCGCGCGCTCGATCAAGCACAGGCATCGTCGATGACCCAAGGTGTGTTGCCATTTACGCCACGCTACGCTAGCCCTGAGCAAATGTCGGGTGCGCCCGTGAATGTGGCGACCGATGTCTATGGTGTTGGCCTACTACTCTATGAATTATTAGCGGGCAATAGTCCGTACCACGTTATTTCGACTAACCGCACCACCTCTATGGCTGCAACGATGCGTGCGGTGCTAGAAGATGAGCCTGAAGCGGCGAGTGTCGTCGCAACGCGCTACGCAACACAAAACGCCGCACTGCTGCGCGGCGACCTTGATACGATATTGCGTAAGGCCTGTGCCAAAGAACCAGCAGCACGCTACAAAACGGTAGAAGCATTACGCCATGATCTTTTTGCTTGGCGTTGCGGCCTGCCAATCACAGCAAGGCCTTGTACGTGGCACTATCGCGCAACAAAATTTGCAAGCCGCCATAAGCTTGGCGTCACTCTGTCAGCATTGGCGGTCATAGCCATCAGCGCGAGCCTAGTGTTAGCGTTAGTACAAACCAATATTGCCCAAAAAGAACGCGCACTTGCCGAACAACGTTTCGCCGAGGTGCGTAAGTTTTCGCGCAACATGCTCTATGACTATCACGATTCGATTGAGCGCCTACCAGGCTCGCTCGTAGCGCGACAGCGTTTGGTGAATGATGGTGTGGGCTATCTGGATGCATTGGTTGCGAGCGGCAGTCAAGACCCTATTTTGTTGACCGAACTGGCGGCAGGCTATGAGCGTCTAGGACGCATTAGCAGTGCGGTCTGGTCGTCTAATTTAGGTAAGCCCATCGAGGCGGCGGCACAATATTCAAAAGCACTTGCGATTCGTGAACGGCTTTATCAGCAATCACCCAAAGACATCGTTTTTGCGAATGCGTACGCCGCGTCGTTACTCGTGGCTGGTGAGCAAGACTCATTGCTACGTAAAGCCGATGCGGCGGCTGCAACGCTTGATCGTGGTATCGCCGTATTAGAGCCATTCGTCACTAATGGCGTGGGAGTAATAGACCCTGCGGTGGGCAAAACGATTGCACAGTTGTACCGAGTTCGTACCTCTGTTGATAGCTGTGCGGGGGTAAATACGCGCGGCAAATCGGCTGAAGCCTATGCCTTTATTCAAGCCAAGCGGCCTGTAATTGATCGTGCCTACGCGGCAAGACAAAGCGACCCAAACGCGCAGACTGAGTTCGCTGCATTTCTCGTTGAAATCGGTATGCTTGGCGCGTGCCGAGGTGAGTTTGATGCGGGCTACACAAACGTAAAAGAAGCGTTTGACCTGCTGCTTCGATTACAAGCCACACAACCGAAAGAAAATAGTTATCAGCGTGAAGTGGCAATGGCTGAAATTGAGCTAGCGACTATCGAATGGCATCGCGCTAATTATGTTGACGCAGCCAATATCGCCCTATCTTCAAGAGAAAAAATTCGTATTGTCGTCGCACAAAATCCTGATGATATTGGCGTGCAAATGAATTCCTTAGTCATCAATACAAAGGCCGCTAATTTTTTGCTACTAGCGTATCGTAATGCCGAGGCTAACCTGCCATTGCAAGATGCTCAGACAGCTGCATCTACCATCTTAAAATTGTCGCCCGACAATCAATTTGCAAAATTTTTTCAAACTGCGCTGGCGATGCATAAAACCAAACTTGATGCCAGAATGGGCCGCACTGAAATGGCGATTGCCGAACAACGCCGCATATTGGCTAGTGCGCGTAAATCGGTGCAGCCGGGCAATTTTCGTAGCTACAACTATCCTGCAAGAGCGGCGCAAAATCTATCAGAGTCGTTTCCCATTGCGCGCCGTACCGAAGCCTGCACTGCATTATTTGAGTCAGTTGATCGATTTTATGCAATAGCGATCAATGACCCAGAAAATTTTTCCATTGCCCTAGATTTGAGTCGTGCAGGTGGCCAACTAAACGAATGGATGAAGGCGGGTGCATGCCTTTCACCAGAAGACTCAATTAAAGCTAAAACGTATATTGACCATTCGCGAATGACAACACAAAAATTTATCGCCCGTAAATTAGCGGTACGTGATTTAGCGCAAATAGCATCTCGTCTAGCGGCTGCAAACAAGTGAGCTCGACAATCCTACAACCAAGGCACTTCGCGATGCGTGGGCACATCATTTCTTTAACCCTACTATTGACCATAGTCGCGAGTTCGTTCGCTTCAATTGCGGCGACGCCATTCAATGTTGGCTCAAAACGCTTCACGGAATCCTACGTGCTCGCCGAAATCATTCGCCAGCGCGCGCTAAGTGCGAACGAAACTAAGGTCACCCATTTGCAAGGGCTCGGTAACACGGCGATTGTGCTCGGCGCGTTGCAAAGCGGCGCGATTGATATTTACCCCGAATACACGGGCACGATTGCGCGCGAAATTTTGAAACTTGATAGCGTGCCCTCAATGGCCGTGCTGAATGAAAAATTAGCGCCGATTGGTTTGGCAGCCTCTGTGCCGTTAGGGTTTAACAATACCTATGCGTTGGCGATACCGCGTGCAATGGCAGCGGCCAAAAACATCAAGACCTTGTCGGATTTGGCGTCGCATCCTGATTTGCGATTAGGGTTATCGCAGGAGTTCATCGGTCGTGCCGATGGCTGGGCGGGACTTAAACAGGCTTATAACTTGCCTTGGTCAACCGTGCGTGGGCTCGATCATGGGCTCGCCTATCAGGCGATAAAACTTGGTCAAATTGATGTGATCGATGTCTATTCGACCGACGCTAAAATCAGCGAATATGAATTAACAGTGTTACGTGACAACAAAAATTATTTCCCAAGATATGACGCGGTGCTGCTGCACAAAGCGGATTTGCCCGCGCGCTACCCCGCCACATGGAAGGCGCTCAAACAATTAGAAAATACAATTGATGAAAACGCCATGCGCGCAATGAATGCCCAGGCCGAAATAGAAAAGCTAGCCTTTGACAAAATCGCACAATCGTTTTTAGATCGTCAGCAAAGTGGCATTGCTGCAAACGCGGCTAAATCGCAATCGCAACCGCAATCTCAAGCAGGTGTGCGTTCATTTTGGTCGGTATTATTTGACGCGGACTTTGCACGCCTCGCTTGGCAGCATTTTGTTTTAGTCTTTTTGTCACTTGCGGCGAGCACGATAATTGGCATACCACTTGGCGTGTTGGCAGCGCGTCATGCACGGCTCGGCAGCGTGATTATCGGCGTGACCAACATTTTGCAAACTGTGCCCTCCCTTGCGTTGTTAGCCATATTGATTTCACTCACGGGGCAAATCGGCCTTGCTCCCGCCTTAATTGCGCTATCCATTTACGCGCTACTACCGATTGTGCGTAATACGCACACCGCCCTGACGCAAATTCCGCACGGTACTAAGCAAGCTGCGCGTTCACTCGGCATGACCGCGCCCATGGTGCTGCAACACGTTGAGTTGCCACTCGCGCGCGCCACTATTTTGGCAGGCATTAAAACGTCCGCCGTGATGAATGTCGGCACCGCAACGATTGCGGCATTTATCGGTGCAGGTGGGTTTGGTGAGCGCATCGTCACAGGGTTGGCATTAAATGATCACGCCACTCTGCTCGCCGGTGCGCTGCCGGTGGCGTTACTGGCTATTGCGCTGGATGGCGCATTTACGCTAATGGAGCGTCTCATCACGCCTAAGGCATTACGGACTACGCCACGCCACTGACATTAAAATAAATTTTTACAAACATCAGTAGCCACAGCTATTTACAGGCATTTTTGCTTCAAATTGCCCGCCAATAAACGAGTTTGCTATTTATCACGATTGCAACAGACAGCGTTGTGGGCACACCTTTCCGGTAAAATGACGTTTTTATTGCGGCACACTTTGTTTCGCTTGTACACATGCCTAAATTAGACGAAAAAGCACCGAAGAATTTCGAGTCCGCAATGGCGGAGTTAGACCAATTGGTGGAAAACATGGAAGCGGGTCAATTGCCGCTTGAAGAATCCATAGCAGCCTATCAACGTGGTGCAGTGTTGCTTAAATTTTGCGAGGCAAAATTGGCCGATGCGGAAGCGCGCATTCAAGTGCTCGCCCCGGCCACAAGTAGTGATGCGGCAACGCTGCAAGACTTCACCGAGTAATCCAACCAGATGAGCGAATTCCACGATTGGGCACGCGCCACTGCTTCACAAATGGAATTGACTTTGGGTCAACTATTGCCTGCCGCAACTATGACGCCCACGCGTCTGCATGACGCGATGCGCTATGCCACACTCGGCGGCGGCAAGCGGGTGAGGCCAATGCTGGCATTTGCAGCGGGCGAGGTGGCCGAGGCCGATCCTGAGCGTGTCAAGATTGTGGCGGCAGCAGTAGAAATGATTCATGCTTACTCACTGATTCATGACGATTTGCCCTGCATGGATGATGATGTATTGCGTCGCGGGCGACCCACATGCCATGTTGAGTTTGATGAGGCTACGGCGCTGTTAGCCGGTGATGCGTTGCAAGCGTTGGCGTTTGAAATCGTCAGCGCGTACAAGCTTACTGACAATGCTGCCACCCAATTAGAAGTCTTAAAATTATTTAGCGGCGCGTGCGGCTCGCGCGGCATGGCAGGCGGGCAGGCGATTGATTTGGCAAGTGTCGATAAAGACATCTCGCTGCCTGAATTGGAATACATGCACATGCTAAAAACAGGTGCATTGATTCGCGCCGCCGTTTCGATGGGTGCGTACTGTGGACGCGACATGACTGAGGCTGAGCTACAAAAAATCGACCATTACGGCAAATGCATTGGGCTTGCCTTTCAGGTAGTGGACGACATTTTGGATTGCGAGTCTAATACTGAGAAATTAGGCAAGACGGCTGGCAAAGATAAAGACGCCAACAAGCCGACCTACGTAAGCTTGATGGGGTTGCAACCCGCTAAACAATTTGCTGAAGAATTATTTAATGACGCCATCGAAAGCGTTAGCGTGTTTGGGCATCGTGCCCAACGATTGCGTGACTGTGCCGAATTTATCGTCCGTCGCGATCATTAGAAAGACCAATAATGACAACTACCGCCGCACACCATTATCCGCTGTTAGATAAAGTTAACGACCCCACCGATCTGCGCAAAATAGAGCGGCGCGATTTGTCACAACTGTCTGATGAGTTGCGCAATTTTATTGTTGAATCCGTTTCCGCCACTGGCGGGCATTTATCATCAAATCTTGGCACGGTTGAGCTCACCATCGCGCTGCACTATGTATTTAATACGCCGCATGACCGTATTGTTTGGGATGTCGGTCACCAAACATATGGCCATAAAATATTAACGGGGCGCCGTGCCGATATGCCTAAGCTCAGACAAAAAGGCGGCATTGCGGGTTTCCCACGGCGTGAAGAATCCGTCTACGACACCTTTGGCACAGCACATTCGTCCACATCCATTTCTGCTGCGCTCGGCATGGCGGTGGCGGCGCGTATTAGCAAGGTGAAACGTCATGCGATTGCCGTTATCGGCGACGGCGCGATTACCGCAGGCATGGCCTTTGAGGCAATGAATAATGTCGGGCGCGAAAATGTTATCGTGGTTTTGAATGACAACGATATGTCGATATCCGAATCCATCGGTGCGCTGAATAATTATTTCGCCAAGCTCATGTCTGGGCAGTTTTATGCCGCCACTAAAAAGACCGCTGAAAAAGCGCTGCAATACACGCCAACATTCAAAGAAATCGCCAAAAAACTCGAAGAACATGCAAAAGGTTTGGTCACACCTTCTACCATGTTTGAAGAATTCGGCTTTAACTACACAGGCCCAATTGATGGTCACAATGTTGATGTCTTGATTGATACCTTAAGCAATATCAGTAAGCTTAATGGTCCACAATTTTTGCACGTGGTAACGAAAAAAGGCCAAGGCTATAAGCTCGCCGAAGATGACCCCATCAACTATCACGGCCCTTCAAAATTTGATCCAAAAATTGGCTTGGTTAAAGCGACACCCGCCCCGAATACCAAACCAAAGCCCACCTACACACAAATTTTTGGTGATTGGTTATGCGACATGGCACGTGCAGATAAGCGCACAGTCGGCATTACGCCTGCGATGCGCGAAGGCTCAGGCTTGGTGCGTTTTTCGCAAGAATTTCCTGACCGCTATTTTGATACCGCCATTGCCGAACAGCATGCGGTGACATTTGCGGCAGGTCTTGCAGCAGACGGCCTGCGACCGGTACTAGCAATTTACTCAACATTTTTACAGCGCGGCTATGACCAGCTCATTCATGATGTCGCGCTACAAAATTTACCTGTGGTGTTCGCGCTAGATCGCGGCGGCTTAGTTGGTGCGGATGGCCCTACACATCACGGTGCGTTTGATTTATCTTTTTTACGCTGCATCCCCAATATGGTGGTAATGACACCAGCAGACGAAAACGAATGCCGCCAAATGCTCACCACCGGCATGAAGCTTGATCAGCCATCGGCGATTCGCTATCCACGCGGTACAGGCACAGGTGTGACGATAGAGACGGAATTGACTACGCTGCCTGTCGGTAAGGGCGTGGTGGTGCGTGAAGCCAAAGGTTACGCAGTGCATGTCACAGGCGCACAAAAGTACCGTGTTGCCGTATTGGCGTTTGGCTCAATGGTTAAGCCCGCGCTAGACGCTGCTGAGGAATTAAATGCGACCGTTGCCAACATGCGCTTTGTCAAACCAATTGATGAAGAATTGATTTTCAAATTAGCCACGACGCATGATGTCATCGTCACATTGGAAGAAAACGTCGTCATGGGCGGCGCGGGTAGCGCTGTGGCGGAGTCGCTTGCGTCACAGCATCTGACAATTCCAATATTGCAGCTAGGTTTGCCCGATCACTTTGTCGAACACGGCGACCCGGCATTGCTACTCGCCGATTGCGGCTTAAATCGTGACGGTATTTTGCAATCTATTCAACAATGGCTCACCACTCACGACGCGACATTTGCAGCGAGTCAAAAAGCCGCGAGTTAATTTTTATTAAGGATCTATCATGCGTAAATTGTCATCTTGTTTTGTTGGTCTTGTGATGTGTGTCGTTGCGCCACTTTCTCTAGCGCAAGAAACTAAACCTGCAGCAGCAGCAACACAACCAGCTGTCGCTGCTGCTGCGGCAACAGTTGCCGTCGCGCCTACTGAAGCGACAGCACCCGCCGTCAAAGCACCACATCATCCAGCAGTGCCAAAGCACACCTGCAAGCAGCCTGAAGCCCCCGGCAAATTGGGCAGCGACAATCAACAGAAAAATTTTGTCAAAGAGATGGACGGCTATCGAGACTGCCTTATTTCCTATCGCACCGAAATGAACAAACTCGCCAAAGCACACGTGGATGCGGCGAATGCAGCGGTAGAAGAATTTAACGACTATGCGGCGTCATTACGTAAGAAGTAATTATTTTTTTTTAGCAAAACTCAAGTTTTGAGTGAACGACACGGATAAATTGAGTAGCTTTAATCGACTTAGATTGGTCATTTTTTTGATGCGTTGTCACAAACGGAAGACGTATTTTGCCGTTTGTCTGCCGATTATTGACCCCCCCTCCCACTTAGCTAAATTTACTTCATAGGGCAAATGCTTGAATCATTCACTGGAAATTTTCCGTATGAATGTGAAGTTTGAAGACCTGAAACTTGGCGCACTTGATTCTCAACGTAAGTATTTAATTAACTTAATTTGGAGATTATCATGCGTAAATATTTTTCATCTGTATTAGCAGCAGCACTTAGCGTGGTGGCGCTTAATGTTTCGTCACAAACGTTAGTACGATCAGCGGATAATGAGCTACAGGTAACATCCCCCATCGCCTTGGCGTATCAACATGCGCCAATCAAGTCAGCGGCAGATCTTACGACGCACGTTTCAAATATGCCGGCAGAGGACTCTCCACTAGCGCTCCTTTCCGAGCAACAGCGTTCTAGATTTCTTGCGTCCATTACGTTTAACCAAAAGGGCATATCAGGTTACTCGTATAACGAAATAAGACACCTTACCGCTTCACAAGCGCATGAAATTCTTGCTTTGTTTGGCGCGCAAAGAACCACTAGCTTGATCGCAGATTTGCAAGTAACGTCAACGCTTGATTTCTCAATTATGGATGGGGCATTCTTTGTAACTGGCAAGAAATTTGGCACCGCTATGAAACAGAAAAAATCTTGGTTAAAGCTTGATGATGATCCTGAAGGTGGCACAGACTACGAAGGATATTCTTGTGAGTCACGCGCAAATTGCAAGAGAACTCCAGGTTACATCTGTATGGGTAGTTGTTAGCATGTGCTTTACATTGTGCAAAAATACAGTTGATGAGCAATAGTAGCAGCTCAATTTTCTGTTCTTTTAAGGCTTGGCTCACCTACTTTTTAGCATTGTAGGTGAGCCATAATTTATATATGAGAAATTTTTATAGCATACTAAAACAAGCATTCATTTTCGTCCTTAGTTTGCTGGTTGGAGGTTGCTCGATAGCGCCACGCTTCGATGATCAAAGTGCAAGCGTAAAGCGTGCGACTAGTAAATTCCAAGATGCCTCGTACTCAGACGTCGACAGAAAAATTGGTTTACAACAAAGTAGGAGTATTAACTTCCCTCTTTTGAAATCGCAAGCTTGGATTACGGATAGAAAAAATGACGAACTACACGCGCTTTATCGCCTACAGTTCAATATTTTATTTTGGACAGGCTCTACCGATGATTTTAATCTGCTTCAAAAAATTTATTCTGAACTTGAGTTCAGGAAAATTCTCTCAAGAAATGAGATGCGTGATTTTTTTCGAGCATTAATCACAGCGCGAAAGTTTGAATTGGTCGATAAATTCAACGACGATATTGCAGATTTAAAGCAAAGCTTGCCTCAATTTTTTACTCAAGTCAGCTTTGAACAGAGCAAACCATCAATCTGGTTTGTTGATCAATTAGCTAACAAAGTAACTAGACAAAATATTGACTTATCTGCGCCGCACTTGCTTGTTGTGGTCTCACATCCAAGTTGCGGTTACTCTGCAGCAGCTACAAAACAGATTGCATCCTCGTCTGCTTTGATGTCGAGATTAAAAGAGCGTATGGTTTGGGTGACACCGCAAGACAGCAATTTTCATTTCCAAAAATTGCAAGATTGGAATAAACAATACCCCGAATTGTCTATTCACTTTATTGACATTGCAGAGAAATGGTCGCTTCCACGAACGACGTCAACGCCTATTTTTTATCTCTTAAAAAATGGAAAAGTCGTTGAGGAAATTACAGAATGGCCGCGCGATGGCTCTAATTTGCCAGTCTTAGAAGAAGCGCTAAATCGCCACAACTTTCCAAAATAGTTATTTCACGCTTTTACTATCCTGCCCAAACAAAATTTTTCGTTGCGCGTCCGTCATTTGCTCAGCGGGTACAGCATTCACGCTATCTTTTTTCGCATGCGTACGCGCGGTCGCGGGACGCGCTTTGATCAATGCCTGTCAGCGTGCCAAGTGCGGAAAATCCTGCATATTTTGGCTCTGTCGCTCAGGCTATATCCACTGGTAACACGCCATGTCGGCAATCGTATATTGCTTACAACAGCAGATTCCTCGTCGCCAAAAAACGGCACTGTCGGAATGACATAATTTTTAGAATGGCCGTTGACTTTACCGGCGTGAATCGGCGTCCATCGGCGTCCATCGGCGGTTCAAGTTTTAGTCTTAAGCAAATCCCAAAAAACTCACTTGCCCAACGCATTCACCTTCGCGCGTTTGTATTGATTCGGCCACTCGACCTCAACGCCTAACGCTTCAGCCGCATGTAGCGGCCAATGCGGATCGCGCAGCAGTACGCGGGCGAGCATGACCGCATCAGCATCTTGGTTGGCGATGACAGCTTCGGCTTGTGTGGCGTTCGTGATAAGGCCGACCGCACCAGTGGCAATATTGGCAACATCGCGAATGGCACGCGCAAATGGCACTTGAAAGCCTGGATAGGGTGTGATTTTTGCGTCCGCCACCGCGCCACCGCTAGAGACATCAATGAAATCAACGCCGATGGCTTTTAGCCTTGTACTGAGCGTGATTGAGTCTGCCAAGGTCCAGCCGCCTTCTTTCCAGTCAGTGGCCGAGAGTCGCACAAACACGGGCAAATCATCAGGCCACACGGCGCGTACGGCGCGACTCACGGCCAAGACAAAACGCAGCCGATTCTCAAGTGAGCCGCCATATTCATCGGTGCGATGATTCGATAGCGGTGATAAAAATTGATGCAACAAATATCCGTGTGCGGCGTGAATTTCTACAACTTGAAAACCTGCCACAAGCGAGCGCGTAGTGGCATCGGTGAATGCTTGAATCATGTCGTGAATTTCCTCAACCGACATCGCGTGCGGCACGCCGAGCTTGTCTGAAAATGCATCATCACTTGGGCCACGCACATCCCAGCCGCCGTTTGCTGGCGCAACCAAACCGCTGCCGCGCCACGGTGCATAGCTGGAGGCTTTGCGACCTGCATGGGCTAACTGAATTGCGGCCACACTGCCATTGGCACGAATAAATTGGGTAATAGGTTGCCATTTTTTAGCTTGTGCATCATTCCAGATACCAACATCTTCCGGTGAAATACGACCATCGGCGGTTACGGATGCCGCCTCGGTCATCACCAGCGACGCACCACCAACCGCACGTGCGCCAAGATGGACGAGATGCCAATCATTAGGCAAACCATCGACGGCGGAGTATTGACACATGGGGGAGACAAAAATACGATTTTTGAAGTTGAGTGAGCGTAGGCGAAAGGCAGAAAAAAGTTGGGACATGTTTTTAACGATAATAGATAGATGACAAAAACGCTTATACCTCTCAATGACGCACACAGCATGGTTGACCAAGTTAATTTGGCCGACGCACTAGCGCAACATTTGCAAGTGAGCGAGTATCACATACTAGCGCGGGCTCCAGAAGGCACAGCACTTCTCAGCAGCGTTAGCCACTATCTGCAAATTGAGGCTACTGATTTCATGCGGCATGGTGATGTGGATTTTTTTGAGACAGCAGCATCAGCGTGAAGATGCTCAATATTCAAGCGGGCCAACGCGCCATCGCGCATATTCGCCAACACGGTTTAAGACCCGAAGACATTACGATGTTGCCCGGTGCTGCTGGCGGGCCAAAGGGATTGGGACTCGCCAAACTCGACGAATGGCTATTCGCCGATTGGCTACCAGAAGGGTTTAGCAAGCGCGATTCACCAATTGATTTAGTGGGTGCCTCCATCGGAGCGTGGCGATTTGCCTCGGTTTGTCGAGGCGCGATTGACGGCAAATTTTCAGCTGACAAAACGCGCGACACATTAAGTATTTTCGCCAATGCCTACACCACGCAATACTATCCGCGTAAGGTAAGTGCGGCCTACATCAGCCAATGCGCGCGCGAGCTGATTGATAATTTATTTGTCGGCCACATTAATGACGTGCTCACCCACCCGTACTATCGACTGCACGTACTCGCAGTACGCGGCAAAGGCATACTCGCGCATGAGGCGCGTGGCCGCACCCACGCGGGCTATGCGTTAGCCGCGATGGCAAACGCGATGGGGCGACAGCATTTGCGGCATTTTTTAGATCGCACTTGGTTTTATGCTAATAATGAAACGCCTTTGTTGACGGACATCACCGGCAATAAAAACTTGGAAATGCCCGCCAATAGTCATGTTTTACCTTTTGCCAATAATCAAAAATTTGACCCGTTTCATACCGAGTACGCGCAATTAACGACACAAAATTTCGGCGATGCGCTGATTGCATCAGGCTCTATCCCGATGATTCTTGAAGGCGTTAAAAAAATTGCGGGCGCATCGGAGGGCACCTACTGGGATGGCGGCATTATTGATTACCATCTGCACTTGCCCTATGCACAACGCGAAGGCTTAGTGCTGTACCCGCATTTCACCAATAAAATTATCCCTGGTTGGCTAGACAAAATGTTGCCATGGCGCAAAGCACGCGGCGAATGGCTTGATAACGTTGTGTTGATTTCGCCTACGCGGGAATATCTTGATCGCTTGCCCATGAAAAAATTACCCGACCGCAACGACTTTATGCGCTACGTCGATGATAACGAGGCGCGACTCAACTACTGGCGCTTCGCGATGGCCGAAAGTGCTCGCTTGCGTGATGAATTAGCCCAACTAATCACGAGCGGGGAAGTTGCAGATAGATTGACGCCACTCTAAGCAGTGGCGTTATTTGGTAATTTTTAACGCCTTGCCAATGGAGGCAAGCGCCGCAAATAAAGCGGTGGCCAATATCATCGCGGAAAATACTGTTGCAAGCGATAAGGTAACTCCCGACAAGCCCACTGACTTCCAACCCAACCAAGACAATACCGCCGCCGGTACCGCGCAGCAAATAATGGCGAGAACAGAAAGAAAGTATGACTTCATGGGCGATGGTAAATGGGTGTAGGAGCCAGCGAGATTTTTAGGTGTGTTCATCGAGCACGCAGTTGATGTTGTTGTGGACGTATTCTACGGGTTATCGGTGATAGCGATGTTGAACGATGTACGAAGTGTGACAAGTACCGTCAAGCGTTGTGTAATTTTTGTGACTTACGCACTGTGCAATTGATTGGGAACAATCAAACCACGTATCTTGCAACTATTAAAGCCCCTTTGATTTGCAAGAATAAAGAAAATTGGATTAAAAACCGTCAAAAAAACTTTCATATGCAGCAATCAAAATTGTCTGTGACCTAGATGGTACAGCGAAAAAAAAATAAAAAAAACAAGCTATGACGATAGTTTCAGGTCAAAAATAGTTGAAACGGCAAGTTGGACGTGTACTCTCGAAAATACGACATTAAATCGGTGAAATGAACAAAAAAAGTTGTAGCGTGTTAAAGATTGATGTAAGCTGCTGTAAATTGAATCAATATGAGGTAAAAAATTGGCTGTTACAAGCTCTCAAAATGCTAAAAAACAAGGTGGAACTTCGGCTCGTCTGTCGTTCACACTGAGTTCCGACAAGCTAGCCGAACTTGAACGGATTGCAAAAAGGCGCAAAGTCGCCGTTGCTTGGGTTGTTCGCGACGCAGTTGATCGCTACCTTGATCGCGATTACCCTCTCCTCACGGAAGCCAACTAGATCATGGCAAACTTGCCGACAGCGCCACTAGACCTTGCCGCTGCCATCAAGGAGCTGACCCCACTAATCAAAGACGGTCGCCTTAACGCCTTCGTGGGAGCTGGCATTTCAAAAACTGCGCCAAGCAGTCTACCGCTGTGGTCAGAATTACTTGAGCAAATTATTGCGTTTTTTGGTGAGTTGATACGTGACCAAGCAAGTACCCTATCTGAGTTCGGACAACTCAAGAAACTATTGAAGGATGCCAAGCATAAAGACTCGGACACAATAGAAGCCGCGTCGGCGCTACGCGATGCACTAGTCCATCTTGATTCAAAATACTCGCTAGGGCTCAGCAAAGAACTTGAAAAATGGTTGCTCAATAAATTTGCAGGCAAAGCGCATAATTCACTTCACACGCTTATCGTTAAAGTGGATTTTAGTCACATTCTGACCACCAACTATGACGATTTACTCGAACAAGCGGCGAAGGCTATCTCGATTCCACTGACCGAACTATGCTCAATCGATTACACGGAAACAAGTCGCTTGAGTGGTGCGATCTATACAAAGCACTCTGCCGTAATACACGTACATGGGACGACCAGGCAAATTCCTCTCAATGAATTTGTCTTTTCGGCGGCGGACTACGCGAAGATGTTGGACAAGCAGCACCGTGGGTTCGCCACACTTCTGCGTTCACTTTTCTTAACGCATAGCACGCTATTTCTTGGTTATGGCGGCCTCGATCCTCATATTGAGGCTCTGGTTGAGGAACTTAGCCTGCATACGGACTACCAACACGTGGAGGGGATGCCGATCCAGTACGAGGTGGCACTCGCAAGCAAAATCAACCAGATATACTTATCCGGAAAAAACAGAAAGAGAACTCGGATAATTCAAATAAATGACTACAACGATTACGATACACTACTAAAAAAATTGGGGAGTTCCGCACCGCGGATAAAGAGACCATGACTATATTTGGAAGCCGTCCTACATATCGCAGTGAGATCAAAGAGACTTATCGAGTTATCCAAAAGCTTCGCGACTTTACAAAGAAAAAAAATCCAAAACTTCGTGCGAAGCTTTTACACAAACGGCTTGGACAAAGAGCGGCAGTCACAGTACTGCTGAACGAGCTTTCTGATTTCCTTAATTGTCGTGCATTGTGCGACAACCCGCCTTCGCCTGCTTATGCTAAGACAACCTCGACATTAGCAATAACCATGCGTTCCATCGGCGAGTCGGCGCGTCAAGTTGACGACGGGAAAGATTTTATGGTCAGATCCCGAACGTTAGCAGAAATGTGTGCATTGCTCACGAAGTTGAAGAGAACGAACGGAACAGAAAGAATTTTCACGATGAATTGTATCCAGCACCGCGTACAAGTTGAAACTGTCGCTGTTTACTTGTGGGGCAACAACATTTAAGTTGGCGTGTGCGCCTTTTTTGCAATATCGTAATGTCAAGGAGGGATCATCATGACCAGAAGACACTTAAACGAACCACATGAAGGCAGGCAACACTTTGAAAGCGCAGCGTTAGGCGTTTTTGTAATGTCGTTTGAAGATGCCAAAGCACGCGTAGAGAGCCAAGCTGTTGACCCCAAGTCACTTCTGGTGATCGATGTCAGAACCGCCGACTGGCTGCACGCACTTGTGACCCCTCAGCGAAAAGTCCTCTCGTCACGATAGGTATTTAGGCGGGTATGGAACCTCGCGTGGCACCCAAGAACAAGGGTTGCAGCAATGCCGGAACTAAGTCTTGACACTTGGCATCTCATCACGAATACAAGCCATATTTTTGCGCCCTAAACCGCCCAACCCCGAACATCCCAACCCTCCGGCAAATCCTCCGCGCAAACAATATCAACCCGCATCGGCAAATCGCTTTCGCTGAATGCCTCACGCAGTTGAAATAACGTTGCTAGCGGCAGTGGCGCACCTGCGTACGCAAGGTCAAGATCAGAATGAGGCTTGACACGGTGCCTATCGGCTTCGCCCCGCACTACTCGTGAGCCGAATGCAAAAAACTGATGATTGGGTGCGTGTTGGCGTAGCAATTTGCGGACTAAGGCTAGGCAATATTCGGGCAAGACCAGCGAGGCTTCTGTCGCGACGACATTCATGCGCTTGCCGCCATGAGCTTGCAATGTAGGGCTTGTGCATCACGAAGAAACATGGGCAACTGGGCGAAAACTTGCGCTGCTTTTGCGGGGTCGTACACATGCGCTGTGATGTTTCGACATTCCCGATAGGAGAACCAATCAGCTTCAACCGCGATAAGTCCACGCTCTACACCGACCCGAATCATGTCACGATAGCCGAGTGCATCAACTTCATCGGGGCTATCAGACATGGCTTCAAGCTGACGTCTGAGTGACTTCACACAAAGCTCATAGGTGTATTCGAATCGCTGAATTGCGGCGTCGCGCACAAAATTATCCGCTGGCCTTAGTTTGGATTCATCCAACGCCTCAGCTAATGAGGTGGTTGCTAAATGTAATGAACGAAAATCAAGCATGTGTTTTTTTGCGGAAATGTGATGAGTTGAATGATAGCGCTGTTGTGCGAGCGTTGCATCCTTTTGCTTGCTAACCAGTCCTTTGTAAGCCTGCCCTGTAACGGCTTTAGCGGAATTTACAAAACGATCAAAACAAAAAAGTGCAATCCCAACGGACACTTTCAAGCAATAATGCTTCAACATGTCCGCCCTCATTCGCGTTTGACCTTTCAAATCAATATGCAGACTCTCATCTATCTCCACGGTTTTCGTAGCGCAGCGGCATCAAAAAAAGCGGTTGCGTTGGGTTTAGCGTTACAGCATGTGCGTGCCGATTGGGAATACATCACACCGAATTTATCATTTGACCCGCTTGTGGCGTCGGCACAAATTGACGCCATCATATTGCGGCAGGCAAACCCGACTAAAAATATCACGCTTGTTGGCTCCTCACTCGGCGGCTTTTATGCAACGGTCATGGCGGAAAAGTACGGCTGCCGCGCGGTGCTGCTTAACCCATCGCTCAAACCTTATGAAACACTTGCCGCCTACTTAGGCGAGCAAACCAATTTGCATACAGGCGAAGCGTTTACCTTCACCGCAGCTCATTTGGCGGCATTACAGGCATTGGCTTTTACGCAAATCACTCATCCTGAACGCTACATGGCGATTGTCGAAATGGGTGATGCATTGCTCAATCACCATGCGACCTTAGCTAAGTTTGCGGGTGCTACGCATATTGTTGTGGATGGTGGCAACCACGATCTTGCCTCTTTTCCCACGCATATTGCCACGCTGCTTCGATTTGCACAGTGTGCAGATTCGGAAATATAAATCGCACCGTTCTAAACCGATAGCTGGCTTTATAATTTCGTTTTATTTATTGATGTGACCGCCTCCACCATGAATGTGTTTTTTGAAGAAGACGGCGGATTCAAAGTTGCGCGCGTGATGGAAGATATTGGCACGTCTTTACAAGTTGAGTCACTATCGGGCAAGCGCAGCAAAATCAAAGCCAATGTGGTGCTACTGCGCTTTGAGTCGGCGTTAAGTGAGCTGCTGCCAGAAGCAGAAAAATTAAGCCTCGCCATTGATCCTGATTTTTTATATGAAGTTTGCGGCGATGCTGAGTTTGCATTTGATGCCTTAGCGCTTGACTACTACGGCCACAAGCCATCAGCCGTTGAAGCGGCTTCTTGCGCGATCAAATTGCATAGCGCGCCAATGTATTTTTATAAGCGTGGTAAAGGGCGTTATCAAAAAGCACCTGCTGAAAACCTGAAAGCTGCCTTAGCCTCGATTGAGCGTAAAGAACGCGAGGCGCTTGAAATGGCCGTATGGGTGGGAGATTTGCTTAGCGGGGTGATGCCAGAGGCCTTGCAGCCACATATGAATCAACTGCTCTACAAGCCTGATCGTAATACCTTAATGGCGAAGGCGTGCGATAAAGCAGTGGCAGATTCGTCCATGTCATTAGCACAATTGTTTTTTAATGCGGGCGCCTGGTCGCAGCACCATCAAGCGCCGCATATGGCGCAGCATGACTTTCATGTTGGCAAATTCTTAGCGGATTATTTTCCAAAAGGGGTTGCGCCTAAAGTTGAAGTGGCAATGACTTTGCCACCTGACTTAGCACTCGCCGATGTCATGGCCTACTCAATTGATGACGCCGCCACCACCGAGATTGATGATGCATTTTCATGCCTCACCATGGCCGATGGAAAAATAGAAGTCGGCATTCACATCGCCGCCCCTGCGTTAATGATTGCTGCTGATAGCGCGCTCGATTTATACGCAAAATCGCGACTATCAACGGTTTACTATCCGGGCCACAAAATTACCATGCTGCCCGATGAAGCAGTCGCTGCCGCCACGCTCGCCGAAGGCCGTGATGTGGCAGTTATTTCGCTTTATGCAGTGTTTACAATGGTTGACGAAGCGTGTGCGCTAGTGTCAACCCGCAGCGTAATTGAGCGCGTGCATATTCAAAAAAATCTGCGCTTACACGAATTAGAAACTTGGTTTACCGATGACGCAGTGGCGGCCCAAACACATCAAGGTGAATTTGGTCGCGAATGTCTCACCTTACATGGCATTGCCCTAGCCCTCAAAGTCGCGCGCGGGGCAAAAGATAACGCCGACTATGTTGATTACAATTTTGACATCGCCAACAATGGTACACACGTTGACATCAGTGCGCGTGTGCGCGGCAGCCCAGTCGATACGGTCGTTGCCGAGTTAATGATTTTCGCCAATAGCCAATGGGGTAAGTTGCTCGCCGAAAATAATGTGGCGGCAATTTATCGTGTGCAACAAAATATGAAAACACGCATGACGACCGATGCGCTACCGCATGAGGGTCTTGGTGTAGCGTACTACGCATGGTCGTCTTCACCGCTACGTCGCTATGTAGATTTAGTCAATCAGCGTCAGTTGATTGCCTTGATTCGCGCTGAGACGCCAATCTATCCCAAACGCTCCCCCGTCTTAAACGAGATTGCCCGCATCTTTGATGTGACCTACGATGCTTACGCAGAATTTCAGCGCAATATGGAGCGCTTTTGGTGCTTGCGGTACCTGCAGCAACAAGAGCTCGCCACCTTTGCGGCAACCATTATTCGTGAGGAGCTAGTGCGCGGTGCAGCCTTGCCACTGATTGTTCGACTCAAAAAATCGCCCAGCCTTGCGAACAAAACCGCTGTAACGGTTCACATCGGGTCAATTGACTACTGGGCAATTGGCGGCGAATTCACCATTGACGAAACATTACATAACGTTGATTCATCTGACTCACCATTGACATCAAAAGCCACATAAAATAATCGCATGACAGCATTAACGCTATTGTGACCGCCGTGTTCAAACTTTTTGATAAGCCACGGCAAGTTGCACAACAACTCAACAACCGCATCGACGACAATCTAGATCGGGTGGCAGCGCTGCCACCACCGCCAATCGCTATCTCGATTCAAAAGGCGATAGCTGTTTCAGTACCGATGCAAACAGCAGCGATTGTCTCACTGTGTTTACATATTTTCCCTGTCGTCGGTCTCGGCTTTGCCATGATTGATGCCAGCCGTTTTGCGCCGCCACACAACATCATGGATGTGGTGTTAGTGAATTCAAAATCCGCCACGCGCCCAATTAACGCCAAGACGCTCGCGCAGGCTAATCTCGATGGTGGCGGCAATACCGATGACGATATTTCGGCCAAGACCCCACTGCCCGCCATTGAGCAGCAAGCCGCACGTAACGAGCTACAAGCCACGCAAGAACGCGTGCGTCAGCTTGAAAGCGAAATGAAAACGCTCATGACGCAAGCACGCGCCGCTGCCAAAATCGCGCAAGGTGAAGTGTCTCCGCCGACAGGCTCGCCCAACCCAGTTGCGGCCTCTGACTTGATGCAAAAATCCATCGAGATTGCTAAATTAGAGGCCGCACTTTCTAAAGAGTATCAAGCCTATCAGCAACGTCCTAAACGTAAATTTTTAGGCGCACGCGTGGCGGAATATCGCTTCGCGAATTACGTGGACAATTGGCGCCTCAAAATTGAACGCGTTGGCAACTTAAATTACCCCGAAGAAGCCAAATCTAAAGGCATACACGGCAAATTACAATTAACGGTAGCCATCAAAGCCGACGGTGAGGTTGAGTCAATCGAAGTCAATCGCTCTTCTGGCAAACGCGTGCTCGATGAAGCGGCAAAACGTATCGTCATGTTGGCCGCACCCTATGACCGTTTCCCCAATGAAATCAAGCGCGATACCGATATTATTCACATCACCCGCACATGGATGTTTACCAAGGGTGAAGGCGGCACGCTAGAGACGAAATAGGCCGTGCCATATTCAGGGTCGGATAGGTTTTACGGCTTTCGAGATGCGTTGAGTGCAAGTGCCAAATATTCACGAACATGCTTGGCGGCAATATCGTCTTGCGACATGAGTTTGATATGACGGCGAAATTTTCCTTCGCCCTCAAAAACCTTGTGCTTATCTGGCAGTAAAGCTCCGTTTCCGAACTCAAGCGACACATGCTTCGTGTAAGAAAAAATACCACAAAAATGTTTGTCTTCCGCGAACAAGATACCGCCGTATTTAATCTCTTCAACAATTACGCCTTTAAGACCAAGCGCCTGTTCACGCAATGTTTGCACGAGGTTGAAGCGATCTTCGCCGAAAAGGCGGATGTCGTCGAGAAATTTTATGATTCGGTCAGATGTCATGATGGTTTAGGATTCGCGCAAATAAAATGCTGAACGTTTATTGAATTGCATCTTAATACCGCGTTTTAACTTAACCATGTGAACACTGCAATGCCCAATAAGCCAAGCCAGCCAGGGTGCATGCCTTTCGTGCCTATTAGCACTAAAAATGCGCTGGCCAGCGTTGAAAAAATGATGGCGCCTTTTACAAATGGCACAAAACCAACATCGTTAGGCGCAAAGGCCAACCATAGCAAAATTGCACTAAATGCCCAACCAAAGACTGTGACAATGTGCCAAGTTGCCCAAAGAATTCTGACATGCCGCTCTAGTAATGGTGGCGTCGCAACAGTTGGCACAATACCTTTATCGCGCATGTGACGAAAAATAAGTACTTCACCCAATACCGAATGGATAGCGCCGACGACAAACGCTAGAACACCAGCACTGATTAACCATGGTTGCATAAGGACCTTGAAGTCTATTTAACGCTTAGCGGATGCGGCCAACTTTTTCTGCCGCACATATAAAAATGCGGGGAGCGCAAATGACAAGCCGATGATGCAGTTGGTGAGAATAAAAAACCACACGTGTTTTAAGCCAAGCCGCTTTGCCTCAGCAAACATGAATGGCCAAAACACCAGACACGCTATCGTAAAATCCATCAGTGTAGCCGCCGCAATTGGTGAACCCCATGCGAGCGAGAGTAAGCCCGATGCACCAGGCACGTAATGTAAGTAGCCAAAATAAACCGCATATGGCGCAATGGCACCAATAATGGCACTGAATAAATAAAAACGCTGCACGCTAATTTCCTCTTTCTGCATTCAGATCAATCGTTGCCGAATACGCCGTGATAGCGCATCAAAGGCCATCACCATCAAAACAATGGCGAGTAGTAATGTGGCGAGTCGTCCCCATTGAAAAAGTGACACCGCCTCACTCACCAATAAACCTAATCCACCCGCACCGATTAAACCAAGCACGGTGGAATCACGAATATTGTATTCCCACAAGTACAAATGGTTTGACGTAAATGACGGCATCAGTTGCGGCCAGACGCCAAATAGCAGCACCTGCAATGGGTTAGCGCCCGTCGCACGCACGGCTTCAACACCACGCATGTCAATGGTCTCAATGGCCTCCGCAAATAATTTGCCGCATGTACCCATAGAGTGCAAGGCAATCGCCAAAATGCCGGCCATCGGCCCCAAGCCAATAATGCCAACAATCAGCAAACCAAATACTAGCGTGTGAATAGAGCGACTCACATCCAGCATGCGTCGCGCTAACCATGCAATCTGTGCAGGCGCGTGCATATTTTTTGCGGCCAACACCCCGAGAGGCGCGCCAAGAATCGCTGCGAGTAATGTGCCGAGTGTGGCGATTTGGAATGTCACCCAAATAGCGAGTGTGACGCCGCGTAAATATTTTGCTTCCGTTTCGCGCTGATTTTCAACCCGTAATACACGACCATCATCACTGATAAATTCGAGCGCGGTGTTGCCAAACCAGACATTGATAAACGACGGTACTGACAATTCCTGTGCCGTCGTTTTTAAATTTTGCCAAGGTTTACGGCCAAAAGAAAAATCGTCCGTTGCCACCAAGCTTGCGACGGATAAGGCGATAACTGCCGCATAAATCAATAGCAGCAGTGTCGTCCAGCGCGATGAAAAAGCGAGACGCTTTGACGACATTTGTGTTTGGCTAGCCTCAATACTGTTCATTTAGCAGCTTTTTCGCCGTTCGCCCAGAGGTATCGAAGGGCTTGTTATGCATAAAGCCCTTCGATACCTCTGGGCGAACGATAATTAATTAAACAGCACTGAAGCTAGGTTAGAAAAACTTATTTTGCCTTCGGCTGCAACCAGCCCATTGCCAATGCCGCATCTTTAATCGGTGCGTAATATTTATTATCTTTTGAAACGAAGCCGGTGTAATTGTTCGGCAATAAATTAGGCTGTGTTTTAAGCGCTTCACCGATACTGCTTAACGTTGCAGCAAGTTTGGCGGTGAATGCCGCATCTTTTGCCAACACCGATGACACCGCAAACGCATCGTTGGGCAGTGGCGCTGAAGTCCAAATAATTTTTGAATCCGCCGCTTTGATTAACCCTTGCTCAATCATCGTATCGCGATTGCGGTTGAAGTCGGCACCGGCATCAAGCTCGCCGCGCGTGACCTGCGTCTCAATGGCTTGATGTTTGGTGTTAATCACTTTAGAAAAATATTTTTCAGGGTCAATACCGCGCTTAAAAAATTCATGTGACGGAATCAAAAACCCAGATGTCGAGCCCTTATCACCGAAGGCAAATGTTTTGCCTTTCAAGTCATCAATCGAATTGATGCCACTTTTAGGGTTCGTAATCATGATGGCGAAGTATTCGGGCTTGCCCTGATAAAGAATAGTAGAAACGACTTCTGCGCCCGCATTGTGATTCGCCAACACATAGCCCCACGGCCCCATCAGCGCCATATCTGTCTCACCACTAGCAAGGGATTTTGCTAAACCTTCCCATGTATCCACAGTGCGAAGTCTGACTTCACGGCCTAATTTTTTGGATAAATATTCGGCGAGTGGCTTATACGTGGCGTCATTTTTTTCTTTATCTGGCTGGAAGAGTCCTACGCCTAGCTCTAGCGGCTTTTGTGATTGCGCCATAGCGTTAGCGCTGAATGCAACTGCGGCGCTGACTAAACAAAGTAAGCAAATTTTTAGTGCCGCAAGTAAAGACTGTTTCATCATCGTTTTCCTGTTGGTGAGTCAAGATTATGCGCAGAAATTGCGCGATTGACTAAGTACGCGTGAGATGAAATTGTAGATGCTGCTTGACACCGTTTATTATTTCGATAATACTAGAAATATGGAAATTAAAAATACATCACTTGCTGCCGTACAAGCACTTAGCGCACTTGCTCAGGAAACACGCTTATCTATTTATCGGCTACTCGTGGAAGTGGGGCCAGAGGGCCTGTCTGTCGGTGCAATCGCCGAGAAGCTTAATCTCGCCAACGCCACGCTGTCGTTTCACTTAAAAGAATTAGTTAACGCGGATTTAGTTGTCACCGCGCCAAATGGCAGATCCATTATTTGCTCTGCGAATTTCAAATCAATGACAGCGCTAATTGAATATTTAACTGAAAACTGTTGTGCTGGTGCTAGTTGTGCAACAACGCTTGATTGCAAACCCAATAAAGCAACAAATTCACTTACTTCACGCAAAAGGAAACTAGGATGAAACGATTTCATGTGCATGTTGGTGTCGATAATCTCGCCGAATCAACGCGATTTTATTCGGCGATGTTTGGTGTCGCCCCAAGTGTTGAAAAACAAGATTACGCCAAGTGGATGTTAGATGACCCACGTATAAATTTTGCCATCTCATCACGCGGCAATGAAGTGGGGGTAAATCACCTTGGCCTTCAGGCTGAAGATGCGGCTGAGCTAGCCGATATTCATCAACACTTGCTTGATGCAGATAAGGTAGGAGCTAGCCTAGTGGCTGAGGAAGGGGCAAATTGTTGCTATGCCAAATCAGATAAATATTGGGTAACAGATCCGTCTGGTATTGCGTGGGAAAGTTTTCATACGTTGGACACAATACCCACTTTTGGTAGCGCCGTAAAAACCGAATTGACACCCGCAAAAGTAGCCAATGCATGCTGTGCGCCAAAAATTGCCATCACACCAAACATCAATGTTGCATCACCAACTAAAGGAGGCTGCTGTGGCTGACCGTATTTTTAATGTGCTGTTTTTATGCACGCATAATTCGGCGCGCTCCGTCATGGCGGAGGCACTACTCAACAAAATGGGTGAGGGTCGATTCAAGGCTTTTAGCGCAGGCAGTCAGCCGAAATCATCACCCAACCCATTTGCACTCGATAAAGTTGCTTCCCTCGGTTTTACGCGCGAAGATTTCAAGAGTAAATCATGGGACGACTTTGCCAAACCTGGGGCGCCGCACATGGACATTATCATCACCGTCTGTGATAACGCTGCTGGTGAGGCATGCCCTGTGTGGCTCGGCCATCCGGCGACAGCACACTGGGGATTTCCTGACCCATCCGACGCACAGGGCGACGATGCCATCAAACGCGCCGCGTTCGATCAAGTCTTTAATGCGATTAAATTTCGCATCCAGTTTTTAGTCAGCCTTCCGATTGATAAGCTCGAACATTTGTCACTCAGTAATGCACTAAAGAAAATCCATAGCGATGCGGGCGAGATTTCAAGCACGTGAGTTCAACATTAACGCAGCGCTTAACTTCCGAAGCACTTGGCACCGCATTTTTACTCGCCATCGTGGTCGGCTCGGGCATCATGGCCGAGCGCTTATCGGGCGGCAATATTGCTATCGCTCTACTGGCGAATACTATCGCCACGGGCGCAGGATTAGTCGCACTCATCCTAACCTTCTCGCCAGTTTCGTCACACTTTAATCCGGTCGTCACCTTAATGAGCGCCGCCACGCGAGAGACGCCGTGGGCTGAAGTACCCGCACTCATCAGCGCACAAATTATTGGTGCTTTCGCAGGTGTGATGGCTGCACACGCGATGTTTGCTGTGCCGATATTACAAGTCTCAACCAAAATCCGTAGCGGCGGCGCGCAAATGTTCGCTGAATTTATCGCCACCTTTGGCTTGCTGTTAGTCATCGCCAGCGTGGCGAAATATCGTAAAGATAGTGTTGCCGTTGCGGTAGGTGCCTACATCACGGCTGCTTATTGGTTTACGTCTTCCACCTCATTCGCCAACCCCGCCGTCACCCTTGCGCGCAGCGTCACAGAATCATTCGCGGGCATTCGGCCAATGGACGCGCCGCTATTTATTGTCGCGCAGCTGTTAGCGCTCTTGGCGGCACTGGTGATTGTGCCGTGGTTATTCAATGAAAAAGTAAAAGTCTAATAGCGGCGGGCATATTCAGTCATATATGCCTGAAAACGCCCGCCGAATATAGTGCTATAAGATTAAAAATTAGTCTTCCCGCTTCAGTCGCAACGAATTAAACACCACCGAGGCGCTCGATAAACTCATCGCGAGCGCGGCTATCATCGGCGAGAGCAACCAGCCAGTAAATGGATACAACAATCCTGCGGCAAGTGGAATGCCGATCACGTTATACGCAAACGCGAATGCCAAATTTTGACGCATGTTGGTAATGGTCTCAGCGGATATGGTGCGTGCGCGTGAAATCGCGGTGAGATCCCCCTTGACGAGCGTAACTTGAGCGCTATTCATCGCCACATCAGTGCCCGTGCCCATGGCAATGCCAATATCGGCTTTTGCCAATGCCGGTGCGTCGTTAATGCCATCGCCCGCCATTGCCACCACGCGCCCGATTTTTTGTAAGCGTGTGACTAAGGCTAATTTATCGGCGGGACTGACGTCACCATAAAATTCCGTAATTCCCAAACGCGTGGCTACCGCCTTCGCCGTGCCCGCTCCATCACCCGTCGCCATCACGATCTGTATACCCGCATCACGCAATTCTTTAAGCGCTACGGGAGTTGAGTCTTTCACCTTGTCTGACAACACAATTAGCCCGGCAAATTGGTTATCCACCGCCATAAAAATAACACTTGCACCGTCCATACGTATTGCCTCCGCGTCAGCATCAAGCTGTGCATGATCAACGCCAAGTTGCTTCATTAGCACGGTATTGCCGAGCGCAATGTGTTTACCATTGACCATACCGGTCACACCAATGCCCGTGCTGGACTCAAACGTGCTCGCCGGATTAAGTGTCATCGCCTGTGCTTTCGCCGCGCGCACAATGGCGGCAGCTAGCGGATGCTCACTCGCATTATCCAGGCTTGCCGCCAACTGCAGCAATACGGCTTCGGTATTGCCATTGGTGGGCACGATGCGCTCAAACGAGGGCTTACCTTCAGTGAGCGTGCCGGTTTTATCGACCACGATCGTGTCGATGCGGCGGAAGTTTTCAATCGCGGCGGCATCCCGAAATAAAATTCCTTTCGTGGCGGCGCGACCTGTCGCCACCATGATCGACATTGGCGTGGCTAACCCTAACGCACAGGGGCAGGCGATGATAAGCACCGCCACCGCATTGATCAAGCCAAATACCCAAGACGGCTCAGGGCCAAAAAATCCCCAAACAAAAAATGTGAGAAGCGCGATTGCAACTACGCTCACCACAAAATAACCTGCCACCGCATCGGCTACGCGTTGCAATGGCGCTTTAGATCGCTGCGCGGCAACAACCATCTGCACAATTTGCGCGAGCACGGTTGTCGAGCCAACTTGCTCTGCACGCATTAGCAGCGCACCGCTGGTGTTAATCGTGCCGCCAATCACATTGTCGCCCACACTTTTAGACACGGGGTTTGGCTCACCTGTCAGCATCGCCTCATCCACCGCGCTATTGCCTTGTGTCACCACCCCATCGACCGGCACTTTTTCACCAGGCCGTACACGCAGCATGTCACCTATATGCACGTGGCTGAGCGGAATCTCTTCTTCATTCTCACCATCAATACGCGTCGCTGTTTTAGGTGACAAGCCGAGCAACGATTTAATGGCGGCGGAGGTTTGCGCGCGCGCGTTCAACTCTAATAATTGTCCCATTAATGTCAGCGAAATAATCACCGCTGCCGCCTCAAAATAAACTGAGACGCGCCCCATCGACAAAAAAGCCGCTGGAAAAATTTCCGGCCGAATGGTCGCAACAACGCTGTATAAAAATGCCGCACCCGTACCCACTGATATGAGCGTCCACATATTGGGACTGCGATGTACGATGGATTGAACCCCACGCTCAAAAAATGGCTTACCCGCCCACAGCACAATGGGTAGCGTGAGCACTAATTCAATCCAACTTTGCGTGGCCATCTCAAACCAGCTAAGTTGATGTCCAAACATGGCAAGTGTAGTCACCATCAACGTCAAAGGTAGCGTCCACCAAAAGCGATGTTCGAAATCGATTAACTCCGGATTTTTAGCGTCATCTAATGTCGGCATTTCTGGCTCTAACGCCATGCCACATTTTGGACAAGCGCCCATGTGATCTTGGCGGATTTCAGGATGCATCGGGCAGGTGAATATAGAGCCCGGCTGCGCGGGCTGAGGGGAGAGCGGCTTTGGAGCCAAGTATTGTTGCGGTGTGGCGCGAAATTTTTCAACACAACGCTGGCTGCAAAAATAATAGTGCTGCCCCTGATGAAAAATAGACCTTTCAACATTTGGCGAAACCTTCATGCCACAAACAGGGTCGGTCTGTAACGCAGTCGCCTCCATTGCTATGTCGGTGCCCGCTATGGAATTGTCATGCCCACAACAGCTTTTTACGGGACTAGCCGGTTGGTGCTTTGTATGGTCATCTATATTCATATCAATCCTTGTTGTGCTGCAGCGATGCGTAAACGAGCATCCTCAAATGCATATCTCGTGAGCCCGCTGACAAGTCAAAAACATATGCCCGCCCGCCATAATCACGAGCCAACTCTATCCATTCAATATGCAACTATTAAGCGTTATTTCTCTTCAGTGCGTAAACCGGTAAGAAACTGCGGCCAGTAGTCCGTAGGGTAGTTTGCATGATGTAGGCCGACCTCCGTTGCCGCTACCAGTCTTGGATCGGCGTAGTAGGTGCCAAACAAGCGATCCCAGATCAGAAAAAACTCTCCGAAGTTGACTTGTGCATCTTCAAACTCGCGCTTGTGATGCCAGCGATGTGTTTCAGCGACTCCAATCCATCCACGCAGAAAGCCAATTGTGTAGTCTAAATTAGCATGCTGAAACGCCAAATGAACGGTCAGTATACAAAACCAAATGGTCACCAGATGCTGCGGTACGCCCAATAATGCGAGTATGAATAACCCAGGACCCGCCATGATGATTGCGTGTACAGGATGACGACGCTCAGCATTTAGCCAGTATAGGCGTCGTGGGCTATGATGAATAGCGTGTAACTGCCAGAGACGTGGTAACTGATGGCTTAGCCAATGCATCGTATAAAGACTGAAGTCGAGCGTTAGCCCAACCAATAACAACTGCATCCACTCCGGCGTTGTAATGGGCCAGAAGCGCAACTCGGTGGGGATGAGTGGTGTCCAAAAGAACAAAACATTTGAAGCAAAAAGAATGATCGACAGATTGACCATGCTATGTGTCAAATCTGTGGTTGTGTCCAGATGATCTATAAGCCATGCGCGGTGAAATGGCTGAATACGCTCTAATAAACCGACGCTGAGTATGCCGCCTAGTGAAACCAGTGATGCCCAAGGCCATAGATGTGCGCCTGAAAGATACAGCACCCATAATGCCGTAATACAACCACCCATCAATAGCGGATATGACAAATAGCGAATCAATTTATACATATTAGTCCTCATTCGTAAACATTGTAGGTCGACAGTTTCTAGGTGCAGATGTAACTAGTCTTGAATGAAAACGCTGTATCAGCTCGGTTTTTAGTTCACGCAAGCGATTTGAACGAGAGTTGTGTCGTAAATGCGCTACTTGGCGCGAGCCCAAACATGGTGTGGAACGTTCGTGAAAAATGCGCTGCGTCTGCAAACCCGGCGTCATGAGCTGCCCAAGTCAACGTTTGATTTGTTGCTGCGCCTTTGATTGCGGATAACAATTTACGCCACCGCACAAAGCTGCGATAGCCAATCCCCATCTGTGCGGAAAATAGATGCGAAAACCGACTGACCGAAAGGTGGATAGATGACGCTGCTTCACTGACACTGGGTGGAACCAGTTCAAAATCGGTGCGATTGAGTAATGTAATCAGCCGCATGTCTCGCGTGCACAGCGTCACAAAATCATCATCTGCGAGCAGTTGATAAACTAATTGATTAACTGATGCCAGATTGCCTGTATCAAGTGCAGGTACTAACGTAGCCATGAATTGCGTTAATTTCTCCACGCTGAGTGGCGATCTAGGTTTCGTATCTAAATGCATTAGACGACCGATGCGTGTCGTCGGCTCCACAAAAATAAGCGTCACATCAACGTCCGGCGCAATGAGCTTGTGCCTCATATTAGCCGGACATATCAGGCAATGCCCATCATCGTATTGATGATCTTCGCTGACGACGGCGAGTGACGCTTCGGTACAAATAGCCAACTGCGATGCATAGTGTTGGTGCGACGCATGATGACCCACGCGACCAACATAGACCGCAAGGCCAATGCCGAGATAGAGTCTCCCCTGCCAGCCTGTACTATTGTCAGCCGTCACGAGCTAGACCGATCAAAACCATCGAAAGACTTGAGTGACCTGAGCTCGCCGACGATTGCAGATACGCTATATAAACACCCCGCTACCGTCGATGAAGTGACGATACAGAGCCATGTATGGTCACACGGGAAGCAGCAGATAGCGGGTACAAAAATGATTAGTAGTGGAATATGTCTAATACGAAACACTCGCAACATAATCGATTTCCTTTCACAAAAAACCGCTAGCTACGCTTTCGCGAAGACCAATGAATATGAACGATTTGCCAGCGCATGTTTGTGCGCTCGAGCACATAGGTCGAGACATTTGCGCCCTTAACTGGCTTTTCTTTGTAAACACCATCCGTTGTCGATTCGGCGATTACCACCGCCATGTTTCCCGCTATGCGGACTTCCTGCGCGATTACTTTCGACGCTACCACGGCAGCAAATGCGGCATCTGCTTTGAAATGGTGCGAGAGATACTCCGCGCGCGACGATTCGCGATGGCCTTGTTCAAATATCTGCACGTTCGCCGCCACAACTTGCTCGACAAGTTTGCTATCCGCATTCTTAATCGCCGTATGAAACTGCTCGATGACCGCTGAAACCTCAGTTTCGATGTCGTTGAGCGTTTGTGTCGTCGTGGCTGGCTTCTTATCGGCGGTCGGTTTTTCGTGCGCGTGTGCAAGTGTTGCCACACCAATACTCAGCCAGCACGCGATGGCAAACGGCAAAGCCGTCTTTACGCTCATTTAGCCACCTCAATACTGGTAACGGCATAGCCACTCTTGGTTTGCTCCGCACTAAATTTCACCTTGTCACCAGCCTTAATGTTTTCGATTAACTTCACGTCTTTGACTTGAAACACCATTGTCATTGGTGTCATATCCAAGCTTTTGATCTCACCGTGTTTGAGGGTGATTTTTTTTGCGTCTTTATCGACCTTTTTGACTTCGGCGGCAACCATTTCTGGTTTAGCGGCTGCGGACTTATCCTCTGATTTTGCAGCGGCACTAGGTGATGTGCCGTGATTATGGTGTTCTTGTGCCGATGCCATGGTGATGAGACTTGAAAATGCGGCAGCTAGAAGGAGAGATTGTGTTTTCGTGTTCATGTTGTTTCCTTTGGGTAAGTTAAGTTAAGTTAAGTTAAGTTAATTCAAAAAAATGTTTGTGATGTGATCTATGATTTTGCGACGACACGAATTGTGCCGCGCATACCAGCGTCGAAGTGGCCGGCAATCAGACAGGCAAATTCGAATTCCCCCAGGTTTGAGAAATGCCAAACCAAATCAACTTTCTTGCCGGCGGCTACGTGCGCCATATAGGGTTCGTCGTGTTCCATGTTGGGGTGTTTTTTCATTTGCTCAGCGTGTTTAGCGAGCTCCTCTTTTGTGCCGATGACCATCTCATGCATGAGCTTGCCGCTATTCTTAACCACAAAACGAATGGTCTCGCCTTGTTTAACGTTAATCACATCTGGGCTGAAACGCATCGTGTCGCTCATGCTGATGTTGATCGTCCGCGTAACTTTTTTAAGCTCCCCTTGTTGACCCCATGGATGACGTTCGGTTGAGATGGGCTGATTCGTTTTGGTATGGGCTTTGTCGCCATGCGCGAAGGCGTGCGGCGTGGTAAGCGCGAGCATACCGATGGCAAAGGTAATGCCTGCGCCCGCTGATATGACAGTCTTGATTATTTGTATCATATGATCTCCTAACAATAAATTAGTGTTTATGGCCATTTTGACCAGGCTTACGAACCGTGACGGTCATTTCGCGAATTTCCTTGACCTTGCCGGTCGCTGGATCAATATCGCCGCCACGTGAAGTAGGAGCCATGATGGGGTTCATCGATTCACCGTTCCATTCGTAGGCAACCGAACTCTTTGGGAATGTGTAATCACCCGGGTCCTTATAGTCATTTTTCGCCTGATTTTTGCGTACCTTGACGGTGGTAAACATGCCGCCCATTTCAATTGGCCCAAATTGCCCAGTACCCGTCATCATTGGTAGCGTGTTATCCGGCAGCGGCATTTCCATTTCGCCCATATCGGCCATGCCACGCTCGCCCATCACCATGTATTCAGGGATCAACTTGGTAATCTTGCTGACCACTTCACGGTGATCGACGCCGATCATGGTCGGCACGTCGTGGCCCATTGCGTTCATGGTGTGATGTGATTTGTGGCAGTGAAATGCCCAATCCCCCGGCTCGGTAGCAACAAACTCGAAGGCGCGCATTTGGCCGACCGCAATATCGGTCGTGACCTCCGGCCAGCGTGCGCTCGGCGGAACAATGCCGCCGTCGGTTTGGGTGACGACAAATTCGTGCCCGTGCAAATGAATCGGGTGATTGGTCATGGTCAAGTTACCAACCCGAATTCGTACGCGGTCACCTTGGCGGCATACCAGCGGATCAATACCGGGAAAGGCGCGTGAATTCCATGTCCACAGATTGAAGTCGAGCATGGTGTTGACTTTAGGTACGGCACTGCCGGGCTCAATGTCATAGGCGTTGAGTAAAAAACAGAAGTCGCGATCACAGTCTTGATAGCCCGGCAGCGTCTTTGGATTTTTGGGGTGGGTGATCCACAGCCCCATCATGCCCATCGCCATTTGTGTCATTTCATCGGCGTGTGGATGGTACATAAAAGTGCCGGGGCGGCGTGCCTCAAATTCGTACACATAGGTCTGTCCGGGCTTAATCTGCGGCTGATTTAATCCACCAACACCATCCATGCCGTTGGGTAGGCGCTGGCCATGCCAATGAATGGTGGTGTGTTCTGGAAGCTTGTTGGTCACGAACAATCGCACCTTGTCCCCCTCCACAACTTCGATGGTCGGCCCGGGGGATTGGCCGTTGTAACCCCACAGGCGTGCCTTCATGCCGGGTGCGATTTCACGAATCACCGGTTCTGCCACAAGGTGAAATTCCTTCCAGCCGTTTTTCATCCGAAACGGCAGTGTCCAGCCATTTAGCGTCACCACCGGGTTGTAGGAACGTCCAGCGCTGGGAAATAGCGGAGGTGCCATATTTGCGCTCGCTTGTTGAGCAGCCTCCGGAACAGCACCCATCGCAGCTTTGCTGACGACGGCGGCACTGGCCAATATGCCAGCACCTGATAAAAATTGTCTTCGGTTTGTCATTTTGATCTTTCGGTAAGTATTGTTGATGCAGCCGGTTAGTGGCCAGCAGCCTCATTCATCGGTGCGGCTCGGCTCTGCATCATGCTCATCCCCATTGGTTTACCCAGCATGGTTGCTTTAAGTGCGGCATCTGCCAACCAGTAGTCGCGTTCGGCATCAATGGCTAAAATGACACTGCTAATTTGCGCGCGTGTTTCCGCTAAAAGATCAAATACGCCAACCAACATGCCGTTATATTTGAGCAACATTTCTTCGGCAATGACTTTGCGTAGTGGCACAACTTCAGTGCGGTAGTGGTTGGCGATTTCAAAGGTTGCTTTTAGCGCTGCGTACTGTTCACGTGTCATTGAGTCGGCCTCAATGCCAATTTGTATGAGTCGATTCAATGCCGCAAAATACTCTGCATGCGCTTGACCGCGTTGTGCATCGCCCCAATCGAAAATCGGAATTGACAGCTCCAATTCGTAACCGCGTTGACGTGGTTTGCCCGTTTCACTATTTCGAATGCCTGCGACATGAAAGGCGTTCGCGTAGCTGGTGATTTTTGTCATCCCGTATTTGGTGCCCAGCATCCCAAGCTGATTGACTGCCATTTGCACATCTAGGCGTTGACTAATAGCCGCTTGCGCAATTTCTTGCTCGCTTCGGATCGTTTTTGGTATATCTGGCAGGCGCTCTGGAAAGATCAATTTTTTAGCCAGTTCACTATCAAGACCCATCGCGCGTACCAGCGCCTCGCGTGTGGCGACGGCTGCTTGGGTCGCACGCGTAAGCTGCGTTGCTGCATCAGCATAAAAAGCCTGTTGGCGGGCGCGTTGCAGGCGACTGAAGTTACCCACTTGATACATACGACGGGCTAACTCTGCACTTGCCTCTGCTGCCTCCATTACCTGCATGTAATATCGTTCAGCTTGTGCGGCAGACACGGCACGAACCCAAGCCTGACGTGTATTTGCAGCAGTTTCGACAACTGCCGCTGCACCACTGATACGCGCCTCTTCTTGCTTACGTTCAGCAACTTTGATTCGCGTAGGCAACGTGATGAAGTCGATAAGCGAAATTGACAGCATGCGGCCAATATCTAGATCAATTCCACCATCCTCACGACGCGCCAATCGCTCAAAGGTAAAAATAGGGTTCGACGGGCGCGCTGATTGGGTAGCCATTGCAGACATTGCGGCGCTATTGGAAAGCATGACCTGAAATGCCGCACTCTGCGACAACGCTATCTTGACGGCATCGTTTGCAGACAATGGCGTTGCGAGCAAAG
Organism: Burkholderiales bacterium; assembly: GCA_031414695.1. Lineage (GTDB taxonomy): Bacteria > Pseudomonadota > Gammaproteobacteria > Burkholderiales > Usitatibacteraceae > UKL13-2. The sequence continues at coordinate 148,657 of JANNWG010000029.1, forward strand.
TATCCGCAAGTTGTCGAGCCGCTGTACGTTCCTGACTATTTTTATGCCATAGAGCGCTGCTGCCAACATTAGCGTTGGCATAGCTATCGACCCAAGCGGCATTTTTTTCGATTGCCGTTGCTGCACAGCCGCTTAGTATGCTGATGACGACAAACAAAAGTAGCAGACGCATCTGGATCATGGCTTGCCTCCAGATTTATTGCTGGTCGTGCTGTGCCCTTTGGGCAAGGTCGGCTTAGCAGGTTCATTGGCGCGCATTGCTTCCTTCGCGTAAGCGCGCCAGCCGCCAATTTGACGTACGGTGTTATTCGCCTCAACCCAGTCAATAAGCGGCATATCTGCATCAAATCGACGATAAGTCGTATTGACTGGTGTGGCTTGCGCGACAATCGTAGCAGGTGCGGGCGGCGTTGCTTTAGCCTTCGGTGGCGCGGTGTGTTGGTGAGCTTGCGCCCATGCCGCATTGCTCAACAACGTCGCCGTCGCTATGCTAAATACAAAACTTAATACAAAGCTAATTCTCATCACGATCTCCGGTAGTCAACGCTAACAAACCTAAAACGACAATAGGCCGGAAATCCAGAGGTGGCGACTGGCTAGACCAGTGGCTTAAAAAATCAGGACGGATTTCCGGTGCTAAATGCCGGAAAGCGCGGGCGGACGCTGGGGAAGCGTCGGGATAAAACTGACAAAATCAACACTACTGATTTCGTGTGGACAGTCGTGTGAAACTGTCATCGGGAGGACAGGAATCGATGGCGCAATGATTGCGCCCGCAATGTGGCACATCACACAATGCGCGCATTGTGCGTCGGTGGCATTGTTGTTATCGTCAGGCGAATGACAAGGTAATGCAGCAGCGGGTTCTACATCAAGCACTGCAGCTTGTGCAGTCGTGTCTAAAGATGTGCTGAATGCACCACTGTAAATAGGCATCGCTGAGGCCATGGCTGACGCCAAGGGCAACCAAGCGATTAACCAAACAATCATGATTTTTTTAATCAAATTCATAACTTATGATACAGCACACCTTACATCAGCAGGGCTTACTCCACACAGAATGTAAAAACTCTAACACTAGCAACCTTCTACAGGGCTATTTGCCTGAAAACACCCGCAGAATATAGTGTTTTTATATTTTCTGATAAAAATACTCAGTTGCATTTACGGCTTGAGTTGCATCTGGCGAGAACTCGGTTGAAAATACCGGTTCACGCATCCCAATATTGAGCAAGTATGAAAACTGCACTCGCCAGCAACGGCGCAAAGAACACAAAGCCGACAAAAGCTAGCCCCATCCCTGCTTACTTAGCGCGCATCCCTGAAGCGGAAGCCGCGATTCGTTTAACCGCTGATCGCCTCACCCAGCCACGCGTGGCGGTGCTGGCCTGCTTACTATCGCTTGACCATGCCGCCAGCCACTTTGATGTGGCGCAGGCGTTGGCGCGACATCATCCGATTGATCGGGTGACGGTGTATCGCGTCTTGGAATGGTTGGTCGATGTGGGTATCGCGCACCGCATTGCGGGTGACGATCGTGTGTGGCGGTTTATGGTTAACGATCCCACTGCCTCTGTGCAACCGCATCATCAGCACGCGCACTTTGCTTGCAGCGGTTGCGGGCAGACTTTTTGTTTAGACGACGTACCCAATAAATTAAATTTCAAACTACCAAAAGGCTTTAAGCCAGCTGAAGTTGATTTGAAATTTCGTGGCCTGTGTTTGCATTGCGCTTAAATTTTTCCCTTGTCTGCCATGTCTAACATCACGCCAGTCTCGCTACTCACCGGCTATCTCGGTAGCGGTAAAACGACACTGTTAAATCAATTGCTCCGACAGCCCATGTTGCAAGACACAGCTGTACTCATCAATGAATATGGTGAAGTCGCTATTGATCATTTGCTGGTACGGCAAGTCAGTGGCAATATCACGGTGCTGGCGAATGGCTGCGTGTGCTGCTCGGTGGCGGGCGATATGGTTGCGGCGTTGCGGGAGCTTTATTTCAAGCGCGCGAATAATGAAGTGCCGCGCTTTAGTCGCGTAATTATTGAAACCACCGGCTTGGCTGATCCCGCACCCATCATGCACACCTTAATTGAGATGCCATTGGTGGCGGCGCGCTATGCGTTGTCTGGCGTAATCACGACCATCGACGCTATCTACGGTGAAGCGCAACTCAATTTACAAGCCGAAGCACTAAAGCAAGCAGCGGTTGCGGATCGGATTGTGCTGACGAAAGTTGATCTGGCTACGTCGGACGCAATCGCCGCATTAAAAACACGCCTGAATTTGCTGAATCCCGGCGCCACCATTGTTGAGTCTGTCATGGGCAACGCCGACGCTGACGCACTTTTTAATACCGGGCTTTATCAGCCAAAACAAAAAACACTGGCGGTGAGAAATTGGCTTAACGCAGAAGCATATCGACAAGTTCGCCCAAGTGAAGTCATGCCGCGTTTGTCACAAAAAAAATTATCGCCGCAACAATCAAACCCGCGCCATGATGAACGTATCAACGCCTTTTGTGTCCGATATGACGAGCCGATTGTGTGGGATTCGCTCATCAATGTGCTGGAAATGATGCAATCGCTTCGCGGCGCACAAATGCTGCGCGTGAAAGGCATTGTGAATGTGCTTGGTGAAGCGCTTCCACGGGTGATTCATGCGGTAGAGCATACGATTTATCCGTATGCTGAATTAACGGCGTGGCCTGATAGTGATACGACAACAAGGCTAGTTTTTATTGTTCGCGATCTTGACGAGCAATTTATAATTGACTCATTAAAAACCTTTATCCAGAGCGGTGTTTCAAGCATAAATGCTCCAAGCAACCCGCCATTACTAGTATCTTAATTTTTAATCATAAGCAAAATAATGTCTGACAAAAAACTCATCCCCGCGACTATCCTCACCGGTTTTTTAGGTGCGGGTAAAACCACATTACTTAACCGCATTTTGACTGAGCGCCATGGCGAAAAAATCGCGGTAATCGAAAACGAATTTGGTGCAGAGGGCATTGATAACGAGATCCTCGTACAAGACCGTGACGAGCAAATTGTCGAGATGAATAACGGCTGCATTTGCTGCACCGTGCGCGGCGATTTAGTGCGTATCTTAGGTGAGCTTGCCGACAAACGTAAAAAAGGCACGCTCAAATTTGATCGCATCATTATCGAAACAACGGGCATGGCAGAGCCTGGCCCGGTGGCGCAAACATTTTTTATGGATGAGGCCATTCACGAGCAGTATGTGTTGGATGCCGTCATCACCGTGGTGGACGCCAAACACGGCAATGACACCTTAACGGCGAGCGGCGAGGCGCGTGCGCAAGTAGGCTTTGCGGATCGCATCTTGCTTTCAAAAACTGACTTAACAGCAGAAGATGAAACGCAACTATTGATGGCGCGGTTGCGCCGCATGAATCCGCGTGCGACCTTTCAAAAAGTGAATTTCGGCACGGCAGATTTAAAAAAAATATTAGATATTCGCGGCTTCAACTTAAATTCAGTGCTCGAAATTGAACCCGACTTTTTAACCGAAACGCCACACAAGCATGACGACGACGTGCAATCGTTTGTATGGAAAGATCAGCGCCCGCTAGAAATGGAAAAAATAGAAGCGTTTTTATCACTCCTCATTCAAACCTATGGTGTTGATATGCTGCGCTACAAAGGCGTGCTCAACATCAAAGGCCAAGAACAGCGCATGATTTTTCAAGGAGTACACATGCTCATGGGTGGCACGCCCGGCAAAGCATGGGCGGCAGGCGACATACGCGAATCAAAGATGGTATTTATTGGCCGTAATTTGCCGAAGAAAATTTTCATCGAAGGTCTTGCTTACTGTGTGGCTGATGATGCCCGCACGGCGGTAGAAATAAAATAGTTTTTGCCGATGAATCTCAATATCATCAAGCTAGCCGAAGTCGTTTGCCAATACCAATCTGGCAAGCCAATAACATTGCCCGATCTTGACATCTCGGTTGGCCAACATACGCTGTTGCTAGGGCCATCCGGCTGCGGCAAGTCGACCCTACTCAATGTTATTGCTGGATTACAAACGGTGACAAGCGGCACCGTCGTTGTTGATCAGCTTAATGTTGTAACACTTGCCGCGCACGCGAAGGATCGTATTCGCGGGCAAAAAATTGGTCTCATCATGCAAAAGCTGCATCTGATTTCAGCGCTCACTGTGCGCGCAAATTTGGTGCTAGCAATGAAACTCGCTGGCATAGAAAACGCTCAGCAATTCATTACCGACACTGCCACCACCCTCAATATCGCCGATAAATTAGATCGCTTTCCGCGCCAACTCTCGCAAGGAGAAGCTCAGCGGGTCGCGATTGCGCGCGCTTTGGTCAATCGCCCCAAGCTGGTATTGGCTGATGAGCCTACCTCAGCACTAGATGATGCTAATGCTGAAGCGGCGATTCAACTTTTGCTCGCGCAAGCCACACTGCATAACGCAACCTTGGTTGTTGCCACCCATGATGCGCGCATCAAGTCGCATTTTTCACATATTGTGACCTTGGGCTAATGGTGATGAAAAATTTTTCTATCTCCATCCAAGTGGCATTCGCCTATCTGCGCGAGAAAAAATTATCCACCGCGCTAAATGTATTGCTGCTCGCGTTAGGTGTGGGCACAATCATTGCGCTCTTGCTGATTTTGTCCCAGGCCGAAGACCGTATGGAGCGCGATGCAACAGGTGTTGATTTGGTTATCGGTGCGAAGGGCAGCCCGCTGCAGCTGATTTTGTCATCCGTTTTTCATGTCGATATTCCGACTGGCAATGTACCCGTGAGTGAAGCGAGTCTGATCATCGCTGAACCCGTCGTTAAGCGCGCAATACCGCTAGCCTTGGGTGATAGCTATCGCAGCTTTCGCATCGTTGGCACTAATCCTAGCTACATTGATTTATATAATGGCAAGCTTGCCACGGGCAGGCTATGGGATAAGCCACTAGAAGCGGTTATCGGCGCGGACGCAGCACGTGAGACTAAGTTGGCCATCGGCAGTAAATTCGCTGGCGCGCATGGCTTAAACGATAGCAGCGGCCACGCTCACGATGCGCATCCTTACACAGTGGTGGCAATCTTGGCGCCTACTGGCAGCGTGCTTGATCGGTTGATATTGACGAGTGTGGCGAGCGTTTGGAAAGTGCATGGACTTGATGAAGTAGATGGGCATGATGAAAACGATGGCACCGATCACACAGGCCACGATCACAGCAAGACTAAAGAAGTCACGGCGTATTTGATTCAATACGCCACACCACTCGCCGCCGTTTCATTTCCACGTTTGGTGAATGCGTCATCGTCTATGCAGGCGGCATCACCGGCGATGGAAAGTGCGCGCTTATTTCAGCTCATCGGCGTCGGCGTGGCTGCACTTAAAGGCTTCGCCGCAGTCATGATGTTGTGCGCCGCACTTGGCATATTTATTGGCCTCATGAATGCGCTCGATGAACGTCGCGCGGATTTAGCACTCCTACGCGTGCTCGGTGCAAGTCGTGGCGTAGTGGTGCTGGTTACACTCACACAAGGCTTAGCCCTTGGCTTGATGGGCGTTATACTGGGAGTCGTGCTAGGTCACCTTGGTGCGGAGTGGATTGGTGTGACGTATGCGGAGTCACAGCGTGTCGCTATTGGCGGCGGCGTGTGGATTAGCCAAGAATGGTGGGTAATTGCTGTCGCGTTGGGACTTGCTGTAATCGCTTCTCTCATACCAGCCTATAGAGCCTACCGCGAGGCAGTCGTAGAATTATTAGCCAGTCGTTAATTTGAATAGAGTTGAAGCCATGAATACTGCAACAAGACGCCTCACCCAGATACTGATGGTCACAGCTGCGTTTGCCGCAGGCGTGATTTCTGCACAGACCTTGCAAAATGCGCCAGGCAAAATTCCCGATGAGCAGCTATTTGGTTTTATCGGCAAAGACCCATTGCCGCCTGGCACGATTCCGTGGCAGCTATTGCGCCAAGTAAAATTAGTCGAGGACAAAGCAAAACCAGCGGGTAAAAATCCAAAAGCAGTGCCCGCAATGCGCCCTGAATTTGGCCCTCGCCTTCATGAACTTGATAAGCAAGAAATCAAACTCTATGGTTTTGTGATGCCGCTTTCGACCTCCCCAAAGCAAAAACATTTTTTATTGTCACCGTTGCCCTCGCATTGCCCGTATTGCGTTTATCAAGGGCCAGATTCATTGGTCGAAGTGGTGGCTAAAACGCCCGTGGAATACAACGCGTGGGAGCCCATTGTGGTAACGGGTAAATTTGAGTTGGTGAATGACCCGCAGCTTTTTTATCGGCTCACCAACGCCGAGTCGGTAAAGTTTTAAGCCCGTAATGGCAACCTCACCTCCCGCCAAATCCACGTCCACCAGCACTAGCAAGGCTGCGCAAACATCGTCGGGGGTATTTTTAGCCGACACGCTTTCACCGGATTCAAATAATTTTCCACCCATCTATGAGGCCGCTATTTTGTATGCGGCTGATCATTACAATGCGGCGGAAATAGTGCTCAAAGAGTATTTGCGTACCAACGACGGTAAGAACAGTATTCGTGCGTGGCAAATGATGTTTGACCTGTATTTACTGACCAATAACCGTAAAGAGTTTGACGCGTTATCGATGTTATTCACGGTGAAATTTGAGCGCTCGCCACCCCATTGGGTAGTGTCTGCGGACAACAACGATCCACGCCGTAAAGAGAAACGCGAACATAAAGATTTCTTCAGCATTACGCCTGCACTTGATGGCACTATTTTGTCAGAGATAGATCGTTTTGAAGTGTTTTCGACTGAAATGGGCAGTGCGCGAATTGACTTTACTAAGGTTAAAGCCATATCCACTGAGGAAGCTGAATTATTTGCCATGGTGTTACAGCGCTCCCGCAAAGCGAAATCCCCACTTTGGTTTAATCATCTCGATGGCTTTGTGAGCCAATTAAAACTCGGCATCAATGAAAAAACCGGACGCCCGCTTAATGAGTGCCAAGGTTTCTGGTCGCTATTGTTTGAGCTTTGTATTCTTGATGGGCGCCTGCAAGAATACGAAGATCTAGGCTTGGAGTACGCGGTGGCGTTTGAAATGTCACCGCCTGCTTGGGAAGTTGTTACGCGTCCAACTGGCGCGACGGATGTGACTACGGAGGCAATCGAAATTTCCGCCGTCGCCGCGCCAATTGGTTTTCCGCTCAAAGGTGTCATCAGTGCAGCCAGCAAAGATGCCCTTCAACAAATGGCAATTTATGCTAACGCTAAACAAGAGGTTGCCATTGATGCGGCTGGCTTATTGCGAATTGATTTTGCGGCGACTGGATTATTTTTTGAATCCATCCGTTCAATCCACTTGTCGCAAAAGCGAGTCGTGATTTCCAATCTCAATGAGTTGGTCGCCGCACTTTTAGAAGTCTTTGGCATCACTAAGCACGCCATCATCATGCGTAAAAAATCCACTTAATTTTTAGTTATGGCTGATAACAATCTTCCGCAATACCACGGCACTACCATCATTTCTGTTCGGCGCGGCACCAATGTGGCAATGGGCGGTGATGGGCAGGTCACTCTCGGCAATATCGTTGTTAAAGCCAGCGCACGTAAAGTTCGCCGACTATACAAGGAGCAAATCTTGGCTGGCTTTGCAGGCGCGACGGCAGATGCATTTACCTTGTTTGAGCGCTTTGAATCAAAGCTCGATAAGCACCAAGGCAATTTAATGCGCGCCGCAATAGAGCTGACCAAAGATTGGCGCACCGACCGCGTACTACGACGACTAGAGGCGATGTTGACAGTGGCAGATAGTGAAACCTCACTCATCATTACCGGTAATGGCGATGTGCTGGAGCCCGAACATGGCTTACTTTCCATCGGCTCGGGTGGCGCTTATGCGCACGCGGCGGCATTAGCCTTGCTCCACAATACCGAGCTGAGTCCCGCCGATATTGTTAAGAAATCATTAACCATAGCGGGAGATCTTTGCATCTACACGAATCAATCACACACCATTGAGGTGTTGTGAAGCGTTGAGCCACCAGCTTGAAGGGTGAACAAAGCATATGCCTCAAATATGGTGCATGTTCACTTTGCGCCGTTTGCCGTTCACTGTTCAGTGTTCACAAATCACTAGCGCAACTCAATGTAATCGAACTACTTTCGACAACCACGAACAACCCCTATGCTAACTCCCAAAGAAATCGTCACTGAGCTTGATAAACATATTGTCGGTCAAGCGGCGGCCAAGCGCGCGGTGGCGATAGCGCTACGTAATCGCTGGCGACGCAGCTTGGTAGCAGAGCCCTTGCGGACTGAAATCACCCCAAAAAATATTTTGATGATTGGACCAACCGGTGTGGGCAAAACCGAAATCGCGCGTCGATTAGCCAAACTCGCCAATGCGCCATTTATTAAAATTGAGGCGACTAAATTTACCGAAGTCGGCTATGTGGGGCGCGATGTGGACACCATCATTCGCGACTTAGTCGAATCCGCCATCAAACAAGCACGCGAGGCAGCGCAGGATAAGATGCGTCACGTCGCGGCTGATCATGCCGAAGAGCGTGTGCTAGATGTGCTGTTGCCGCAGGCGCGTAATTTTGATTTTTACGCTAGCGGTCAGACCGACGACAAAGCTGAATCTAGCGACGGTAAAAACGCAACGCGACAAAAATTTCGCAAGATGCTGCGTGAGGGCAAGCTAGATGATCGCGAAATCGAAATCGAGGTCGCCACACTTCCTGCCAACATGGAAATATTTGGCCCGCCAGGCATGGAAGACTTGACGCAGCAAATTCAAGGCATGTTTCAAAATGTCGGCCAGCAGCGAAAGCAATCCCGTAAGGTAACAGTAAAAGAAGCGCTTAAATTGCTCACCGATGAAGAGGCCGTCAAACTCGTCAACGATGAAGAGACCAAACAAGACGCGCTGAAAAATGTGGAACAAAATGGCATCGTCTTCTTGGATGAAATCGATAAAATAGCCACCCGCTCTGACATGCAAGGCGCAGATGTCTCGCGACAAGGCGTACAACGCGATTTGTTGCCTCTAATTGAAGGCACAACCATTTCTACTAAATATGGCATGGTCAAAACTGACCATATTTTATTTATTGCGTCGGGAGCGTTTCATTTATCGAAACCATCCGATTTAATTCCTGAGTTGCAAGGTCGATTGCCGATACGCGTTGAACTGCAATCGCTATCAGTCGAAGACTTCGAAGCCATCTTGGTCAATACGGATGCTTGTTTGACCAAGCAATATCAAGCGCTACTAAGTACGGAAAATTTAGCACTCGACTTCCCCAAAGAGAGCGTGCGCCGGTTGGCCGAAATAGCCTTCATGGTAAATGAAAAAACCGAGAACATCGGTGCGCGCCGACTCTACACGGTGATGGAAAAGCTGCTCGAAGAGGTCAGCTTCGACACCGACGCAAAGGCACCACAATTCACAATTACGCCCGAGTATGTTGATGAACGACTCGGCGCGCTCGCTAAAAGCGAAGACCTTGCGCGCTATGTGCTTTAGGGTGCTGTTAATGAAACCACAATATCGACGGGCGTTTCAGAGCAAACCTACTCGTATTAGCCCGTCAGTAAACGACTTTATTAAAATACTTTAGGCCTTAATTTGCCCGTAAAGTCCCGCGATTTTTTCCATCACCGAAAGAATATTGTCGCAGGTTTTGCTGACATGTTCGAGCTGAATGACCGACGTTTGATCCGCATTTAGTCGCTCAATGGCGCCGCGCAAAAATAGCCACTGCGTTTCAGCAAGTACTAACTCTTGTTTTATTTGCTCACTATTTTGTGGTGCACGCACTAATTTTTCAATGGCTATGCGGTAATTCTCTTCGGCCTTCTTTAAATCATTAGCGACAACGGTTGAGCGGATGCCAGAGGTGCGAAATAAATAAAGTTTCGCTAGTCGCTGCGTTAGTACGCGCACTTCACCTGCGGTAGCAATCAAGTCGTTGCGTGCTGATTTGCTATGGGCTTGCAATAAATTAGCGCCTTTTTGCGCAATCCACACCAGCTCTTCATTTTGCTCGGCAAGCTCGGCAGCGGATTGTTTATTGACTGGCTTTGATTTGATACTTTTTAATTCTTCAAATAGCTGATCAAGCAATTCATAATTTTCACGAATCTCGTTCGTCGGTGCCGCAGCGGTTAGCGCAACGAGGTTAGCGCCAAACTCGGTCAAGGCTTCTTCGAGATTGTTGCGTGAGCGAAAGGTAAGCACATTGCGTGTCATCATCAAAAACGATTTTGTGATGCGCTCAGCGAGCATTGGTTGGCGCGAGGCCATATTTAGTAATGCGCCAGTATCAGCTTTTTGTGCAGCCTTGCTCGTTGGCTTTGCTGCTTGCGCGAAAACACTTGATGACAGAATTAAGGTAAATAACGATATCCAAATGACATGGATGGAAATTATTTTTACGCCTGCTGGTTTCATTTGAAGCTCCTGGGATTTTTCGCGATCTATTTTTTGAGTTAAAACTTATTACCGTTAGTTTAACCAACGGTTGAGCATCCTATTGAATCTTGGCAGGCTCTACATCAATTAATAATTGCCAATCGATAAAATGACCGAGCGTTTGTTGTAAATCAAATTGATCGTCTTGCCTAAGCGCCGCATCGAGCGCATTTGCAAGACTCGATTTAGCGCGTAATGCGCTGAGGAAGGTATACGCAGCGTGTGAAAGATTGCGAATTTCTACTGCGTTGCTTTGTCGCGAAACAACGAAATAGGCTTCATCAATATCCCAATCAATTTGCCAATTATCTGCTTTTGCGTCGTAATCAGGCTGATTAAATAACCAAATTTGCAATAATGGATAGATTGACGTGATCAATGATGCGGCTGGCGCACATTTGAATTTAAGTGCGCCGAATAGTTCAGCCGGAATCGCCTGCAAGCGCGTTATGTCAAGCGGCGCTGCATCGGCCGCGTGAAACGCTACGTGCCAACGCCATTCGAGCTTTGCAACGTCCCCCAAATAGGGTAGCTCACTTGCTGGCGTATAGGCCGAAATAAATTCAGCAAAGGTGCGTCCATAATCGTGAAGATTGCCTGATTGAGACGGCGTTGACACTATATATTGCGCCGCCATTTCGTTAAAAAATGCCGTGCCGACAATGTTGCTGACCACTGGATAAAGTGCCGCCAAGGTATTCGTTAGCGTGCTCCTCATATTGTGTTGATATATAGCGAGTCGCTTTTCAGCCGTTAGCTCGCCAGCGTTAATCTCCTCGTGCAGGTAATGTGGATGTTGCGCATCCAGCGGCTGTTGCGCCAAGATGGCGGACAACATTTCGCGCTGTATGGCGGCTAATCCTGTGGGTAACGGCGCCCTAGTTGGCATGGGCGCTGCAGTGTTTCTTGAGCAGCGATGCGGCATGCTGTGCTTCGTCGAGAAGAATGTCGAGCGGTGGAATATCGCTATCCCACTCAATCAAGGTTGGTACTGAGCCAAAGCGTTCAAGCGCATAAGCATAAAGTGCCCAAACCTCATCACTCACGCGTGCGCCGTGTGTGTCGATCAATATCTCACCCGTGTCTTGAAAACCTGCCAAATGTATCTCACCAACACTACCAAGCGGGATGGCTTCTAAATACGCATAGGCATCAAAATGATGATTTACGCTGTTGACGTAAATATTATTCACGTCTAACAAAACTTGGCAGCCGCTCATCCGCGAAAGCTCAGCGAGAAAATCCCATTCGGGAATCGTCGATTGGCGAAACGTTAAGTAGCTCGATACGTTTTCGACCAAGATGGTACGCTGTAAAAAATCTTGCACTTTACTCACGCGAGAAACCACGTGCGACAAAGCCTCGGGCGTATAAGGAATCGGCAATAAATCATTGATGTAGATGCCATTTACGCCTACCCAACAAAGATGCTCAGAGACTAGCGCTGGCTCTACACGATCAACTAATTTTTTAAGCTTATCCAAATGGGTGCGGTCGATTGGATCTGTGGAGCCAAGCGAAAGACCCACACCATGCGCAGCGATGGGATAGCGTTGGCGAAACCAATCAAGGTAGGCCCAAGGTTGCCCACCTTGGCCGAAAAAATTTTCACTGTGAATTTCCAGAAAGCCAAGCTGCGGCTTTTTTGTGACAGTTTGCGTTTGCAGATCACGATAATGCGGTGCACGTAGACCAATGCCAACATGGCTTGGATTGATAGTCGCCGTCATTTCAAAAAATACTCCCGATGAGCACAGATAAATATTGAGGCTGTGACATGCAAAAGCAGTATTTATCCGTGTTCATCGGTGGTTCTATTTGCGTTAGTACGTAATTAACCTGGATACGCTTGCGTAGCTGCTGGCTTATCCGCAGGTTTAGCGGCGGCCTTCACTTTGCCACCCATTTTTTCGCAAGAACCTTTAGCGACAAACTTCCACTCTTCCGGCAAGTTGTCTTTTTCTGCGTAACCAGCACAGGAATGCTTTGCGGTACCGCAATCATTCATGCCTTTTTTAGCGATGCCAAAGCATTTTTCTTTGGCTTCTTTTTTTGCTGGGGCTGCTGTTGATTTGTCTTGCGCTGATACCGTGCCGCTGATGGCTGACATAGCAACTAAGCCCGCGATGGCTGAGGATAAGATAAGTTGACGATTCATTTTGTTTGCTCCATGAGAAGATTGATAAAAGATGATTAAAAGTCGCAACCACAATTGTGAGAGCGTACCAAAGCAGTTACGCACGGACACTATAAACAGATTCATCCATTTAGTTTAGTCAGCTAACAGCTGGCGGCAAATGGGGCGGCCTCGCTGAAATTCAAGCGATTTATTTACAGTAAAAATTGTTACGTAATGACGATTGCGGCTTGAATTTTAATACGCCATACACATTTTCAATACTGTTACGTTTCATCATTTCCACATTACTAAACGGAGTAAAAACATGAATACATTTGTTCGCCTATATAACAAACGCCCCGCTGGATTAAATGGCCTGGCGCAACATCATCTTGGCCTTGGCACACCCGCAGAGCTTGATGATTTATTTGCTGGCTTCTTTCGTCCGCACGCTGCGGCTGACACCTCAAAAGCAAGTGCAGAAATTCGTCTCGACGTGACCGAAAACGAGCAAGCCTTTGTGGTGCATGCTGCAATCGCGGGCGCTAAAAAAGACGATATCCAGCTAGATATTGATAAAAATACCATCAGCATTAGCGTGGATATTAAACAAGACGTCACCGCAAAAGAAGGTGAACGCACGCTGCATACCGAACGACAATTTGGTAAAGCAACGCGTCGATTTAGCGTTGCCACTGAAATCGATGAGGCTGCGGTTGAAGCAAAATATGCAGATGGTATTTTGACGCTGACGTTACCGAAAAAAGTGCCGCCACAAGCTACGCGAATCAATATTAGTTAAGTTAAGTTGAATTAACCTAAAAAAAGCAGTTGCCTCCCCAAAGCTAAGCTCTTTATCCGGTCAATAGCGCTTGTGGTTTAGCGATTGGTGGCATGAACTTAGCGAATGCGTGTTGCAAGATGAGTTGCAATCGCTGGCTTGACGTTAACTG
>JANNWG010000030.1:0-88446 GCA_031414695.1 Burkholderiales bacterium
GTCTGTTGCGGTCAAAGAAGCTGCTACACCAGCGTTAATAGCTAGCTCAAACCCTGCTTTGCCCGGTGTGATTTCACCTAATGCTGAAGTCGCTTGTGACTTAACAATGTAATCCTGATACTGCGGGATGGCGATAGCGGCTAAGATACCGATAATTGCGACTACGATCATCAATTCGATCAAGGTAAAACCTTGCTGTGCTTTTTTCATCATGAGAGTTCTCCAAAATATTTAGGGGATGGTGCAAAACATATTACGTTGTGTTCGGGTCAGTAGGTGCAATCGGCGTGCCAACTTTGTTGCGGTCACACTTTTTGACTTTTACGTAGATGTTGGTAACTAAGTGCGTTTATATTAAGTTTATATAAATCAATTGGTTAGACTGCTTTTCTTGTTCTCTTGCGTAAACTACGTACCGCGATTGCGTGAATTTATGACGTATACATTGGGCCATTATTTTTCGCCGTTTTGTTGAAGTTGTGTTTTTCAGCACAAATTTTATTTTTGCTGAAAATCGTCAACATGCAGAAATGTGCGTATTTGGTTGCGGCTTGACGTTAATTGTCACTATTGCCGTCGATTGGAGACATACCAATTAAAAATGTAAATTCGCCTATCGGCGGGCAGTTTGAAGCATAAATGCTGCAAACTATCCGCCCATATTGGCGTTTTAAATTAGCACATTAATAATCGCATTGCCAATACCCATCAGTGCCGCGCCAGAGATTAAGCCTGCGCAGATTGGCTCACAGCCTTCCACCCAAAAACGATGACCCTTTGTGTCGGGTGTGGCGTTGCGCGCATTTTTTCGTCCACCCATCCACCAAAAAATCATTGCACCCACCCACATCATGAGTGATGCCGCAGGTGGTAATACAACGCCAAGGCCAACGGATACCGCCGATATGGGAAAGCGACCTTTAGTTTTAATGCGCAGTATTTCGAATACTGCAGCGGCCACAGCGGCAAGCGCCATTGATATTAGGGCCGATGTGGGTAGGGTGCTGACGCCTTTGGCGATAATCTCAGCCACTCCTTTCCACTGTATCGCCGCCGGAAATGAGAACGCATCTGAAACCATCGTGCTGGTTGAGCGCACACCATTAGCGTCGGCGGGTAAAAACAATAAGTAAAACAGTGGTACAGAAGCAAGTGCGCCTGCAAAAATACCGATGACGTGGCCTATTGCCTGATGCCGTGGTTTACCGCCCAGCATGTAGCCTGGCTTTATATCTGAGAGTAGATGTGCGGAGTTAGAAGCGACCTCTGCTGTAATGCCAGCAGGAATTAAATTTGATGCTGGGTTAGAGCGATCTAGCGCACCCATCGCAAACTGAGTAATCTTCGAAGTGGCGCCCGTCGGCGCCCATGCAGTGAGCGCTACCGAATTGGTGCAGATCACAGTCATGACGATAATTAGTGGTAGCGCTAAAAATGACAGTGTCCACGGCACACCAAAAATGTAGTGTGAAACCGCCACGACGGCTAAACCTGCAATTGGCACGCCTACATATGAAATCCACAGCGGGACCTCAATATCTTTGAGTACATCTTTATCGTCACTTTTGTTTTTTTCTTTCTTGCCCCAGCCTTTGAATATGCCGGTGAAAAGCTCAGGCTTGGCGAAAAGCGTAATCATCGAGCCCACCACCATCATGGTGACACCCCACCATAGCGACCATTGATTGACGATCTCCGCACGTGAAATCGGCACAATCTTGCCGCTTTCCAGCACCCGCGGTGCAATGTCGCCCAAATTAATCATGATCGGGGCGAGCACCACAAAGTTAATAAAACCACCAAGCAAAATACTCGAAGCAATACCAATACCGATCAAGCCACCAATACCGAGCATGGCCGCGTCCAAGGTGAAGCGTAGGCCAAGTTGACGAATGTCAACGCCGCCAATAGTGGGAATCCACGTGCCCACTTTGGCGGCAAAGTTGTAGTAATAGAGATCAAGGGATTCATGAATAAACCACGGTGTTTTTAAGCCAGCCCATTTATCCATCATCAACATTTTAAATTGCACCAACTTCATCCAGCCATTGGATGTGAGGGCTTGCCACAGCGCAGTAACTAAGGCGGTATAACCTAATAATTTTGCTTTGTACACGCCTTCTGCAGCACTGCCGGTATAAAGCGAATCAAGCACCACGCCAACCGCGCGGCCTTCGGGAAACGGCGCTTGGTCTTCATTGATAAAGCGCCGCTTCATCGGAAACGCCAGCAGCACGCCAAAAACTGAGCATACCGTCATCCACGCGATCATGTTCCATGCGGGCACTACCTTACCGGTAACCATCATGTATGCAGCAAGTGACGAGATAAGCGGCATCATCATATAGCCAGCGGCTGTGGCAATAGACTGTGTCGCGTTATTTTCAAGAATGGTGAAATCACTCGCGATATTTAAGCTCGCCAAAATCCGAAAAATCGCAAACGCCATGATGACTGACGTTAGCCCTACGCCGATGCCAATGCCTGTTTTAGCGCCGATATAAAGTGCGGTCGCACTTAATACGCCGCCAAGCAAAAAGCCCGTAATGCCCGCGCGAATCGTCAGCTGCGGCATGTTGCCGCGATAGACATTTTTAAGCCACCATTCATCTTTTTGTTGGCGTGACCAGTTGGCGATTTGTTCTTCAGTTAGGCTTTGTATGGCCATTATTTTTTCCTCAGTAATATTTTTTGTCGCCAATAATGTACGTGGCGCAGATTTAAGAAATCAGTACGTAAATAAAGATTAGGTCCTACGATACTATGCATGCAGTTGAGAGCAAGAAATTGGACGACGTTAAGCCGAAATACGTAACGCTAACGCCGCGCTTCAAAAACCCCTTTTTTCTTATTCTTGGTCACGTTGTCCCACTCGAAGACTTGGCCGTTCATCGCTACATACACGCCAACGGGCAGCACCTGCGCGTAGGCTAACGCGCTGCCGAGATTAAATAAGCCATCAGAAGATCCAAATTTATACGGCACCATCGCGCCCGTGAGAATAATGGTTTTATCTTTTATCCGCGGCGCTAAGTAGCGCGCGGTGTGTTCCATGGTGTCGGTGCCGTGGGTAATGACGATGGCCTTTTCGCTGGCTTTTTTGCAGGCATTAGCAATGATTTTTCGGTCTGCATCGGTCATCAATAAGCTATCTTTCATCATTAAGGTTGTAAGCCGCGTTTTAACTAGCGAACGCGCGAGTGAAAGCATTTCTGGCACGTGGGTTTTTTTGAAATACAACTCACCATTAAGCTCGTTGTATTCTTTATCAAACGTGCCGCCTGTGACGAAGACTGCTATTTTCATATTCACTCTCTAGGCTAATACCAAGGCTTGAGCAGCTGCTCATTCTCATGCGCGAGAATCACGGCAGGGCGCTCGCTCATCATCGCTAAAAATTGACTAAGCTGCGGTCGTGTCCGCGCGGGGTTAGGCATATTGCGTGTCCAACGACACATCATGAAGAGAAAAATATCGGCAATTGTGTATTGCGCGCCAAGTAAAAATGGCCCGCCTGAGCGCGCCAACACGGCTTCTAATATGTCGAGCATCGGCATGATACGTGTAGTCGCATTCTGCTTAACCATCTCAATGTTTGCGACATCCTCGCCTCCCAAGCGATGCGGATAAAAATAATGCATCAGCTCTGCTTGCAATGTATTGGTCATGTAAATAAGCCACTGGCAACATGCCGCCCGTTCTGCTGTTTGTAATAGTGGAATCAAATTACTCGCTGGAAATTTATCCGCTAAATACAGCATGATGGCGGCCGTTTCGGTGACAGTAATAGCGCCATCAACTAATGTGGGAATAACACCAGCAGGATTTAATGCCAGATATTCAGCCGATTTTTGTTGATTATTAGCACGATCTACTAAGACTAATTCAAATGGTGCGCTGATTTCATTGAGCATGATATGCGGCGCAAGGCTGGCATTGCTTGGGGCGTAATAGAGTTTGATGGTCATGCTGTCATTTTTCCTTTTCGTGATGATTGGCTTACCGACACGTCATGCCTCGACTAAGCCCTTTTTCTTTAGCATTGGCGTAATGGTCGGCGCTCTGCCACGAAATGAAGCGTAGGCTTGCATAGGTGGTAACGTGCCGCCGCTGGCATAAATAAATTTTAATAGTCTGGCCGCGACTGTTGCATCAAATGGATTGCCGGCTTCGCTAAAAGCATCATAGGCGTCGGCGTCTAATACTTCTGCCCACAGATAGACATAGTAGGCCGCTGCGTAACCTGCACTGGCGAACAAATGCGAAAAATGCGGTAAGCGATGGCGCATATAAATTTCACGCGGCATGTCGATGGCGTGTAGTTGCTCGCGTTCGAAGGCGGCGAGATCGAGATTGTCCATCGAGGTTAAGCCGTGCAACTTCATATCAACCAGCGCTGAGGCGCAAAATGTCGCCGCATCGAAGCCTTGATTAAAGGTGCGTGCCTCCAACATCTTTACAATTAATTCATCTGGAATTGATTCGTTAGTCTGAATATGTCGTGCGTGTTTTTTGAGTACCGCCGGTTCGGCGAGCCAATGTTCAAAAAGCTGTGACGGCAGCTCGACAAAATCGCGCAGCACACTCGTGCCTGATAGCCGCTCGTAATTAACGTTAGACAACATGCCGTGCAGCCCATGACCAAACTCATGAAACAGCGTGCGCGCATCATCATATGAAAGTAGCGTCGGCTCACCCGGTGCGCCTTTGGCGAAATTATTATTGTTGACGATGATCGGAAGTACCTCGCCATCAATACGGCTTTGTAGTCGATACGCATTCATCCATGCGCCGCCACGTTTGGTCGAGCGCGCAAAATTATCATGTAAAAAAAGTGCGATGGATTTACCAACTGCATTTTTTACTTCATAGGTTTTTACATCCGGGTGATAGGCGCTGATATCGTCGCGCGCGGCAAAGGTAATGCCGAATAACTGTGTTGCACAATCAAATGCTGCCTCTGTCATCCGTTCAAGCGAAAAGTAAGGCTTGACGATCGCCTCATCAAAATCATAGCGCGCCTTGCGAATTTTTTCGGCGTAGTAAAACCAATCCCAAGGCTCAATCTTAATGGCATCACCTGCTGCAATTGCTGTGGCTTGCAAGTCATCCGCCTCCACGCTAGCCCGCGCTGAAGCGCGCGTCCAGACGTTGTTGAGTAAGTCGAGCACTGCTTGCTGGCTGCCCGCCATGGTGTCTGCAAGGGCATAATCGGCGTAGCAACTGTAGCCATGCAGTGTGGCTTGCTCTAGCCGCAGTCGCATGATTTGTTGGGCAACATTTTTATTATCAGCGTCCATGTCGCCATCATGAAACTCACCGCGTTCAAGCCACGCTTTAAATGCTTTTTCACGCAAATCACGACGTGATGAAAATGTAAGGAATGGCACAATATGCGAGCGCGACAAGCTGATGAGATGTTTGCCCGCAATACCGCGCTCTAATGCGGCTTGGCGTGATGATGCCAAGACAAATGCAGGCAACCCTGCGATATCGGCTTCACCTTCAAGCAAAAGTTGAAATTCACCCTCATCGCGCAGGACGTTTTGACTAAATTGCGTATGCAATTTTGCCAAGTCACGCATGATGTCGCCGTAACGCGCTTTTGCCTGTGTTGATAGCATTGCACCCGCGCGTACAAAGTCCAAATGGATGCGCTCAACCAAGCGAATTTGCTCCGTGTTCAGTTCGAATTGATGACGGCAAATATAGACGTGCTCAATACGCATGAATAAATCGGCATTGGTATAAATGGCATTGATATGCGAGGCGATGGGTGATGCCATTTCGCGTTCAACCGCACGTAATTGCGGTGAAGACTCAGAGGCTGTTAAATTTTTGAATACCCCGTCTATTCGGCGAAAAAGACGCCCCGCTTTATCAAATGCAGCTAGTGTATTTTCAAATGTAGGTGAGTCTGGATGCGCTGCAATCGTGTTTAGTTCCTCAAGATGTTTGGCCAGCGCAATGTTATAGGCAGGCGCGAAGTGTTCTGCCGTGATTTTCGCAAACGGCGCGATGCCGAATGGCGTTTGCCACGTTTCAAGTAGAGGATTCGCGATATTCATTGCTGTCCTTGGGTGATCAAATCAATTGAAAAGATTTTTGTAGGTAAGTATTTTGGCGTATTTTCAACAGTTGCGTTTTTAATGTCATAAATTTGTAAGCTGAGTTGAAGTTGAGTATTGTTAACTAAATGGCAACGCGACGAGCAACGACAAGCACCGTTAAAATAATGCACATGCAACGCTATAAATATCCTTTCCGTGCAATGGCCTGTGACAATTCGATTGTCATCGACGCGGCCAGCCAGAGCTTGGCGAACCATGCTGCTGAGTCGGCGATAAAAGAAGTTAAGCGCATCGAAGCTAAGTACTCGCGTTACTTAACAGACAGTGTTATTACAACTATCAATGTCAAAGCAGGGCGGGCATCTTCAAGCAAAATAGACGCTGAAACCGCTCTATTGCTAGACTTTGCAGAGAGTTGTTATGTTGAAAGTGATGGTTTATTTGACATCACTTCTGGCGTGTTGCGCCGTGTATGGGATTTTTCGGCAGAATTTCCGCCATCGAAATTGCAAATTGCCAGCGTCTTGCCGCTAATTGGCTGGGCGAGCGTTATTCGCACCGCTAACAGCATATCGCTGCCTTTGGTAGGCATGGAGATCGACTTTGGCGGCTTTGGAAAAGAGTACGCGGCAGATCGCGCGGCGGCTGTGCTCATCGACGAAGGCATTGCCAATGGATTTGTTGATTTAGGCGGCGATGTGGTGGTGCTAGGGCCGCAAGCCGATGGCGCACCGTGGTCGCTCGGCGTTCGCCATCCGCGTGAAGAAAATCAATTATTGGTGTCATTTGATATCGCCAATGGTGCAGTGGCGACCAGCGGTGATTACGAGCGATATCTTATTCATGATGGCAAACGCTATTCACATATTTTGAACCCGCTTAGTGGTTGGCCGGTGGACGGTTTTCAGGCGGTGACAGTGTTTGCGCCGAGCTGCATGGTGGCGGGCAGCGTATCAACTATTGCCATGCTCAAAGGCGAAGCGGAAGGCGCTCGCTGGCTTGCTGCGTCACCCTTCAAAGCGCTGTCAGTAGGGTCAGATGGCAGTCTAGGGCACTACCCATAGCGCTTCACGGTGTCGCACATGTTAGAATTCAGGTAGTTTTTATTGATAAATATTCTCGGATAAATACCATGCCTGATTCCTTTCAACCTAATTACACGCTTGCCAATATTGACCCGGAAATTTGGGCGGTTATTAATCAAGAAAATCATCGTCAAGAAGCGCATATCGAGTTAATTGCTTCCGAAAATTACACCAGCCCAGCGGTAATGCAGGCGCAGGGCTCACAGCTCACCAATAAATACGCGGAAGGTTATCCAGGCAAACGCTATTACGGCGGCTGCGAATTTGTCGATGTGGCGGAAACGCTTGCTCTTGAGCGCCTCAAAAAACTTTACGGTGCTGATGTGCACGGTTGGGCGGCAAATGTGCAGCCTAATTCTGGTTCACAGGCAAACCAGGCGGTATTTTTTGCGTTGCTGAAGCCGGGCGACACATTCCTCGGCATGAATTTAGCGATGGGTGGGCATTTAACCCATGGCGCGTCGGTCAATATGAGTGGCAAATGGTTTAACGTTATCAGCTACGGCTTAAACGAAAAAGAAGAAATTGATTACGACGAGATGGAGCGCTTGGCGCGTGAGCATAAACCAAAGCTAATTTTGGCGGGTGCATCGGCGTATGCGCTGCGCATCGACTTTGAACGCTTTGCCAAGGTTGCCAAGGAAATCGGCGCTATTTTTATGGTCGATATGGCGCACTATTCAGGTTTGATTGCGGCGGGTGAATATCCAAATCCTATTCCACACGCCGATGTGGTCACATCGACCACACACAAATCATTACGTGGCCCGCGCGGTGGCATTATTTTGATGAAGCCTGAGTTAGAAAAAGCAATTAACTCCGCTATTTTCCCCGGCATACAAGGTGGGCCGTTGATGCACGTGATTGCCGCTAAAGCAGTGGCATTCAAAGAAGCGCTAGACCCATCATTCAAAATTTATCAGCAACAAGTGCTAAAAAATGCCGATGTGATGGCAAAAACATTGATCAAGCGCGGCTTACGTATTGTCTCCGGCCGTACTGAGTCTCATGTGATGTTGGTCGATCTGCGAGCTAAAAATATCACCGGTAAAGCGGCGGAAGCGCTGCTTGGTTTAGCCCACATTACCGTCAATAAAAACGCCATACCGCATGACCCTGAAAAACCATTTGTGACGTCCGGCATACGACTAGGCTCGCCCGCCATGACCACGCGTGGTTTTAAAGAAGCTGAGGCCGAACTTACTGCGAATCTAATCGCCGACCTGCTCGATAACCCGACGGATGACGCCAATACCGCTGCCGTACGTGCAAAGGTTGAAGCCTTGACCGCGCGTTTTCCGGTGTATGGCAAGTGAACTGCTCTTTGTGAACAGTAAATTGTGAACGGTGCTTCTCAGTGAAAAGTGAACGGTGAATAGTGAACAACCACAACAATTTTAACGCGTGTTCGCGTTTACCCTTCAGCATTTACCGTTCACTGTTCACTTTTCACTGTTCACCCTTCACCGTTCACGTTTCAGCATGAAATGCCCCTTCTGCAGCGCGCAAGAAACGCAGGTAATTGATTCGCGCGTCTCAGATGAGGGCGATCAAGTGCGTCGTCGTCGCCGCTGTACCGTCTGCCACAAACGCTTCACTACTTACGAAAACGCCGAACTGAGAATGCCGACGATTGTGAAATCCAATGGTCAGCGTGAAGATTTTTCGCGTAAAAAAATCGAGCTTAGTTTGCATCGCGCGCTGCATAAACGGTCGGTTCCTGAGGCTGATGTGGCGGGTGCCATTGAACGCATAGAGCAAGCGCTGCTTAACGAAGCGCGTCGCGAATTACCCTCACGTAAAGTGGGCGAGATGGTGATGGAAGAATTAAAAAAACTCGATCAAGTCGGCTATGTGCGCTTCGCTTCGGTGTATCGCAGCTTCTCAGATGTGGAGGAGTTTAAGCAAGCGATTAAGGAAGCCACGAAATGATTTCTACGGCGTCTTTTTTTTCATCTTTAGATGCCGCCATGATGGCGCGAGCGATACAGCTAGCGGAGCGTGGCCGTGCAGTCACTACGCCAAACCCATTTGTAGGCTGTGTGATCGTTAAAAATGGTCGCATTATCGGAGAAGGCTATACGCGTGCTGGAGGGCGCCCTCATGCCGAAGCCGACGCACTCGCGAATTGCACAGAATCCCCTGAAGGCGCGACCGTTTATTGCACCTTAGAGCCATGCGCACACCATGCGACTTCGCGCGGACCAGCCTGTTCTGAATTATTGGTGGAGGCAAAAGTGGCACGTGTGGTATCCGCGCTGCACGACCCATTTGAAGGCGTGGATGGTAAAGGTCACGCGCGATTACGTGAAGCTAGTATCACGCTCGATATTGGCTTAATGGAAGTGGAAGTTAGAAAGCAATTAAAGGCATTTTTGGCGCGCGTAACTCGCGGCAGACCTTACGTCACGCTCAAAATTGCCGCCAGCCTCGATGGCAAAACAGCACTGAATAATGGTGAATCAAAATGGATAACCTCGGCTGAATCACGTCGTGATGTACACGCCATGCGGCGTGATGCCTGCGCGATACTAACGGGTATTGGCACTGTGTTGGCGGATAACCCCGCGCTCACTGTGCGTGATGTAGATTGCGCGCGTCAACCGCTACGCGTAGTGCTCGATAATCAATTGGTAATTGCCGATGGCATGGCAATTTTGCAGGGTGGCAACACCATGATTGTCACGACCACAAACAATCCAACCCGCGCCGCCGAACTTGCCGCACAGGGCGTGCAAGTTACCCAAGTCGCGCAGGTCAAAAGCGGCGAAGCCAGCAGCGGCAAAATTGATTTACCCGCAATGATGCAAATGCTCGGCGCAAAAAAACTCAACAGCATCATGGTCGAGACTGGGGCTAAATTAAATGCTTCCCTCATCCATGCCAATGTTGTCGATGAAATTATTTTATACATTGCACCTAGCATCTTAGGCGACAATGCCAAGGGTCTTTTCGCGTTACCTGAATTACAGAATTTGGAAGAAAAAATACAACTGAAATTTACCGATGTCAGGCAGGTAGGCGCAGATATTAAAATTACCGCCGCGGTCGTTAAAACTACGGCCATCAACACTACTTAGGCATAACCATGTTCACAGGCATTATCGAATCAACTGGCATTATCGAAAAAGCAGAATCGTCAGACGCTAATCTGCAACTCACCATCAACGCGCCCAAGCTAGGTTTACATCAAGTGGCGATTGGTGACTCCATCGCCGTTAGCGGCTGCTGTTTAACTGTAATCGCTAAGACACAAGAGTCCTTCACCGTTGATGTCTCTAACGAAACATTAGCGCTCACCACGGGCTTAAAACTCGGCGCACAGGTCAACTTAGAAAAATCGCTTCGCTATGGCGACAGACTCGGCGGGCATTTAGTCAGCGGCCACATTGATGGCATCGGCACAGTGCGTGCTATCGAAGACCTAGGCGCATCATGGCGGCTCGACATTGAAGCGCCAAATTCACTCGCTAAATTTGTCGCGCGTAAAGGCTCAGTCGCCGTCAACGGCATATCCCTCACCGTTAATACCGTCACCGATTTGCCCAATGGCAACTGCGCCTTCGAAATCAACATCATCCCTCACACCTTCCAAGTCACCACCATTCGTGGACTCAATAGCGGCGGCAAAGTGAATTTGGAAATTGATTTGCTGGCGCGGTATTTAGAGCGGATGACGAGTGTGGCGGAGCAGCGGTTACTGTAAATAAAAACAGGTGTAGAATCCTTTTTAATTTCTAAGGGTTCGCAATGACAAAAAACGAGATAGCAACACTAGGCGCACTAGGTGGTGAGCGTTTTGAAGACCTGCGCCAAACAAATGATTACGGCGCGCAATATTGGAGCGCACGCGATCTACAGCCGATGCTTGGATACAGCCAGTGGCGTCGCTTTGAGGATGCTGTCAAGCGGGCGATGACGTCATGTGATACCTCTGGAAACGATAGCAAAAACCATTTTGCCGGCATCGGCAAAATGGTTGACTTAGGTTCCGGTAGCAAGCGTGAAGTTGAGGACTACCAACTATCGCGCTTCGCCTGCTATTTAATTGCTCAAAACGGTGACCCGCGCAAACCAGAAATCGCCCAAGCCCAAAAATACTTTGCCATTCAAACCAGACGACAAGAATTAAACGAAAAAGCCGCTGCTGATATAGAACGGCTGGAACTGCGTAAGCAAACCAGCGAAGAATTCAAAGCACTCTCAGGTGCAGCACAAGATGCAGGCGTGCAATCAAAAATGTTTGGCGTCTTTCATGATGCAGGCTATAAAGGGCTTTACGGTGGCCTCGGTGGTGCCGCAATCAAAGCACGAAAAGCAATTCCCGACAAAGATAATTTACTCGATCGCATGAATGCAACCGAGCTTGCCGCCAATCAATTTCGCATGACACAAACACGCGACAAGCTTACTCGTGAAGCGATTCATAACCAATCGCAAGCAATACAAGTCCACGAAAAAGTAGGCAAAGAAGTCCGCGATGCCATCAAGCGTATTGGCGGGACATTGCCTGAGCAGATACCACCTGCGGAACATATTAAAGCGGTGGAAAAGCGCATTAAGTTATCAGCGCCAGCTTCCAAGCTAAGCTTGGTACGGCACTAATATGAACACACTTAGCGTAAACGTCCGTTACCGCCCAATTCGTATTGGCTGGTGTGTTCGTGCAGACGACTTTGTGGCGCTACGTAAAGCGTTAAGACTTACTTTCACGATGTGGGGTGGTAGATACAACCCTGTCATTCCAATTGATGACTTTGCAACTGCTGATGCACTGATTCGCTTGTTTCGAGTTGACGTACTGTTACCTGTCTGCGATGACGAAGAGGTTAAAACGTTTATCAAGCGCTTCCCACATCTACCAAACCCATTTTTTAATGATGAGTTGTTCATTCAAAGTGGAAACGGCACGCGTAGCCCACAAATTTTAGATATTTATCACCCTATACGCCGCCTCCATAAGGAGCAATTCAAAAATAATCCATCACCTACTACAGCGGTGACAATTTTTGTATGGCACGAGGACGATCCACTTGCTGATGTCCTACTTGCAAGTTTAGGTGCAGTGCCAGCAGTTGAAATAGTCGGTACGGATTATCTTGCCCTACTCAAGCAACAGTTTTCAGCCAATACAGTTGCCGTATCAGCGCAGGATCCGATCCCACAGCTTTCTCGGAATGGATGGACGGTTTCTACATACAGTCGTGCATTTCTTCAGCAACACCATTCTGTTCAAAATAATTTGGGTCATCCCGGAATTTACGTTGGAAGTTCAAGCGACTTTAACGATCTGACTGCCTTTTGGAATTTACGGGCGACGAATACATCGCTGATGTTTTATGATCCTAAGCAAGCAACGAGATTACAGCCAGCAATATTGAATTGGCTCGACACTATTCGCGCGCTACCTAAAGGTCGGTTCGAATCAGACAATACAATCGCTATTTGGTACAAAGAAGGCATCTCAATCCCAGACGTTGCTATGTTTGGGCAAGGATTAAGTCTGTGCACAGACGGCGGTGAGACATGGAATGGGCTTAATGTAAAAGCACCATACATGTATTTTTCAGAGGGCACTGCACTTGCTGCTATTGGCGAAAACACCGATGGGTTGCCAAGTATTTCATTTCAGCTTCCACCAAAGCCGTTCAATGAAATAACTAGACTATTCGATCAACATTTAGTTGTATCTGTTGACCCTGGAATTGGGTTGTTTGGCAATGAACGAGCAACCCTTCACACACCATACATACCTGATCTCAACGAATATTATGGACGAGAGCACTACTTTGACTGGAACAAAGCTAGAGCAGAGCTGGATGGTGTTGGAATCATTAGCAGTGCAAGCAGCGCTAATTTAACCCTTGTTGCGCTCGATGTGGTTGAGCTGATTCAAGGTATTTTTTCGTCTGTGGGAATTGATGCGCAACCTAGCAAGCCAGGATTGATTGCTACACAGCTAATTCGTCAAATGGGCGGGATACAGAAGTGCCGGGTATTCAAGATTGCTGGAGTGCGAGAACTAATTAGGAAATACGGCCCTGAGCACTCATTCAATCGTAGCGGCGCTAAGCAAACAATACGTGGCAGTGTAGATGCGAATAGTCAGGTTGCGACGTTTGATGCATACAAAGGTCTTCACATCGAACCGCGTACCAGAGCAGCTTATCTAACTGTTGACGCTGTTCTCGCACATCTCCTTAAACGGGGCATTTTTCGTGCTGGCCTCAAGTCTGATTGCCCAAGATGCAAATTGGAGTTTTGGACATCGCTTGACGATGTGAGAACCGAGGCTACGTGTGAATACTGCGGTCACAAGTTCAACATCACACCATATTTGAAAGACAGGGATTGGGCATTTCGGCGTACTGGCTTGTTCGGAAAAAATGACCATCAGGAAGGCGCCATTCCAGTTTTATTGACACTTCAGCAGCTACATACAGTTGGTCGCTCACAAGAAATGCTGTTTACAACAGCGCTTCAGCTCAAACCGAAGGCTGCAGCTATTGAAGAATGTGAGACTGACTTCGTTGTGATGGTTAAAAACCCGCGTGAGGGAAAGATCGATATTGCGATTGGTGAGTGCAAAACCAAAGGTGAAATTAGTGATGATGATATAAAAAAACTTCAAGCCGTTGCTAATGCTTTCCCAGGCGAACGGTTTAACGTGTACATCATCTTTTCGAAACTCAGTGCATTCACTACTGAGGAATTAAGCCGAATACATCTGCTTAATAAGAATCACAGACGTGTCATTCTTTTCACGGATCGAGAACTTGAGCCGTATCATTTATATGAGCGAACAGCCGATGAATTTAGTATTGACCACTACGCAGTTAGTTTTGAAGATATGGCCTTGATTACAGAGCAGGTATTTTTATCGCCAAACACAACCACTTGATTAATTAATAAGCAGACATTGATGGCAAATGGCTGGCAACGGGTATCAACGCTAGCTAGAGAATGGCTCATTTGGCATCTTCAGGTATTACACATGTTGTGGCTGCTCATCAGGCTTGAAAGCACTGTAAAAACGGTTATACTGGTATAACCATGAAAATTGTTTTAGACACATCAGTTCTAGTTGCAGCGGCGCGTTCAAGGAACGGCGCAAGCTTTCAGTTGGTATCACAACTGCCGTCACGTAAATTTGAAATTGTGCTGACCATTGCGCTTTATATGGAATGGCAAGCGGTGCTGACTAGGCATGAACATTTGCCGAATGGTGCAGTAGCTGAGGAAGCACTCGCGTTTTTACGCTACTTGGTCTCAATCGCACATTTGCAAGATGTACATTTTTTATGGCGGCCATTTTTGCGCGATCCGGACGATGACATGGTGGCGGAATGCGCTGTGTCTGGAGGCTGCCAATATCTTGTGACGCATAACATCAAAGACTTTCGCCGCTTAGAAGCACTCAATATTCAAATTGTTACGCCCGCTCAATTTTTGACGATCTTAAGGAGCACATCATGACCGCATTAACCATTCGCCTACCGAATTCAGTTCATCAAAAAATCAAAGAACTCGCTGAACGTGATGATATATCCGTTAATCAATTCATTGCCAGCGCAGCGGCTGAAAAAATGGCTTCCGTCATGACGCTTGACTATCTTAAGGCCGAAGCCTTGCGTGGTAAGCGTTGCGACTTTGAACGCTATCTCAGCATGGTGCCTGATGATGCCGTGACTGATTCTGACCGGCTTGATAAGCAGTGAATTGTCAAACTGACGCAAGCAATCGTCAAAGGCAAAAGGTAGTTAGATTATTTTCGGTATGCGGGTATTTTGGAACCTACCATTGATTATCAAAAGCACAGAGGTTGACTGATAATTTTGCTTCAACAATCACCTCGCGATGTCATTGAGTTAGCTCAGACTTAGGGCGAAAAGGCTGCCGAAAGGTAGTCTTTTCATATTTGCGAATTAGGCTTTTGGATAAAGCGATATATGTGCACAGTTATCACAATACGTGCCTACAAAAAACCAGCAAGCATGCCGCTGCATTGGTACAACACATCACGTGAGCATGGTTTATATGCACAGTTCATATGGCTGACCTTGCCATGGCACGGGCTGTTTGTGTTAGTCAGCAGCACTAAATTGGTACGCATTAAACAAACATCGTCAGCAGCGCCTAAGGTCGGTAAAATGTTGGTTTAGTCGTGTGAATATTTGAAAGTAAAACACTAACATTAGCAACCACTTTCAGCAATATTCGCCCCAAAACGCCCGCCAATATTAGACTTTTCACTTTTATCAAAACACCATAATGACAATCTCCACCACCCAAGAAATCATCAACGACATTCGCCAAGGCAAGATGGTTGTACTTGTTGACGCCGAAGACCGTGAAAACGAGGGCGACATCGTGATGGCGGCGGATTTTGTGACGCCGGAGGCGATTAACTTTATGGCACGTCATGCGCGTGGGTTGATTTGTATGCCGATTACCGAGGCACATGCGGATCAGCTCAATATTGCGCCGATGGTGGCGGTGAATCGCACCTCGCACGGCACGGCCTTTACGGTCTCCATTGAGGCGGCGACTGGCGTCAGTACGGGCATTTCAGCCGCCGACCGGGCGCGCACGGTGCGCGCGGCGACGGCTAAAAATGCGAAGGCGGATGACATTGTGCAGCCGGGGCATATTTTTCCGTTGACCGCCAAGAACGGCGGCGTGCTGATGCGTGCGGGTCACACTGAGGCAGCGTGTGATTTGGCGTCGCTCGCGGGGCTATCGGCTGCGGGCGTGATTTGCGAAATTTTGAATGAAGATGGCTCGATGTCACGTTTGCCGGATTTGATCCCATTCGCAAAAACACATGGTTTAAAAATCGGCACGATTGCCGATTTGATTCGCTATCGTTCTATAAACGAGACGTTAGTGGAGGCTGTGGCAACACGTGAAGTCGATACGCCGTATGGTGCATTCACGCTACATTTATTCAAAGACAAAACGGCGAATGATATGCATATGGCGTTAACGCGCGGCGTGATTAAACCAGACGTGCCGATATTGACACGTGTACATCAGCCATTTACGGGCGCAGATTTTTTTGAGTTTGAAAACGGCCGTCACGCGTATTCGGTGGGTGAGGCGATGCGAATGATTGCGCTTGAAGGTAACGGCGTGATTATTCTTTTACGTGGTGAAGAAGACGCGCAGTCGCTGCTAGATCGCTTTACGCTGACCCCTGCTGAAGCCAAAGCAAAAAAACCTGCAAAGTGGGATCCTCGCATGCACGGCATTGGCGCGCAGATTTTGCGTTCACTTCAGGTGCGTAAAATGCGCGTCATGTCGTGGCCTAAAAATATCCCTTCTATGGCAGGTTTTGACTTAGAAGTGGTGGAGTATGTGCCGCCACAAACAGCTAAAAAATCAGAATCAACAACAGACAGAAAATTGAAAGTGGTATGAATAAATTAGCATCCTCACTAAATGGTAATGGCCTTCACATTGGCCTAGTACAAAGTCGTTTTAACGAACCCATCGTTAATCAAATGGTATCTGCCTGTGTGGCCGAGTTGATTCGTCTTGGTGTGAGTGAAAGCAATATTGATCACGTCAGTGTGCCCGGCGCGCTTGAAATTCCGCTTGCATTGCAGACTATGGCGATGACAAATAATTACGACGCACTGATTGCTATCGGCGCGGTAATACGCGGTGAGACCTATCATTTTGAAGTGGTATCAAATGAAGCGTGTCGTGGCGTGACGGATGTTTCGCTTGAGACCGGTATGCCGATTGCCAATGGCATTCTCACCGTAAATACGGATGAAGAAGCGCTGGCGCGCGTGGCCGAAAAAGGTGCTGATTGCGCTAAGGTGGCGGTGGAGATGGCGAATTTATTGAGCACGCTTGCAAACAAGGATGCGTCATGAGCAATAAATCCCCACGCCGCCGCTCACGTGAATTTGCCTTACAAGCGTTATACGCATGGCAAATCAATCAACAATCTTGGTCGGATATTGATAAACAATTTGCCTTGGCCGATGGCTTTGATAAAGCCGATGCGGCGCTGTTCAAAACGATTAGCAAAGGAGTCATTAACGAGTTTGATGCACTATCCGTTGCTATCACGCCGCACTTAGATCGTAGCTGGGCAGAAGTAAGTCCGATTGAAAAAGCCATCATGCTTATTGGTGCCTTTGAGCTATCACATACGCTTGAGACGCCGTATCGCGTCATCATCAATGAAGCCATTGAATTAGCCAAATCATTCGGCGGCACTGATGGACATAAGTACGTTAATGGCGTGCTTGATAAATATGCGATTCATGTTCGCGCTGAGGAAGTTGGCGAGCCGCCAGTAATGAAAGAGCGCGTCACGCGTAAATCTGCTTCGCCAGTTGTGGTGACGAAAAAAGTACCAAAGAAAATTGTGAGTTGATTGTTGGCTCGCTATTTCGCGACGTGTACAACGATCATTCTATTCAAATGACCACATCGCGCTCCCCCGAATTTAATCTCATCGCCAAACATTTCACTCGTCCCACCAAACGCGCGGCACTTGGTATCGGTGATGATTGTGCGCTGATTGATGTGACACCCGGCAAGCAGCTTGCAATCTCCACGGACACACTTGTGGCAGATGTGCATTTTTTCGCCGACACGGCGGCTGAGGCGCTTGGTCACAAGGCACTCGCGGTCAATTTATCGGATTTAGCCGCGATGGGAGCAATGCCCAAATTTTTCACACTCGCGTTAACGCTGCCGAAGGTTAATGATGTGTGGCTTGGTGAATTCGCACGTGGATTATTTCGACTTGCCGATCAATATGAGATCGAGCTTATCGGCGGCGACACCACCAAGGGGCCGTTGTCGATGACCTTAACGGTGATGGGGCAAATCAATCCCAATGCGGCGCTACGTCGTGACTATGCGAAAGTAGGCGATGACATTTGGGTGTCCAATACGCTGGGTGGCGCGGCGTTAGCGCTTAAACATTTGCAAGGTGCGGTAAATTTAAAGCCCAATGTGCTGCCGCGAGCGTTAGCGAGGCTGTATACGCCAGAGCCACGTGTTGCACTAGGTTTACGGCTGCTGGGTGTCGCCAATGCGGCGATAGATGTATCCGATGGGCTCATTGCAGATTTAGGACACATCGCGACAAGCTCGCAATTAACCGCGGCGATCAATTTAGCAAAAATACCGCTGCATCCCGCGTTGCTATCGGTGGGACCAGAAATTAGAGCGGCATGTGCATTGGCGGGTGGCGATGATTACGAGCTGTGCTTCACTGCGCCACTATCAGCCCATGAAAAAATTCGCAAAATTGCCGATGACATGGAATTAGCCCTGACCAATATCGGCACAATGCGTGAATCGGAAAAATCTGCCGCCGTGTTGATTATTGATGAGCGTGGCAATGAAATGACAGCGAGCGAAATGGGGCTTTCTGGCTTTGATCATTTTCTCAGCGTATCAGCGCTTCCTATTATTACAAAATGAAACCTAGCCAACAATTTTTATTTGCTCACCCCGCGCACTTCATTGCCTTTGGTTTTGGTGCGGGGCTGATGAAAAAAGCGCCTGGCACATGGGGCACGTTAGTCGCCTTGCCGCTATTTTTTGCGCTGCAATTGATATCGATACCAGCCGTCACTTGGGGCGTAATTATTTTGCTCTTTGTCGTTGGCTGCTGGGCATCCGCACTTGCCAGCAAATCACTTGGCGTAGCGGATCATGGCGGTATTGTGATTGATGAAATTGTCGCCTTCATGTTGGTGCTCGCCTTCACACCGAAAACATGGGTCTGGGTGCTTACCGCATTCGCGCTATTTCGTTTTTTTGATATTGTGAAACCGTGGCCGATTTCATTGGCGGATAAAAAAATCAAAGGCGGTTTTGGCGTGATGTTTGATGACCTACTTGCGGCACTATTTGTTATTGTCAGTGTCGTAACGGTGCAATCACTACTTTAGTAGCCAGGAGGGTAATCATGAAATCATGGCCATATCCTAAATTATTTGCGCATCGCGGTGGCGGCACATTAGCGCCTGAAAATACCTTAGCGGGAATGAAAATAGCCGCTGCCCATTTGTACTCAGCAGTTGAATTTGATGTGAAATTATCTGCGGATGACGTCGCTTTTTTAATGCATGACGATATGCTCGAGCGCACTACTAACGGTATCGGTGCATTTAAGGACAAAACCGCTGCTGAGATTGAAATCCTAGACGCTAGCGGATGGATGACGCATTTTTTACACGCTGACTCTTTTGAGCGTGTGCCGCGCCTCACCGCTGTCATGGCGTTTTTACACGCGCACGGCATGAATGCCAACATTGAAATCAAACCCTGCATTGGACGTGATGCTGAGACGGGCAGGGCAGTGGCATCGTTAGTAGAAGAAATTACTCGCGCGCAGACATTGAAGCCGTTGCTTTCTTCCTTTAGTGTGGAGGCGTTGCGTCATGCGCGTAACGCTGCACCGCATTTGCCGATTGGTCTGTTGGTGGAGTCCTATCTGCCGATACATGATTCGCTGCTCGATGAGCTAGGCGCTATTGCCTTAAATTGCGATCATGCCAATATCAATAGTCAATTAGTCCAGCGCCTACATGCGCGTGGCACAAGAGTGATGGGCTATACCGTGAATGACGAGACGCGCGCCGCTGTGCTATTTGCGATGGGCGTTGACGGCATCTTTACCGATAATCTTGCGACGATGGCCGAAAGTTTTCCGCAGGGCTTATCCGCGCATTAGTGTTGCTAGGTGCTTGTATTACGCCAAAAACAGACTTCATCACTTACGTGAGTTATTTTGTGTAATTTGTGAGAAAAGCTTGGCATGTTGTTGATTTCGTGGTAAAAATTGCTTCCCGCGTGCAGTTGAGCGCCGCAGTTGACTCCCCTGAGAGACAATCATGGCAAGAATCACAGTGTTTAATCAAAAAGGTGGTGTGGGTAAAACCACCACCGCTTTAAATCTAGTTGCCGCTCTAGCGCGTGCGAACAACCGCGAACTACAACCGCTCGCCATTGACCTCGATCCGCAAGCTCATCTGTCGCATTTGTCTGGGGTGACTATTTCAGATGCGGCTGATAGCCTCTACGCACACTATCGCGATAACAAGTCGCTGACGGCGATTGCGCGTGATACCGGGCGCGGCTGGCTATTGCTACCAGCCCATTTAGAACTTGCCAAAATGGATACGCAATTTGGCAAAGGGCCAAATATTTTGAATAAGCTTAAGCTCTCGCTCATGCGCGAGCAACTAGACACGATAAATTCGGTGTTGCGTCCTGTCGTGATAGATTGCTGCCCATTGCTAGGTGTGCTGTCGTTATCAGCGATTTTGGCGGCGGATAAGGTGGTGATACCTGTCTCGGCAGATTATTTGGCGGTTAAGGGTGCGCTGCAGGTCGAGAAAACATTAAACGCGTTAGGGCCGGTGGTCAAAAAGCGTATCGCGCGCCGCTATGTGATTACGCGATTTGATGGACGTCGCAAAATGTCATGGGAAATTGATCGTACATTCCGCGAAAAATTTGGTGCAGATGTGTGTGAAACACGCATCTCTGAGACCGTATCGTTGGCAGAAAGCCCATTCGCCGAAAAGGATGTGTTCGACTACGCGCCTGATAGCCGTGGCGCAAAAGACTACCAAGCGCTATACGAGGAACTATTCACAAATGTGACGACGCAAGATGAAGATGAGCTGCCAAAGCCTAATATTGGCGGGCGTTTTCAGGCATATATTGCTCAAACGCCTCGTCCTGCTTCGGTTTTTGGTTGAATCTGCTTTCTGTAATTCAAGCTCAGGGTTTCGAATCTTGACCGATGATTAAACTAATCGCGCTTTCAAGATCAGTGCCTTCGCCACGCATCACGTTATCGATACTGCGCGCTTCAATGATTTTGCATTGGTGATACATCTGCTTTAACTTTACTTCGGCATGCGCCATATCGTTACCATGAACCACTAGGTTATCGACAGTAGTGCCGGTACGTGTTTCTATTTTAAAGCCAAATTTTTGCATGAAATTACTCTGAAAAATAGCGTTTGAAGATAGCGACAAATTTTTCTGAAACATCTCGCGAAATAGCTGCCTCCAATATACGTGCACATACCCCTACTGATTTCATCAATTCGTCCGCAGTATCGGCCGACATGATTTTGATTTGTACTAAATCCACATCGCGACCAAGCACACGACGCAGCTCAAAAAGTAGTGTCGCCTTCACATCGTCAAGTGATAATGTGTTGAGTGTACTTTTCCATGCATTACGCTGATCCGTTGTCGCGGCAATCGCTGCAAAGGCATGTGCGTCAGACACGCTGGGCTCCGTTGCTACTGCAATCACGCGAAGCCTTTGCGTAGCGCTGATTTCTGCTGAATCTTCATTCTCAGCTGCGTTTACAGGCGTTGGAATAATCAAGCCAATCTTAATCAAGCTGCGAATAGCGTCATCTACCAAATCATTATTGGCCAATGATGGGTGATTATTCAATTCCCCAAATGTGCGTACATTATTCACCAGACCAAACACGATTTTAAGGTGTTGCGGCATTTGAAAGCCCAAGGCAAGCAGCTCTTGTGCTGCTTCATCGTTGCGTTGAAAGTAAATACGGTCTGATGCTAAATCGCGGATAGTCATATTTTCAGTCGCTGTTTGGCTCTAAAGCTGTGCTGCATAAATGAGGTGGTCAACATTTTGTCGTTTTGATCTTGATGACTCAATGTGAGGATTTTTGTCGCACGCTTTGGATTTCACGCTAAATTGATTGTAGATTATTGCTGATTCAAATGACAAAACGATTTCTCAAAACAGTGAATTAACGTAGGTCGTTCTACTAGTGTTCACAACATTTAACCTTCGAGCAATGTATTAAATACGTTTGTTAGATTGATGTTTGACGTGTGATAGTATTTTTCTATCAAAACGTTTTAGGGTTTGACATGAATTTGCGTGATTTGCGTTACTTAGTCGCACTTGCCGACTTAAAACATTTTGGTCGTGCCGCACAAGCGAGCTTTGTATCACAGCCTACTTTATCGACACAGCTCAAAAAATTTGAAGATGAGTTAGGTGTGGCGCTAATTGAGCGAAATCCACGCAATGTGATGCTGACGCCAGTGGGTGAGGCAATTGTGGCGCGGGCACGGATAATTTTGCGCGAAGCGGATGAAATGAAAAATATTGCACGCCGCGCAAAGGACCCTGAATCGGGCATGGTGAAGTTGGGTATTTTTCCGACGCTAGGGCCGTATTTATTGCCGCATATTATTCCGCCAATCGTTGCGCGATTTCCGCAATTAGCGCTTATCTTGATAGAAGAAAAAACGGAAGTCATCTTAAAAAAATTGCAAGATGGCGAGCTTGATTGCGCGATATTGGCCTTACCTATTCATGATGATAATTTGCATGTTGAATTTTTATTTGAAGAAGATTTTATTTTGGCTGTGCCGCAATCACACGCGTTTGCAACATTAAAAAAAACCACACTTGCCGATTTGGCAGAACAAACACTATTGCTACTTGATGACGGCCATTGCCTGCGAGATCAAGCGCTGGAGGTTTGCCACACTTCTGGTGCGGGTGAACAATCTGGCTTTCGTGCGACTAGTCTTGAGACGTTACGGCACATGGTGGCGGCAAATGTCGGCATGACATTACTGCCTGCGCTTACGGTGCATCCACCATCGCCAAGCCCCGCAACTATTGCATTGGTACCTTTTAGTGAGCCAGTGCCGCATCGCAGAATCGCCATGGTGTGGCGGCGCAGTTCGGCATTAGCCGCGTTTTTGCAAAAGATTGTGCCGTTGGTGCGGGGTATTCCGAAGCATTTACTGCGCTCACCAAAAAGCGCGCCCAAGTTATCGAAGGCTAATAAATGAACCCTAATAAACCTGCCGCCCAAGCTTGGTGGTTCATCACGCTACTTGCCGCCGCAGTTTTGATGGTAACCATGGGCGCGCGTCAGTCGATGGGGCTATTTGTGTCGCCTCTCAATACTGCCACAGGGTTGGGTATTGCCTCGATTAGTTTTTCATTAGCCATTGGTCAATTTATGTGGGGTGCGGTGCAGCCATTTGCAGGTGCGGTGGCGGACCGCTATGGACCAGGTCGTGTGATTGCGGCGGGGGCGGTTATTTTGTCATTAGGGTTTGCCGCCACACCGTACATGACTTCCAGTACAGGGCTGACATTGACCATCGGTTTTTTAATGGCAGCGGGTGCAGGCGCGGGTAGTTTTTCAGTCTTGATTGGTGCCGCCGCGCAACGATTGCCGGCTGAAAAACGCGGAATGGCATCCGGTATTATCAATGCTGGCGGTTCGTTCGGGCAGTTTTTATTTGCACCGATTGTGCAAAAGCTTATCAGTGTTACAGGTTGGATGGGCGCCATGTGGACTATGGCAGTGGTCACGCTATTTACCTTGCCGTTAGCTTGGTTGTTGCGTCGCCAGCCATCTCACAAAACACAAGCTGCGCATGCCAATGAAAAACCTATCGAAGAAATCGGTTTAAAAGCCACCGTTGTTACCGCGTTAAAAGACCCTAGTTATTTATTGCTACACGCTGGATTTTTCACCTGCGGGTTTCATATTGCTTTTTTGGTCACACATTTGCCAGGTGAAGTCGCGCTATGCGGCTTGCCTGCCAATGTTGCTAGCTGGTCACTCGCCATCATTGGCTTAGCGAATATTGTCGGCAGCCTATTAGCAGGCTGGGGCGTGGGTAAATACCGCAGCAAGATGATTTTATTTTGGATGTACGCCTCACGTGCATTGTTGATTGGGGTGTATTTAATGTCACCAAAAACAGAGGTGACGTTTTACTTATTCGCTGCCGGATTAGGACTCACGTGGCTGGCCACTGTGCCGCCCACGGCGGGCGTGGTCAGTAAATTATTTGGTACACGTTATCTCGCTACACTGTTTGGGTTAACCCTTTTCTCACACCAAGTTGGCGGCTTTTTCGGCGCTTGGTTGGGCGGCATTGCGGTGACAGAGCTTGGCAGTTACCAGCTAATGTGGGTCGCCGATATTTCTTTGGCATTACTCGCGGCAGTGGCGAATTTACCCATCAAAGAAGCGCATGTTGGTGCATTGCAACGCACGTAAATACCCTCGCTACGGTATCATCG
Source organism: Burkholderiales bacterium (assembly GCA_031414695.1). Lineage (GTDB taxonomy): Bacteria > Pseudomonadota > Gammaproteobacteria > Burkholderiales > Usitatibacteraceae > UKL13-2. Next base: position 24,258 of record JANNWG010000030.1, read on the forward strand.
CAAAACACAAAATAATAAGGAGTAAACATGTCCGACGTTACCCGCAGTTTTATTGGCATTGCCATTTTAATTTTGATCGGCTGGTTGTTTTCGCTGTCTCGCGGCAAGGTTAATTGGCGCATTGTACTGTCGGCATTGGTATTGCAATTGGGCATTGGCGCGTTGGTGTTGTTTTCCGACACGGGTAGCCGTGCGCTGAAGGCAGTAGCCGACGTGGTGACAAATGTGCTGAAATTTGGTGGCAAGGGTGCAGAATTTTTGTTCGGCAATATTGTGAGCGGCGCGGCATTTTCGCCTGGTGGTCTCGGGTTTGTGTTTGCGTTTCAAGTGTTGCCAGCCATTATTTATGTGACGTCCTTGATTGCGGTGCTGTATTACTTGGGCATCATGCGTTGGATTATTACGATACTCGGCACGGCACTGCAAAAATTATTAGGCGTATCAAAAATTGAATCGTTTTGCGCGGTGACGACTATTTTTCTCGGTCAAAACGAGATGGGCGCGGCGGTGAAGCCATTTGTTGGGCAACTCAAAGGCCCGACCATATTTGTCATCATGACCAGTGGTATGGCGAGCGTGGCGGGTGCGGCGTTGGCGGGTTACGCGGGGCTTGGCGTGAAGATGGAGTACTTGATTGCGGCGTCATTCATGGCGATACCAGGTGGATTATTGTTTGGTAAATTACTTTGCCCCTCGACGGAGACGGACAATGTTCGCTTCGACAATATGCATTTTGATGAGAAAAAACCTGCAAATGTGATTGAGGCCGCCGCCAGTGGCGCGGCATTGGGTTTGCAAATTGCGCTTGCAGTGGGGGCAATGCTGATTGCCTTCATTGGGCTGATAGCGCTACTCAATGGTATGGTCGGTGGTGCTGCTAACTGGATGGGCTATGCCAATGTCAATATGGAAACGCTACTCGGCAAAGCATTCGCGCCGCTCGCGTATATGCTCGGGGTGTCATGGGAACATGCGACATTTGCGGGTAATTTGATTGGGCAAAAATTAATCTTAAATGAATTTGTTGCCTACATTGGCTTAGCGCCATACTTGAAAGAGCCCGCACAAGTCATCGCCGCTGGCTTGATACCAATTGATTCGCGCACCTTGGCGATACTGTCATTTGCGCTTTGTGGCTTCGCCAATCTCTCTTCTATTGCCATCTTAGCCGGCGCCTTTGGAAGCGTCGCACCGCACCTACGTACCGTCGTCGCCAAATATGGTTTACGCGTGGTGCTGGCTGCAACGTTATCAAACCTAATGAGCGCTACGATAGCGGGTATTTTCTTGTCGGCAAGGGCATGAGGCAAACTTTTGTAACCGCCGATGAACGCCGATCAACGCCGATAAAATCAAAGGCAACTTCATTTTTTTTTCTGCTTTTATCGGCGTGCATCGGCGTCTATCGGCGTCCATCGGCGGTTAAATAAAAATCCATGCTTCCACAAGAAATCATCCGTAAAAAACGCGACGCTGAAATACTCAGCGCTGACGACATTGCCGACTTCATTCGCGGCGTGACGGATAGTCGTGTCAGTGAAGCGCAGATTGCCGCGTTTACGATGGCCACTTACTTTAATGGCATGACGCGCGATGAGGCGGTAGCGTTAACTTTTGCCATGCGCGACTCAGGTCGCGTGCTTAATTGGTCGCAATTTAATCTCAATGGCCCGGTGGTAGATAAGCATTCCACCGGCGGTGTTGGCGATGTGGTCTCGTTGATGTTGGGGCCAATGTTGGCGGCGTGTGGTGCGTATGTGCCGATGATTTCAGGTCGTGGCCTAGGCCACACAGGCGGTACGCTTGATAAGCTCGATAGTATTCCGGGCTACCAAACTAACATTACGACAGATAAATTTCAGCAGGTGGTGCGTGATGTGGGCGTGGCGATTATTGGCCAGACAGCGGAATTAGCACCCGCAGATAAACGCATTTATGCAACCCGTGATGTGACCGCAACGGTGGAGTCGATCCCCTTAATTACCGCTTCAATATTGTCAAAAAAGCTCGCGGCTGGACTAGAGTCGCTGGTCATGGATGTTAAGGTTGGCTCGGGTGCATTCATGCCGACGCTAGAAAAATCACGTGCCTTGGCGCAAAGTATTGTCGATGTTGGCAACGGTGCTGGTATGAAAACTACCGCACTCTTAACTGATATGAACGAGCTACTCGCCCCCTGTGCTGGTAACGCGATTGAAGTGAAATGCGCGCTCGATTATCTAACAGGTAAATCACGCCCTGCGCGATTGCATGCGGTGACAATGGCGCTATCAATTGAACTATTGACTATTAGCGGGCTGTTTGAGACAAAAATGCTTGCAAGTGAAGCACTAGAGAGGAGTTTGCATAGTGGTCGTGCGGCAGAGATTTTTGGTGAAATGGTCGCGGCACTCGGTGGAGCGACTGATTTTGTCGAGCGCGCAACGCATTATTTACCCATTGCGCCTGTGCAATATCCAGTTTTAGCAACTGATAGCGGCATCTTGGTGAGCATGGATACACGTGCTATTGGCATGGCGGTGGTGGGGCTAGGTGGCGGGCGCGCAACTTCAGCTGACGTGATTGACCCAAGCGTTGGTTTGCAGGAAGTTGCCGTGATCGGTCAACGCGTCGCTAAAGGTGATGTCTTGGCCAAGATTGCCGCAAAAACACAGGCTGATGCAGAGCGAGCGGCGGCTGAAATTATCGCGGCGATGCATTTTAATCATGCGTCGTCTGACGCAGCAGATACAAATAAAAAACCAATTGACGCCATCATTGAACAACTACGATAACGATAACGACAGCCAATGACTACTACAAACGTAACCTTTACTAGCATCGACGAACTGGCCCAAGCAGTAGGTCTTGCGCTTCACAAACATCAGCTCATGCTCGCCACGGCAGAGTCATGCACAGGCGGTGGCATAGCGGAAGCCGTTACGCGCATTTCGGGCTCATCGGCTTGGTTTGATCGTGGCTTTGTGACTTACTCGTATGAATCAAAAGTTGATCTACTCGGTGTTACGCGTGAAACCCTGCTTGACCACGGCGCAGTGTCAGAGGAAATCGCGACGCAAATGGTCGAAGGTGCGATAGCACGATCTAGAGCCCAAGTAGCGGTAGCTGTCACCGGCATTGCCGGGCCAGACGGTGCCCAGCCAGATAAACCTGTTGGCACGGTTTGGTTTGCGTGGAAATTTCCAAAAAAGCCAATCATTTCAGAGGTTTGCCATTTTCAAGGCGATAGAAGTGCAGTTAGGGCGCAAACGGTTTCGCATGCACTGACCCAGCTACTGCATAATCTTGGCTGAACTTCTAAGCTGAACCCTCCCGACGATATTTTTCAAAAAACACTTGCATTTGGTTTGCCAGTCAGATACTGTACGGAAATACAGACTGTATTTTCATACAACCTTTATTTAAGTTTCTACAATTTAATAAACCATCTACTGGAGCCAGCTATGAACATGAAAGAGCCATTTATGGACGAAAACAAATCAAAAGCCCTTGCCGCCGCACTTTCGCAGATTGAAAAGCAATTCGGTAAAGGCTCCATTATGAAAATGGGCGAGGGTAGTGTCGCTAATGACATTATTCCCGTCTCCACCGGCTCCCTAGGGCTCGATATCGCATTAGGCATTGGCGGCTTGCCGCGTGGCCGTATTGTTGAGATTTACGGGCCAGAGTCATCAGGTAAAACCACACTCACCCTGCAAGTTATCGCAGAAATGCAAAAAACTGGCGGCACTGCGGCTTTTATTGATGCTGAGCACGCACTTGACCCGCAGTACGCGCAAAAACTCGGTGTGAATGTAAGTGATCTCTTAGTCTCACAGCCAGATAATGGTGAACAAGCGCTTGAGATTGCCGATATGTTGGTGCGCTCCGGTGGCGTCGATATTGTGGTTATCGATTCGGTCGCCGCGTTGACACCAAAGGCTGAAATCGAAGGCGAAATGGGCGATTCACACATGGGCTTGCAAGCGCGTCTGATGTCACAAGCACTGCGTAAACTCACCGCCAATATCAAGCGCTCCAATACGCTAGTAATTTTCATTAATCAAATTCGCATGAAGATTGGCGTCATGTTTGGTAGCCCTGAAACCACCACCGGTGGCAATGCGCTCAAATTTTATGCTTCAGTGCGTATCGACATTCGCCGCATTGGTGCCATTAAAAATGGCGACGAAGTCATCGGCTCTGAAACCCGCGTCAAAGTGGTGAAGAATAAAGTTGCGCCGCCATTTCGCATTGCTGAATTTGATATTTTGTATGGCGAAGGCATTTCACGCGAAGGCGAAATTATTGAGCTGGGCGTGATTCATAAAATCATTGATAAATCCGGCGCATGGTACGCCTACAAAGGCGAAAAAATTGGCCAAGGCAAAGACAACACGCGTAAATTCTTAAAAGAAAACCGTGAAATGGCGCAAGAAATTGAAGCGCGTATTCGCGCTGAAGTTGGCATCGCCGGTAGCAGTGGTGGCGGCTCTGATGTCAGCGAAGAAGTCGAGGACGAGTAATCATTTAGCGATATTTTTTGCCACGCGTTTATGTTGTGATGCGTTGCACTTTATGTTGTAACCAGTTCGATGGTTGGGCCGAATGCGAGTGTATGCGAATACATATTGTGTTCGGCCTTTTTTAATGTTCAGCCGACTGAATCCCCAAACATTTTGAAAATAAGTGACAATCAAGGTCAACCCCAGCAACAGTTCCTCCCTTTGAAAAAGGGAGGCTAGGAGGGATTGCGGTGAGCAGCCACGATTAGGGTAAATAGCACGCCCCCTTTTTCACAAGTAGGGATTACGTTGTGCAACCGCGAATTAAGTTGAAGAAAAAATACTCAAATGCTAGAAAAGCCTCCCAAACCTGAGAACCGTGAAATTGTATCTGCCGCACTAAAGCTACTCGCCATGCGTGACATGAGCCGCGTGCAATTTGTCGATAAGCTCACAAAGAAAGAATTCAACGAATACGATATCAATGCAGCCATCGTATGGTGCGAAGCCGAAGGCTGGCTTAACGAACCACGTTATGCCGAAGTTGCCGCGCGACGCCTCGGCCATAAATACGGCGCGAGCCGTGTCGCTGCCACATTGCGACAAAAGGGCGTCATTGATGACGTTGTGGTGAGCACAATTGCGGCAATGAAAGACGGTGAACTTTCACGTGCATACAGCGTCTGGGCGCGTAAATTTGATGCACTTCCCGATACAACCGAAGTCCGCGCAAAACAAACACGCTATTTGCAAGCACGTGGATTTAACTTCGCAGTGATAAAACGCGTACTGGCAGGGGAAGAGGATGCAGTTGAGCTGATGGCAGAATAGAACGGCAGCGTTGATCAGCAATGTAGCTATTGCGCCGCTATTGTGTTGCGCTAGCTAATGTGCACTTGCAGTGCTGTTGTTTTGCTTGAAGGAGCGCTAGATTTAGCAATCGGCTTTGTCGAGTTTGCTATCACAGCACGTTGCGGCGTATTGCTTGTCCAGCGCAATAAACGGTCACCCGCATGAGGGTCGACATTTAGCCATACCAGCGGTGCGGCTGCCATCAGAAATAAAACTAGAAAAACATACTGTCTACGCGTCACAGACAACCTTTACTATTCAATGTGTAAAACACTAATCCTATTCTGCATGTGAAAGGGGTAAATCTCCAAACGATAAAACGCGATATTGCGATTCAAATTGACAAAAACAGCCTGAATTTACAATTGTTTAAAATTCTCTGTCATGCCCAGCCAACATCCGCCAGCCGCCGACAATAACGCGTCGCTTCCAACGTGCAATGACAGTTATAAACGGAAATTCACCAGCACATTTAATATGCTGCACGCAGCCTATCAATGCATCATTACAAAATAAAGTATAAGTTGAATTGATTGCTGAAATCCCACTCCCCAGAGGCGGAAATGCCAGTGGGGAAGGGTGGAGCGTATAATTATTTAACTAAAATTCACAAAAAATATCATGGCAAAAGTGACTCAGCTCAACCTAACCGGTGCCCGCGTGCAGAGCAACAATATGCAAGATTGGCAAGCTAACAAGCACGCAAACGCTGACCGCAACCCCGGCACAAAATTTGATGTTTCGGTGGTGCGCGATGTGCGTGTGAATCGTAGCGCGATTGAGCGTCGTGCCGCCACCATGTCCACCCGCCGCACGGTGAAAAAAGACTGGCAAGCCGCATGGCTGCTGCATGCGGTAAAGACCATTGACCTTACCACCTTAAGCGGTGACGATACGCCTGGCACGGTAAAGCGGCTCTGTGCGAAAGCCATGCAGCCGATTCGCCCAGCGTTATTGCGCGAAGTTGGCTTGCCAGAGTTGAAACTACAAACTGGCGCCGTCTGCGTCTATCACACCTTCGTCAAAACAGCAGTTGAGGCGCTTGCAGGTTCCGGCATACCGGTTGCCGCTGTCTCTACTGGCTTTCCCGCTGGGCTCTCGCCATTCGCTCAAAAAATTGAAGAAATAAAAGCTAGCGTCAAAGACGGTGCAGCAGAGATTGATATTGTCATCTCGCGCGAATACGTGCTCAATGGCGAATGGCGAAAACTCTATGATGAAGTCAAAGCATTCCGTGAAGCATGCGGCCCCGCGCACATGAAAGCCATCATCGCCACTGGTGAATTAGGCACGCTCAAAAATATCATGCGCGCCTCACATGTATGCATGCAGGCCGGATCAGATTTCATCAAAACCTCTACCGGCAAAGAGCCAACCAATGCCACCATCGGCGGCTCGCTCGTCATGCTGCGCGCCATTCGTCAGTATCATGAACAAACCGGTGTGCGGGTCGGCTTCAAGCCAGCAGGCGGTATTCGCACTGCCAAGCAAGCGCTTGATTGGTTGATTTTGATGAAAGAAGAATTAGGCGACGAATGGATGCAGCCACATTTATTTCGTATCGGTGCTTCCGCATTGGTGAATGACATTGAGCGCCAGTTGGAACATTTTGCGACGGGGCGTTATGCGTCGATGCAGTATCAGGCGTTGGGTTAGTAGGGTAATACTAGGTTCTGTGAGCCTTCAAATTCTCAATTTACAGCAGCAAAATTTTACGCTGTCGCCCCGGATTTAGTCCGGGGTCTAATCCTATTGCAGAATGTGGTGTAAAACTTTAAAAGACAAATGAGTTGAGCAAACAATACTATGTTTACATCCTGACCAATCGCCAATATGGCACGCTATATGTTGGCATTACGGGCGATTTAGTGAGAAGGATTTATGAACATCGTAATGATCTTGCGGAAGGATTTACAAAGCAACAACAGCTACACAGACTAGTGTGGTATGAAGTGCATGAGGATGTACACGCCGCGATAGCGCGAGAAAAGAAAATAAAAAAATGGCATCGCAATTGGAAAGTGAATTTGATACAGGCGATGAATGCGAAGTGGGAAGACTTATATGAAAAGATTGTGTGAGTTTACGAAAGTGAAGTTGTAGTCGAAATTAGACCCCGGCCTTCGCCGGGGCGACAATTTATGGATTTGTGGTTTAACTGTAGCCAGATAGTGTTTAACGTTTAAGAGTTGTAATTTTTCAATTTCTAAATCGCCAAACAACCAACAATCAACACCAACAACCAATAACCGCAACCAATAACCGCAACCGCAACCGAAACCGCAACCGCAACCGCAACCGCAACCGAAACCGCAACCGCAACCGCAACCGCAACCGCAACCGCAACCGCAACCGCAACCGAAACGTTAACAACACCAACCCAATAATCTGTCGCCCCGGATTTAGTCCGGGGTCTAATTTCTCGTTCAATTTGCTGTGAACTTAAATCAGTCCACAAACAAAAGTACAAAACACATCAACACCTCGTGACATTAAAAAGATCGCAAAGAAAGAAACAGCATAAATGAAAGTCGCCCAAATCTTCAACACCCTAGAATACGGCCCCGCCCCCGAAGCGGCCAAACCCGCGCTCGATTGGATCGCCGAGCACGACGGTAAATTTGGCATCTTCATCAACGGCAAGTGGCGCGACCCATCGTCCAAAGAGTGGTTTGATTCGATCAACCCGTCGAACAACAAAAAGCTCGCGCGCGTCGCACAGGCAAGCAAGAAAGACGTCGACGACGCTGTCAAAGCCGCACGCGCCGCATTCAAAGGTTGGAGCAGCACGCCAGGCCACATCCGTGCACGCTACCTCTACGCCATCGCTCGCCAAGTGCAAAAGCATTCGCGCCTCTTCGCCGTTCTTGAAACAATGGACAACGGCAAGCCGATTCGTGAAACACGCGATATTGATATCCCGCTGGTCGCACGCCACTTTTACCACCACGCCGGTTGGGCGCAGCTGGCTGATAGTGAAATGCCGCATCATCAGGCGCTTGGTGTTGTCGGCCAAATTATCCCGTGGAATTTTCCGCTGCTGATGCTGAGCTGGAAAATCGCGCCGGCGATTGCGATGGGCAATACCGTCGTCTTAAAACCTGCCGAATTAACTTCTCTCACCGCGCTACTGTTTGCCGAAATCTGCGCGAGTGTTGGCTTACCGTCGGGCGTGGTGAATATCATCACCGGCGATGGCCGCACGGGAGCAGCGATAGTTGATCATCCCGATGTGAACAAAATCGCCTTCACCGGCTCCACTGAAGTTGGCCGCATCATCCGCCGCGCCACCGCAGGCACGGATAAAAAACTCTCGCTCGAGCTCGGTGGCAAATCGCCCTTCATCGTCTTTGATGATGCTGACCTTGATAGTGCGGTCGAAGGCGTCGTGGACGCCATCTGGTTTAACCAAGGCCAAGTGTGCTGCGCGGGTTCACGCTTGCTGGTGCAAGAAGGTGTCGCAGAAAAAGTCTATAAAAAACTCAGCGCACGCATGGAAAAAATGCGCGTCGGCGACCCGCTCGATAAAGGTATCGACATTGGCGCGATTGTGGATACCAACCAGCTCAAACAAATTCAAGACAAAGTCGCACGTGGCGTCGCCGAGGGCGCAACACTCATGCAGCCTTCATGGCAGGTGCCCACAACCGGCTGCTTTTATCCGCCGACGGTATTGACCAATGTCGCGCCGTCATCATCAGTCGCACAAGAGGAAATTTTTGGCCCCGTGCTAGCCGCGATGACTTTCCGCACGCCAGAAGAAGCTGTGAAGCTCGCTAACAACACCCGCTATGGTTTAGCTGCCACCATCTGGAGTGAAGACATCAACTTGGCGCTCGACATCGCCACGCAAATCAAAGCTGGCACTGTGTGGATCAACTCCACCAACTTGCTCGACGCCGCCGCAGGCTTCGGCGGCTATCGCGAATCCGGCTTTGGCCGCGAGGGTGGCAAAGAAGGGTTGTACGAATACCTTAAGTTAAAACCCTCCCTTTCAATGAAGGGGCAGGGTTTTAAGCCTTCCCCTTCAAGGGGAAGGTTGGATGGGGATGGGTCACGATCAAAATCTAAAATACTACCATCCACAGCCACTTCCAGCAATAAACGCCTGAAAACGCCCGCCGATATTGCACTTTCAATATCTGCAATCGACCGCACCGCCAAGATGTTCATCGGCGGCAAACAAGCGCGCCCAGATGGCGGACTCTCCATCAACATCACCGCACCAAACAAACTCCTCATCGGCGAAGTCGGTGCAGGCAATCGCAAAGACATTCGCAACGCAGTCGAGGCCGCCCGCGCCGCACAAACTGGCTGGCAAAAAACCACCGCCCACAGCAAAGCGCAAATCCTCTACTTCATGGCTGAAAACTTAGCCGCCCGCGCCAATGAATTCGCCGCCCGCATCGCCACGCAAACAGGCGCACACGCACACGAGGCCGCGCAAGAAGTGGAAGCCAGCATCAGCGCACTCTTCACCGCCGCCGCGTGGGCAGACAAATACGACGGCGCCATCCACGCCACCCCCGTGCGTAACGTCACGCTCGCGATGAATGAAGCCATCGGCGTCATGGCTATCTTGCTGCCAGATGATCAACCGCTATTAGCCTTTTGCACGCTAGCCGCCAGCGCATTCGCCATGGGCAATACACTCGTCGTCGTGCCATCGCCCACGCACCCGCTCTCAGTGACTGACCTATACCAAGTGCTAGAAACATCCGACGTACCGCATGGCACCATCAACATCGTCACCGGCGCGCGCGATGAGTTAGCGAAAACATTAAGCGAACACGAAGACGTGGACGCGATTTGGTATTGCGGTGAAAAAGAAGGTGCCGCTAACGTACAAAAAGCGAGTGCATCAAACATGAAACGCACGTGGGTGCTACCCGCGCGGGGCAATGATGTGCCGATGAATGAAATATTGCGGCAGGCAACACAGGTTAAGAATATTTGGGTGCCTTATGGGGCTTGAGTAGGGGCTTGAGTAGGCATGAAAAAAATATCTACGAAAAAAATTAACCAAGATATACCTGTTATTAAGCGTGACCAGCTGGGCAATGGCGTCCGAGGTAAATACTTTCAGCAAGTAGAGCAAATTAGTTTTGGCGGAGCAAAAATGGCAAGCACTCAACAAACTCGCAAAACAAGCGTAGTGGTAACTTCCAAGGAAGATGCGCTTGTAATTGATGCGCTCAAGCGATCTTCCAAAGAAGCTAAACAAATTGCACTAGCGTATAACTTACCGTTTATTGCGAGCAGAAAAAAATCGTGGCCTGTCCCCAAATAAACTAAATCCGCCACTGTGTAAAGTCTCTAGCCACCAGCGATAACAACATAAGATGAAAATCCTGCCCGCCCAATTCGAGACCTATGACATTCGCCGTGTATATGATGAGAAAACCGAAACATGGTTTTTTTCTGTCATCGACATTATCCAAGTACTCACGCAGCAACCTGATTACCAAACAGCACGCAAATACTGGAATAAGCTCAAAGAGCGGCTGGACAAGGAAGGCAGTGAGTAGGTGACAAATTGTCACCGACTGAAGCTACCAGCCGCAGATGGCAAACACTACCTCACCGACGTCGCCACTGCGAAACTTTGCTGCGTCTAGTGCAATCCGTACCTAGCCCGAAGGCTGAACCGATCAAACTGTGGCTCGCAAAAGTAGGCTATGAACGCATGCAAGAAATGTCTGACCCCGCAATCTCACTCGACCGCGCCCGTGAAACTTGGCAGAAATATGGACGTAGCGAGAAATGGATACAGCAACGCATGACAGGGCAGGAGACGCGCAACAAATTGACAGATTACTGGGCAACCCACGAGATCAAAAAAGGCGAGGAATTCGCCATCCTCACAAATTTGATTCATGAAGAGTGGGCAGGTGTCAGCGCGCGTTTTGGTACATGCACATAAGAAGATGAAGGGCTTGAGCCAACATAATCTGCGCGATCACATGAGCGAAGCTGAGCTAATTTTTACCGCACTCGCCGAATTATCCACGCGGCAGATTGCAGAGACCGATGAAGCAACTGGCATGGCAGAGAACAAAATCGCCACCACCAAGGGCGGCACAATCGCCAAGCAAGCACGCTATGCGCGGGAAGAAAAAACTGGCAAATCGGTCGTGACGGGGGAGAATTTTTTGCCGCCTAGCAAGTCGCCACGTAATAAGAAAATTTAGAAGAAATGAGCGAAGCTGATATAGATGATGTGCAGACGAGAAGAAAATGGTTATTATTAAAATAATGAATGTTGAAAAATACGTACGTCGTATGAAACCTGGAAACGGTGGTCTGTCGCTGATTAGTTAAGAAATCACAGCAACTGAGCCGCAAATTTGTTCGGCGATGGGGGAAAGAGATTTGTGAAGTGAAGCATGATGCGAAGAGCAGATATGTAAAGTTGGTTGTTGGGTCGGAAAAATCGTGGTCTGTCCCCAAATGGTTATGCTGAAACAGAATTACCAGGACAAGGACGGCTTGTATTGTGAAAATATATGACGCTGACCCCTTTGATGCTGCTTAGAATTCATGCGGTCGAGCGCGGGCAAATTCTCATGCAAATGGATACGTCCTTGTCCGAGGCCGATACCAAAGCACTTAAGGCAGAGCTTGATTTGCGTGAATTACAGATACGCCGAATCAATGCCGAGCTTGCCAATCAGCCATTGCTACGGCAAAAAGATGATGCGCCCGTGCTATTTGCAAAAGTCGCCGAGCAGCACCGCGCCTACCGCCAAGCCTACTTTGATACGGTCGCACAAGAGCGCGCAGGCTATGTTAAAGCCAAGCAAGAGCTATATGGCTCGCAAGAGGTGATGCGTAAACTCAAATGGACGCTACCCTTCTACAAAAAACAATCCGATACCTTCGAAAAACTCGGCAAAGATGGCTTCGCCAGTGCACTACTCATTGAAGATAAACAGCGTGAATACGTCGAAAAAGATCAAGAACTCAAAGCACAGGAATACGCCATCGAAAGCCTAACCGCAGCACTAGATCAAAGTGAGCGACGCATCGCGCAGGTCACATCAAACTATCGCCAGCAGCTACTGGCCGAGCGGATGCAAACACTTAGTCAAGTCGAAAAATTAACCGGCGATTGGGAAAAGCAACTCCACAAAAATACGCTCCTCGAACTCAAAGCCCCCGCCGCCGGTATCGTCAAAGAAATCGCCACACATACCCCAGGCACGGTCGTCACACCTGGCACTGTACTCGTCACCATCGTGCCTGCTGATGAACCACTCATGGCCGAAGTGCAAATCAAAAATAGCGATGCCGGTTTTATTAGCCGCGCAACGCCTACCAAAATAAAAGTGGCTAGCTTTCCATTTCAAAAATATGGATTAGTCGAAGGCGAAGTCGCCCACTTCAGCGCAGATGCAACTGAAACTGTAGGCGGCAGGCCAGAAGAAATCAACCAAGAAGGCCGCCTAGCCGTTACCGCCAACTACAAAGCACAGATAAAACTCAACCAACAACACCTCATCCGCGACGACAAAACATTTCGCCTACTACCCGGCATGCAAGTCGTCGCCGAAATTCACCTAGGCTCACGCAGCATATTGGAATACCTGCTTTCGCCGGTGCAGAAGACGGTGAGTGAGGCGGGGAGGGAGCGGTAGTGATGATGATCGCGACAATATTTAGGAGGAAAATAATGATGTTAATTGAGATGAGAAACACGCCTATTGGCGGATGTCTACGAGCAAAAGAGGCTGAAACGGCAGGCGCTGATTGCACTTTGCAAACCAACATAAGAACAACCCAAATCGACGTTAAACGTATCGCCGCTAACGATATTCAATATTCGAGGGCAGCATGAGCGACCCCGCCATTCACAAACCCAATGTCTGGAAGAAGCATGCGATCACGCTAGTCAGCTTGGTCGCACTTTGGTTAGTGTGGAAGGCTGATGTCTTCTGGCACTACTATCAGTTCAGACAGCTTTGTGCAGCGGAGGGGGGCTTACAAGTAGCAGAGCCACTGAGGAAAGGCGCAGTGTGGACGATGAAAAAAGGTGATGTGCGAAGCGCTTTGATCGTAACCAAAGAAATTCCAAATATTGCTTTCATAAGAGTCGATAGGCAAAAGTATGACCCTCTTCTCGAATTGGCGGAAGGCAGTCTTCTTGACATCAGGTACGTGGCCGGTCAGTTTCACAAACCTGAGGGTGATTATTTCAGGGTAGCCAACGAGTCAGAGCGCGTGCTGTATCACCTCGACCTAGATGTAACTGAACAAAAGCAAGACCGTGTTCGACGCTGGGTCCATGTTGTGAAAGACAAGAACACAGGCAGTCCGCTAGCCAGTTTTACGCAAGTTGAATTCCTTTGGCGAACGATTCCCGTTTGGCATTGGTTCGGGCCTTCTGGGCAATCAGGATGTCCGCTAAAACACCCAGAAACGATTAGCTACCAAGATATTCAACAACGCGCATTCAAGGACTAAGACCATGACGATCAACAACATTCAACTACTTGCATCACGTTCTTTATTGGCACAAGCCACATACGCAAAAGTATCTGGCAGTCCAACTCCACACCAGGGGTCAGAGTCAAATTGTTTTCAGCCGATAACAATTTGATCTGAGTCCTCCACTCTGACAACACCATGCCTCGACGTAAACGCCTAAATCTCACCGACATCCCGCTCCACATCGTGCAGCGCGGTAACAATCGTGCGCCGTGCTTCTATGCTGAACAGGACTATCAGTTCTACCTGCATTGGTTGGCGCATTACGCCAAGCAATACGGCTGCGCCATCCACGCCTACGTTTTGATGACCAACCATGTCCATCTGCTTTTGAGCCCACTCAAGCCGGAGGCACCGGCCAAGCTCATGCAATCCCTCGGGCGGCGCTACGTGCAGTATATCAACAAGTTCTACCGGCGTAGCGGCACCTTGTGGGAGGGCCGCTACAAAGCCAGTCTGGTACAGGCCGACGAATACCTGCTTACCTGCTACCGCTACATCGAAATGAATCCGGTACGCGCCAACATGGTCGCCCATCCACGAGACTACGCATGGTCGAGCTACCGCGCTAACGCCGAGGGCAAGCTAAGTGCCATGCTGACCGCGCACCCACTGTTCAACGCCTTAGGACTGGACACGGCTACGCGGCAGGAAGCCTACCAAGCCCTGTTCCACACCGAGCTCGAACCAGACGTCATCACTGCCATTCGTAACGCCAGTGTCAAAGGGCAAGTGTTGGGCGATGACCGATTCAAGGATGAAGTGTCACGCATGACGGGGCAGCGGGTCGTGCCGGCAGTGCGTGGACGTAAACGGCTCGACAAGACCCAAGGCATCGTTGGTGAGCAGGTCGGCTTTGGATTCTAGATTTGTAAACGTGATTGCGACAGTAAAGGAATGGATGCGATGAAAAACAATTTGACTCTGACCCCTGGTGTTCGGACCCCTGGTGTTCGGCATTATTCAGGTTTGTTCTTGCCCTCATCGCCAACTAAAATTCCGATTTGACAAAAGTACCTTTTGAGGTACAATTAAATATGCAATCGACCCCCAAACTGGACGCAATTTTTTACGCAACAGCCGCTAGAAATGAGCCAGTCCGTACTTGGTTAAAAAGTTTGAGCCGCGAATCACGACGGACGATTGGCGAAGACATAGCTTATGTGCAATACAAATGGCCGATTGGCAAACCGCAGGTTGATCATTTGCGTGGTCCGATATGGGAAGTACGCTCAACGCTGAAGTCAATTATTGTGCGCACGTTGTTTGCTGTTGACGGTAACAAAATGATTTTGCTTCACGGGTTTATTAAAAAGACTCAACAAACGCCACCCAATGAAATCTTACTCGCTGAAAAACGCTATAAGGAGTACATCAATGCCAAAACGTAATCCACATGAAGGCAGCCGCTTTGACGATTTTTTGAGAGAAGACGGTTTATATGAAGAGGTGCAGGCAAAGGCGCTCAAGCGTGCGCTTGCTGAGCAACTGCAAGACAGCATGGATTCTGCCAACTTGTCGAAAGCAAAAATGGCGCAGCTAATGGCGACCAGCCGTTCACAGCTAGACCGCGTGCTCGACCCTGATAATGTTTCCGTGCAGCTTGATACCTTGATGAAGGCCGCTGCTGCGGTGGGCAAAACAGTCGAGATCAAAATTAGGAATATTAAAAAGGTTTCGCAGGCTGCGTGAGCGCCAATTTAAGGCGTTGGCGACAAGTGAATTTTGCCAAGCGCAAATGCACCCCAGGATTCAACGACGCAATATAATTGCTCGTGAGCGCGTAAGCGACAAGTTATTCACACCAGCCTCAAGCCGCTCAGCCAGCCAAATCTTAATGACAGACTGCCTCGTCACACCTTTTTAGCTTTCATAAAGTGTTACATCTTCCGAATCTAAGAAGTCAACGTCGATTTTATTTTGATAAACGCTAATATTAGACTGCCGTTCCAGCTATTTCTGCCCCAATTAAAGGAGTAGGCGACGATCAATCTAAGGGGTCAACGTCGATTTGATTGCACTGAACGCTAATACTTTCACAGCATTCAACGACGCAAAGCACTTGCCCGCGTCCGCACTTGCGGCAAGTTATTCGCACTAGCCTCAAGCCGCTCAGCTAACCAAACCTTAATGACCGATTGCCGCGTCACGCCTAGCTTGCTCGCTTCGCGATCAAGCGAATCAATCATCCACGTTGGGAAATCAACATTCACGCGTTTTTGTTCCAGTAGCACGCGCTTGGCTTTGGTCAAATCTAAATGAGCGATAACATCGCCGCCTTCATCAAACTGCTGATCAAATTTTTTAGCTTTCATAAAGTGCTACCTCTTCTGTGCGCGCGCGACGAACGGATATCAATCGGATGTTTGTGCCTCGGTAGGTAATGATTGCCGACCAATGCTTCATGTCAATTTGTCCAATCACCAAGTAGTGCTGTTCATCTTCAGTTTTGACTGGAACTTCTAGCAGCATCGAATCATTCCAGAGACTTTGCGCTTCGATGAAATCGATGCCATGTTTGGTGCGATTAGATTCGCTTTCTGCCACATCAAATTCAAAATTAATCATGGTATAGAAAATATGCCTTAATTATTTTATTATCGTTCGGCTAGTGAGTTCGCACATTTGATGATCGCTATCCCAACCAAATTGCGAGCATCAATACGACCGATAGGTTAGGGGCAGCGCTGATTTTATTTTCGCTAAACTCTAATAACCGCTTGCCGTTCCAGCTATTTTTGCCCCAAAAAGCGCGTCAATAAAAGGGTTTACTACTTGGGAATTTCTCAAACCCCCCCGTTCGCCCTGAGCATGTCGAAGGGTAGCTCTTGTAAGTGATTGATTTAATTAAACGTGCAGATGGTTCGACAAGCTCACCACGAACGGTTTAAAGGTTATTAGAAGTGCCGACTTTGGTATTGATGCAGACTACCGTTGCTTTTGCCGCAGTATCCACCAGCCGATTGCAGCTGTCACCGACAGTACGACAGTCACGACGATCACGAAACCGGCCTTGTTTTCGGCGAATGGCACACCGCCGACGTTCATGCCGAAGAAGCCAGCGACCATGTTCACCGGCAATGCCATCACAGTGAAGAGCGAGAGTACCCAGAGGCTGCGGTTATTCTGTTCTTGTACCAACGCAGATATTTCTTCTTGTAGCAGTTTTATGCGTTCTTCTAAGGTGTCGATGTCGTTTAGCGAGACCGAGAACTCTTCGGTCGATTGGCGTAATTCCGCGATGTCGTCCTCGCGCATCCACTCAGGAGGACGGTTCAGCAGCCGGAACAATGCGCCCGGCTCTGGGGCGAGCAGCCGTGTCAGTCGCACGAGAACACGGCGCAACTTTCCTAGCTCCGCGCGCTTTGACTCTACAAAGCCTGCGAGCAAGCGGTCTTCAATCCTGTCAACTTTCTCTATGGCATTGCGAAGAATCCCCACTAGTACATCAGCCTGGTCGCGAAGCAAGTGCACTAGCAGCGCGGTCGGCGTGGGGAATCGCTCGCCGTTTTTCACCGCCACGCGCAGCCGATCAATTGAGCGTAGTGGTTTCTTGCGTGCTGTGACGAGGAAACGTGGATCAACGCTGAGTACTAGCGTGGAAACATCCGATGGGTCGAACGAGAAGTCAAACAACACATCATTCAAGACGCCGATCAGTTGGTTATCGGCGTACTCGACACGGGTAGAGCGTGAGCCCTCGTTAAGCGTTTCAAAAAAAACGGGTGACAACGCTAGACTACGGCTCATCCAGCGCTCGCACGCGACGTTAGATAAATTGAAATGTAGCCAGATGAATTGGTCAGTGTTTGAGGCGTCCTCGGCTAACCAGGCCAAGGCTTCACTTGATGTGAGCGGCACACCGCTCTGTCCTTGGGTGAATAAAAAACCGCAAACGAGACCTGATTCGTCTGATCCATATTTTTCGCTACCTCGCGGCGGTGTGTTCATGTGTGGGGTCGGCGAAGTGGTGAGTGAAAACACAATTTTGCGACAGAAAGATGTCAGTTTTGCGACAGTCGTGAGACTGGGTAAAAGTCGGGTAAATCATTCAAACCCCTGATAGCAATCTATCAAAGGGCATGCGCCAACTCAATGGCGTCTCCACCCAAATCAGCATCGGCGTCATCAACGCGTGGGGCATCTGTTTCAAGGACGTCTACAAAGTCCTGATTTTTCGCTTTGAATGCGTCTAAGCAAACAAGAAGATAAAACCATGCAGACCCATATAATAGAGTTGTAATTGATACAAGATTGTCTGCTATGTATGCTATGCATGTACTCTGCCCGCCGGTGGGCGCTGCATGATATGAATCAATATTGTCTCTCCTCCAAATCGTTATCTACCTAAGTTTGAATCTCCTAACCCTCGTTGAGGCTCCAATGCAAATGTTGCGTCGTGTATCGCTCTTTTTACTCATCACTTTTGCTGGGCTCGCCGTTGCTGATGAAGGTATGTGGACGTTCGACAACCTGCCACGCGAACAAATGAAATCGAAGTACAGTTTTGGTGCAGAGCCTGCTTGGGTGGATCACGTCATGCGTGCCGCCGTTAATGTCGGAGGCTGTTCGGCGTCATTTGTTTCTGCGCAAGGTCTGGTGATGACCAATCACCATTGCATCACCGGTTGCCTCCAACAGCTCTCTAGTGCCAAGAAAAACTACCTGCAGGATGGTTTTCTGGCGCGCAAAGCGGAAGACGAGTTGACGTGTCCCACTACTGAGGTGAGCCGACTCGAGCAGATTACGGACGTCACCGCTGATGTGACTGCCGCCACTAAAGGGTTGAGTGGCGAGGCCTATAAAAATGCGCTGAATGGCGTCAACGCCAAAATCGCCGCCGCTTGTGTGGGCGACAAACGTGCGACCGTGCGTTGTACGGTCGTCAATTTGTATCAGGGAGGCCAGTACCACCTTTATCGCTATGATCGTTATTCTGATGTGCGGCTAGTATGGGCACCGGAAGATGCGTCGCCGGGTTTTGGTGGCGACCCGGACAACTTCAACTTTCCACGCTTCGGCTTGGATGCGGCGATGCTACGTGCATACGAGAACGGCAAGCCCGCGGTGGTGAAACATTTTTTCCCCTTTAGCCCCAACGGCGCCAAGGCAGGGGAGTTGGTATTTACCGCCGGTAACCCGGGGCGCACAAATCGCCTACTGACGGTCGCTCAACTGGAGACGATTCGCGATATTCGCATGGTCGCTAACTTGCGTCGTGGTTACGAATTGCGTGGTGTCCTGACGCAGTACCGCAAACTTGGTGTCGAAGAAGCGCGTGTTGCACGCAACGATCTGAGCGGGCTGGAAAACGGACTGAAAGTATCTGCCGGCCAGCTTGCGGCGCTGCAATCGCCAGAGCTAATGGCGCGTAAACGTACTGAAGAGGCGCAGCTCAAAGCGTTCGCTGCCAAGAGTCCAAATTTCAAGGATACCGCCGGTGCTTGGGACGCCATCACAGCAGCGCAGACGGTCTATCGCGAAATTGAAAATGAGTACGAACAAATCGAAGCAGGGCGCGGATTCAACAGTCGTTACTTTGGGTTGGCTCGCAACATCTGGCGAGGCAACCAAGCGCGCACCAAGCCAGATGCCGAACGCTTACCCGAGTTTTCTTCGACACGGATGCCGCAATTGGAAAGGCAGATCACGTCCCCCGCGCCGTTTTATCCCGAGTTTGAGAAGCTGAAGCTGGCGCACTCACTTGCAAAAATGCGCGAACTACTTGGTACCGACGACCCGTTTGTCGTCAAGATACTCGGCAAGCAATCACCAGAGCAGGCGGCGAGTCGGCTGGTGGATGGCACCAAGCTGGCCGACCCCGCGTACCGCAAAGCGCTTTGGGCGGGGGACCGTGCTGCGTTGGAAAAGGCCGATGACACCTTCATCCAACTGGTGCGCGATATAGATGGCGCAGCGCTGGCGGTACGTAAACGTTTTGACAACGAGGTGACTGCGGTTGAACAGAAGAATGCGGAGCTCATCGCAAAAGTCCGTTTCGCTATGTCGGGCTCAAAAACATATCCCGACGCAACCGGCACGCTGCGGTTAAGTTATGGTGTGGTTGAAGGCTGGACCGAGCGCGGAAAAACCATCGTGCCATTTACAGACTTTGCTGGCGCATTTAATCGGCACACAGGTGCCGCGCCCTACGCGTTGCCGGCATCGTGGTTAGCCAACAAAGAGAAAATTCAAGGTGCCACAACGCTGAACTTTGTCACAACCAACGACATCATCGGTGGCAATTCGGGCAGCCCGATGATCAATCGCAAGGCGGAAATCGTCGGGCTCGCGTTTGACGGTAACAAACACACACACAGCGGCGCTTACTGGTTTGACCAGCAATTCAACCGCACCGTGGGTGTGACCAGCGAAGGTATTAAGGAAGCGTTAGAGAGTATCTACGGCGCGACAGAGTTGCTAGTAGAGCTTGGCGGAAAATAGTTTGATTTGAGGTGCATGTTCAGCTTCGATTATTTTGGCCGTAAAAAACACAAATATCGAGCCTGATCATATGCGCACTAATTGGTCATATGCGTCCGAAAGTATTCACTGTGAACGTCAAAGACGTGTACCGCTACTAGCAATCAATGAAAGCTATCGATACCATAGTATTAATTGATTAGCGCTATCATGTCGCGGGCTGTAAAATTCAATCTTAACTTTAATTAAGTTACAACACAGCAGTTATCTGCTCCGGATAATAGGAGCGATTTTGCTTTTTTTGCCGCTACCAACCTCACGAAAGTAACCAAAATGTCTCTCATCAATACCCAAGTTAAACCGTTCAAAGTACAAGCGTTTCATCAAGGCAAGTTCGTCGAAGTGACAGAGAAGAATCTTCACGGCAAGTGGTCGGTCATGATTTTTATGCCAGCCGCTTTTACATTTAACTGCCCAACCGAAGTTGAAGATGCAGCGAAACACTACGCAGATTTCGAAAAGGCAGGCGCTGAGGTTTATATCGTCACGACCGATACACATTTTGCGCACAAGGTGTGGCATGAAACTTCCCCTGCCGTCGGCCAAGCAAAATTCCCGCTCATTGGCGACCCAACCCATCAGCTGACCCGCGCATTTGATGTGCATATCGATGAAGAAGGTTTGGCCTTGCGCGGCACGTTTGTGATCAACGCAAACGGCATCATCAAGACCGCCGAAGTGCACGACAATGCCATCGCGCGTGATGTGTCCGAGACGCTCCGCAAGTTGCGCGCAGCACAGTATGTTGAAAAGAACCCTGGCCAAGTTTGCCCAGCGAAGTGGAATGAAGGTGCCAAGACACTTACGCCGTCGCTCGACCTCGTCGGCAAGATCTAATCTGAATCCAGAGTGGTAAGACCCGGCGCGTTGTTTGGGCAAATTTATACCTGAGCAGCGCGCCGCACTTAACACTTTGATATTTTCGCCAAAGCCACATACCGAACGATTTGGAGTACTACATGCTAGAGCAACAACTTAAAGACCAGCTACAAGCCTATATGGGCAAAATTCAGCGCCCAATCACGCTAACGGCTTCGCTCGATGCGAGCCCGGCGGCGCAAGAAATGCGTGAACTTTTGCAAGAAGTTACCTCGCTTTCTGACATGGTGAGCTTTAACGAAGCGGGTACGGACGCACGTAAACCGAGCTTTGTGATTTCGCAAGCGGGCCATACGCACGGTGTGCGATTTGCCGCGATTCCGCTCGGCCATGAGTTCACCACGCTGGTGTTGGCGCTGTTGTGGACCGGTGGTCATCCGCCGAAGATAAGCCAGGAGATCATCGACCGTATTACATCGCTTGAAACCGAATGTGATTTTGAGGCGTATATCAGCCTTTCATGCCACAACTGCCCTGATGTCGCACAAGCATTGGCATTGATGGCAGCGCTAAACCCGCGCATCAAAGCAACAATCATTGACGGCGGGCTTTATCAGGGTGAAGTAGAAAGCCGCCAGGTAATGGCCGTGCCGAAGGTGTATTTGAACGGACAGGATTTTGGCTCCGGCCGTATGTTGATTGAAGAGATCATCGCCAAGCTGGATGTGAACAGCGAAGCGCGTGATGCCGCGGCGTTGTCTGCCAAAGCACCTTACGATGTGTTGATTGTCGGCGGCGGTCCTGCCGGTGCGGCAGCAGCAGTTTATGCAGCGCGCAAGGGAATACGTGTGGGGTTAGCGGCAGAGCGCTTTGGCGGTCAAACCAACGATACCTTAGGAATCGAAAATTATCCGTCGGTGATGGAAACCAATGGACCGCAGTTTGCCGCAGCGCTCGAAGCGCAGGTTAAGCACTACGAAGTCGATGTGATGAACCTGCAACGTGCAGAAAAGCTGGTGTCGGCTACCGACGCAAGCGGACTCATGCAGATACACATGGCTAACGGGGGACTGCTAAAGGCAAAGACCGTCATCCTCTCTACTGGTGCGCGCTGGCGCAATATCAACGTGCCGGGTGAAGAGCAGTACAAGAACAAAGGCGTTGCTTACTGCCCCCATTGCGATGGCCCGTTATTTAAAGGCAAGCATGTGGCGGTCATCGGTGGTGGTAATTCTGGTGTCGAGGCGGCAATCGATTTGGCAGGTGTGGTTGGGCATGTCACTCTGTTTGAATTTGCCGATGCATTAAAAGCAGATGCCATCCTAGTGCGCAAACTGCAGAGTCTTCCTAACGCCACCATTCACACCAACGTGCAAACGACGGAAATTACCGGAGACGGCAGTCGCGTGAACGGGCTTAGCTACAAAGAGCGCGCCACCGGCGAAACCAAACACGTGGCTTTAGAAGGCGTGTTTGTGCAAATTGGCTTGGTGCCCAATACCGAATGGCTGAAGGGCGAGATCGAATTAAGCCGTTATGGTGAGATTGTGGTCGATGACAAGGGTGCAACCAATATGCCGGGCGTGTTTGCAGCTGGCGACTGTACCGTAACCCCGTTTAAGCAAATTGTGATTGCGTCAGGCGATGGTGCAAAAGCGGCATTGAGCGCGTTTGATCACCTTATTCGCTTACCAGTCGAAGAAACAGCGGAAGCAATGGCGTAATAGTAGGCGGGGCGAATTGTGGCGTCGATTATTTTTGCGCTGCAGCGTAAACAAGCGTGGCAGGCTTACTCAAATAGCCTGACGCAAACCGCTTTAACAGTTATCTAATGTTAGGTGGTCGCTGTCTGGCTAAATGATGCATAGTCCTATCGGCTTAAAATAATTTTTTAGCGCGACCTGGACGAACCTCATTCATGAAAACATCACGTCAGCAAATCGTTAGCACCTTTGTCACTGGTGCCTTGGCTGCCTTGCCGCTCGTGGCTACCGCATTGATCGTCGTTTGGGCGGTGCGTTTTCTCTATTCCTACTTAGGGCCAGGTAGTTGGTTTGGTGACTTGATGCAGGTGTTCGGCTTCGGCATGGCGTCGGAATTGATGGCCTACTTGATTGGGCTTGCCGTGGTGGTGGTCGCGATATTCCTGCTTGGTGTGTTGGTGCGTTTTGGCTTGGCAAATTTTTTGGCCAATCTGTTAACGACGATCGTGCAGCGCATTCCCGTGGTGCGCAATATCTATGAGGTGGTCAAGTCGCTAGTCGATTTATTCGCAAAGCGTGATCAGGAAAAGCTCAACTCGATGAGCCCCGTCTGGCTGCATTTTGGTGGCGGTGGAGGTGCGGCGGTGTTGGGCTTGCTGTCGACGCGTGAGCCGGTGCTCGTGGCGGGCAAGCCTTATTTCGCTGTCATCGTGCCAACCGCGCCAGTTCCGGTGGGTGGCGGTTTAATCTATGTGCCACAGGATTGGGTGACACCAGCGGACGTGGGTATGGATGGCCTCACCAGCATTTACGTCTCGATGGGGGTAACATCGAATCAACATATCGGCGCGCGCCCCCCCGAAAAACCCTGACGAATAGGAGCCCAGTATTTTGACCTCGACCGATTCACTATTAGAGGGCTCTACTTATGGGACTCGACATAGCGCAGATTCAAAGAGCAGATACTGTTGACTCTTTGGTTGTTGGTCGCAATGTAATCTGCAGCAATTCGTATTGATCTTCCTGATCAGCAACGTCGCAAGTTAACAATTCAAAACAATTGCTTAAAAATAAAATCCTTATAATCCAAGCACTTAATAAATAATTTCTGGTTTGCCAGTAAAAAAGTAAACGATAACGGTAAACGCCGCGCGGGAGATCAGTTTGATTCGATGCAGTCGCGTGCAGCAGCAACTTGGGGGATGAATGTTGCTTTATAACTTGTTGAGATTGCGTAGCAACGATACCCTCCTTTTAAAAGAACAGTACCGTAGCCTGACGCGGTTAATGCAAAGTATGTACGGCGTCATTTTTGGCGTGACATTGACGCTTGTGGTGACTTTTTACGAGAGTATGCCCGCGTGGATTGCCTTCCCGATGCCTGGTATGTTGACTGTTATTGTGGTCATCCGAACTTGGCATTGGTTAGCAGCACGTCGGCGCGTCGATGTGATGACGAGCCATCAGCAACTTAGTGCGATTAAAAGCACCGCCTTCATGGGCGCCGGGATTTCCTTTGGGTTTGCCCTCATTGGCTTACTGCTGATGAATTACGGAAGTCCCGCGCAACAGGCGCTGGCGCTAATTATGATTTGGGCGGTAGCGGTAGTCTCGGCTTTTTGCCTACACTCCGTGCTGGTGGCCGCTTTCGGTGTCGTCCTAGCCGCTACGTTTCCGCTCAGTATCGCGTTCATGGTGAGTGAAAATCCAACAGTTGGTAAGCTTGTTCCAATTATTGTCATGATGACAGTGTTAATCATGTTTGTCCTGACGGAATTGCACAATAGCTTTGCGAAGCTTGTTCGCTCTAGTGAGAATGCTGCGCAAAGTGAAGCGCTGGCGGTACATGCGTCGCTTCACGACCCGCTAACAGGCTTACCCAATCGTACATTGCTTGCGACGCGACTAGAGGCGATGATGGCTCGCAAGCGCGAGTCTGGCGGCGTATTTGCCGTGCACTGCATTGATCTTGATCGATTCAAGGAGGTCAACGAAACCTTTGGGCATGTGGCCGGTGACGAACTATTGCGACGTGTGTCGCAGCAGTTTGCCAACGCGTGCGAACCGTCTGACATCCTGGCACGTACAGGCGGCGATGAATTTATTCTAGTGCAAGAGGCAAAAGATGCAGATGCAGCAGAGGCATTAGCGTCACACTTGATCATCTTGATGGCGGCGCCGATTGCACTTGAATCGGGACGCGTTTTTGTGGGCTGCAGCATCGGCATTTTTCTCGTCAACGATATGGCAATCGAACCTTTGGAATGTGTGAGGCGCGCGGATCTTGCTCTATATGAGGCCAAACGCAGTGGTCGGCAGCGGCTGATGTTTTTTGATGCCACTATCGATGACGCGCAGCGTGACAAGCAATTGTTGCGAGATGAATTACGTGATGCACTATTGCATGAGGAGCTAACCGTCGTTTACCAAGCACAGGTGTGCGAGCGACGCATCGTCGGTGTTGAGGCACTAATCCGCTGGTCTACGAGGGAGCGGGGTGCTATTTCACCTTCCATATTCGTGCCTATCGCCGAAGAGAGCGGACTAATCGATGCGCTAGGGAATTTCGTCATGCGACGCGCCTTTCTGGACAGCCGAAAAATGAAGGGTTTGCGCATCAGCGTAAACATATCTGCTGCGCAAATACGTATGCGTGATTTTGTCGAAAAAGTGCGATTGATCGCGAATGAAACTGAAGTTGATCCGATGCTAGTTGAGCTTGAAATTACCGAGGGTCTGCTGTTAGGACAAGATCCAGAGATACGCCAAGCTCTTGACCAGCTGCGGTCGTTGGGCTTCAGAATTGTGCTTGATGATTTTGGCACCGGCTACTCCAGTCTAGGTTATCTGCACCGCTACCCAATTGATAAAATTAAAATTGATCGCATGTTCGTGTTGAATATGGGTCCAGATGCAAAATATGATTCCGTGGTTAGCGCTATTGTTGGGATGGCGCGCGCGTTGAATATCGACGTCATTGCTGAAGGCGTAGAGACCGAAGCAGAGCATATGCGTTTATTAGCAGCAGGCTGCCGAGACTTTCAAGGATTTCTTTTCGGGAAACCGAAACCGCTAGAGGCGTTGCTTGAAGAGCTCAATTGTGCGCATTATGCATGAGCAACAGTAACCATTCGTCACTTTGCGCATTCTCATACTTGGGCAGCAAGTGTTTTCGCGCAAACGCGACGCGCAAATGACGCCGCTAAGCTGTCTTTCGCGTTTATGTACTCAATACTTGCTCTTGCTGTCGTAGTCCCTCCATCACCATCAACGCCGCATAAGCATCGTTGGCCGCGTAAAGTTTTTGCGCACTGTTGAGGTTGGGCAGAGACCAATTAGTCGTGGTGACGCGTTTTGATTTGTGAAATTTTTGATTCAGCACGATCGCCACTGCGGCGCGAACACCAGCAGTGCGTGGGTAACCTTGTTTGCGAAAGACGGTATTTAAGTCAATGAGCGCGTTGACAGTAAGGCCTAGTTTTTTCTGTATTTGGGCGCGGTCAGATTCGAGGCCAAAGCCAATTTTTTGGACATGGCTTGATTGCAATATTTCAGTGAGATGACCAAGACAATCGGGATGATGTAGCTGAAAGATATATCCCGTAGTGTGAGTCGCAAATTGGACAATATGTGGCCCAGTGCTGACTTCACCTACCGCAAAGGTGGGCTTTGATTCGGTGTCAAATCCTACCATCGCTGCCTGACTAATGTCGTTTGTCGCGGCTGCAAACTCTTGCTTAGTAACAGGTACCACAATCGATTCCAGCGTCAGTCCCACAAATGGTTCTAGTAGGGCAGTTTCTAGCTTGGTTGGATTAAGTTGTTTCATTATGTCGATGATATCGGCTTTGCAGCCCGAATCTGTTGGCAGTATAAATTTTTAAAAAATTGGTAAAAATTAGGTGGCCAGATTATGTTCGTTGAATTTGTTACCTCGTACGAAAAGTGAAAAAACCCCGGCACCACATTGCGTGGCCCGGGGTTTATTACGTTTTAACGACGGTAAATCAGTTTTATTGACTCAAGCGACGTCCCAACGAAACAGCGTACGAGCCCGGACGAGCGGCAAGCGTAGGATCAGCAGATGGGCCAACACCTTTTGGTAACACCAGCGGGTTGAAGGTTATTTTGTCGCACGCTCCGCCGGTATCGGCTACCACTTTGTCGATAACCAAACGGCCAGCGTTGACTACTTTTCGGTTCGCGGGTAGTGGTACGGTTGGGTCGTTGGTGACATCACCCGCTTCGGCAAGCTGCACATTGAAATTGAACGCGATGCTGCCATTGGCTGCACGATTGCGTAATTCGTTGGCTAGGAATTCATCTGGTAATTGCTTCAGCTCATCTTCAGTAAGGCCTTGCGTGCCGCGTGCCGCCTCAAACATCCATTTGCCCATAACTTTCTTTTTAGCAGGTGTGGTGAATTCAAATGCGTTTGTGCCCCAATAATTTACCGTCGCATAGCTGGCGGGTACCGGTGACTTGGCAAGCCATTCGATTTGCGGCTTCGAATCTGGGTGGCTATCATTGAATGCTTTAACCTTAGCCGGGTCAGGGCGACCGGTGGCGGGATCTGGCTTACGCGCTTCCATAAACTTCACAAAGTTGGCTGGCGAATTAACAAAAAATACGGGTGCGGAAATGTTCGAGGTTTCCCAAGTTTCACCACCTGGACCGTTGAATTTCAAGGCGAGACCACGAACAGTTTTGCCTTTGTCCGGCGCTTTTGGATTACCACCACCAACTGAGAAGCGCGCGATAACAGGAATTTCACTGCCGCTAAAAATTGCTGAATTAGTCAAGCCGCGGCCATCCGCGGTACCAACAAAAAATCCGCTGGCGCATACGCCTTTGGCACCAGAGCGCCGTGCGGCATGCTTGCCAAAAACACCTTCGAGCGCGTCAACGAGTTGGCCGGGACCTGGCGTTTGTGCAGAAACCTGCGGCACAAAACTGGCAGTAGTGGCACCGAGCACAAGGCTGGCGAGAACGATGCTTGCTTGATTCATGTGAGCTCCTAAAATAATTTCAGTGAGTGGAATTGTCGCCCGTCTTATGCAGGCGAATTGATATTACTACGAGATTAGTCGGAGCAGGTTGCATTACCTTACTGTTTCTTGAAAGCATTTTTGCTATTAATAATCGACACACTAAGCAATTGTTTAAATTGTTAAACACTAATATTCATGAGCGTCTTCAGCGATTTATGTCCGAAAATAGCCGCTCTGAAATGTGTTTATAAAAACTATTTTTCTAAAAAACCTACCTGCAAAGCAGCCGATTTGACATCGGCATACAATTAATCCAGTGAGCCATCAAAAGTGGCGAGCACTCCGTCACAACTTGCGACGGGGCAAACCAAGTCCCAAAAGGAGGAAATATGAGCGCAATCGCATTGCTCTGGATGCCAATTCTTGTCACCGCCGTATTGATTTTTATCGCCAGCACGATGATTCACATGGTGTTCAAGTGGCACAACGCGGATTACCAAAAACTTACTAATGAAGATGATGTGCGGGCGGTAGTACACGCCAGTTCGGCTGAACCTGGGCAATATATGATTCCCTATTGCGTCGATATGAAGGAGATGGGCGGTGAAGTAATGATGAAGAAATTCAACGACGGTCCTGTCGCGTTTTTAACAGTGCGCAAAAATGGAACCCCTGCAATGGGATCAACGCTATTTCAGTGGTTCATTTTCACAATAGTAATTGCCTCGTTTGCAGGCTGGATTGCGATGTCGGTCTTTTCTGGCAAAGCAGATGCCCGCGCGGCAGGGCAAATGGTTGGCTTGATTAGCTTCCTCGCCTACGGCGCTGGCAGCGTCCCGCTGGGCATTTGGTTGGGTAAATCGTGGGGCAGTGTCGCCAAAGACTTGCTCGATGCTGTTATTTATGGCGTGATCAGCTGGTTGGTATTTGCATGGTGTTGGCCGGCTTCGTAATAGAAACGCCCAACGATAGAGCGACTTATCCTCCATACATTAGATTGAATCGCGCTACAAATTGCGTAGCGCGATATTGTATGTAAGTAAGCAGCGCGCTAGACATAGCGTGCCGATTCTAAAAAAATCGCTCGTTACTTTCAACCGCTGTAGGACCGAACGATGCTGGGACGCCTTTGATCATAGAGACTCTCACATGAGAAAGTCCAATATCTGCAAGCACTTTGCGGCTATTTCGGCTTAAAGCACCCGCCATTACTAGTGGTTACACAAAAATTTTGGCAATCACGCTATTTTAAAATCGGCTAGACTACTGGTATGTTATTGGTATGGTTTAGTTCGTTTAATTTTATAGTTATGGAGCGCTGTGTGTTCAAATTTCAGCAACATCTTCATGGCGGCATCATGCTTGGCGTGTTTCTGCTGAATATCACAGCGGGTTGCAAAAATAAAGAACCATTAGCTGTGCCGATAACAGCTAGCGCCACAATGCCGCCGCAAGGTGTAGTGCAAGTTGCAATAAAAGGTGCAACAAAACGTGAAGCCAACATCTCTGCGGCCATTGAACGTGCCATCGTTGCGCCCGCTTCAGCAGGCTATACGCCAATACCAACGGGTACAAAATTATTTGGCGTAGAAATTATCGGCAGCAAGATTCGCTTGAACTTTACGAAAGCCTTGCTTCTCAATGGTACAGGACGCAAATTAGAAGATGCTGTGAAGCAACTCACGAACCCAGTCAGTGACATCACATCTGACATGGTAAATGTCGAATATGAGATTTTGATCGAAGGCAAACCAATCAGAGAGTATTTATGAGAGCTAGTTCGATAGCACTGCTCGCTGTTCTTTTAGCAGCGCCTTTTGCAATTGCGCATAACGGCGTGCAGCATGCGCCAGTGTCACCGTCTGATGCCGCTAAGCGCGCTGCAAAAGTAGTGCCGCTCAATGTGCTGAATATGGAAGCGCAAATAGAGTCGGCGTTGCAAGATGCTTTAGCCGAATTACCGCGCGCGAATAATCTTCGTGTGAAATCAAACGCCATCGGTGCCTTCGGTCAAACGCCGCAGGTACGCCTATTGAGTGCGAAGTTAAAGCGCTCACACTCGTATGCTGTGACGCCCAATGAAGTGGTGATTGATTTAAGCGCAGATGTATTGGCCTATGGCGTGGGCAGCCGCGCGTTTGAAGATATTTTGCATACACTGCATCAGCGCGCCTATGAGCCGATGCACGAGCGCGCCGAAAATATTACCTTCTCCATTTTGATTGAAGGCATCGCGCTTAATGATTATTTGGCGTTTGAAAAAGAGCTGACTGCACCGACGCTGGGTACGCTAGAAACATCATCGAGCCTTGCAACGTCAGCGCTATTTAGCAAAAGTGCTGCGGGTCGGCGTGTGGCAGTCAGCCCTGGGCATGGCTATTGGTTTGGCACCGGAACGTGGAAATTGCAGCGTAGTTTTTTGTTTGGCATAGTCGAAGATTTTGCCAACAGCGAATTTATTATTGAACTTGATTCGATTCTGCGTGCGAATGGCGCCCAGACGCGCCCAACGCGCGAGCTTAATAAATTAATCGCAAATGGGGAATCAGGCTTTCCGCGCTGGCAGCAGGCGGCACGCTATCACGTGCGTGAAAAGGGCGCGCCAGAGACAGTTTGGAATTCGCTTACTGGCACTACTACCGACGACCTCGATGACGACATACGGGTGCGGCCGCTTTACGCGAATTGGCGTGATGCGAATGGGATCAATTCGGAAATCTTAGTGAGCCTTCACAACAATGGTGGTGGTGGCACCGGCACAGAAACGCTCTACGACACCGACAACGGTTTTGGCCCTGAAAGTAAACGCCTAGCCGATGCGGTGCACAATAAAATTATTGCTGCGATACGCAGCCAATTTAATCCAGCTTGGCCTGATCGCCGCGTAAAGGGATTCGCTGGCAGTTATGGTGAAAATCGCGTTGCCACAAGGCCAGCGATATTGATCGAAGTTGCTTTCATGGATACTAAATCACCGGACAACGATGCGATTCAAGACGCGCGCTTTCGCCGCATTGTGAACGAGGCCATCGCCCAAGGTGTTGCCGATTTTTTTGCCAATCAAATTGATACTACGCCGCCGACTTCACCTACTAACCTAGCCACCGCCGCTATCAGTCAATCGCAAATTGATTTGAAATGGGCTGCTGCTACCGATGATGTCGGCGTGGCCGCATATCGTGTGTCGCGCAACGGTATGGAGATCGGTATAACCACTGGACTATCACTAACGGATACAGGCTTAACCGCCGCGACTAGCTATAACTACACAGTCGCCTCACGTGACTTAAGGGGTAATTGGTCGGCCGAGACACAGGTTGCCATGGCGGCTACATTTCCACCCACGCCTTATCTTGGGCTTTGGTATGCAGGTGAAGCAGAGTCCGGCTGGGGCATGAGCGTGACGCAGCATAACGGTATTATTTTTGCGGCGATATTTACTTACGACTCAGCTGGACAGCCTGCTTGGTATGTGATGCCAAGTTGCACATTAGTTGGTGCAACGTGTACGAGTGATATGTTTCGCGTTTTTGGCGGCTCCTCGCCGCTGGTCACTTGGAATATTAATGGTCGTACTGTCGAGAGAGTCGGCACCGGGACATTGGCATTTAGTAATGGCAATGCAGGCGCGTTTAATTTCACGATTAACAATCTAGCCGGTGTAAAACAAATCGTGCGCCAAGATGTGAAATCCGGCACCGTCCCCAACATCATCGACCTCACCGATTTATGGTGGAACGCGAATGAATCTGGCTGGGGCGTTTCTCTCACACACGCCAATAGTAATGTTTTCGCCACCTGGTTTACCTACGACGCCACAGGTAAAGCGATATGGTACGTTGCACCCGCTTGTACGCTCTTGGCCGCAACCACCACGACCAGCTGCAATAGCGAACTCTATAGCGTGACAGGCGGCACAGCACTTACTGCGCCATGGGTGGCAGGGCGCACCGTACTGAAACGTGAAGGCAGCTTTAACCTGCAATTTACCGATGCCAGCCGCGCCATCATGAATTACACCATCGGTGGGGATACGACTTCGCGCGTGATTACGCGGCAGCCGTTTTAGTCTCACAAAATATATAGAAATGTCATCCCGAGCGAAGCCGAGGGATATGCTTTTTGCTTTCTACAAGTCCGCGAAACAGCATATCCCTCGGCTTCGCTCGGGATGACAAAATTTTATAGATCGTCGTAGATTGGGCAACGCGTTTGACGAAGGCGATTTACCCAATCTTGTGATGCAGCAATAACAATTTTTTTATTCACACCATCATCATATGAAAAATTTCCTCCGCCAACTCATTCTCAGCCTCGCCATTTTCAGTGCAGCGGTTTCAACGGCACAGTCGCAAACCTTCACGCTCCCCACCACCACCGCCGCACCCACCAAAATTGACGGCCTCTGGTGGAACCCGGCGGAGTCAGGCTGGGGCGTTACCTTTAACCAGCAGGCCAATATTATTTTTGTCACGCTGTTTAGCTATGACAGCACGGGGCAGGCGAAATGGTATGTGGTGTCAGATTGTCGAGTCGCTGGCAATGGTTGCACGGGGGATTTTTTTGCGGTTGTCGGCGGCTCGCAGCCAGTCGGGCCTTGGACGCCAAATCTCGCGGTCACGCGTGTTGGTTTATTTACGGCTAGTTTTACTGATGTCAATAACGGCAGCGTCAGCTATTCGATTAACAACGTCAATGGCAGCAAAGTTATCGCGCGCCAACCTTGGGCTGCGGCGGCAACACCTGCATCTGGCATCACGTGGGATAAATCAGCGGATCTCAACGCCAATATGCCCGTCGGCATTGAAGTTTTTCGCGGCACGGGTAATGGGCTACGTGCGGTTTATGCCACGCTCGATAGCGCAGCGAATGCCAATATCGAATGGAATGTTGCTTCCATTGCGCCCGGCGCACTCACACCATTAGGCTTTGCACAGGCTGAAGCCAAGCCAGTGTACGTTGCCATCAATGCAGGCTACTTCGGCGCATCAACTATTAACCAAAGTTTTAGCCTAGCGATTAAAAATAGTGTGACGGCTGCCACGGGTGTGAAGCAGCTCACGCGCAGTGGGCAAGTGTATTTCCCCACGCGCGCTGCATTTGGTGCAATGGCGAATGGCGATATTGTCGCCACTTGGGCATACCCAGTTGGCACGTCGAATTTAATTTATCAATATCCATTGCCTAGCCCGAATGATTCAACCAAAGCACCATTAGCGTTACCCACCGCCGATTTTCCCGTAGGCGGCACGCGCTGGTCGCCTGTTAAAGCAATTGGTGGTGGCCCGATGCTGATTAAAAATGGCGCAAAAGCAGTCACCTTTGTAGAGGAAATTTTTGACGCCGCCAGTGGCATTGTGCCCACTGGTGCTGCACCGCGCACCGCTGTCGCAAAACTCGCCAATGGCAAGGTTATCTTCATGGTTATTGATGGCCGCAGTAGTGTCAGCCGCGGTGTATCTTTAAGCGAGCTTGCGGATATTTTGTTGAGCCTCGGCGCGACTGAGGCAATGAATCTCGACGGTGGCGGATCAAGCGCGATGGTGGTCAATGGCGCAGTGGCTAATACGCCAAGCGACGGCGCGATGCGAGTTGTGCCGACAGCATTATTGTTTCGTGAGAAGTAGTGCTATATAACGTTACTTCGCACGCCCAAGTCTGATCGCCATCCACATCATCAGCGCGACGCCTAAAATGAGTACAGCCCACAGCGCAATTTTTTTCCAGTCGGTCGCGGGCGCTACATTTGCACTAACTGGAATAATCACTCCCACATTGCTACCTGCCGTGGTGTCATTGGTTGCGATGGTTTCGACAGTCGCGATAGTCGCGATGGGCAATAAAAATTCAGCGCGATCTTTATAGCCTGGCATGATTTCATTCACCTGAAAATGCGCTGGTTGTGCGACGGTGCGACCAAAGCCAATCGTAAACGGTGGCTCACCGCGCGCGGCAAAAATAATTTGTGCAGGTTGCCACGTTAAAACGAGAGTTGGCATGCTTGTCCCTAAGCCACCGCCGCGTGTGTCAATCACGGCGCGCCAAGTTGTAGTTGCACGCGTGGCTGCAATATTTGTTAGCACAGCAGGTGATATTAGTTCTTTACCATTGCGCGTGATGTTATAAAAAGTGGCGCTAGCCACGGATTGCCATGCGGGCTCTATATTGTTGCTGCTGCCAAACTTTGCGCGTTGGCTTTTATCCAATACGGGCGATTTCACATAGAGCCGTGTCGGCGCTAGGGTATTCGTATCTGGCATAAGCAGTTGCGCGCTTTCAATCGGGAGCTTCGCATCGACTTCAAAAAAATATTCACCGGGACTATTACCTGCTGTGCCCTTGACACTAATCGTCTCCACTTCACGCACGCTATTGCTTGATGTGCTGTCAGCGGTAATTTTGGTTAACGCGAAACCAGCGCTGGGCGTGCCCCAAGTTAGGCGCAAATATTTATCGTTGAGTGGGGTGAAACTCACTTTATTTTGCAAGATGGCGTTACCCGCAAATGCTAAGTCGACGAGCGGTGCATCGCGCACGACGCTACGCCAATTTTTTAAGTCATTGCTGGCTTCAATGTTGAGGTTGGCGGTTTGCACATTAGGGTTTTTAATCCAATCAAATTGAAGCGCATTAATCGGTGATTTCATACGGCTTGCATCAACTAGATAGCTTGACTCAACGGCTGCTTTTCGCGTCGTTATTGTATTGATCGCCACTACGCTGCCATCAATTTGCAATTTGACCGAGGTGGTGAGCTTTTCTTCACCAAGCAGCGGGAAATGGGGCAGGGTGGTGGCAATGACAGTATCGGTTGCGACAGTGGGCTCTTGTGTAAAAGCATATGGCACGCGTTCGCCTCGACCATTAAATACGCGCACATCGCGGGCATCTGCATGTGCCATGCCGCGATAAATGGCGAGCGGCAGCTTCACCCGCGCCATGCCATCAGGCGTTACCGGTATGGCGATGGTGAGTTTATTAGCGTAATCGCTTGGCTTATCAGAGATGGGTTTTTCATTGGCCTTCGCGGTAGAAATCGCAGCCGAGACGAATAAGTAGAGTAGGGCTGTCATCAATATTGGATTTGTCATGTTTTCTCCGTGCTTAATTTTTCATCTGCATCAGCTTGGGTAACTGCGGGTGGCACGGGTGCGATATAGCCCATCACCAGCATTAATACACCAACGCCAATGAAAGACACAATGCGTTCCAGCCCAGCCAAGTTAGAGAGATCAACAAAAAATAATTTACCCACGACTACTGCCATGAGCACTGCACCGATGAACCAAATCTTGCGTTCACTACGACGAGCAGAAAATAGCATGAGTGACAATGCTAATAGTGTCCAAAAAATAGACAGTGACGCTTGGACTAATACCGAGCGCATCATTACATCAAGCTCAAAGGCAATACCCGCCCAGTGATGCAAGGTGCGTAGCAAGATGGCATTGAGCCAGATAAAAACGAGTGCGCCTGCGAGCGGCAGTAATATTGGTTTTAGTGTGACGGTACTCGCCGCATGATTGACGCGTCGCCACCAAACTGCAAGCGTTAGCAATATAAATAAATGGCCTAAATCAATGGCGTTGATGATGGGCATATACGGTAATGGAGCAGACGTCCCGCTATGCGTGAAGTTTGCGTAGAGACTCCATAGACCAAGCGCCGTTATGATTACGCCGCCTGCGTAGCGCTGATACGCCGCTGCATAGTCGCGTACTGGCCATGTGGATTGTCTCGCTGCGCTACAAACGGCTAACAGCAGTGCACATGGAATAAACATAACGGCGGCGACTGACCACGCGCTTTTTTGTAAATCAAAATAGCCCGCTAGCCAATGAAACTCCGCAGCACCAATGGCCGCGACAAATAACAACGTCGCCGCGTGCAGCAGCGCAAAATATAGACGCAAAATATTATTTTGTTCATCATTATCCTCATCGACTGCGGGCTCATGTAAACGCAACAGCCACCACTGAATTGCAATTGCTATCGACCATACTAGCCAACCATAATCGCTAAACAAATGTGGTGCCACATCCACGCCGCGGTAGTTTGTGAATGAATCAAATGCGGCTAACAATAACGCGGGCAATAGGATGCGCTGCGGCCATGCGGCCTCGCGCCAATGTAGTTTTACACTTGCGATGCTTGATGCCAATACGCTCACCGCGATCAATGCCACCAACGTGGCATCCTGATATGGCAGCGCGATATGCCGATAAATTTCATTCATCGTACCTGCGAAATACCAAAAACTACCCCAAACAAACAATACGGGTGACAGCGTTACTTCTAGCTTAGTTAGGCTAGCTTGATGACGATGTATTAAACGATTCAAATACAAGCCGCTTGCCGCAAGTAACATATAGCCGATAAATTGACTATTCAATATTGGATAGTGATCTAGCTTGAATTGCGTGCTTGCTAAAAATGCTATACCCGCAAGTAGCTGCATGAGTAGCCCAAAAGCACGGGCTAATTTACGGTCTTGTCGCACGCCAACCCAAAATATTGCCGCACCTTCGAGTGCCCATACGGCTGAAGTCCAGCGTGCATCAAGTGCTAATGGAATAGCGAGCGTGGCAAAAATAACGCCGAGTGCGAGAAAAGACTCGGTGAGTAGTTTGAGTTGGGGTGAATGTTTAGCGTTAAGCCAAGTGGCGAGCAGCAAATAAAATGCTGCCAATGCGAGCGCAGAAAACGCCATGCCAAATTCAAACGACGAGACTAAGCCAGCCTGTAAGCCAAAGCCA
Source organism: Burkholderiales bacterium (assembly GCA_031414695.1). Lineage (GTDB taxonomy): Bacteria > Pseudomonadota > Gammaproteobacteria > Burkholderiales > Usitatibacteraceae > UKL13-2. The sequence goes on from JANNWG010000030.1 coordinate 60,833, forward strand.
ACAATGGGTGCGCCAAAGATGAGCGTGCCATCAACATAGTGCGTGAGCCTTGGCGCTTCTCTAAACGCATACAGCACCGCAATGGCCACATAGGCCACAAAAAATAAAATCAGGAACGGCTCGGTGGTGGCAAAAAATGACGGCGCGTAATATTTGCTACCCCAAGCTGCAGCGATAGCGAAAGTGAATACAAATCCGACTAAGTTCAGTGGACGCCATGCTTTCACCCAAGCGGTGCAAAATATGCCGGCGTTGAGCACGGCGTAGTAGCTAAATAAAGCCACATGACTGCCTTGACCCGTTGATGCCAAGATGGGCGCTAAAAATCCACCCGCAACACCCGTCACTGCTAGCGACATGGCGTCCTGGCGTATCGCCAATAAAGTAGAGAACGCCGCCACCGCGACAAGCATTGGAAACGCGTGGCCCGCTGGGATTAAGTCGTAAAGCCTGAAGGCACTAAAAATCGTGAGATACAAAATAGCCACGCCCGCACCCTGCAAGGTAAGCGCATAGCCCGCGCGTGCAGGTTGCAGCCGCAATCGCCAACCCACCACAAGTAGTGCAATGGCCGCAGCACCCACCGCCGCCAAGCGAAGCTCAAGCGGAAAGACTGCATTTTCAGCGGCGTACTTGGCTAAAAATGCCATGCCAATAAATAGTATCAACACACCAACACGCACAATCGTATTGCCACCGGTGAGCCATGCCCAAAGCGGATTAGGTTGCATTGGTGCATCACGCTTCGGTGGCGCAGGTGCTCTTGTGGCCTCCACCATTTCTGAGATTGCTTTAATGCTAGTGGCACTCTCATTCGTGGCTTCGACTAAAGCAGAGATGTCGCTTTCCTTACCTACGCTATTGCTAATACTGCTATCAATGTCTTGTACGCCCGCCTCGCGGCCCCACGCTGTGGCTGGTGCGGCAGTAGTGAGCGATGCATTATTGGCGCTATCCTCGGTTGCAAGCGTAGTTGTTGCTGCTGGTGCTGGTGTAACAACTTTGCCTACTTCACTTTGTGGTTGTGACGTTTCGATGCGCGCTAATCGCCAATGAATATCTTCAACCGCTTTTTGTAATCGCGCTAAATGTGCATCTACTGCTGCCGTATTGGCAAGCATCTCAGCACTCGCTGCCGATGCGCCACCGATGCCCAATAATTTTCCCAGCCCCCAACCTGCGATAGCGCCAAAAAAAGCGCCAAACGCCGCACCCCATGCGCCGCTCGACAACCCGCCAAAAATAAGGCCAATTACTAATCCTAGAAACCACATGGCGATGCCTTTTTAAAATGTCAGTACTGATGTCGTCACAATGATGAGCTAACTTCGCAATATTTTGCGACGGTGAAGAAAGAGATTTTTCTGCATATTGTTACGTGCAGTTTGCATCTTGTGTCTGATAGCGCAGTACTTAGATTAAAGCACCATTATTTTGTTTTGTACGCGGCGAAAATACTATCAGTTATCATTGGGCAACTTATCGCGTTTGGCTCTAAATTTTCGCCGATTTTAAGGAATAAATATGAATTTCAATCAGATTCGCTTGCAAAGCTTAATAGCAGGTTGTCTTTATTTTTTTTGTGCGGTCTCACAGGCTGCCGCACTAACTGAAAGCACACAAAAAGCTGATGCGCCGGTTGCGCTCGCTGCAACCTCAGATGCCTTGCCATTATCGAAGGCGCCAGAAGTTTTCTACGAAAGCGACCCCAAAAGCTGGGCGCGGGTAAAGCGAATTGTGCCGCCTAAGTATCCAGAAGCAATGTTAAAACTGGGGCAGGGTGCGGTTGTGGATATTGAAGTTCTCATTGGAAAAATAGGCTTCGTCAGCCAAATCAGAAGCGTGACATCCAATCCAAACAATCTGCAGCTTGTCGAGGCCACGCGCGCGGTGTTGCAGTATTGGACATTTAATGTGCCGCGTTCTGAGGCGTGTGTTCCGATTGAAAGTGTCGGCGACATGCAATTGATATTTGAAGTTGTCAATGGCGAAGGCAAGATTTCGCTGATACATCGCCGCAACCAAGATTTAGATGTAACAAAAGTAAAATCGCCAAAAATGCTGAATAGAGTTGCAGTGTCCGAAGTAATCCAAGAAGGCTATCCACGAGAGGCGCGTAGAGCAGGTGCACAGGCAATCGTATATGCGTTACTCACTGTAGATCATATGAGTGGCGCGACTTTGAGTGTTGAGATTACTCATATGGTTACACCAACAGGATACGAAAAAAAATTTGCCGAAGCTGTGATGCCAGGTTTAACAGCAGTAAAATTTTCACCTTTTCCGAGCAAGACGATGCCCTGGCGAAATTGTATTTCGGTAGACTACGTTCTCAGAGGCGAATCTAGAGATTAGAAAAAACGTAATCTCATTACTCCACCGCCACCACTGGCGACTCCTCATATGGCTGCATGACTACCCAGCCATCACCCTCAAATTTGAGTTGAAAGCCTTCGCCGCTACCGCGACCGAAGAGCGTGCCCAAGCTCACATCGGTATGAATGCTAGGGCTTAAGTTGCCGCTCCACGCGACCGTGGCATTGGGGTCAGTGAAGACGGGTGCGCTTGGCTTGACCGCAAGTGTCATTGGTTCGTAGTGTGTCGTCATGGCCACATGGCCGACACCTGTGATGCGAACATTAAATAATCCGCCTGCCGCTGCGGCACCAAAAGAGCGAATCATTTTGATATCGTATTCGAGACTACTTTCGAGCGCTAAAACATCATTGCCATTGACACAAATGGTTTCGTTATTCAAGTGCAGTATTTGAATTTTCTTGCCCTTGTCGGCCAGATAGACGCGGCCACGGCCTTCGGCTTTCATCAGCGTCATGCCTTCACCAGTGAGCGCTTTTTTGAGTAAGCCTCCGACACCACGGTCAAGCATGCCTTCGCGTTTGAATTTCACTTGCCCGGTGTAGGCGATCATTGCACCCGCTTTGGCCCAGACTAAGCCATCGAGTTTGACTTCCAACATATGCGCACTTTCAAGCTCAAATGTTTCACGCGTCTCATCGCGTTCAGCAGTTTTATGAATGAATTCGGCGATGGAATATTTGCTCATGATGATTTACTCCGCTAAGTTGATGGGTGTCTGTGTGGGCGATGCATAAAATATAGACGAGTTTGGGTGCTTTTGTGATGACAAACGCGAACTTGCTGACAAAGATACGTAAAGGATAAAACGCCAATATAGACGGGCACTTTGAAAACAATATGCTTCAAAGTGCCCGTCTATATTGGCGTTTTATGTGGAGGCCGAAATTGTTTTGGCAGTTGCATGGTGAACTATTTGCGGCAATTTCAACTGCTAGTCGTTTCACGAACGCAATCCCTCCCACCCTTCCTTTTTCAAAAGGAAGAGCTGGTGTCTTAATGTTATTCACGTACTGTAGAAAATTTGGCAACCTGGCAACAAAACCATCTGTGCGTAATGCCGCTTCTGTCTAATCAAACCACCAAGCTAGCCCCTCCCTTTGAAAAAGGGAGGCTGGGAGGGATTGTTGCCGTTATCTGCTGCATATCGAAATGACACAGAAATTTCATCAGACTGATACTGGGTCAATATGACTACCTATAACAAATTTGCTGCATTCAACTAAATTTCAATCACCGCCTCGAACCCACCATAAATCATACGTTTACCGTCAAATGGCATCTCGTTCATCATGCGCGGGTCAGACATGGCTTTTGCCATACCAGCATCACGCACTTGTTTTGAAGGCCATTCGATCCATGAAAATACCACCACTTCATCTGGCCTTAATTGCACCGCCATTGGAAAGCTGGTCAATTTGCCATCGGGCACATCATCGCCCCAACATTCAACGATGCGTAGTGCGCCGTATTCTTTGAAGAGTACGTCCACTGTTTTGGCGTGGTGAATAAATTTTTCTTTATTTGCTGTTGGCACAGCGACGACAAAGCCATCTACATAGTTCATTTTCGTTTTCCGGTTGCGTTATGAGGTGATAAGTAAAGAAAAATTTTGCCACGCATTGTACGGATGAGGATAAATGCAGATAAGGTAAAGCAAGTTTGGTTTTACTTGCTTTTATCTTTGCAATTCGTGGCCAATTTTGTCTGCGGTTCTAGTTCGGAATCTCAGGCTCAACGAGTCTCGCTAAATTTTGCAGCGACTCTTGCCAACCAAGATAGCACGCTTCAAGTGGAATAACGATTGGTATTCCTTCCTGCAAGATGGTTAATTCCGTACCAACAGATACTTTTTTAAAGTGGACGGTCACATGCATTTCACCGACTAAATTTGGGTCATCGAACACATCTGAATAACGTAGGCGCTCATTGGGTATAAGCTCGTAATATTTGCCGCCAAATGAAATACTTGTGCTGGTCGTGAAGTTAGTAAATGACATCTTAAACGTGCCGCCGACATTCGCTTCTAGATGATGTACTTTGCCAGTGAAGCCATTTGGCGGTAACCAACGTGCCAAAGCATCAGGCTCTAAGAATGCGCGATAAATTTTTTCGGGACTTGCAGTGATGACGCGATGTAGCTGAACTTTATTTTTGCTAGTCATGATGCTTCCTTTGGTTGCGGTTGGCGTTGTCAAATTGTCTAATTCACGCATAGGCTGTACTTAAATATACTGCCGTATTCGATGGGGGGTGATTTTTTGACGCAAGTCGAATAGCGCCATCTAGGCCAGTAGCATCGAGCAAATAGAAACCGGCAAACGAGGCAGAGGCGCTTCATACGGCACTCCTTCTGGGTTCTGTCAATAAAGTCACCGTTGATAATCCATGGCGTACCAAAAAGATCCACCAGCATGCCCCATATTTTTGCCCAGAATGCAGGCTGCATCGGCATGTTGATTGTGCCACCTTCACTAATTTATGCTGTTTCCCCAAAAATACACGATACTGCCGTTTTAAAGGCACGAAGTCACCGATGCGCATCGGTGCACGCCGCACGTTGTGAATCGTGTAGCAACATCAGCGTTTACAGGCCTAGCACTTCAGCCCGTGACAATGAGCCAAAATATTGTCGGTAGTTGCTGTTGAATTAGTGCAAATGATCAAGAATTTACGTCAATAAACGATGCTACAGTTTTACGTGCGCAACTAAATTTTTGTACGTAAACACATAGCTCGATTTTGCTTCTGGCTTATGACACGCTAAACATTCAGCTTGATTTGGCCCAGTCAATAAATTGAAGTCTTTTGAGTACAACGCGTAGTTCCAATTTTCATTGCGGAGCAACTCTGGAAATGCGTCTCCCCATCCGGCGGCCCTTGCCATGGTGCTGTACACAAGTAGCTTATCGGCAATAAAAAAACCATCCTCGCCTACGATAGGTTTTTTATCAGCATCGAGCTTAACCGAAAAAACTTCCGCGATGATTGTGGCGCCGTCTGGTAATGGCTTGCCAGCTTTAGTTGCGGCGATGGCAACATCATTTGCGTAATACACCTTGAGCTGTCGCTCAGCGGGCAAATTAAGCGTGTGATAGCGAGTGTAGCGCGTTTTGAAATCGCTAGGCAGGGCAACATTGGTCTTGATAAAGTTGGGCTGAAAAGAAGCGACTTTGCTGGCAGCTGAAGACGTAGGTGCAGCTGCATTTGGTAATGAAGAAAAATGCGTCGCTAACAAGTTGATTTGTGTGGTTGAAAGTTGCGAGGCAATTGCTTGCATAGACTCGTTCTTGCGGCTGCCTGTCTTAAATTGACGTAGTTGAGTCGCCAAATAGTTGGCACGCTGTCCCGCAAGATTCGGTATGTGTCCTGCTACGCTGATGCCATTTTCACCGTGGCAAGCAATGCAGACCGTTGATGCAAGTGTTTGACCATTATCTGGCTCAGTGCTGATGGCATTTGCGCTAACGAATAAAAATAAGAATAAGCATATTTTTTTTGGCATGTGTTTTCCTCAGATGAGATTTTAGTTTGCACATCAGCAAACATCAGCCATTGAATATAGCGATTAAGCCGCAAAGCTTTGTAGCAAGTTGTGGCGACGCCAATTTGTCTGCATTGATAGCGCTAAACATTTGCGTATCGACTTTCCGATGTTAATCAATACATGTTGCACGACAGCAACAGATGAGGTTGATTTGTGCATTTTTTTGGATCGGTATCTCATTTTTGATTGTGATGAATATGCTTCTTTTAAATTATTCGACTATTTTTGTGTGTGCTTTGTAATTAACTAGGTCGGATTTTATGTCGCACTCATCTTGTATGTAAGGTATGAAAATTCAACTATAAATTGGTGCAACAAGTCGCTGCTGGTTAACTCATGATTCTCATCTCGAACTAGTCTTCTATTCGCCACTAATTGATGAGGAATATCATGAAAACAAGAACCAAACAGCGTGATCTCAATTCGCTAAAAAGAATCGGTACAGGATGTTTAACTATCTCTGTACTTGCGGTACAAGCAGCCCTTGCGCAACAGACAGCAACTTCAGCTGAAAAAGTTGAAGCATCACAAAAAGTTGATCGAATAGAAGTCACAGGCTCGCGCATTCCTTCACCAAATCTTGAAGGTGCTAGCCCTGTGACAGTGATTGATGCCCAAACGATTAAGACTGATGGCGTTCGCTCAGTCGAAAATTTACTCAATAACTTACCGCAAGTGTTCGCCGATCAGGGTGGCAGTATTTCAAATGGCTCTACCGGCACAGCAACAGTAAACCTGCGTGGACTAGGGCCCACCAGAACCCTCGTACTAGTGAATGGACGCCGTCTGCCTGGTGGTAGCCCAAGAGCAGGCACCGCAAGTGCGGCATCGGATTTAAACCAAGTACCTGCACCACTGATTAAACGTATTGAAGTGTTGACTGGCGGCGGTGGCGCAGTTTATGGGTCTGACGCGGTGGCTGGTGTGGTTAATTTCATCATGAACAATAAATTTGAAGGTGTTCAGATTGAATTTAACCAAAGCTTTTATAACCATAAACAGCAAAATCAAAATGGTGTCGCTGATTTAATACGTAGTCGTGCGGTAACCAACCCTTCACAATTCAGTGTGCCAGGGGACGCCTCAGCGGACGGCAAAATTTTTGACGCTAATATTTTATTGGGCTCAAATTTTGCGAATGGTAAGGGCAATGCAACGGTATTTTTTAGCTATAAAAAAGAAGATGCGCTATTGCAATCAGCGCGTGACTTTAGTTCTTGTGCGTTAGGATCGACCAACACCACATTTACCTGCAGCGGATCAAGCACAGCAAATCCTGCGCGTGTTTTGATACTCTCAACTGGTGCGAGTCGTGTTGTCACTAATGCCGCTGGGAATACCCGTGCCTTTAATGGTGCAACGGATCAGTTTAATTTTGCGCCGCTTAATTTGTACCAGCGTCCCTCTGAGCGTTACGGTTTTAACGCTTCAGTCAATTATGATTTGAACGATAAAACCAATCTGTACTCTGAATTTTCATTTCATGATGATCGTACCATTGCACAAATAGCACCTAGTGGATTGTTTTTCGGCAATCGTACTTTCAACATCAATTTTGAAAACCCATTGCTCTCTGCGGATTGGCGTCGTGACTTAGGTTTAGTCCGTGCGGGTGATAGCGCAGCCACTTTTGTTGGTCGCCGCAATACCGAAGGCGGCGGGCGACAAGATGATATTCGTCACACTTCATTTAGAAGCGTGCTCGGTGTGAAGGGCGAATTTGCCAAGATTTGGAATTACGATTTGTCGATGCAAACCGGACGCGTGATTTATCAAGAAACGTATAAAAATGAATTTTCATTTGCGCGTGCTGCCAATGCGCTTGATGTCGTGGTGGGGCCAGGTGGCGTGCCAACGTGTCGATCCGTTATTAACGGCACTGACCCAAACTGTGTGCCGTATAACTTTTGGGTTGCCGGTGGCGTTACTCCTGCGGCGCTTCGATACATTCAAACACCAGGGTTTCAATCAGGCGAGACTGCACAAACGATTGCGAGTGCAAATATTTCAGCAGACCTAGGTGAGTACGGCTGGAAATTGCCGACAGCAAAAAATGGGGTGGGCTTTTCAGCTGGCCTTGAACAGCGTACTGAAAAATTAGGCTTAAGTAATGATGTTGCATTTCAGACGGGCGACCTTGCAGGACAAGGCGGGCCAACGCTTGATACTAGCGGCAAATACACGGTGAAAGAAGTGTTTATGGAGCTACGCGCACCACTCATTGAAGGTGCGTCATTTGCGCATTTGCTCAGTATCAATGGCAGCTATCGCCGCTCTGACTACAGCATCAATCAAAAGACTGACTCATATGGTTTTGGCATTGAGTGGGCGCCGGTGCAAGCGCTACGTTTGCGTGGCTCATACCAGCAGGCTGCACGTGCCGCCAATATCCATGAATTGTTTGATCAGCAATCGATTGGCCTCTATAACAATAGCTCAGACCCATGTGCAGGTGCGGCACCTACAGCAACGCTCGCGCAGTGCCAGCGCACCGGAGTAACGAGCGCGCAATACGGCAGAATCATTGATAGTCCCGCAGGTCAATACAATGCACTTAATGGTGGCAACACCAACTTGCGACCTGAAGTATCAAAGAGCTACACGCTAGGTTTCGTATTTGAGCCACTTAAAAATCTTAATGCCACCATTGATTTTTTCAACATCAAGTTAGACGATGCTATATCCACATTGCCATCTCCTATCGTGTTGCAGCAATGTCTAGCCAGCGGTGCATTTTGTAATCTCATCACCCGCGACAGCATTGGCTCTCTCTGGGCGCAGCAAAGCGCTTTTATTGTTGCGACGAATCAGAACATCGCGCGCGTAACAACCGCAGGTGTTGATGTAGGTGTGAATTACACACATAAATTACCAGGCTATGGCTCACTTGCAATCAATCTCAACGGTACGTATCTAACCAAAAATGAGAGTGAGCCGATCCCCGGCACAAGCTATGACTGCGTTGGGCTGCACGGCACGGTATGTGGCGTGTCTTCCCCAAAATGGCGTCATAAATTTCGCACATCATGGATGACGCCGTGGAATCTGGATTTGGCTCTCACATGGCGCTACATTGATAAGGTGAATTTTGAAGGCACAGACGCAAACCCAAGCTTAAATGCGCCGACCAACAACATTGACCGTGAATTAGGCAAGCGTAATTACTTCGACCTAGCCGCATCGTGGAGTTTCAACAAAAACCTTACGTTACGTGGTGGCATCAACAACCTGTTGGATAAAGACCCGCCGATTGTAAATTCAACAACGCTGGCCGCCTCACTAGGCAATGGCAACACCTATCCACAGGTGTATGACACGTTAGGTCGCCGTGTGTTTTTCAACGCAACCTATAAATTTTAAATTTTTAACTTTATCAACCATTGTAATGATGCGCCAATGATGTCAATCATCGTTGGCGATATTTCTTAATTAGTAATGAGGACTAAAAATGCAAATGAAAAAAAAGCAGCTTACGCTTGCAATCGCATTGATGCTAACTGGAACAGTCGGCAATTTACTCTTTAGTGAAACAGTGTGGGCGCAGCAGCCTGTCGTGTTGCCTAAAGCTGAAAAAATTGAAGTTACCGGATCAAACATCAAACGCGTGGACTCTGAAACACCAGCGCTGGTGCAAATTATTACCCGTGAGGAAATTGAGAAAAGTGGTGCCAGTACAGTGGCTGAACTACTAAGGTCAGTGCCTGCAATATCGAGCGGCGCATTACAAGACTTTAATACTGGGAGTGGTTTTTCACCCGCTGTACAGTCAGCCTCACTGCGCGGACTTGGTTCTGTCGGCACATTAGTATTACTCAATGGCCGTCGCGTTGCGCCTTCGCCAACTGCTGACCCTAATACGGGCCAAGGTTCTGCGTTTAACTTAAATACGATTCCATTTAATGCCATTGAGCGCATTGAAATATTGAAAGATGGCGCATCTGCTATTTATGGCTCAGATGCGATTGCAGGCGTGATTAACTTTATCTTACGCAAAGACTATATCGGTGCTGAAGCACGTATTAGTGGGCAGAGCACGTCAGATAATACGTTTAAGAATTATTCAGTTAGCGGCACAGTTGGATTCGGTGATTTAGCAAAGGATCGCTACAACGTACTAATAAGCGGTGAATATTTTTCACGCGAAGCCGTCACATTTGATGAGCCCAACGGTGTGCTTAATGATGACTACCGTCGTTTGGCAAATCGTAATGCACCGAATATATCTTCATTTACACAGATTCCTAATTTTTTTAGAGAAGCGACATTGGGTAATGGCGTGTTCCTAACCGCGCTGCCGACTGATCCAAGATGCCCAGCGGCACAGGTGATTAGTCCAAATGCAGGATGTCGTACGAATCTGTTTGGCTTTCAGCAAATTCAAGGTAAATCTGAGCGCCTTGGCGGACTGGTAAAAGTGACGCGTGATTTTTCTGGAACCATGCAAGGAACAGCGGAATTCAGTTTTACGCGCGCCATTAATAATTTTGACAGCTCACCGCAGGCACTCGACGGGACTGTAAATGGCAGCATTTGGTTTAATCGCGCAGGACAGCGATTCCAGTATCAGTTGCGTTTGCCGGTCGGGCATCCTGATAACCCTACCACTGTGCCAGTGGCCCTACGTTATCGATTCGTTGATCTTGGTATCTCCAAACAAGAAACAACTAATGATGCTTATCGCGGCTTGATAGGATTATCAGGAACGTTTAGCAATTGGGATTTGGAAGCCGCTTTACTCTATAGCAAAACTGAGCGAAAAGATGTGGCAAATGGGCAACTCTCATTGCCGGCGTTGCTGAGTGCAATTAATAATCGTACTTATCGTTTTGGTGGCGTGAACTCACCAGCGGTGCTTGCCACGTTAGCGCCAAACCGTACCAGTAATGGCGCAACAGATTTGACCAGTATTGATTTAAAAGGCTCGCGCGAATTATTTAATTTGGCCGGTGGGCCAGCCATTATTGCGGCGGGTGTTGAATTTAGACGTGAGTCGTTTGATATTACCTCTGACCCTGGGCAAGTCGCAGGAGATTTTATTGGCATTGCATCTACAACTGTAGGCGCGTCAAGAACCGTGAAATCGTTATTTGCAGAATTATCCGCGCCAATTCTAAAGAGTGTCGAGACGCAGTTTGCGTTGCGTATTGATAACTATAGTGATTATGCAACCTCAACAACACCCAAAATTGGCGTGAAATGGAAGGCACTAACGTCATTAGCCTTCCGCGCTAATTACGCGGAAGCATTTCGTGCACCGTCATTGACACAAACTTCAAATTCGCGTGTGCAGTCATTTAGTACCGTCACTGACCCAGTACGCTGTCCAAATGGCACTACGCCACTACCTGGTGGGCAGTTGACGGACTGTACGGGTATTACGGTGGCGAGTATTTTTCTGCCATCGACTGATTTGGAGCCTGAGCGTTCCAAGAGTTGGACTATTGGATTTATCTATTCACCGATGAATAATGTATCGCTACAAGCTGATATGTTTGAAATCAGAAGACGTGATCAGATTGATCGACTCAGCGCACAGCAAGTGGTGATCAATGAGTTTGTGCCTAACTATATTGGTGGCTCAGTAGTGAGGAACGCTAATCCCGCAACCTTTATTCCAGGCGTGCCCAATTCAGGTCCGCTAGAAAGCACCACAAGACGCTTTCTGAATTTAGGCGAAACACGTGTCAAGGGTGTGGATGTGCAGCTTGATGCATCTACAACGCTCGGTGGCGGACGTCTATCGTTTAATACCATTGCGACATGGACGATTCGTTACGACTACCAGCTTAATAAAGGCGGTTCTTTCGTCAATAATGCTGGTAATTTTTTCATCAACGAAGTGCCACGTTTACGCGGCAATGCCACGCTTAACTATGCCAAAGGTGACTGGTCTGGCTTTGTGCGCGGCAACTACACATCTGGTTGGGACTATGGTGATCCAACAGTGCCTAACCAATGCTACTTAGCACCAACTTCGCCAACGCTTGCCTATCTTGGTCGTTGCCAGGTGGATTCATTAACCACCATTGACGTCGGCGCTAGTTATCGCGGCATTAAAAATTTAAGCGTCTCGTTATTGGTGCGCAATATTGAAAATCGTAAAGCCCCGTACGACCCTAATCAAACAACACTTGGGTTTAATCCTACCTTTCATAATCCATTTGGTAGCAACATCAATCTAAGCGCTAATTATCGTTTTAAGTAAACTTCTGATATTGCAGGATTCGAATGGGAGCGGTTGCTCCCATTTGTGTTTTTAACGACGCATCAATAAATGGATTAGATTGCAATGAAAAAACTATTCTTAAAGCTTTGGTTTTTGGTGCTGCTGACATTATTTATTTCATATCAGCTACAAATCACTGTGCATGAGAAATGGCGGGTTGATAGTCGGCCGCTCATGGGTAGTGACGAGCGTGCTCGTCGTATGATGGTACTAGTTGAAGAAGTGCTAGCAAAATACCCTGAGTCTGAATGGAGCGCGCAAGTTGAAAGGCTGAAGTCGCGCGTCGGCTCGCCAGAAATTTGGTTAGGCATTACGAATCTAATTGATTTGCGCCAACTTGAAATGGAGCCACGCTTAACGCGCGACAACATTGAAAAAATATATGCAGGCGAATATCAGTCTGTTGTTTTCACCGACTCTAAGGGCTTTGATATTTTTCAGAGAATTAAAAACTCACAGTCAGTGTTAGTGCTGAGTGGGCCGACCGAGCTTCGCTGGCCAGTATTGGTGCTAGGCATATTTAATCCTACGCATGTGTCGTGGTTTATTGAGTCTAGTGTTTTTGCATTGGGTATTTTTTTGTGGTTAAGGCTATTCCGAAATGATTTGGTTGCGCTAGAAGCGGGTGCTATGCGTGTTGGTAGCGGGCACTTTAATACGCATATACAAATGAAACATCACTCCGCATTATTTCCGTTAGCCGATGCGTTTAATCAAATGACTTCGCGTGTCAGTAAGCTCATGAGTTCGCATAAGCTCTTGACTAATTCAGTCTCTCACGAGTTACGTACGCCCATCATGCGACTGCGTTTTCGACATTTGTTGGCGATGGAAGAGGTGTCGCTCGCTGGTAAAGACCGCGAATTAATTGCGATGGAGTCTGCCATTGATGAGCTAGATGAGCTATCTACAGAGCTACTTGAATACGCCAAGCTTGATCGTGGTGAGCCTAATTTTGTGCCATCGTTTATTGATGTAGATGCATGGTTACTTGAGTTAGTTAAAGACGGAAAACAGGTTGTTGCCGAAAACGGTCGCGAAATTATTATCACCACTGAGATGAAGACTGGGCAAATTGAAGGCGACTATCGATACTTGACACGTGCGGCAGCTAACCTCATTAGAAACGCGGTGCGTTACACCAAATCGCAAATCGTTATTACGGTAGCTAAGGCTGACGATCAATATGTGCTCACGGTAGATGATGATGGTGAAGGCGTACCGATTACTGAACGCGAGCGACTGTTTGAACCATTCACTAGGCTTGATCGTAGCCGTGATCGCACTACAGGAGGCTTTGGCATAGGCTTGGCGATTGTGAAGCAGGTAGCACAGCTGCATCGCGGTGAAGCAACGATAGACACAGCAACTATTGGTGGTGCGCGTTTCAAAATAGTGTGGGCAACTGAATCCAGTGCAACCAAATGACACGTATTGATTTTTAAGTTACAAATTACTGCGTGCCGCACTAATTTGCCATTGTTGACTAATTTTTGGAGTGCCATGTGATTACTGAAACAAGCAGTCAAACTTTGTCGCCAACCAATAACCATTTACTCATCGTAGAAGATGATCTTGCATTAAGTAGCGCGATGAGCGACTACTTGAAAAAAAATGGCATTGGGATAAGCTGTGAATCACGCGGCGATCTTGCGCTAGAGCGTATTACCGCGTTACAACCCAATGCGGTAATACTCGATGTGATGCTGCCAGGTAAAGATGGCTTTGATATTTGTCGTGAGTTAAGAGCCAAAGGTAATAATGTCCCAGTGCTTATGCTGACTTCACGTGAAGATGAATTTGATCAAGTGCTTGGGCTTGAATTAGGTGCGGATGATTATTTGGTGAAGCCCGCACATCCTAGAGTATTGTTGGCACGCGTTAAGGCACTCATGCGTCGCGCACATAGTATTGTGGACGATGTAAATGAAGTGGCGGTTTTAGAGTTCGGTCGGCTCAAAATTCACGGTATCAACCGCGAAGTGATGCTCGGTGAAAATCGTATTGACCTAACGCCAGCTGAGTTTGAGTTGCTATGGTTGCTTGCCAGCAATGCGGGCAAGGTGATGCATCGTAACGACATACTTAAATCACTTCGCGGCCTAAACAATAGCACTGGTGATAGATCAGTTGACGCACGTTTGTATCGACTCAGACGTCGTTTCAGCGAAGACCGGGATTTAGTCTGGCAAATTAAAACAGTACGACCGCATGGCTACATGTTTTGTTTAGAGCCTTGGTAGCCACGCTGGCAATTTTATTGGTGACAAAACTGTTGCGACTAAGCAACAGCACGATCCTATATGTATTTTTTTAGTGCATTCAATTTGTCAAATGCACACTTGAATATTATTTTTAATCATTTTGACGGGCTAAATATGATTGATTATTTAATCATGTAACAAAAATGATTGTATTTTTTTGATTCACGCGTTTCAGTGAAATGTTCAGTACAAATAGGTGCAAATGGTCGCTTTAAGTTAATTCATGATTCGCTATGTTGAATCAGTAACTAACTTGTAGCCATTTGATGGGATAAATACATTGCGTATCGCTTTGTGTTGTTCTGACAATGGTTGCAGACTTTGCCACCCAGTACAGGACATATATGAAAATCAGACACACTAAAATCGCCGCGTCACTTATGGCGGTAGGCCTATTAAGTTCAGCAGGTTCCGTTTTTTATGCTGCCTCGTCACACGCGCAACAAACAGTCGCTACAGTAGATAAAATTGAAGTCACTGGCTCATTAATTAAACGCGTTGAAGGTGAGACAGCATTGCCAGTGGTGGTCATATCACTGGATGAGCTTGCTAAGGCAGGTGTGACCAACGCTGAACAAGCTATCAAACTCATCACGCAACAACAAGGTGGCACGGTGACATCCGCTTCTGTAAGTGGAACCAACGGTGCAGCTTCTTATGCCAACCTCCGTTCCCTTGGCGCACAGCGCACACTGGTACTCTTGAATGGCAAGCGCATCGTCAGCAACCCTTTTGCTAGCGTTGCCGTTGATTTGAATACCTTACCGCTGGTGGCATTGAAGCGTATCGAAGTACTCGTTGATGGTGCGTCCGCCACTTATGGTACCGATGCGATTGCCGGCGTGATTAATTTCATTACGCATAAAGACTATCGCGGTGCTACGGTAAGCGCAGAAATGCAGTTGCCAGAAAAGTCTGGTGGTGAAATTTATAAGACTGATATCCTCGGCGGCATTGGTGATATGGTCAAACAGGGCTGGAATGTCAACGTCGGTTTCTCAGCGCGTCAAGGCAAAGAAATGTTCGGTACAGATCGCGATTTTTCGCGCTCGTCATTTATCCCTGAGTTTGGCTTGAACGCGTTGAGCCCAACTACCTTTCCTGCCAACTATACGCAGGGTACGTTGGTCACCAATCCCTCTATCCCGACTTGTCTGTCGCCAACCTCCCTCTATACCCCGCAAGGTAATGGTATCGGCTTAGGCGCAACACGCTGCGGCGCAGACACTCAGGCGTTTACGTGGACTATCCCCCAACAAAAACAGTGGACAGCCTATGTTCGCGGTGCCTTAGCACTCGGTGCGAATCACACCGCCTCCCTTGAGTACTTTAAGTCCAACAATATCGTTCGCACCCAAATCGCACCGTCCCCTGAAGGTGGTCTCACCATGGGACCCGATAGTCCGTTTTATCCAGGTAATGGCATCACCCCCATTACTGATCCCGCACTGAACCGCGCAGCAACGATCTCAATTGGCTGGAGAACCACCGTACTGGGTGCGCGACGAGGCGAGCAAGAGAACAATACTGAGCGCGCGGCTGCGTCCTTAGAAGGCACGTTTGCTGGCTGGGATTATCAAACTGCTGGCTTGTGGTCAAGGTCGAAAGTTGAAAACTATTTTCTGAATGGTTATCCAACAACAGCAGCGATGCTTAATGGCGTTCGTGGTACTAACGGCGCACCGTTTTTAAACCCATTCGGCGCGCAAACTGCAGCGGGACTTGCTTATTTGCAAGCCAACCAGGTGCTTGGTCTTGTGCAGTCTGGCGAAGGCAAGCTATCGAGCATTAGTGCCAACGCTTCACGCCCACTATTCGACTTGGTTGGTGGCGCAGCAATGTTAGCAATCGCGACTGAATTCCGTAAAGAGGAGATGATCTACAAGACAGACATACCAAAAGTCAGCCAAGCCGCATCTTCTGGTCTCGCGGGGTCGGGCGCACTTCGCGTGGGTGATCGCGATATCAAAGCACTCGCGGCTGAATTCAGCCTGCCGCTACTTAAGAATCTTGAGCTTTCACTTTCAGTTCGTCACGATAGATATAGCGACTTTGGTAGCACAACCAATCCAAAAGCGGCCATCCGTTTCACGCCTTACAAAGACTTGCTGTTACGTACTTCTTACAACGAAGGCTTTACGGCGCCAACATTGACGCAGCTGTACTCACCAAACTCTACGACGTTTACCGGTGGCGCATACAATGATCCACAGCTATGCCCGAATGGTGTGGTTAATCCTGCTGCGGGTGGTTTGGCGAGCCGTGATTGCCGCATTCAGTTTCAGCAGCAACAAGGCGGTAATACCCAGTTAACACCTGAAAAATCGAAAGCGTGGACACTAGGATTTGTTTATCAAATTACGCCTCGATTCTCATTCGGATTGGATCAGTGGTTCTATCGAGTCACAAACAATATCAGCACCTTGGGTGAAAACACTATTTTTGGTGATTCTGTGACCTACGCTAATTTGTTCGTGCGATGCAGCCGCGCACCGGCAGCACTTCAGGCTTCAATTGGTGCCTGCCGTGTGCCAGGAGGTGATCCTCTTGCTTTTATTATCAACACCAACCAAAACTTAGGCGACACCTATACGCGAGGTGTTGATTTACAAGCAAATTGGCAAAGTGAAGCTACACCGTATGGCACGTTTACGACTAGTGTTCGCTCAACATATGTCACCGACTACCAATTCCAAGTGTTAAAAAATGGCACCTACTTTAATCCGGTCGGCAATTACAACGCGAATTTTGGTGGCCCAGTGGTTAGGTATCAACAAGTTACCAACATCGGCTGGCAAATCGGCAAATGGAACGCAAATTTGTTGAATCGCTTTCAAACGGGTTATCGTGATCAGAATGGTGGCTCGGTCGCACCAGCGTTCAGAAATAACACGGTTAAGTCCTACTCGATTTTTGACTTATCCGTTATTTACACTGGGTTCAAAGGCCTGACTTTACAAGGTGGTATCTTAAATCTTGTAAACGAAGATCCACCTTTTACTAATCAAACAGCTCGCTTCCAAGCGCGTGCATATGATGATCGTGTCCACAATCCGCTTGGTCGTGTGTACACCGTTTCGGCGAAGTACAACTTCTAAAGATATCAATCCTACAATGAGGGCAACTTATCGCTTCAAGTAAACATCAACAACATAGTGTTAACCAAATGGGGCGCGCAAGTCCCCATTTGTGTTTATTTTGTTTACGAAGTTGACATGAAATTAGTGATAGATTGCAGCGCTTATGGGTAAACTCTTTCTTAAGTTGTGGTTGTTAGTATTATTAACGTCGCTGACTTCTTTTCAGATTCAGAAGCACGTTTTTGATTGGTCATCGACAGCTAGCGCTACGGCAAGCGCGCATGAACGCTTTCGTCGTGCCTACGTGCTGATCGAAGAAGTGCTAGCGCCTTTTCCGCGATCAGAGTGGCAAGCGCGATTTGAAAAATTAAAATCTCGCATTGGCACTACTGAAGATTTTTTAGGGCCATCAAAGCTACTCAGCATCCAAGATTTAATGCAGTTAAATAAATTTAGTGAGGTGGAAGGAGCAGCCATTCGTGAAAATAAACTCATCTCACGAAATTCGCCTGATGGCCTGAGCTACGAAGTGTTCCACACCATTCTTGACACAGATATGGTGGTGGTGTTGAAAGCCCCAATGGGTCTCCAAAAGCCGATGCTTATTGCTGGAGTATTTACCACCACGCAATTTACGTGGCTAGTTGAATCGTCTCTTTATGCATTAGCAATTTATGTTTGGCTTAGATTGTTTCGACGCGATATGCTGACGCTTGAAAAAGCGGCAGCGCGAGTAGGCGAAGGGCATTTTGATTTCCATATTGATATTGAGCGCGGGGCAGCACTGCACCCACTAGCTGACTCACTTAATAAAATGAAAGAGCGCATCAGTTGCCTAATGAGCTCACATAAGCAACTCACGAATGCTATTTCACATGAATTTCGTACACCCATTACGCGCTTACGTTTTCGACATGAGCTGGCGATGGAGGCTGATACGTTGGCGAAAAAAGATGGTGAGCTAGAACGGATGAATACCGCGATAGATCAGCTTGATGAGTTGTCAACGGAGCTGCTGGAATATGCGAGGCTTGACCGTGAATCACCCGCTCTTGATATCGCGACCATTGACGTAGCAGCATGGTTGGATGAGCTTGTTACTGAGGCTAATGAGCTTGCACACACAATGGCTTACGCAGTTACTGTAGTGGCTATTCCAACTGTTGACAATGTTGATGGTGACTACCGTTATTTAAGCCGTGCAGCATCCAATCTATTGCGTAACGCGATGCATTATGCAAAGTCACGCGTTGAGATTCGTGTAGAGCAACGCGCATTGGGTTATGTGCTGATGGTTGATGATGATGGCCCAGGTATTCCAGATGCTGAACGAGAAATACTTTTTGAGCCATTCGCGAGGCTAGATCAGAGCCGCAGTCGTGATTCAGGAGGGTTTGGTCTTGGTCTTGCTATTGTTAAGCAAATCGCGCGCTGGCATGGCGGTAGTGTGAGCATTACTGATGCAACTTTAGGCGGTGCGCGCTGTCAAATGTGTTGGAAAAATGCATCTAAAAGCCAAGTTTTTAACGTCTAACAACAGCTAACTAAAATTTGAGCTTTAGACAGAATAAATATAACCACCTAGGAATAACTGTGAACGCAATGTTAGCCCCAACACATGCCGAAACCAACACTGTTAAGGTGTTACTGATTGAAGATGATATTGAGTTAAGTGATGCCATTAGCGACTACTTAACGCGCCACGATATGCAAATGAGCCGCGAAACGCGCGGTGATTTGGCGCTCGCCAAAATAGCCAGTGAGCAGCCAGATTTAGTCATATTGGATGTCATGCTGCCAGGCAAAGACGGCTTCGATATTTGCCGTGAATTACGCGCCAGTGGTAATCAAGTGCCGGTCATTATCCTGACTGCGCGCGAGGAAGATTTTGATCAAGTGCTAGGCTTAGAGCTTGGTGCAGACGACTACTTAGCCAAACCGATTCAGCCGCGTGTATTACTCGCACGCATTAAGGCGATACTGCGTCGCGCCTGTCACAACGAGTCAGCAAATGACATTGAAAATTGTTTGCAATTTGGCCGCTTAAAAATACACGGCGTTAATCGTGAAGTGATGCTGGGCGAGAACCGTATCGAATTAACGCCCGCTGAATTTGACTTGTTGTGGCTGCTCGCCAGCAATGCGGGTACGGTCATGCATCGTAATGATATTTTAAAGTCACTACGCGGATTGCATTACAGCGGCGGTGATCGTTCCGTTGATGCGCGTCTTTATCGGCTACGTCGCCGCTTTGGTGAAGAGCGCGAATCCGCATGGAAAATTAAAACTGTGCGTCCACATGGCTATATGTTTTGTTTAGAGCCTTGGTAGGTGAAATTTGGAATGACGTTAGGGGACTACTATAAATTCCGTCATTCCCGCGTAGTGACGTAACTGCGCGATAACGACGGATATTTTGAATTTATAGAAGCACCCATTAAAATTAATTTAACATCAGAATTTGAAAACATTATGAAAATCAACATGTACTTTATCGCAGCCTCAATTAGTCTAGCTGCACTCAGTTACGGCGCTAACGTTTATGCAAGTGAGGCGTTAGGCAAAAAAGCATCAGTCAGTACCCAATTGAGCATATGGTTATCGCGCTTATTATCTGAAAAAATAACGGCACCAAGCGTGACGCACAAAGCACAGCAAACAAACTCATTGTGTGACTCAAAAGACCTGCCAACGCGCGCTTGCGATAACGCACCACCGCCTGTGTTACCAACACCGCCAAGAGATGTTGGCGCAGAGCCATGCGTTGGTAGGCAGTGTCCAGATGGCTCAGAGCCCATCGATATTTAACAATATTTGACGTAGGGCGCGCCATGCGCGCCAATAAATTACGCCGCGACAGGTGCGTTTGGTTAGTGTAATGATCTAACTGATAAATCCATTTTTCTTTTTTGGATAGCATCATAGCGGCGTGTGATTTCTGCAATGCGCTCTGCGGCGCTTTTATCACCTAATTGCAATTCAATCTGCGCGCGTATGAGTAGGCTTTGTTGGGTGAGTGGATGATTTTGTCCTAATGACTTTTCAATTACGCTAGATGCTTTAGTTGATATCGGTAGCGCATCAGGATTGACGCCTGATAGCAATAGTATCTGTGCGTAGCGTGTCTCTGCTGAGGCGCGCCAAAAATGCTTTGTGGGCAATATATTTTGTATGTTTACGATTGCCTGTTTCGCCAGTGCTAGTGCAGCATCAATGTCGCCGTTGAGCCTGCGCGTATTGGCGCGATCCATTTGTATCATGCTCACAGCAATAGAGTTGGCGGATGTGCCGCCGGGTAGTGCTTGCTGCCATTTGTCCAGTGCTGTTAGTGCTGAAGCCCAAGCGGCGCGATGCATGGCCTCAACATATACTGCACGCCAGTAAAATGGCGTTCCAGCATTGCCTTTTTCGATGAGCATGGTCGCTTGATTTAATTTTTCACGCGCGCTGTCTGCTTGACCCATTTGTAAATATGCGAGCGTCTGGTAAGTGAGTATGTTTATTGATCTACGCGCAACTGGATGTGCAGATTGACGCTCAATGTCGCTAGCCTCACCCAAATATTTAATCGCATTGGTATAGCTGCCTGCTTCAATTGCGGCTTGTGCGGTAATGAGTAGCAATTGTGGATACATCACGTTGGTAACGCCAAAAAAAACTTTAAATTGCGGCAATAATTTTGCGTAATGCGCCTCAGCGGCACGCGGATTGCCCAGATACCATAAGAGTGAACCTTGCATCACTTTGTACTGGAGTCGATCTTTAGTCTCAGGGATGGCGTCAATAATGGCATCCGTAAAATAACGTTGTGCAATATCGTTTGCCTGTTGCTGGCGGTCAGCAGATAGCAAAATATCGAGCACATTGTGGGTGATCTTGGTTCTAAGCGGATTAGCGTCCGCAAGATTTGCCATTAAAAATGTGTGCTGCGTCAACGCAATATCTGCGGCCTCCTGATACTTAGCGCGATACACATGCATCTGCGCTTTTGTCAGCATCGCGAGCGCGTATGGAGCCGACTCTTTTTTGTTCGCTTCAATGAGTCGTTTGAGTGCGTCATCCACAGCGGCTTCAGCAAGCGCTTGTTTGCCAAGATAGGCAAGCGTTAGAGCGTATTCGTTTCTTAATTCTGTTTCTTCTTCTGTAGTCAAATTGTAGAGCGATGGGATTAGTTTTATCATCGCTTGCTCTACTGGCTCAAGCGATCCTGCCGCTTCTAAATCACGCAAGATTCGCTCAATTGGCTTTAGTACTTCGTATTGCAAATTAGCATCATAAGGAAACTGTTGTTTTGCAACATCAGGTGCGCGCTTAAGTAAATCTAATACCGTAATTGTTTCCACACCTGTCTTATTCGGATTTGCCTCTGCAATCAGTGTTTGCAAAAAAGTCAGTACGCGTTTCGTTCTTACTGACTCAATTTGCGTTTGTCTGGCCTGCAACGCACCAAATGCGAGGGCAGCTATTAAGGTAGTTGTCGCGAGTATGCTTACCGCGACCCCACCACGATGTCGTTCGGTAAATTTACGCAGCACATAGATGGGTGATTGGCGCTTGGCGACAATGGGGCGCGATTCTGACCACGCCACTAAGTCGGACTGAAATGCATCGACAGTCTTGTAGCGTCTATCGATACTTTTTTCCAGCGCCATGAGCAATATATTGTCCAAATCGTTGCGTAGGCTTGTGTGTAGTTGTTTCACACTTGATTGCCGTGCTTCAGCGATTTTTAATAATTCGTCAGATGACAACTCACCAGTGGGTTTGAATAAGGTGCTTGGCTTAGACGGTAGCGTGTTGACAATGGCGGAGGCGATCAATATTGAGGGCAGGGTGCGGCCATAGGGCCTCACACCCGTTAAGAGTCGATAAAGTAATACGCCCAATGAATAAACATCACTTGCAGTGGTCACGGTCTCACCACTGATTTGCTCAGGGGATGCGTACTCTGGCGTGAACGCATTCACAGATGATTTTGTTTGCGCATCAATAGGCGCGGCTTCAGCGACAAGCTTTGATATGCCGAAGTCCAGCAGCTTCACTTGACCAGATTTATCCACCATCACATTAGTCGGCTTTATATCGCGATGAATCACTGAATGCTGGTGTAAAAATGTCAGCGCATCACAGACTTGCAGCATCAGTGCCACGCGGGATTTCACATCCAGTCGTAAGCGGTCACAGTAGGTAGTAATCGGCTCCCCATCGATTAACTCCAGCGCTAGGTAGGGCTCACCCTCATCCGAAAAACCGGCATCATAAAGCCTCGCGATATTCGGATGATCCAACTTCGATAATATGGCGGCTTCATGCAAAAGCCTGGCCTCATGTTCAGCGCGCCGCATGGTGGTGTGCAAACGTTTGATGGCCACTTGACGTGTGAAGTTGTTATACGCACGCTCAGCTAACCACACTGTGCCCATGCCGCCTTCACCGATCTGGCGAATGAGTTGGTAGGGACCCATCGTCATTGACATTGCTTTAGCTGACGTGGTGTTACCCGGCGCCATATTGAGTGAATCAGGTGAAATGGTGCGATCAAGAAAATCAATCTCATTTGCGCGCGCGTGGGCTAGGAGCAGCCTGCGTAAATGTTGGGCGACAATAGGCTGACTAATATCTAACGCTTGCAGCCACTGTTCACGTGCCTCGCTACTCACATCGCCAAACTCAAGTGCTGAATCAAATAATTCAGCCGCACGTTTGAGCTGAATGAGCTGGTCATTTTGATTAGTCACTGTCGTATTCATGCGGCATTTGGATCAAAAAATAGCATCAAAAACGCGCGCGCTTTTTGCCAATCACGCTTAACAGTGCGCTCTGATATACCAAGCTCCCCGGCAATTTCGTCCACCCGTAATCCGCCGAAACAACGCAGCTCAACGATGCTGGTTAATCGTGGATCGATTTCAGATAATTGCAACATCGCTTGATCGAGCGCGACTAAATCAACACTGCGATCATCAACGCGTATATCAAGCGTTGTCATTGTCACGCGCTCACCCGCATCTCGCTTTTGTGCGTTGCGCTCGCGAGCGTAGTCCACCAAAAGCGTCCGCATGATGGTGGCGGTGTAGGCAATTAAATGCCGAGAGTTTTCAATATGCCCAAAGCCGCGCTCCAGTAATTTCGCGAGCGACTCATGTAAGAGGCTGGTGGTGTTAATCAGCGTAGGTGTGGCGTGCGCGGCGAGACGCTTGTGTGCAATCGCGCGAAGCTTAGGATAAATCAAACGAATAAGTTGCTCGCGCGCCGCTAAATCGCCACGGCCAGCACGCTGGGTTAATTCGGTGAGTTCAGTCTCAGTTTGCATGACGCAGAAATGCCTAGCGATGTGGGGGTAGTGGCTTATATGCGCTTATTTGTCATTAACGCGATTGATCAAAAAGACATAACAAATTTTATCAGCTACGCAATTGCTAAACGCCACGCCGTACATACGGAATTAACTAATTTCATAGGCCACAAATAAATAATAAATATTGTGTACGACATGGCACTTCGCATTAGTTGATTACGTACTAAAGGGTAGGTCATTAATTTTTTATGTCGCCAATGGTCGCTCAATATTGCGGTGTGGCGTAAGACCTGCGCGGCAAATAGCAACCTTTGATCCGAGTGCAGTAAGTGTGACGAATGTAGGTGACGCCAAATTGACCTTCACTTCCGCTGGCGCGATTACGTTGCACTACACCGTTAGCAGTATTCAAGTCACTGATGTAATCGTTAAATAGTATTTTTAATTCGTTCATTTTCCTGCCGCATTCACCGCTGGTGCATGTGGCAACCTTGCAGCTGTAGCCTAAATATTAGGGACATATTTGTGATTCACAAAGAAAGACTTACCGCCACTGTTGACCATGATTTTGTTGTTTTTATGATCGGTGTTCGCATCAATCAACCGCTAAAAATACACAAATGGTTGCCAGTCGTAAATGCCATGCCGCGCATGCTGACGGAGCTTTATAAGCAGCCAGAGTTGGGGTTTTTACACGCTGAATCATGGTTTGGCCGCACTACCATCATGGTGCAGTATTGGCGCTCAATGGATCAATTGCTCGCCTACGCCAAGCGTAAAGATGCCGAACATTTGCCCGCATGGGCGGCATTCAATCAAGCGGTTGGCCGCAATGGCTCAGTCGGTATTTGGCACGAGACCTATGCGGTCTCACCAGGCACGTTTGAAAACATCTACGTCAACATGCCTTATTTTGGCCTAGGTGTGGCTGGCACGGTGCGACATGCAAACGGCGATTTGATGACGGCGGCAGAGCGCTTTGCGGCGAAGTAAGTTAAGCGACAACGATTAATAATTTCTCATAAAACTCATTTATTTGCGGGCATTTCCGAGCATATTTGGCTGTAAGCAGCCGCCAATAAAGGGGTTTGTATTATTTCAAAACCATCGTTGGCCTATTGAATTGAAGATTTACGTACTACTTGTTATCGCTATAACAATCTAACCAAACACAAAACCACACACAACCTAGACGAGTAAACAAAATGAAAATTGCCACATTAACTGCTGCCGTTGCGATGACGCTACTAGTCGGATGTAACGCCACAATGCCCAAGATGGGTGCTGAGAGCGCAAAGACAACCGCAACCGGCTCTGCCGGTGGTGAATCAGCGCAAGGCGAAAGCTTGCAACTCGAGAAATGCGACAGCCCGTTAGGTACGGTTTCACTCACGGAGGATCAAGAGGGCGACTGGTATCGCGTATTTACTCAAGAGTACAAGTTGGGTTCAACAATACAACCGTTACGCTTGTTGATTCAGCAGTCGAATTGTTTTGTGGTGGTGGAGCGTGGCCGTGCGTTTCAAAATATCGAACGTGAACGCGCATTACAGCGATCAGGTGAGCTGCGTCAAAGCAGCAACTTCGGCCAAGGCCAGTTGGTCTCGGCTGACTACAGCATTACACCTGAAGTATTAGTGAGCGCACGTGGTACGAGTGGTGGTGGTGGCGGGCTTGCTTCTGCTGGCAGAGGCAAACTAGGTGCGCTTGGGCTACTCGCTGGCGTTGTGGCGGGTGGCTTTCGGACTAACGAAGCCTCAACAATGCTCACCATAATTGATAACCGCAGTGGCGTTCAAGTGGCCGCCGCAGAAGGCTCATCCAAAAATACTGACTTCAATGTAAGTGCTGCTTTATTTGGCGGTAGTGCAGGTGCAGTTGGCGGCGGCTACACCAATACGCCTCAAGGCAAAGTGGTAATTGCTGCATTCACAGATGCCTACAACAATATTGTTAAAGCCATTCGCAATTACAAACCGCAAAAAGTAAAAGGCCAAGGGCTAGGAACAGGTGGCAGGCTTGCTGTTGATGGCGCGCCTACACCAGCACAAGCGCCAGTACAGCAATCAAAATCGGCATCGCAGAAAAAATAACACCACAATCGCACCATGCTAGAAAATTTTTTAGAAAAATGGTGAGCACCACTGCAACAGCTGCCCCGCTGATATTTTTAATCATTTCCCTTGTAGTTGTTATGTTTCAATTCGCGCTGATATTAGGCGCGCCTTGGGGACAATTTACATTGGGCGGCAAATATACAAGCCGATTGCCGTGCCGTATGCGGCTGGTTTGTTTATTAACGACGTTCATTTTTGTTGGCTTTGCTGCTGTGGTGATGACGCGCGCAGGCTGGATACTGCCGCATTTATATGCGACAAGTACCGCGTTAATTTGGGTGGTGGCTGTGTATTGCTTTGTGGGTGTTGTGGCTAATGCGCTAACGCCTAGCCGACATGAACGTATGCTTTGGTTGCCCGCAACAACAGTGCTTCTTGCGTCAAGTTTGAGCGTAGCGACTGGTTAAAAAAATTAATTTTTAAAGAAAGCAAAAAATTGAAAGTTGTCGCGGTATCAAAATATGGTGCGCCCGATGTATTACGGTTGCACGATGTTGAAACGCCTAGTCCTAAGGAAAATGAAGTCCTCATCAAAATTCATGCGACAACAGTAACCTCAGGCGATTGCAGAGTTAGGGCGCTAAACGTGCCAAGTGGCTATGGCCTCATTGTGCGCCTCTTGTTTGGATGGTCAACACCAAAGCAGCCTGTATTGGGTACTGAGCTTGCAGGCGTTATTGAGGCCATCGGCAAAAATGTTACTAAATTTAAAATTGGAGATGCCGTATTTGCGTTTACAGATTTTTCCATGGGTTGCTACGCCGAATACAAATGCTTGCCAGAAGACTCGATGACTGTAGCAAAACCTGCTAACTTGGGCTTTGATGAAGCGGCAGCGTTATCGTTTGGCGGCACTACCGCGCTAGACTTTTTTAGACGCGCCAAATTAGGGCGTGGCGAGCGTATATTGATTAACGGTGCATCAGGTGCTGTTGGGCTCGCTGCCGTGCAGATAGCTAAACATTTTGGCGCAGAGGTGACTGGTGTATGCAGCACCGCTAATGTAGATTTAGTCAAGTCTTTAGGCGCTGACCATGTTGTTGACTACACAAATCAAAATTTCACCAAAATCGGCGAAACTTATGATGTGATTATGGATACCGTTGGCAATGCGCCTTTTTCGCGATGCAAAGCATCATTAAAATTAAACGGACGCATGCTTATGGTGTACGCCGATTTGTGGGACATGCTGCAGACGCCTTGGGTCGCGATTACCAGTCGTAAAAAAATTATCGCAGGGCCAGTGGTTGGTCGCATTCAAGACCTACACTTTCTTGCTGCGTTGGCGTCATCTGGCGAATACCTATCCATTGTTGATCGGCGCTATCGGTTTGACGAAATTGTCGCAGCGCATTGCTATGTTGACACAGCACGTAAGCGGGGTAATGTTGTCATCAATGTACTAGAGAGTGTTCCCGCTAAGATCGGCGCTACTGCTTTCAGCTTATAGCTTGGATGTAACTATCAAGAGCGATTCTAAGTGCTGAGCATTATTTTTTAAAAAACAGAATTTATATTTTGCCCATAACCAAGCGGAGCACATTACTATTTTTAAAATAGATGAAATTACTGAATGTAGTGCCAATACGATTGACACGCACGATAAATTACGTGCGCTCAATGGGGAGCTAAGTCCCGCGTCAATATTAAAGGAAATTAATTTTCTACATCCGTTGTATCAAAAACTAATCGCTGCTTCACCTTTT
>JANNWG010000031.1:0-9988 GCA_031414695.1 Burkholderiales bacterium
GTCGCGCTGCCCGCGTTCACGCCGCCCGCCATGCTGCAGCTGCTTGCGCGCGAGCGCATCACCACCACGTTGCTTGTGCCGACGATGATTCAGCTGCTGGTTGACCACCCCGACGCGGCCAAGCACGACCTCTCCGCGCTGCGAACGCTGGGCTACGGCGGCTCGCCCATCAGTGAAGCGGTGCTTGATCGCGCGCAGAAGCTCATGCCTCACGTGGAGTACGCGCAGGCCTACGGCATGACCGAGCTTGCGCCCTGCGCCACCTTGTTGCCAGCGGCGCTGCATTCGGCTGAAGGCCGCTCGCGCGGCAAGCTCAGCGCGGCCGGCTTGGCGCTGCCGGGCGTGCAGATTCGCATCGTGGGGCCTGATGGCGCTGACTTGCCGCGAGGCGAGGTGGGCGAGATCATTGTCAAGAGCCCTGCCGTGATGCTGGGCTACTGGAACAAGCCTGAGGAAACCGCGCAGGCGCTGGAGCGCCCGTCCAACCCCGGCTGGATGCACACCGGCGACGGCGGCCGCATGGACGACGAAGGCTTCGTCTTCGTGGTTGATCGCGTGAAGGACATGATCGTTAGCGGCGGCGAAAACATTTACTCCACCGAAGTGGAGCGGGCAGTTGCCAAGCATCCGGCCGTTGCCGCATGCGCGGTGATCGGTGTGCCAGACGCCGAATGGGGCGAGCGCGTACACGCAGTGGTCGTGCTCAAAGCCGACCAACAGGCGACGGCCGACGAGATTCGCGAACATTGCAAGACGCTGATCGGCGCCTATAAATGCCCAAGAAGCGTGGAGTTCATCACCGCGCTGCCGATGAGTGGCGCAGGCAAGGTGCTCAAGCGCACCTTACGCGAACCCTATTGGAAGGGGGAGCTGCGCCAGGTAGCTTGAAGAAATTGCGGGCGAAGGTGCGTGATGCCGCCATCCACCGAATCCGCCACTTGGACTGACACCGCTATTCATTCACTCCACTTTTGAAGAACCTAAAAAATGCAAACGTCTACATCTACACCCGCACCCACATCCGCACCAACATCCACCAGCACCAACGACACTTTGCAAGCCGACTACTTGGTCATCGGCGCTGGTGCCACCGCCATGGCTTTTGTCGATACCTTGCTCAGCGAAAGTGCTGACGCCACCGTGCTGATGGTTGACCGCCAACACCGCCCCGGCGGGCACTGGAACGCGGCTTATCCGTTTGTGCGAGTGCATCAGCCGTCGGCCTACTACGGCGTGGCTTCACGCGAACTGAGCCTTGGCGTCAAAGACCTTACCGGCATCAACGCTGGCATGGACAGCATGGCCTCGGGTGCAGAGGTGCTGGCGCATTTCGAGCAAGTGATGCGGCAACGCTTTTTGCCTTCAGGCCGCGTGCGCTACCTGCCGATGAGCGAGGTGCTGCGTGAGGATACGCAACCCCAAGGCGCACAGCCTCAGGGCATGCATTCGGTGCGCTCGCTCACCAGCGGCGAAGTGCAAACTGTGCATGCCCGCAAGGTGGTGGACGCCACCCACGCGCAGACCGCCGTGCCATCCACCCATCCGCCAAAGTACAACATAGCACCTGATGTGAAGTGCATACCGCTGAACGACTTACCCAAAATTAACCGACCATACGCCAAATATACCGTGGTGGGTGCGGGCAAGACTGGCATGGATGCCGTGTTGTGGCTGCTAGAAAACGGTGTACCGCCACCGCGCATTCGCTGGATAATGCCGCGCGATGCGTGGTTCATCAACCGCGCCAACTTTCAAACGGGGTTGGAAAACTTCGAGCGCAGCATCGGCGCCAACATCGGCCAGTTTGACGCCATCATCGCAGCGTTGTCAGTGTCGGACCTGTTCACCCGGCTGGAGGCGCACGCGCTGCTGATGCGCATCGACCCCGCCGTGCAGCCCACCGCCTACCACTGCGCCGTGGTATCACCGCCCGAACTGGCGCAGATGCGGCGCATTAGCGACATCGTGCGCTTAGGACGACTGCAGGCCATCGAGCCCACGCGTTTGGTGCTGGATCACGGCATCCTAGCGGCTGACCCCGACACGCTCTACATCGACTGCAGCGCCAGTGCTATCATCCGGCCGCCCGCGCTGCCGGTATTCGACGGCGATCGCATCAACCTGTTCTTCGTGCGCTATTGCCAGCCGCTGTTCAGCGCCGCTGTCATCGCGTATGTGGAGAGCCATGTCGGTGATATTGCCGAGAAGAACGCACTTTGCAAGCCCGTGCTGACGCCGGAACTGCCCATCGACTGGCTGCGCATGTGGCTGGCATCTCTAGCCAACGGCGCCAGCTGGCGTCAACATGCCGGCTTGAATGCATGGCTTGCCACCTGCCGCCTGAACGGCCCAGTGGTGCTAAGCCGAGGCGTGACGCCTGACGACGCGCCCCGCATGGCGCTGCTGCAACAGATGGTGGCAAAAGGCGGCCTAGCTGCAGCCAAGTTGCAGGTGCTGCTGGCTGCGGAGGGTTAAACCTAGAACCGGATGCGCCAGCTCAACCTACGTTTTCTGCACGAAATAATAATAGTTTTTATCAGCTTGAAATTGACGTGGAAGTAAACCCAAATTTAAATAAGAGGCGGAAACAATATGCACCAGCCACCAATGACTGATAGCACCAACAATCGCGGCTATCGACTCAGCAATATCGATATGGTGCGGGGGCTTGCCATTGTCATCATGGCGATTGACCATGTGCGCGACTATTTTATGATTGGCGGCTCGCAAGACCCAATGGGCGACCCAAACGCGAGCGCAGTTCTTTACCTAACGCGTTTCATCACACACTTTTGTGCGCCTGTATTTGTGCTGTTTGCAGGCACCAGCGCTGGGCTGATGGCAGCGCGCAAGACGCCGCAGGAGCTTGGGCTATTTCTATTTAAGCGCGGGCTGTGGCTATTGTTTGTGGAGGTAGCGATCATTTCTACCGCCATGACTTTTGCGCCCTTTGGAATAACCCAGCTTGGCGGGCAGACTGCAATCATCATGCAAGTTATTTACGCCATCGGCGTCAGCATGATGGTGTTGGCGGGCGCGCAACTTCTCGGCCGCCGCTTTTGCCTTATCGCTGGGCTGGCTATTTTCTGCTGCCACAACTTACTCGATTACGTTTGGCCAGTCACCCGCTTGGTCGAAACGAAATGGCCGCTATGGGCGGCGCTGCATAGCCAAATGTCAGTCAGCCAAGGCCCTTTTTTCATCCTGTTTGTTTACCCAATCTTGCCGTGGGTGGGCGTGATGCTTTTGGGTTTTGGATTGTCGGCAGTGTTTGATCGTCCCGCTACAGAGCAAAGGGTGCTTTTGTTACGCATCGGCGTCGCCATGATTGCGGCGTTTTTTGTGCTGCGCCTTTTCGATGGCTACGGTGACACCAACCACTGGCAAACGCAGGCGCGTGGCGCTATTTACACCGCGATGGATTTTTTTAACACCTCAAAATATGGCCCAAGCTTGCAGTATTTACTGATGACCTTGGGGCCAGCGCTGGTGCTTACCGCCTATGCAGACCGCCTCAATGGCTGGCTGAAAAATACCCTGGTGATGTTTGGCCGGGTGCCATTCGCGTTTTATATTGCACACTGGTTTTTAATCCACGCCGCCAGCGTGGTGTTGGGTACGCTGCAAGGATTTCAATGGACGCAGATAATGACAAGCTTTGTGTTTTACCCAAAAGGCTACGGCCTTGATTTGTTGGCCACGTATTGTGTGTGGTTTGGTGTCATTGCACTGCTGTATCCGTTTTGCCGCTGGGTCGCGGACATCAAAGCGCGTCGGCGTGATTGGTGGTTAAGTTATTTGTAGTTCCGTGTGGTGCAATTGGTGCAGCGCTGCGCTGTATTGTGGTGGGCAGTCCTACGGAATTGTGTTTTTTGCAACGTCTAATGTCTGTAGAAGCACTAATTTAGGGCTTCTACAAGGCATTTAAAGTAGCCCCGCAGTGTGCGATCAGCGAAGCGCGGGGTTTACGCAATGCACCGATTGGTGGAAGAACGAACGTAGCGTCTATTGCGAGCCGATTAGATCGCCATCAAGCTACACCGCTAGCCTGTCAATATCCGCATCCAGTCGTTGACCACATCCACGACTCGATAATCGCTGTTTTATTTTTTAAAAGCTGAATACCAGAACATGTAAATGGTGTGATTGTCGTTCCTAAAAATAGAGAACTTCTCACAACCTAAAATCCGTTCGTGGTACGTGTGGCGGGGTTTCGCATCGCATGCGATGCGCCGACGCACGCCTGAGCCCGATGCAGCGGGCGAGGGTTGTCGAACCACTTTTTCACTTATAAATTCAACTAGTTACAACGCCCCATTCGACTGTCTCTCAAGAAACAGCTTTTTTCTGTATTGAAATCAATCAGCTAAAAACGGTAATGTTGGGCAAATGTGCTGAACGTCATGCCAAAACAGTGCTCGGATGACAGCTTAGTTGGTAAATGATACTTGCCCACCAAACCAAAGCTCGATCTGACTCCTCCCTTTGAAAAAGGGAGGAGTCAGATCGAGCGTTTGACGACACGCATGACTAAATAAGCGCTGTTTCTTATTTGCGCCTTCAACCCTATGGGTTAATAACTTACTTAGGGCGAACGGCAGATTATGTGAAGTTCCCAATAGGGTACTTCTAATAACCCTGTGTCTTCCCGGCGTCCCACAGGGATACATTTCAATAAAGGCCGGGATCCAATTTTGTAAGCTGCTGATGCGTAAAGAAAATTAGACCCCTGCCTTCGCCGGGGCGACAGTTTTTTGAGGTTTTTAGAAATTCCCAATACGCAAACTCGTTTATTGACGGGCATTTTAGAGGCATTTTGGCTTGAAACGCACGTTAACAGTGCGTTTTATAATTTTTACAAACAATTGATGCAATGATGTTATGATGCGTTGATGTCAGTTATGAGGAACTCACCATCATGCGAACCACGTTGAATTTAGATCCCAATTTACTTAACACCGCTAAGCGGCTTGCCGCAGCACGTTCTGTCGCACTAGGAGATATTATTTCTGAACTGGCTTTCAAAGGACTGGAAGCCGAAGCCAATACACAACGTCAAGACGCCGCATCTCGCCAAAGTGGCTTTCCTATCTTTAATGTGACCCTTGGGGCTACCTTAATCGGGCTAGACGATGTGAAGCAGGATGAAGATTGATGGTCAGAAAGACAACAGTGGTGCAAGCCAATGATGGGCTGCCGCCACCCTACAATCGCAACACCCCCTATTTGCTTGACGTAAATGTACTCATTGCATTGGCATGGCCGCTGCACGTGCACCATCAACGCGCCCACCATTGGTTTGAGCGTGTTGGTAAATTATCTTGGGCAACGTGCCCACTAACGCAATTAGCGTTTGTGCGAATTTCATCTAATCCAAAAATTATTACTGAAGCCGTCAGTCCGCGTGCGGCGACACAGTTATTGAATCAGATGGTGGCGCTAGTGGGGCACAATTTTTGGCCGGATGATTTGCCCGTGAGCCAACTCGCCAGCTTTGCCAGTGCCAGCTTTGTTGGGCATCGGCAAGTGACAGACGCTTATCTATTGTCGTTGGCTCAGCATCATCAAGCAAAATTGGCGACACTCGATGCGGGCTTAAGTGACTTAGTCGTGCCAGCGGAACGAGTGCGTAGCGTTGAATTAATCGCTGCTAATGATGACAAGCCTTAACGCTAAATCCATCCCTACCCTACCCTTCCCACTTCTATGGAACGGCGCTGATTCTATCGGTTACGACTTTTTCATCGCAGTCGTCACCGCCGTGGCCAACGCACTCGCATGTTCACGTACGGCAGTGGCATAGAGCGCTGGGTCAACCACGACACCCCATTCTTCTGACGAAACACTAGTGCCGCGGTAGCCTGATAGCGCCATGACCACGCCCAGCACATTGACCGCGGCTTCACCAACTTTGGAGCCGGTTGATTTAGTGTCGCGCATTTCGAGCACCACATCGCGGGTGGATTGTATGGGGGTGGCTAATGCGTATTGCGGAATTTTGTGTGTGTCAGCGGTAAAGCAAAGAGCGTCAAAACAACGCAGCTGCTCTAACGGAAAAAATGTGACGTGCGAGGAGATGCTGAGTTGCACTTTGGTTTTAACAGTGGCGTTGTCGTTGCCCGCAATACGGCCAAAGAAACCTTTTGCCGTATTCGATTCTTGCTTGGCGAAGTCAACCAAAATATTGACGCGCACACTCGCCGCATTCAGCGCTTTGAGTAGCTCGGCCTCCACGCGTGTCGGCCCACCATCGGCGGCGGAGGCATTGCCAATGGATGAAAAAATTTGCCCCATTGAAGCGTAAGCACCCATTTCCATCATGCTGTAACCCGGTGGCGTATGCAGTGTGTATTTAGAGCCTTGGCGATTCCATTCATATGGCGTCGGTCTGCCGTAGGCGACGAGTGTTTTCCATTTAGGGTGCGCGGTTAGTTCCTCCGCGCTCACCACTTCTAAGCCAGCAGCAGCAAAGGCGTCATTAGCGTCTTTACAAGCGTTGGCAGTAATTTCTTGCTTCATTTCTGGCGTAACACCAAGTAGCGAATATTTGCTTGAGCTAATGGCCTCGACACGCCCAGCCGTCGGCTGACCAAAGCCTGCTTGGGTACGCGCATCAGCGGATGATTCATAGCCAAATAAGACATTGCATGAGGTGAGCACAACCCGCTTGACTGTGGAGGATGCGTTACCGTTGGTGATTTTGAGTTTGCTGATGATTTGATCGGGCGTGATCGCAGGTGCACTGAGCGGGGCGGCGGGTGCGGGTGTAGCGTTTACTTCAGTCGGCGACGCAGGTGCTGTTTGTGCGCTGGCGAATGCAGATAGCAACATTAAGTTCGCGAAGACAAGCAGGGATGACGAATTGTTTTTCATATTGGACTCGTATTGTTATGTGATTGATGAAGTGTTTGGTGCGCGTGTGGGTGCTTCATTGAGTAGTGCGGGAATACGCGCAAAAACAGCTCACGGCTCATCAGTCACAAATTAAAATAACAAAACTCGCCTATTGGCGGGTATTTAGAAGAATTTATGCTCGTAAATACCCGCCAATAGGCGAGTTTGTATTCATTATTTATTCTATTCAGCTGCGCTTAGCCACCCATGCAGTGCGCAATCGTCATGGGCTCGACAGTCATTTTGTATTCACACAAAAGGCTTTAAATAAGCGCAGTCGCAAAAAACGTCGCGATATGCGATATTTAATTTTTTTTAATTTCACGCACGTAACCAATGTTGCCAAAAACATTAAAAGGCTGGATTTTTTTATTCCTAGTCTTAGCCAGCGTCATCTATTTTTTTAATTCGCGCGCCGCGCAAAAGCGCATGCAGAGCACTGGCGAAGTCGCGGAAGTACCCACACAGATTGACGAGCGTCTGGCCGATATCGTCTTTGATGGCTACACGATTACGCCGCTGGCACGCTACGATATTCGCGCCAAAGTGCTTTCAACGGAGCGTTATCGGTTCGGCCGCGATGCAGATTTGTCGCCCGTTGATTTGGCGCTCGGTTGGGGGCCGATGTCAGATGCGGCAACGATTGAAAAACTCAACGTCAGCCAGAGTAACCGCTGGTATTTTTTTACGTGGAAAAATGAACCACCAATTGACATCAGCCTTATGACTAAAACCTCCGCTAATACCCACATGATTCCGGCGAATGCAGATATAAAGTCTCAGCTGCTCAACATCAAAAAAGGCGCTATCGTAAGGCTCAAAGGCAATTTGGTTAATGTCGCGCACACCGATGGCTGGAGATGGCAGTCCTCTCTGAGCCGTGATGATGGTGGTGGTGGTTCGTGTGAATTGATGTGGGTAACAGAAGTGGCGGTGGAGTAGTCATACCGAGTCAAACTTATTTTTGCAGAGTGCGCAAAGCACAGTATATTTATGTTGCATTGCCTTATTCATAGCATCAAAGCATCAAAGCCATATACAACTACACAAACTGTAATAACGTATCAGCAAAATAAACCGCATTATAAATAGGGAGTCACGATGAACAAAGATCAAATTCTTAAACTACCATCCATGCCAGCGGCGAGTCCAAGTTATCCAATGGGCCCGTACCGATTCGTTAACCGCGAATACATGATCATCACGTATGAAACTGATAAAGACCTGCTGCGTGAGGCCGTGCCAGAACCGCTTGAGCCAAACCCTGACGGCCATGTGCTTTATGAATGGATTCGGATGCCTGATAGCTCAGGCTTTGGCGACTACTGCGAGAGCGGCGTGGTGATTCCGTGTCTCTACAAAGGTGAGCCGATTAATTTCACCGCGCAAATGTATTTAGATGATGAGCCGCCGATATCGGCTGGTCGCGAAATTTGGGGCTTTCCTAAAAAATTCGCGCACCCAAAACTTGAAGTGTGTTCTGACACCTTAACCGGCACGCTTAACTATGCAGGCCAAATGGTCGCGATGGGCACGATGGCCTTTAAGCATCAGGCATCGCCTGGCGGCGTTGAGGCGATGGCAAAAGCGATGACCAAAACACAATGCAACTTAAAAATTATTCCTGATGTAGACGGCACACCAAAAATTTGCCAGTTAGTCGCTTATAACTTAATTGACATCACCATCAAAGGTAGCTGGCTCTCACCAGCCAGACTGCATTTGATTCCCCATGTGAATGCGCCTGCTGCTGATCTGCCGATCAAACGTATTGTCGGCGGCAAGCACTTCATTGGTGATCTCACGCTGCCGCATGGTCGCGTGCTGCATGACTATCTTAAATCATAGGGGCGTCTAAAAATGAAAATCAACGACGTTATTGCACTACCCTCTATGCCCTTGCAAAGCCCAACTTTTCCACGCGGCCCGTACAAGTTTTTTAATCGCGAATATCTCATCATTAATTACCGTACCGATGCGGACGCAATTCGCGAGCACTTGCCCGAGCCGCTGATGCCCGTCGGCGATACGGTTGCCGTGCAATGGCTCGACCTACCTGATGGCGAAGGCTTCGGCGCCTACTCAGCAGCCGCACAAATCATTCCGTGTACCTTAGACGGCTTGCCGTGTAATTTTGTGAGTCAAATGTATGTGGACAACTCACCACCGTTAGCAGCAGGCCGCGAAATATGGGGCTACCCAATGAAATACGGCAAGGCTGT
Source organism: Burkholderiales bacterium (assembly GCA_031414695.1). GTDB lineage: Bacteria > Pseudomonadota > Gammaproteobacteria > Burkholderiales > Usitatibacteraceae > UKL13-2. Next base: position 9,117 of record JANNWG010000031.1, read on the forward strand.
GCTCAATGTGGTGGGCGATACGCTTACTGGCACGCTTGACTACGCCACCCAACGCGTTGCCAATGGCACGATGGTCTATAAGCATGATGCGGGGCAGCAACGCTTAGCAGACCCCACCCAAGCCTATGCAAAAGAAAAAGAAATGCTCGCGCGTACCCAAATCACGTTGAAAGTGATTCCTGATATTGACGGCACACCCGCCATCGCCCAATTAGTGGCGATCAACTTTGAAAACATTGTAGTCAAAGGCGCATGGGCTGGTGCTGCTAGGCTGTCATTAATACCAGCGGTTAATTGCCCGCTTGCGGATTTGCCGGTGCGTCAAGTCCTAGGTGGTATTCATATGGTGAGTGATCTCACCTTACCGTACGGCAGAGTGGTGCATGATTATCTAGCCAAATAATCATGCGGGTGATTGATTGGCGTATTGCGCCAATCAATCGCCGGCTTGTAGTAATAAAAAATCTAGAAACAGCCGCTGACTGCAGCTGGCGAACGCAATCCCTCCCAACCTCCCTTTTTCAAAGGGAGGAGCCGATCGCAGGTTTGAGTTCTATTTTGCAAACTGCACTAACCAGTTCTCCCCTTTGAAAAAGGGGAGTTAGTGGGGATTGCATGACGTGAAGCGCAGCACAACGTTAGTGGCAGCTTTGCGAGATTTGCAATTCACACCGTAATCCCTCCCACCCTCACTTTTTCAAAGGGAGGAGCCGATCACAGGTTTGAGTTCTATTATCCTAAAAAAAGCAGTTGCCTCCCCAAAGCTAAGCTCTTTATCCGGTCAATAGCGCTTGTGGTTTAGCGATTGGTGGCATGAACTTAGCGAATGCGTGTTGCAAGATGAGTTGCAATCGCTGGCTTGACGTTAACTG
>JANNWG010000032.1:0-18585 GCA_031414695.1 Burkholderiales bacterium
GGTAAAAATACGGCTTGAAAATATTGAAACAGTTTTGGTGCGAATTACATTAGCTAAAACCTGTGGGTAGCGCATATTGACCTCATCATTATTGGGAAACAGGGGTGGCGGTGGGCGGCTGTGATGAAAATGCCCTACCCCAAAGGCAAATTAGCTTCGGGTCGTAGCGCATCATTGCGTACCGCGTTAATTAGCCAACCCTGGTCGCCGCACCAAATCTGTCAAAATACACGCCGTCATCTAGTGTGTCACTCATCGCGATCCACGCCTCATCAGTCATGCTGTTACGCAGCGCCAGAAATGATGCTGCGTCCGGGCCGCTTAGCGCGCGGAACGCCGTAATCCTGCCGCTCACAATATCACCTACTGTTTCAGCGACCACTGATGGCGGGGCGCCCGAAACGCCGGTGTTAGCGAAGAAGGCCAACATGCGTCGGCCATGGGGATAGGCGCTATCGGCACGCGGGCTGGGCAGGTCCGCGACGGCCATGTCGGTTGCGATAATGCCAGGTTCCACCATGGCGACACGAACACCGAACGGCGCTAACTCTTGCGCCAACGCTTCACTCGCGGCCTCCAATGCATATTTAGACGCGCAATAGGCGCCCTGCCCGAAGGGGGTCATGCGTCCTGATAGTGACGAAATGTTGATGATAAGCCCGCTACCGCGCGCGCGCATGGCTGGCACCACGGCCTTCATGCACCTTACCGCGCCGAAGAAATTGGTGTTCATGACCGCTTGCATGGTGGCAATAGTCTCGTCCTCAATGGCATTGATCGACAAGATGCCAGCATTATTGATAAGAATGTCAATCGGTTGGGTAGTGGCGACAGACGTTGCAAAAAACTGTGCCACCGCGTGATCGTCATCGACGTCAAGCTGAGCCACCGCAATAGAAAGCTGCTCTAGGCGCGCAATCTCCACCAGATCGCAGCTTGCTGTGCTGCGCATGGTGGCGATGACGCTGTGACCTGCGCGCGCGAGCGACAGCGCAATTTCACGACCAATTCCTCGCCGTGCCCCTGTAATCAATATTCGAGCCATTTTATTTCTCCTTGGCGATGGTGCTGATGTTGCTGATGTTGCATTGGTCAACCGCACCGCGGTTAGCAGGGTAAGCAAGCTAGCCCAACGAAAGGCATTGGCCTTAGTATGTGCACAACAAAAGTGATTTATTTTCTTGTCACCTGTTAAACGAGATTTTTTCCCTATTCCTGTCATGGATTAAAAATTGATTTTCAAACAAGGGACAAAAACGTCTCGCTATCTCTGCTTATCGAGAAAAATGCGCGATTCCTATCACGGTTTAAAAATGTTTTTTTGTCGTAGGCTGGGATGGAGTCAATACTGTTCGTATAACAACAAATCTTACGTTCGCCCTGCGCTTGGTCGTTGGGCTCTCTGAATATAGACCCTTCGACTAGCTCTCAAGAAACAGCATTTTTATCTATTTAAATCAATGGGTTGCAAACATGACTTTTTGCAAGAAAATGCTTTCAATACAAGGGAAACAGCAAATCTACGTTCGCCCTGAACTTAGTCGATGGCTCTATTTTCAAAGAACCCTTCGACAAGCTCAGGGCGAGCGGGGGAATGATGAGCGAGCCCTGTTTCTCATTTGCGCCTTCAACCCCTAAGGGTTAATAATTCACTCAGGGCCAACGGGGTCTAAACGAATGGTATTGGGTGGCGTCCTGCACAATGTTGGTTTTAAAAAGTGCGGTGGCGGCTATTTACGACCAGTGTTGGATTACAAAAACCCCAACCTATTAGGCTACGGACTCGGTGCGCCAATTGGTTAGCGTGGCTTGTCCACTGAGCTATCACGATAACCACTTTCTTTTAAAAACTGGTCGTGATTGGCTAGTAACACAGTATGCGTCGGGCTGTCAGTGCCAAAGTGCAATGCGGAGCGCGGGATGGCTAGGTTATAGGTTGCGGCGGCTTCTGCATTTTTGGCTTGCGCCTGCAACGTTTTGGCAAGCAACTGATAGGCAGCAATCAGTAGTTGTTCGAACACCGGTACGATGGTTAAACGGTAAGCAATCTGTTCGCGAATGGCAGTTTCAGATTCTGCAAATTGACCAATATGGTACAAATTCATGGCCGCGTTGTAATGAAATACGGGATAACCCGCGATTGCCCACGGATCACCGCCCATCGCTTTATAGATGGCGCGCGCTTCTTCAATGACGGGCTTGGCATCCGCGTAGCGTTGCGCTGCGTGGTGCCCTAGTATCAGCGCGTTGAGCGACGCTGCGTAGGCGCGCGGTTCGGCACCTTTGTGTAGCCGCGCAAGATCGACCGCTTGTTGAGCTAATGCGGCTGCTTTTTCAGGCTCAATTCGACTCAAGTTGCCTGAAGCGATAGTCAGTGAATAGATACGCTTGCGAACGAAGGCCCGACCTGCGAGGCCAAACGCGTCGGCCGCACGCAGGCTGTAGGCGGCGCTGATTTTTTTATCGCCCAAGTTTTCGTAGATAAACGCAAGCGATTTAAACAATTCTCCCTGCGCTTCTGGCAGCGCGTTTTCTACCGCGCCTAACTTCTTTTCAGCGGCTGCAATAATATCGCGCGCGCTGGCATTGCGATTTCCCCCGGCTGATGGATTCACACCTTCAAAAATAGAAATAAGAAAGTTGTTAATCGTTTCGGCAGATTTATTGGCCAGCAACACCCGATCACGTTCTTTCTGCGCTATCTGTTGGGCGTCAAGCGCCTGTTTACGGGCATCTTCAGCCACATTGCGGGCACTATTGGCGATGTCACGTTGTTGTAGTGCAGCCACGTTTGCCGCTTGTGTTTCTTGTTGCGCGACTTCCGCTACTTTTCTCGCTTGAGTTGCGGTGAGGCGTTGGGTTTCGGCCTTGGCACGTTCGGTTTCAGCACTTGCACGCTCTAGCTCTGCTTTTTTTCGCTCTACCTCAGCTTTGTTACGTTCTGTTTCGGCGTTAACAGCTTGTTGTTCCGCACGGTTTTTTTCAGCGATTACTTTCAACGTAAATCCGCTTACCACCGCAAAAAACGCCAATGCGGCAGCGGCTTTTAACCAATGCTGGCTTACCCATTTACGTCTTTGATAGCCGGGACGGCAGTGGCGGCGTCTACTTTTGCACCGCGCAGTAGGTTTTTAATTTCAGCACCTAAGCTTTCGGCGCTGCCGTAACGAGCAGCGGGATTTTCAGCGCAAGCTTTGTCAATAATGGCTTGTAGTTCGACACATTGAAGCCCAGCTTTGTTGTACGCTTTGGTGCGCTGAAACGCAGGGTCAAGCGTACACAAGTCTTCAAGCACGCGGCCAAGACTATAAATATCGGTTGCAGTGGTAATGGGCTTGCCGGCCATTTGCTCTGGGCTGGCGTAGCGGGGTGTGTAGGCAACGGACACGGGGCCGCGCATGGTGTTTTGGGTGAAGTGGACGGTTTGCCTCGGGTCAGTGACGCCTGCGCTAGCGCTAGTGGCGTTAACTTGCTCCTCACTTGGTTGGGTGGTTGCGCGTAAATCGACTTCACCTGCCAAATTAGCAATACCAAAATCAAGCAATGATGGCAGTCCTGTTTGGCTTACTAAAATATTAGCAGGCTTAATATCGCAGTGAATGATTAGGCGTTGATGGGCGATGGCTACCGCATCGCAAATGGGCAGCATCAGCTCCAGTATTGGTACCGAGCTCAAATTTTTAGACAGACAATAGGCATCAATAGGCAGCCCTTTGATGTATTCGAGCACCAAATATGGTTGGCCGTTAGAGGTGGCGCCGCCGTCAAACAGGCGCGCAATATTTGGGTGGGTTAAGCCTGCCAAAATTTGCCGCTCTTGTGCTAAGCGTGCGGTGGCATCCGGCGTGGGTAGGCCGTGCATGACTTTTACGGCCACGGTTTGTTGAAAATGTCCGTCCGTCCGTTCGGCTAAAAACACCGAGCCCATGCCGCCTTGGCCAATTTTTTCAATGAGCTTCCACGTATCGAGGGTGTCGCCTACTTTTAACTCGTTGCTGAGCCTATCAGCTAAAGAGGTCGCGCAATTAGAAATGACGGTTGATAACATCGTGGCGCCGGTTCTAGCGTGGCCACAGATGCGCAACACTTGCTCGATCGTTGCGGCATCTTGGGTGAGCTGCTCCAAGGCGCTGCGTTGCGATTCGGCAGGCAAATCGACGACGGCATCAAATAATTGGTGGATGTTGGGTGTCATAGCGCGTCTATTGAGTGAGAAAAATTTTCCTATTGACTGCTAAACGAGAAAAAACATCAGCACCTGTCACGGACTAAAAATATATTTTACTTAGGCCATAAAAGACAGGCGAAAACACGAAAACGCGAAGACGGGTGAATGACGCCTATTTTTGGTTTTGGATTACGTCCATGGCAAAGGCGCGGCCAAAACGCAGCTCGCGATCCACGGTGGAAAGTGAAATATCAAGTAACTTTGCAATATCGTCGCGTTCCAAACCGGCAAAGTAGGTTAGGTGCATGATTTGTGCGGTACGCGGTTCGGTGAGGTCGAGTGTGCTCAAGGCATCATCAATGGCGATAAGCTCATATGAGGTGGTGTCGGGCGCCACACTGGCGTCGGTGAGTGTGACCTGCAAGAGCGTGCCACCGCGTCGCTCAGTCATGTTTGCGCGGGCGTGGTCAACCAGTAGGGAGCGCATTTTCAGCGACATGATGGCTAAAAAATGATGGCTATTTTTAAGCTCTACATTGGACTCACCAATGTAAATAATGGCGTCGTGCAATAGCTCAGTGGGCGACACTGATACCACCCCAAGCTCGCGCACCCGCTGCGCGGCAATGCGTCGCAATTGCGCGTAGCAGGTTTCGATCAGCGCATTAAACGCACCCGCCTGAATGCCTTCATGCGATGCCCGCCATGCAACCAGCATGGTGGTGAGGGAATTTTCAATTTTGGCGGTGGGTGCGGTCATTTTTTTTAATTTATGTTGACTACAGTGCTGAGGCTTTTAGTCGCTTGTGATAGCCAAGCGTATTCATTATTCCCGCGCAGGTCGTGATGACACGCATGCTTAAATAACGACTAAAAATAGACTTGAGAAGCCCAATTATAGGGCTTCTTCAGACTACTCATTTGAGAGTTTCCGACAACGCTGATCCGTTGATTGTTAGTCGTTGCCCCTGCGCTTGATGCGATTGCGGCGCGTGAACGTGAGATTGCGTTGGCCACGGCGGTGGCAGCGGCGAAAAAAATGAGGCATGTTGTTTTGGGGAAAAAAATCAAAATTTTTTTGCCACAGATGAACACAGATAAAAGCGGATAAAGGCGGCTAAAACAAACGTTAAATAAAAAAGCGATCAATTGCTTTTGGCGGCTTTTTTATCTGTGTTTATCCGCGTTTGCGATGCAAATCCAAGCCCTTGCATGGGCTTCAAGCGTGGGTCGGCGAAAAGCATGCCTTTCGAAACCCCAACTCACGTCAGTGGTTTAAAAATACTTTATTCCAGCACCACGAGGTGCTTTGCTGTCGCACCAACGACTGCCGATAACACAATGCGTTGATCGAACGTAACGAGTGCACTTTTGTGTGCCACCGCAAGCGCTAACAGGTAGGCATCGGTGATTTGGTTATGGCCGTGAAGTTTGGCAAAATCGAAACGGTCTTCGTCGCGCAGCGATACATCGTCTGCCCAAAATTCGTGATTTAGCTTGCTACACGCCAGCTGTAGCTGATCGCGCACCACACTCAAGCCCACTGCGCCTGTGCGCCCATAGTTCGGTACGTTCATTACGCGAACGACAGCGTTCTCAATCAGCGGGCAGGTGGCGATCTTGATGCCGCGCTTTGCAATGAACGCATTGGCCATGCGTGTATGCGAATGCGCGTCGTCAAATAGCGCCACCCAGACATTCACATCAAGCAGATAACGCATCAAATGCCCTCTTGCTCCATCAGGCGGCGCACATGTTCCGGCGTGACGATTTCGTTGCGAGGTGGCAGGATGGCGAAGGGGCCAATCGTGGCAACGGGCTTGACTTGCCGCGCGGTGTTCGCCTTCAGTCCTGCGCGTATCAGCTCAGTTGCCGCTTCGCCCAGCGAGACGTTACGCCGCAAGGCTTCATATTTGGCCGCGAGCAAAACATCATCATCAATGGCAATAGTGGTACGCATAATTTTCTCCGGTGATGCAAAAACATCAGTCTAGCATCAATGCATCAAACTGCCTAATGCCGCAACACGGCAAACCCCAGCCGCGAGAGAGTCAGCAAGAAGCAGCAAGCAGCATCATGCGTCAAACACCTACCCACCCAAATACTAAAGTCGGTGAAGCTGGCGTCAATGTGCTGGGGATTGCGATGGCGCTGTCTGGCTAGCGCGGTACTAGCGGGTCATCCGAAGAATGAGGTAGGTAAAAAACGCGCCCAAGCATCAGCAGCGGTGCGGCTCTCGCATACACAAGCTCGCGCACCCGCTTTGCGGCAATGCGTCGCAGTTGCGCGTAGCAGGTTTCGATCAGCGCATTAAACGCCCCCGCCTGAATGCCCTCTTGGGATGCCCGCCATGCAACCAGCATGGTGGTGAGGGAATTTTCAGTGTTGGCGGTGGGTGCAGTCATTTGTTAAAAATTGATGTTGACTTCAGTGCGGAGGCTTTTAGTCGCTTGCGGTAGCCAAATTATAGGACTTCCCCAGTCTATTCATTCGAGGGTTTCCGACAGCTGTCGCGCCTCTTTCACCCAATCCAGTGCAGGTGCGTTTGCAAATACAGCGGGGTACTTTGCGGCTAATGCGATTAACTCCGCAGCACTGACTTGCGCAAGCGCACGGTTTTGTTGCGCGTTACTAAGTGTCAACACATGCCAAAGAGTTTCGCCTCTGTGCTGTGCAAGCCAGGGGGCTAAATCTTTATCAGCATTGACCCGATATTCACTCGCCCCTAGTTGATAGCTTTCGAGTGCTTCGCGTTTGCGCTCTAGTTTCAATAACGCGAAGCCTTGCAGGCTATAAATGTGGGCGTTGGCATTGCGGGCATCAATATTGTTAGCGTCAGTTTTTAAGATAGCCGCACCGGCTTCAATGGCGGCATTTTGTGTTGTCAGCGCTTCTGCATATTGCTTGAGTCTGCTCTGGAGCGCCGCCTTGTTAGCCAGGGCTGCTTGTGTGCTGCGTAAATAATTAATGTAGTTGGGATTTTTTTGAAGATAGGCTTTGTAGCCTGCCACTTGTTGATCGGCGACTGCGATGGCGTCTACGTAATTCTTTTGCCCCGCGAGATGCATAAATTGTCGCCCTAGGAGTAGCAAGCGCAAATCATCTACCTCAAAGCTATTTGGCTTAAGCATGGCGTAGCGATCAATCGCACGGCGTCCACGTTCAATATAGTCAGCCGCAGACTTGCCAGCCTTGTCTGCAAATAAGATGGCACCAATGGTTTCTTGCGCTAAATGAAATGCCGCTTCATGCAGGCTAGCGTCACGTGCAAGTACGGCTTCAAAGCGTCCAATGGCCGCGTCATACAGCGCCATGCCTTCCTTAAATTTTCCGTCTTGACTCAGCAATGCAGCCGCATCGCTATCAAGTCGGGCTAATTGAATATTAGCGTTCGCATCATTTGGTAATTGCACAATGGCTTGATCCATCAGCGAACGCGCTTTACTAAACGCTGCATCAGCACCCGCTCTATCACCTAAGCTCGGTAAATTGCGGCCGTTGAACAGTGCTAAGGCCAACTTGCGATAGCCGACCGCAAGCTCGACGGCGAGCGTGGGGTCATTTTTTGCGTCTATGTACAACTTATCTAAGTAGCTGAGGCCATTCGTCACCATGCGCTTTAAGACGGGCTTGGCGCCTGGCAATGGCTCTATGGCGTCGTAGTATTCAAAAATAAAACTGTTGGCGATTTGCCGCACTTCTAAATAGCGCTTCTCGGCTTTATTGCGTTGCAATACTGTGCCTGTCATGCCTGCGCCGATGAGAAGAACGGCGACACATGTGGCTGCTGTGGCTAAGCGATGACGGCTAACGAGTTTCTTAAATGTATAGGCTAATGATTGCGGTTTAGCGAGTATTGGTCGGCCTTCCAGCCATCGTTGTAAATCTTCATCGAGTGCTGCCACCGTCGCATAGCGTTCATTCGGTAATTTCGCGCATGCCTTTGACAAAATAATATCTAAATCGCCTCTGAGCGCATCGGCGTCACTCGTGTTGCTACCTGCTTGGGCGACATCGCTTGCCTTGCGTGGCGGGTCTGAGATGACAACATCCATCGCGGCGGCGGCGTTGGTGATTTCACCTGATGTGAAACGTACATACGGGCTGGCACCAGCTAGTAATTCATAGAGCAATACGCCTAAGCCATAAATGTCCGTGGCGACACTCACAGGCTCACCGCGAACTTGCTCAGGGCTGGCATACCGTGGGGTGAAGGGCAACATAGCATCTTGGGTTGCGCCAATATCAGCATTGATATCAAGTAATCGCGCGATACCGAAATCAAGTAATTTTGGTTGGCCTTGTTGATTCACCAAAATATTCGCGGGCTTAATGTCACGGTGAATGAGTAGCTGTTGATGTGCGCTTTGTACTGCGGCGGCGACTTGGCGAATGAGTGCCACACGCTCACGCAGTGTTATTTTTTTTGTTTTGCAATAGTCGTCAATTTGCGTGCCGTCGATGTATTCCATCACCAAGTACGGCATGCCGTCATCTATTGCGCCGCCGTCAATCAGCCTGGCGATATTAGGATGATTTAATTGTGCTAAGGCTTGGCGCTCACGCGTCATGCGCCGTGCATCTTTTTCGTCGCCCATATTGTGTTTGAGTAGCTTCACCGCCACCTGGCTCTCATAAGCGCCATCCGCACGTGAGGCGGCATACACCAAGCCCATCCCACCACGACCGATTTCCTCGCCTAAGATGTAGGCGCCCACGCGTGTGCCGGTATATTTTTTGATGATGGCATTTGCGACAGATGCGTCATGTAGCGCTTGCGGGGGCGACTCGATAAAGTCGGTGGAATTCTCTGCGTGTTTGAGCAACGAGAGCACTTCATTTTTGAGTGCGTCGTCGCCTTTGCATTCTGTTTCAACGAAGCTGCCACGTTCAGCGGGTGGTAGGGCTAATGCATCGGCGAGTATTGTTTTTGCGCGTTGCCACAGATCGGCCGCGTTTTTTGAATTTGTCATATTTTCCCTGGCGTGGTTATTGATTATTTTTGTAGTGCGCGTTTTAAAAAGACTTTTGCCGTAGTCCATTCGCGCTTAATTGTGGCGAGCGATAAATTCATTGCCTCCGCTGTTTCTTCATTGGTGAGCCCGCCGAAGTAACGTAGCTCCACCACGCGCGCTTGGCGGGGGTCAATTTCCTCAAGTGCTAGTAGGGCGGCATTCAGGTCGAGCACTTCTGCCTCAAGATTTGAGGCGCGTTCAATCTCAGGAATGGCGCTGGTGAGCGTTAATTTTATCCATTCACCGCCACGCTTCTCCGCCCGGTGCGCGTTTGCGTAATCAATCAAAATTTGCCGCATCGCGTTTGCCGCTAAGCCAAAAAAATGTGAACGCGTTTGCCAATCTGGGTTTGATTTGGCGAGCTTCATGAACGCTTCATGCACCAACGCTGTAGCAGACAACGTATGGTCGCCGCGCTCGCGACGCATATGCGAGGCCGCTAATCGGCGCAGCTCCGCATAAATGGCTTCAGTGCTAATTTGTGCATTTATATTTGCATTAGCGTTTGCGGCGGATGGATTTTCTACATTCATTTGCGATGGTGATTGGTTGGCATGTAGTACAAACACCTATTCTTGTTCAAATGCAGTATTTAAGCAAAAGTCGCCTATTGGTGAGCGTTTTCGAGCATAAATTCTTCAATATGTCCGCCAATAGGCGACTTTAACATTCAAATAAAAAAAGCCCCAGTCTTTCGACTGAGGCTTTTTTGCTGCTTCATCACTACGGCAATTAACGTAAATGCTTATTTAAATGCGTAAGCAATGGAAGCGTAGTAACCACGACCACGTGGGTCTGCGTAGTTGGCATCGTAGCCGGCGAGGAAGCTATAAATCTGATTCGATACTGGTGGCTTAGTGTCGGCTAGATTTTTAACACCTGCGCGTAAGCGTAGATTTTTAATGCCACGGTAGCTCGCTGAAAAATCCCACAATTTGTACGCTTCCACATTGCGTATAGAGCCATCGGTATTCAAATTCTGGTCGCGGTAGCCTTGGTAAAACGTTTGTTGCAGCGTTGCGCTGAATGGACCGTTATCGTAATTAAACGAGGCCGTATGACGCCACTTTTGTACTACTTGGTCGTTTGCAAAGCGGCCTACACCTTCAATGAAGGGACGGTTCGGGCCATCTTGCACTTGGTATTCGCGCATGTAGGTGCCGTTGATGCTGAAACCAAATTTACCGTAGGCGGTCGCAGGCAGACGTAGATCAAAGCCAATATCTATGCCGCTGGTTTTGAGTGTGCCTAAATTACGCAGGCGTGAATCAATTTGCGTAATGCGACCTGGAATACCTGGCAGTGTTGGATCAGCCGCAGCTCGTGTGATAAATGCTGAGTAGAAAGCAGGGTCAGAGAAATACACGCCTTCAGGTGAGGCAATGGTTTCTGATTTTTCGATTTTCCAGAAATCCACCGAGCTAGAAATCATATTGCCTGGCTCAAACACAAAACCAACTGAGTACTGCTTTGACTCTTCGGGTTTCAAATTTTTGCTGCCGCCACGTAGCTTGTCTGGCTGCAATCCGCAGTAGTCAGGGTTGGTTGTGTTGTTAATAGTGCCAACACGAATACAACCTAGAGGATCGTTGTAAATACCGTTGGTTTGACCGATACGTGTTGGTGAATAAAGGTCAGCGAGCGACGGTGCACGAAAGCCTGTGCCGTAGGATGCGCGGACTAAAAACTCTTTGGTAGGGTTCCAACGCAGGCCGATTTTTGGGTTCGTCGTTGCGCCGACATCGTTGTAACGATCGTGGCGAAGTGCAACTTGCACTTCTAAGGTTTTGGTCACTGGCAGCACTAACTCTACAAAGCCTGCATTCAAGGTGCGGCTACCGCTAAATGCCACTGCTGTGCCTTCGCTACGAATCTCACCTGCGGCGAGTAAAGCCGATGGCGTGAAGCCCATGTTTTCACGACGCGACTCAAAGCCGACTGCAATTGCGGCGTCCCCGCCGGCCATCGCAAAAATCGGGCGTGAGGCTTTGATATCTAACGATTTCGTTGTGCCTTTTGAGGCGCGTGCATTGTCGGAGACTTTTGTGCCATTCAGTAACGCTAATCCAGCCGCATCAGATGGACCAAATGGATTGATATTGCCTGTTGCCACAGCATTGTTAAAGGCAGTGTTGAGCACATAGCCATCGACATATTTATCGTTAACTTCACTGGTACTGTAGTTAAACGCGGTGTCGTAATCCCAGCCGCTAAATACACCTTTAGCGCCGACCAACACGCGCTCAGATATCGCCTCAACGTCGTTCGTGCGGCCACCAGCTTCAGCTAAACGCCAATTCAAACGTAGCGCGCCTGTGGTGCCAGCAGCGGTTGCGGTAGCCGTTGGATAATAGCGACCATTTGCTGGGTAATTTAGGTTCGTTACAGTAAGTGGGCTAATACGATAGTTGGTATCCGTTTGGCTGTGGGTGATTTCGGCAAATAGCGTGTGGTCATTTGAGAGCGCGTACTGTCCGCGCACAATCAGCGCTTTACGGTTCGATGCGGGGAAAATTTCCGTGTCTTTCATGTAATCGTAAAAACAAGCGCGTGCACCTACAAAGCTGAGTGCTGAAAATAGCGTAGCCGGTGGGTTACAAGCTGGTGCGCTTGGATTAAAGCGTGAGCCTGTTGCTCCACCCGAGGCAGTCAAGCGACGAAAGTTAGCTGGGAAAGTATTGCTTGAGGCAACATCCAGATTAATTGTGGGGTCAAAGCTGGTGCCGACACCTGCGCGCTGGGTCGAGCGTAACGGGTCTGTCTCTTGAATATCCAAGACGCCGAATACATTAAATTTGTCTTTGGTAATATCACCAATGCCACCGGTGATAGTCACACTCTTTTTACCCGCGCCGCCATCTTTAGTGGTGCTGGCGTAAGCGGCAACATCAAAACCGGTGTAGTCACGGCGGGTGATGAAGTTAATAACGCCTGCAATGGCGTCAGTACCATATACAGCCGATGCGCCGTCCTTCAAAATTTCTACGCGCTCAATAGCCGCTGACGGTATCGCATTCAGATCAACACCACTAGCGCCACCAGGAGAAGCAAAATTTGCCATGCGGCGACCGTTAAGCAAAATCAGTGTTGATGACACACCTAAGCCACGCAGATTTGCGCCATTAAAGCCACGTTGCCCCGCAATGTCTGAAAAGCTTGCGCCGTCAGTCAAGTTAGCGGCGCTAGCCGATATTTTGGTGAGCAACTCAGCCACTGTGGTCGAGCCGCTTTTCTCAATATCGTCACGCGTAATGACTTGCACTGGCAACGCACTTTCGCCTTCAATGCGCTTAATAGAGGAGCCAGTAACTTCGATTTTTTCGACTTTGGCTGCAGCTGGTGGAGTCTGTGCAATAGCTTGAATCGAAAATAGCGCTGTGGCTACCGCCAATACGCAAGGCTTCAACACAAAATACGGGGATTTAACTTGATTCATGGGATGTTGCTCCGGGCTAAGAAAAATTCAGGTGGATAAAAAGTCTAATCGCGGGTGGTGACGGCTTGTTTTATGTATTTATTTTTTATAACAAATGCAGTCTAGCCACCCAATTGAGAAAAAATACGGGGAGTATGCGCAATAGTCGCTTCACGATAAGTACACGTCGCAAAGTTGAAAACCCGTTGTTGCATTTATGAAACTTGCCAACATGCGGCTTATAAGAATGCGACTATCTGTGTCGGTTTCGTCGGTTTTGGGCTTGTCCCCTGTTGGGGAGAATGAGGCGTTGTGTCAATATGATGAAAATTACGCCAGCGGAAAATAAAATATGCGACACCTGATTGTTTTGCTGATACTACTCGTCGCGATGCCGAGTTACACCAAGGCTGAAGCCAACGTCGGCTGCGCGGTGCCTATTGGTGGCGCGCTCAAAAATGACAATACTGAAGTTTGGTCGCGTTTAGTCACACTTTCTGGTGGTAAAGGCGCACGTTGGTTGGTGTTTCCCACAGCTTCCGCCAGCCCTGAAAAATCTGCCCAGCAAATCATTAAAGCCCTTGAAGGCCAAGGGGCAAATGCCGAAATGGTATCGCTTTCAGAGAAGCTGGCAGGCAATAACATCGCGACTCTCATCAACGATAAGGCGTGGGCAGAAAAAATTAAAAATGCAAAAGGCATTTACTTTGCGGGCGGCGCGCAGGAGCGTATTACGGCAGCACTCTTAACCAAAGATGGCGAACGCACGCTAATGCTCAATGCGATATGGCAGATGTTTGAGGCGGGTGGCGTGGTAGCGGGCTCAAGTGCGGGGGCCGCAATAATGTCAGAGACGATGTTTCGCGAGCCACCGGATAACCTGACCATCTTGCGTCAGGGCGCTAAACGCGGCAGTGAGATAAGCCAAGGGTTAGGGTTTGTTGGTAAAAACATGTTGGTTGATCAACATTTTTTGAAGCGTGGCCGCATCGGGCGGCTGTTGCCTGTGATGATGCAAGAAAAAATTACGTTGGGTTTGGGCGTAGAAGAAAATAGTGCGGCAATTGTTTGCGGGGACAATGTGGAAGTTATCGGTGGTCGTGGCGCGCTATTAGTCGATGCTCGAAACGCCAATACAGGCGCGGCGTTTCAGCCCTATATGGCCAACAATATTGTGCTTACCTATCTGGATGCAGGTGACAAAATGAATTTGCAGACTGGTGTCGTGACGGTCTCCGCTATAAAGCTCGCGGGTAATAAGCTTGACCACAATCAGCCAAATTTCAAACCGTATAACAAAAGCGTTAAGTTTTACCCTGATATGTTGGGCGACAACACGATTGTGAATGCGATGAGTGCCTTACTCGATAGCTCGGCCTTAGAAACACGTGGGCTCGCATTCGCCACAGATAAAGAAACAGGTTTTGAATTTCGTTTATACAAAACCAAAGACACGCTAGGCTATTTTTCTAGTGCGCGCGGCAATGAAGACTATTCGATTATTCGCATGAGTCTCGATGTGAAACCGGTAAAAATGGCACAACCATTGTATTTACCATTGGATGCATCGCGCGCTTTACCTAAACTAGGTGAAAATACATCACCAGCGGATAGCGCAAGCGCCGCGCCCACCTTACAGAATGAGAAAGTAAAATGATGATGAAGTTATCAACGCTAATCTACTCCGCTGTTGCCATATTTAGTATTGCTCTCATAAGTGATGCCAACGCGCAGCCTAAGAAAATCCGCATTGGCGTGGAGGGTGCATATCCACCTTTCAGCCAGATAGACCCAAGCGGCAAGTTATCTGGCTTTGATATTGATATTGCTAATGCCTTATGTACTGAAATGAAAGCGGAATGTGCATTGGTACAACAAGCCTTTGACGGCATGATTCCTGCACTGCAAACACGCAAAATTGATGCGGTCATCGCATCTATGTCAATTACCGATGAACGTAAAAAGGCGGTTGATTTTTCTGATAAGTATTATCAAACGCCAGCCCGTTTCGTTGTTAAAAGTGGCGCCAAGTTAACTGCCACACCAGACGGCTTGAAAGGCAAAAAAATCGGCGTGCAGCGCGCCACCATTCATGACCGTTACGCGACCGACTTTTTTAAGGGCGCACAAATTGTTCGCTATACCAAGCAAGATGAAGTCTTTCTCGATATGACCGCAGGGCGCGTTGATGCGGCGCTCGTGGATATCATCGCCGCGCAGCAGGGTTTTTTGAAAACATTACAAGGTAAGGGTTTTGAATTTACCGGCCCCGTTTACGATGATCCAAAATATTTTGGTGTTGGCGCAGGTGTCGCACTTCGCAAAGGCAATGACACTTTGCGTGTTGAGTTTAATAAGGCGATAGCCGCCATACGCGCGAACGGGACTTACAAAAAAATTCAAGACAAATATTTTGATTTTGATGTTTATGGTGCAACAGCAGCACCAGCACCAGCACCAGCACCCGCAACTGCGTCTGCAGTGAAGAAATAGCGCGCGATGCTTCACGGCTTTCTCCCCACGTTAATTGAGGGCACAGGCATCACCCTAGCGGTGGCATTTTTTTCGCTCATCATCGCGATATTATTAGGCTTGATGGGTGCGGCTGCGCGGCTATCGTCTTCGCTACCGCTACGTGGCATTGCCACCATTTACACCACCGTCATTCGCGGTGTGCCTGATTTAGTGTTGATGTTGTTGATTTTTTACGGCGGGCAATTAGCGGTGAATGCGGTTGCTGCTGAAATGGGTATTAACGAGCCAATTGATATCAATCCTTTTGTAGCGGGGGTGGTGACGATCGGCTTTATTTTCGGCGCATACCTAACTGAAACATTTCGCGGTGCGTTGATGGCAATACATCCGGGCCAACGTGAAGCGGGCTTGGCCTTTGGCATGTCGCCGTTTATGGTTTTTATGCGCATCACCTTTCCACAAATGATTCGCTACGCGATTCCGGGGTTTACCAATAATTGGTTGGTGTTGGTGAAATCAACTGCACTCGTGTCCGTCATTGGCTTAACTGACATGATGCACCGCGCGGGTATGGCAGCGGGTGCGACGCGTGAGCCCTTTACGTTTTATGTGGCGGCAGCGGCAATTTACTTGGCGATTACTAGCATCTCATTATTGCTACTACGTGCCTTGGAAAAACGCGTCAATGTTGGCATAAGGCGGGTTACATGAATCTTGAGCCCATTATTGAAGCGCTGCCAAGTTACGTTGATGGCGTTGTTGTTACGTTGCAATTGCTTGGAGCTGCACTTTTTTTAGGGCTTGTCTTGGCCGTACCGCTTGGCATTGCGCGCGCGAGCGCTAATAAATGGCTGGCATGGCCTGTCTGGGCTTATACCTATGTGGTACGTGGCACACCGATGTTAGTGCAACTTTTTCTCATCTATTTTGGTCTCGCGCAATTTTCTATCGTGCGTGATAGCGCGCTTTGGCCTTGGCTATCATCGGCTTGGGTTTGTGCTGTGCTGGCGTTCACTTTAAATACGGCGGCTTACACCGCAGAAATTATTGCAGGTGCGATTCGCGCGATTCCTGCTGGTGAAGTTGAGGCCGCAAGGAGTTTAGGGCTATCGCGCTGGCAGGTGTTGAGCCGCATTGTATTACCTGCAGGATTGCGCCGCGCATTGCCCGCCTACTCAAATGAAGTCATCATGATGCTGCACGGCACCTCCCTTGCGAGCACGGTTACCCTGGTAGATTTGACAGGTGCGGCGCGTGAAATGAATGCGCGTTTTTATTTGCCTTTTGAAGCGTTTATCACAGCGGGTATTTTTTATTTGGCGCTGACTGGAATATTAGTCGGGTTATTCCATCTGGCCGAAAAACGTTGGCTACGTCATTTAGCGCCGCGCCGTACCAATGTTAATTAAAAATTAGTTTTCTCAAACAACGAATATGCAAATCAAAAAACATTCGCTCGTCTCTCCTTCTCTTGGTACATCCCGTGAAGTGGTGAGCTTTCATTACGGTGAAGAGAGCACAGGTAAGAAAATATATATTCAGGCCGCGCTACATGCGGATGAAGCGCCTGGCTTATTGGTCGCGCATTATTTGCGACAAAAATTGGCGGCGTTAGAAGCAGCACAAAAATTAAAATGCGAAGTCGTTATCGTGCCAGTGGCAAACCCGATTGGGCTAGCGCAGTGGCTAGATCATTCGCATATTGGCCGCTTTGAATTATCCACGGCAGAAAATTTTAATCGCCACTATCCCGATATTGCCGATGCAGTGGCGAGCCTCATTGCGCCCATGCTTAATGATGATGCGCTTCATAACGCTCGCATCATTCGTCAGGCGATGATTACGTCGCTAAGCCAACTGACAGCGAAAACAGAATTAGCGAGCCTGCGTCAGACATTATTTACCCTCGCGGCTGACGCTAACGTTATGCTCGACCTACATTGCGATGCTGAAGCAATGTTGCATCTATACGCGGCGAGCCCATCGTGGAAAGAGGTGGAGCCGTTAGCACGCTATATGGGCGCGGTGGCAACGTTGCTTGAAACTACGTCGGGTGACAACCCGTTTGATGAAGCGTGTTCACGGACATGGTGGTTGATGCAAGCGCGGTTTGCTGACAAACCGATACCAATGGGTTGCGTCTCAGTAACGGTTGAGCTTCGCGGTCACGTGGATGTTTCGCACGCCAACGCCCAAACCGATGCAAATGCCATCATCCGTTATCTCACGCAACAAGGCTATATCGACGGCCAAGCGCTGCCATTGCCCGACTTAATTGCTGAGGCAACACCGCTCGCAGGTTCAGAAGCCATTGAGTCGCCTGTGTCAGGCGTGGTGTCATTTTTACGCGAGCTTGGTGAGATGATTAAGGTCGGGGACGCGGTAGCGGACGTGACAAATCCCATGACTGGCGAGACAACAGTTTTGTATGCAACGACCGAAGGCATTCTGTATGCGCGTGAAAATCGACGCTTCGCCCATAGCGGTATGCGGCTTTGCAAAATCGCTGGCAAGGTGGCTTTTCGTACGGGCAAATTATTAAGCGCATGACAAAAAATAATGACAACACAAAAATTACAAGTTGAAAATATTGTGAAGCGTTTCGGCACGCACGAGGTGCTCAAAGGCGTATCGCTGTCGGCCAACGCCGGGGACGTGATTAGCATCATCGGCTCATCCGGTTCAGGTAAAAGCACATGGCTACGTTGCATGAATTTGCTTGAGCAGCCGCATGAAGGCACAATCAAACTCAACGGTGAGACGCTGGCACTCACGCGCGCTAAAGACGGTAGCCTCATGTCAAGTGATGCGCGCGCACTCGAAAAATTTCGCGCCCGACTCTCTATGGTGTTTCAACATTTCAATTTATGGGCGCATATGACTGTGATGGAAAATGTGATTGAAGCGCCCATGCAAGTGCTGGGTATTTCAAAAGCTGAGGCTATCGCACGAGCAGAAAAATATTTAACGCGCGTCGGCGTGATGCATCGTAAAGATTTTTATCCTGCGCATTTGTCAGGTGGCGAAGCGCAGCGCGTGGCGATTGCCCGTGCGCTGGCGATGGAGCCTGAAGTGATGTTGTTTGATGAGCCTACCTCTGCGCTTGATCCAGAGTTAGTCGGCGAAGTGCTACGCGTGATGCGTGACTTAGCCAGCGAAGGACGCACCATGATTGTGGTCACACATGAAATGGGTTTCGCGCGGGAAGTCTCAAACCGTGTGGTGTTTTTACACCAAGGTTTGATTGAGGAAGAGGGTGATCCTCGCGTGGTTCTTAGTGCGCCAAAAAGCGAGCGCTTGCAGCAATTTTTGTCGGGGAGTTTGAAGTAACACTGCATGATGCATAAACCGCTTGATGCTTAACGCTGCAAAGGGAACTTCTAATAACCCCCAACGCCAAAAGCACAATGCAATAAACAGCGCACAGCAGCCAAGGGGATAAAAGAATGAACAAACAAACCACTGACTTATTTGTAGCGGATCAGCGTCTTCAGAAGATTGCACAGTACACC
>JANNWG010000033.1:0-7422 GCA_031414695.1 Burkholderiales bacterium
ACGCGCTCAAGTTTGTTATCCTTCATTTGGGCTGACCTCCTGTGTTGGTTGACTTTCGTTTCGCAACAAAAGACTACCACCAATAGAAGTGTTCAGCCCACCGTCTTGCGGGTCGTCATAGCTTAACCTAGTGACATGGGAGTCAGCCTTAATTTAGTGAGCAAACGCAACTATACACGGTCATCTGCCGCCATAAACCGTCTGAAAACCGCTTAGATATTCATGTTTAGAATTTTTTATTAGTCAACGTCTTAATACGTTAAAGGGATATGCACGACTATTTTCGGATGCTAATGTAAACTAAATATTCGATTCAATCACCATCGCAAACGCAATGGCTAATAACGAAAAAAATATCGAAAAAGAAATCGAGGCAATGTACGGGGAATTGCGGCGAATTGCAGCGACGCATCTTCGTCGCGAACGTTCAGACCATACGCTATCGGCAACTGCGCTGGTTAATGAAGCTTACTTAAAGCTCTCTTCCTCACATTTTGAGTGGAACAGCAAAATCATTTTTTGGGTATTGCCGCACGTGTGATGCGGCAGATTTTAGTCAATCATGCGCTCACCTATCGTGCTGAAAAACGTGGTGGTGACTGGATAAAGTTAACGCTCACCTCGGCGACACCTGAGATCGAATCAAAGCTTAGTGTAGAAGATGAGGCGCTCGATGTAGTAATGCTCAACGATGTGCTCAAAGAGCTGGAGGAAATTGATCCGCGCCAAGGTAAGATTGTTGAGTTACGCTATTTCGCAGGATTATCTATTGAAGAAACCGCCGACGTCATGTCTCTCTCGACAGCGACGATCAAGCGTGAATGGACGCTCGCACGAATTTATCTCAAACGCGCGCTTAGCTAAATGGCATAAACATGAAATCGGTTGAGATCAATGCTGTCATTGGTGTCACTAAACTAACAGCTAAACCTTCTGCGGTAGCAACAACTGCTGCTCATATTGATAGTACATAGCGAGTTGTCACAACCTATGATTGTCAATCTTGCCTACCCATCAGTTGACTTCCGTTTTGCAGACTCAAAGCGTATGAATCAAAATAACAATCAAAATCTTAGTGTAATATTTATGCGCAATCCGCTTTTTTAAAACAGTTTGAAAATAAACCATCAATTCAGGACATTTATGAAACCTACTAATACCCAAGACTCTTTATGCGCAGTGGAAGCGAGCATGTTGAACGTTGTCATGCCGATTGAATTACATATCCTAGACGAGGCTGCCGCAATTCAGGTAAGTGGCGGAGTGGTATTGGCTTTAGACTCAAACCCATATGGCTAATCAGCACGCACATCGGAAGAAATTGCTTGTGCATGTCTTCTATTGAATTAGATTTTGAATGACTTAGTACAACGTGTATGTACTAAGTCATTCAACGTAAACGCTCGGCGAGCTAGATTTAATTCTAGCCAAAGCCTGCGCGCGCGACATTTCAGAACGCTATGCTAACGTCGGCCATCTTGCTGAAGACCTACATAGCTGGCTCAACAATGCGCCGATTTCAGCCAAGCCAGCGACGATTGCTTACCGTACGCAAAAATTTATTCGCCGCCATCCTGTAGGAGTCACACTTGCCACATTGAGTGTTATTGCGATTAGTGCTGGCATGGCGGGAACGTTAATACAGCAAAGAATCGCGCAAGAGCGCTATTCGCAAGCACTATCACTCGCCTCAAAGGTCACTACAAAATATTACGATGCAATTGAATCCCTGCCGGGAGCAACGGCTGTTCGTAAAGAGATGGTCGTCGATAGCCTTGCTTTTCTAGATCAACTATCCGTAGGCGCCACGGCTGATCCTGCCATCAAAGTAGAGTTAGCCAAAGGCTATCAACGACTGGCAGAAGTGATGTTTAATGGCCGTGGTATGCCGAGTATTGCGGATAAAAATGGTGCCGAAAAATCGCGTAGCAATGCAGACGCTCTACTCGAACAAGTGCTATCAAAAACGCCAAATAATGCACCAGCACTCGCCGCAAGTGCGCGAGTCGTTGCTGATCGCGCCGCCGTCTTCGGCGCAAGTGGACAAACTGATCTCTCGTTAACCACATTTGATCGGTCATTTGCTTTATACAGTCTCTCCCTACTAAATCATGATGACGATAGTGTGCGTTATCAGTACGCACAAGCTGCCCTATCAGGTAAGCAAAGTGGTCGCCACTATTTAGATTTGGGGCGAATTGAATTTGATCGATGGGCGGCAAACAATCCAGCAGACATCAATCGTGCACTATTCAAGGCATTATTGTTACGCACAGAATACCGCGAAGCAATACGTGCTAATGATAAAAAGGCGGCCTTGCAATTTAGCGACAACGAGATTGCTATCCTTGAGGCCGAGCTTGTCATAAGACCTGATAATGCGAACGCGTGGCAGAACATCTCTATCGCACTACTCAATTCTGCCTTAGTTATGATCGACAATAACAACGCCAGCGAAGGTGTGTTACGCATTCGACGCGCGATGGACTACACCGAACGCATCATTGCCAAAGACCCAGTAAATTATGTCGTGCAAGGCGGACTGGCCAGAATGTACATGCAGCTCGGACGCGGGCAGGCGAAGTTAGACAAATCCAGTGAGGCGTTAGAGGCTTATCGCACGAGCGTGAGTCGTTGGGAGACATTAGCCAAACGCGATCTAGTCATGTATCAAGTTGTGCAAATGGGCGAGGCTTATTTCACATTATTTTCGGCATTGCCATCCAACCGTCAGGATGAAGCAAAGCAAGCCGCGCGCAGCCTACTTCGCCATGCGCAGAAACACGCTACGGCATTTGATAAGCAGCCAATGTCAGATTGGCTAGCAGCTGCGCAACGTTTGGCTAACCAATAAAGGTAGCATTGGCGGTCAGTTTGGGGCAAATAGACTCGAAAGTGCCCGTATATATTAGCGTTTCACATTTGCGAAGACGCGGTCAGAAATCTCGTCAAGAATATCGCGCTCGTGATGAGCCAGTTTTGTGCATTTTCCTGATCAGGAGGTAAGGAGATAATCATGTCAACACTAGCGAGATCAAATTCTATATTTAGTCAAATCGATAATTGTGCTGCACGCAATATTTGGATCATGTTGTGTGCGGCCGTAACGCTATTTAGCGTGAACGCACACGCTCAGCATCCAAACAACCTTGCCCTAAGCGGCGGTCATACCTGTGTGCTCACCAATACGAGCGCCCTTTTATGCTGGGGCACCAATCTTTATGATTGGAATGCAAACACATACGCAGGTCCGTTCTACGCCACCACCGGCTCCCCATGGCTTGGCGCGACATATAACGCTAGTGCGCTTGCCGTGCAGCCAGTTGGTACGATGAGCCTCAATTTCACATCAGCAACAGCTGGGACGATGACTTATACATTCACTGCCGGGCCATTTGCGGGTACTAGTCAAACTAAACCGATTGAGCGGCAAAATTTTTAGCTACATAAGTTGACTACATCATCAGTAACTTAACTCTGTTTAACTTAGATCGTATTGTCACTTGGCGCTGCGGTGGTTGCCTCACAACCCACAGCGGATGATTTCGCAAACTCAGTTTTTAACACTGTCTTCGTACGTTCACGCACTTCGCCAATCGCTTTGTTTTTAATTGCGCCAATGGGGTCAATCGCGTAGCCGACCCATGAAGGGATTTTGACGACATGATCGTTAACCAATTTCAGCGCCAAACTTTGGGGTGATTGGATGTAGCCTACAATTTCTTTGATTGGCTTTAATTTGTTGTTTACGTTTTCGATTTTATCAATTGCAACATTGGCTGCTGAGATTGTGCTGCACGAAGTTGGTGTTGCAGCATTCGCAGATTTTTGTTGATCACAAAGTGGGAAGCAATCAAAGTCATCGGCATACGCCGTTGAAGACACGATGGCTGCCATGGCTAAACCGATTGCGGCATAAGTACGAATAAGGGAAATTGATTTCATGCTGTTCTCCAGTGGTTTGTTGCCGCCTATTTGCAATTGCGTGCAGTAGCGTGCAGATGCATGATGCGGCGGTAGAGGCATTCTGCTCGTGGCTCAGTTTAAATCAATACTTAAGTCACTTGGTATCTTTAATCGATACTAAACCGTCCATTTTTTACGCCAGTTGCGCGCTAGTGATTCATCTGTATCGACGTCCATACAGCACGTAAAATAGCAACTTCAGTTATTTCCTCACTCGCTTATTTAGCCCAACGGAGAATTTCATGGCTTTAGTTTCCATGCGTCAATTGCTCGACCACGCCGCCGAAAATAATTACGGCATACCTGCTTTTAATGTAAACAATCTTGAGCAGGTGCAGGCGATTATGGAAGCGGCGGCGGAAACAGATTCGCCAGTCATCATGCAAGCGAGCGCAGGTGCGCGCAAATATGCGGGCGAGACGTTTTTGAAATATTTGATCGAAGCGGCTGTGGATACCTACCCGCATATCCCCGTGGCGATGCATCAAGATCATGGCCAATCACCAACGGTCTGCCAACAGGCGATGCGTTTGGGTTTTTCATCGGTGATGATGGATGGCTCTTTGCATGCCGACGGTAAAACCATTGCCAGCTACGATTACAACGTGGAGGTGACGCGCCGCGTGGTGGAGATGGCGCACATGATTGGCGTGTCAGTTGAGGGTGAGCTAGGCTGCTTGGGCTCACTCGAAACCATGAAAGGCGATAAAGAAGACGGGCACGGCACTGACGCCACCATGACGCGCGACCAATTACTGACTGATCCAAACGAGGCGGCCGATTTTGTCGAAAAAACTGGTGTGGATGCGCTGGCGATTGCGATTGGCACTTCACATGGCGCGTATAAATTTACTCGCAAACCGACAGGCGATATTTTGGCGATTGGCCGTATTAAAGAAATTCACGCGCGTATTCCGAATACGCATTTGGTTATGCACGGCTCATCGTCGGTGCCGCAAGAGTTGCTCGATATTATTCGCGCCAACGGCGGCGAGATGAAAGAAACCTACGGCGTGCCGGTGGAAGAAATACAAGAAGGCATCAAACATGGTGTACGTAAAATCAATATTGATACGGATATACGCTTAGCGATGACAGCCGCCGTGCGACAATTTATGAATGAAAATAAATCACACTTTGACCCGCGTGACTTTTTGAAACCTGCGCGTACGGCAGCGAAAGAGATTTGCAAACTGCGCTACCAGCAATTTAATTGTGCCGGGCAAGCGTCCAAAATCAAAGTGTTCACGTTATCAAAAATGGCCGAGCGTTATACGAAGGGCGAATTAAAAGCGATTGTGAAGTAGTGACCGCAGCCGCCATAACTGAGGTCAGCGATGGCACTGCGTGCCGCAATTGCGGCACGGCACTCGCCAATCCAAAGCCCAAGTATTGCGCGGCTTGCGGGCAAGAAACGGCTGAGCATCCGCCCACAGTATGGGAATTTGGCCATGAGTTTATTACCCATTACGTGGCAATTGAAGGTAGGCTCTGGCACACATTAGGATTGTTATTTTTCAAACCCGGTGCGTTAACGCGACGATATTTGGCAGGTCAAAAACGCCGCTATGTGAATCCCTTGAGACTCTATCTCACGGCGAGTATTTTGTTTTTTATCGTAGTGAAATTGTTTGGTGTGGGCTCGCTAGTGAAGGGCGATGTCATTACTGATGAGGCGCGTTTTGAAAAAGCTCAAGCTGGGGTGACTGAAATAAAAAAAACAGCTGACAAAAATGCGCCTCAGGAAGTTGACAAAAAATATTACGACGGCTTTGATTCGAAAACAGAGCTTGCCAAAATTGCACCCGAAAACCGCAAATCGATCACACTCAGCGCCCCTCTCCTTGATGCTGTTCAATGTGACAACAGCAATGCGTGCTTAAAAATTCGCACATTTTTTGCCGAGCGCTACAAAGATAAAACCATACGAGAATTTGGGGTTATGGTCAGAGACCGCACGTTATCGTTAGCACCCTACGCAATGTTTTTATTTTTACCTGTCTTTGCGCTATTAACATATCTGCTTTATTGGCGACGCCGCATGTACTATGGTGAACATATTGTTTACGCCTTTCACGTACATGCATTTGCATATTTTTTACTGATGATAATGGCGTTTGCTAACGAAGTAGTTGGCAATATTTTTAGCTTGCTAGGTGCCGCCTACTTTTGGTTTGCGATGCGTGGCGTATTTGGTGGCCGCTGGTGGGCCACCACTTTGCGATACATCATCATAGGCACAATGTATCCGTTAATGCTCGTTATCTTTGTCATCTTGACAATGGCGATCGCGATTTTTATTTGAAGCAACAAAAAATTAACAACAATCATTAACGAAATCAATTAACGAAAGTGCAACGTGTACGAATCAACTATTACTTCCCTTCCTCTCGTTGCCCGCGGCAAAGTGCGCGATATTTATGCGCTAGGCGACGATAAATTATTACTTGTCACGTCTGATCGCCTGTCCGCCTATGACGTTATTTTGCCTACGCCGATTCCACACAAGGGTGAGATATTAGTTGGTCTGGCTAATTTTTGGTTTGCCAAATTAGCGCATATCGTGCCGAATCAACTTACTGGTATTGATCCGGAAACGGTTGTTGCCGTAAATGAACGCGACCAAGTGCGTGGCCGCGCAATTGTGGTCAATAAATATCAGGTGTTGCCGATTGAGGCGGTGGTGCGCGGTTATCTAGAGGGCTCTGGCTGGGTGGAGTATCAACAATCGCAATCGGTCTGCGGCGTAAAATTGCCCGCGGGTTTGCAGCGTGCATCAAAATTACCCGCACCGATTTTCACTCCTGCAACTAAAGCTGAAGCCGGTGAGCATGATGAAAATATTGATTACGCACGATGCGAGAAAATCATTGGCGTGGAGCGTGCCGCTGAAGTGCGTGAGATTGCGCTTCGACTCTACGGTGAGGCGGCGGATTACGCGCTCACCAAGGGCATCATCATTGCTGATACCAAATTTGAATTTGGGGTTGATCGTGCTGGCACGCTGCACGTGATTGATGAAGTGTTGACGCCTGATTCATCGCGCTTTTGGCCGTTGGATAGCTACCAAGTTGGCGTCTCACCTGAGAGTTTTGATAAGCAATATATTCGCAATTGGCTTGATAGCATTGGCTTTAATCGTCAACCGCCTGCACCGATTGTGCCGACTGAAATTGCCCAAAAAACGAGCGATAAATATCGCGAAGCATTGACAAGATTAACGGCGAAATAATTGGGAACTTCTCAAAACCGCGTCTATTCCGGCGTAGGCCGGTACCCAATTTTGTAAGTTACTGAAGTGTAAAGAAAATTGGACCCCGGCCTTCGCCCATAAGCGCTAACCTAATATTGCAAACTTTTACGATTTGCTAGAAACTCTGAATTTTGACGGAGTTGATGATGCGAGAAACGGAATGTTTTGATGAATCGTCTATCAAGCTTGACCGTGATTGGATG
>JANNWG010000034.1:0-26578 GCA_031414695.1 Burkholderiales bacterium
TGTGGTCGTGTTGAACCGAGAGCGGTGAAACGACGACCAAAACCTTATACATTTCTGAGCATACCACGTGACATCGCCAGAGCTAAAATACGTAAATCCGGGCATCCGGTTAGGGCTAAGTAAGTGCCATTCGGGTCAGACTCCATTTAACCAATATCTACAACCACCTTCAGCCATTTCCGCCTTAAAACGCCCGCCAATACTAGTAAGTTAATAACCCCTCAACCACATTGATGACGCCCCCCATGAGCAACATCATCAACCTAAACACAATTCGTCAAGCCCGCCAACGCGCCCGCACCAGCGGCATCACCTATTGCCGTTCCGGCTTCCACGACTGGCAGATCGACACCACACAACGCTTTGACGTACGAGCAGGCAAACTCCTGACCGTAGAGCGCTGCACCCGCTGCGGCCAAACGCGTAATCGAAGCCTGTGAATACACTTTAAACGCAACCCACCTATTTGCTGCAAATTGCCCGTCAATAGGCGAGCTCGGCATATTTTTGAGACGCTAATCAACCGATTAGCGCTACGTTAATCGCCCCAAAGCTCACCCATAACACGCTCAAATTGGCTGGCAATTTTGTCTTGCTGTGGGTGCTTCCCGTTTGCGATCACTTTTTTGCCTGCGACATAGACATCAGAGATGGCGTTTTCATTTGTCGCAAACACCAAGGCATCTAGTAAATTAGCGTGTGGCACACCCAGCAGTGCGTGCAGATCTAGCACTAACAAATCTGCCCGCGCACCAATTGATAGTCCCCATTTTGGCAAGCCAGCAGCCAATCCACCGCCCTTTATTGCCATTTCGAACAAACGAATAGCGGTGGACGTTTGCTCGCGCTCAGGTGAAGCTGAAACATTACGCTTCATCAGCTTAAGGCGCTGGCCGTATTCGAGCAGGCGCAGTTCTTCAATCCACGTTCGGCAAACATGACTGTCTGAGCCGATTGCTATATTGACGTCCTTTGCAAACCAATGAGGTAGATCGGCGATGCCGTCACCGAGATTGGCTTCCGTGGTTGGACAAATCACAATATTGGCGTGGCTACCTGCGACGGATTCAATTTCATCATTCGTCGCATGCGTGGCGTGCACCAATTGCCAGCGAGCGTCTAACTTAAATTCACGGCATAACCATTCGATAGGTCTAGCACCCGTGGCGGCTAAACAATCGCTAACTTCTTGTAATTGCTCTGCAATATGTATATGAACGGGTATGTCGTCATCGCCGACAAGGCTTAGTAAATCGGTAATCGCCTCGCGTGATGCGGCGCGCAGCGAATGGATCGCGATGCCAGCGTTGACTAATGGTTTGCCGCAAGCCTGAATCGCTTGATACAAGCGATGAATGTCGTTTGCAATGCTGGAAAAACGTTGCTGGTCAGCTCGAAGTTGCGATTGTTTGAAGCTAGCGCGTTCGTAAAGAGTCGGCAGCATGGTTAGGCCAATGCCCGATTGGGTCGCGGCATCAATGAGTGCTGAGCTTGAGCGTAGCGCATCATCATCGGCATTCTCAGACAAACGATGAAGGTAGTGAAACTCGCAAACTTGGGTGTACCCGCCGCGTAACATCTCAATATAGAGTTGCGTCGCGATGGTCTGTAATTGGGAAGCGGATATTCGATTCGCGACGCCATACATGCGGTCACGCCACGACCAAAAATCATCTGCCGCAGATTCGCGTCGTTCCGCCAAGCCCGCAAAGGCGCGCTGAAATGCATGACTATGCGCATTCACCATTCCTGGCAGGACAGGTCCGGACAAAATACAAGCATCCGCTGGCGGGGTAGATACGCCGACAGTAATTTCAGCCCAGAAACCACTTGCATCGACACGCAGCAACACGCCTTGTCGCCATTGACGATCAATCAATCCGCACGGCGCCCAAAATAATTGATCGTTCATACAGGTTTCCATCCGATCATCGTCTCAACAATCGCTTGTAACAGCGGCTGCAAGTCAGCAACCCGAACTGGGTCGATGACGAAAGGCGGTGCTTCAGCCATATAGCAGCGCCAGCTCATTTCCAATTGCACTGCATGAATATTATCGGCAGGCCGACCATATTGGCGTGTGATGTAGCCGCCTTTAAAGCGTCCATCCAATGCATACGAATATTGCGTTTGTTGTTGAAATTGTTGATCAAGCGCCGCGCGCAAACTTGGCGCACAACTCGATCCATTCACCGTCCCCAGATTGAGGTCTGGTAATTGCCCCTCGAATAACCACGGTAATGTTGATTTAATACTGTGCCCATCAAATAAAATGGCGTGGCCGTGAATTGCGCGTATTCGTGCAAGCTCATCTTTTAGCGCATTGTGATACGGCAACCAATAGGATTGGCAGCGTTCGGCGATGTCGTCGCTGCTTGGCGCTTGACCTTCTTGATAAATGGCATCGCCCGTAAATGAACGGGTCGGACATAGCTCAGTATTGTTGCTGCCGGGATACATCGGCGTATTTTCTGGCGAACGATTGAGATCAATCACATAACGTGAATATTGCGGCACGATCAAGCTCGCGCCGAGTTTTGTGACAAACGCATAAAGCAAATCCAAATGCCAATCGGTGTCCGGCACGTCAAGTGCGTACGGCCGCATCGTACTCCGCATTGCATCCGCTACCGTTACGCCGACATGCGGCAAACTAACCAATAGTGGTGTTTGTCCCATCTGTAATTTGAAAATTGGCGTCATTTTAGTATTCGCTCTTGTCCGGCAACAACAACACGTTGACATGGATTATGTCCAAACCAATACGCTAATTCATTAGGGTGTTTACAATCCCACACGCAAAAATCCGCACGTTTGCCGCTCACCAAACTGCCTCTATCCGATAAGCCCAATGCGCGTGCCGCATTTATCGTTACCCCGCGCAGTGCTTCTTCTGGGGTTAGTCGAAATAGCGTGCATGCCATGTTGATCATCAATAGTAGCGATAAGCTCGGTGATGATCCGGGGTTATGGTCAGTTGCAATCGCCATTGGCACATTGTGAGAACGTAACGCAGCAACCGGCGGCGTCTTGGTTTCACGTAAACAATAAAACGCGCCAGGCAAAAGTACAGCGACCGTTCCTGCATCGGCCATTGCGGCTATTCCCGCATCGTTAAGATATTCAAGATGGTCGCAGGACAATGCAGCAAACTCGGCGGCCAGTGCAGTCCCGCCTAGGTCACTGAGCTGTTCGGCATGCAGCTTGACGGGCAGCCCTAAACGACGCGCTGTTTCAAACACACGTCTAATTTGTTCAACGCTAAAACCGATACGTTCACAAAATCCATCGACTGCATCAATCAATCCATCTTGATGGAGCGTTGGCATCCAATGACATACCGCGTCAATGTAATCGTCTGCACGATTTTCGTACTCAATCGGCACCGCATGCGCTGCTAAGTATGTTGTGCGAACGGTTAAAGGTGCCTCTGTACCAAGCCGCCGCGCTACATTGAGTGAGCGCTTTTCATCAGCTTCCGTTAGGCCATAGCCTGATTTAATCTCAATTGTCGTTATGCCCTCACGCATCAGCATTTGTGCGCGCTTCAGTGCTGACGCAAATAACGCTTCATCACTTGCCGCACGCGTTGCCGCTACTGTAGAACGAATGCCGCCTCCAGCGCGCGCAATTTGTTCGTAGCTTGCGCCTTCCAAACGCATTTCAAATTCATTTGCCCGCTGCCCGCCATAGACCAAGTGCGTATGACAATCAATGAGCCCCGGCGTTACTAGTGCACCAGCCAAGTCATGGCTATTCTGTACGTTTGCCAGAAGGCTTGACGGCAGATCAGCGCCATGTCCAACCCAAACAATTTTATCGGCCTCAACAATCATCGCGCTGTCATGAATCAATCCCCACGATGTGGGATTAGCCAGTGTGACTAAGGTGGCGTTTTGCCATAGCGTCATTGTGTTCATGCGTCACGCCTCGTATCTATCGACCCAACTGGTTCATAGCCCAACCACCAAGCGCTAAGCTTACTAATTGGATCGGTTGCACTAAATCGCCACTCAGTCGTATCGGCATCATCAATCCACAACAATGTATGTGCAGCAAGTGACACCTGCGATTTATGTCCTTGCGTCATCACCTCACATATGCCGTCAGTGAGGGTGTAAAGCCCGCACGGTTGGTGTGGAAACATAGGGCTAACTTGATTTTCTGCGGCAATCATATAACCCGTGCCGTGACGAATCATAAGATTTAAATCTTGTGTGGGTCCGTCAAGCAATTCACAAAAAGGCGCCGTGTGACCCGCAAAACAAAATGGCGCTGCACCCTGACGTAGCAAACAATTGCTATCGGCAAATTTCAGCATGACGCCTTCGCCTTCGAGTACAGTAAACCATCGCTCGACATCTGGGTACGACGAGAACAATCCATTTTTTGTGATCTCTGCGCGGCTAATGCGCACCAACCAATTCTGCGCATTTGGCCATGTGAGCAATTCACGTGTAGTGCCGCCACCATTCTGCCAAGGCTGTGGCGCGATATCGTTCGCATGAATTAGTTGTAGTGTCATGGCTTGAAATGACCGTGAATCTGATAGCGCGAACCGGGATGGACTAGGCGCGCCAGTGTGATGGGGATTTTACGATTGACGGTTCGTCGCAGGATAATCAAACACGCATCTGTTGGCGCTATGCCGAGTAATTCGGCTTCAACCTTGGTCGGTAAATTTGCTTCCAGCGAATATTGTGCTTCCCATAGCGGCGCGACCGACAATAAATAATTAGTAGGTGTAATCTTAGTGAAATCGTTCGCTAGGTAATCGGGTGCGGAAGCGGGATTAACGTAGCGGTCTTCACACTGCAATGGCACGCCACTTTCAAAATGCACAATCAGCGTATGAAACACGCGTGCGCCAACCTTAAGGCCTAGCTGTTGCGCCAATCCATCAGGTGCGCCTTCCGCTTGTGCCAAATGAACGACGGCATGATGGTGATGCCCACGCGCAGTAATTTCTTCGTGTAAATCCCGGATGGTTAAGCTTGACGACACTGGCGCCAGATGTGCTGCAAAGGTGCCGACGCCACGTACGCGACGAACCAATCCCTCAGATTGCAACTCGCGTAGCGCGCGCGTAACAGTCATTCGACTCACCTTGAATTGCGCGACCAAGGCTGACTCTGATGGCATTAGCTCGCCCGACTTCCAGCTGCCTTTGGCGAGCCCCTTTTTGAGAAACGCCTTCACATGCGTATAGGCGGTATTGGCCGTATGTCCGATACGCGACGGTGTAGGCTGCGATGCAGTAAACGAAGGTTGGCTATGAAAAATCATATGGATACTTTACTTGACCGAACTTGTCTAGACAAGTAGTATTCTGCGTATCCAATAGCAGTTCATTTCATTAGCAAAGGCATTCATGAATGCAAAGCCACGCACCGTACGCGCGCCAACCGGCACCGCTTTGACCTGTAAAAACTGGCTCATCGAAGCGGCCTATCGGATGATACAAAACAACCTTGATCCGAATGTTGCCGAAAATCCAGACGCGCTTGTTGTCTATGGCGGTATCGGTAAAGCGGCGCGTAACTGGGATTGTTTCGAAGCGATTTTAGAAAGCCTTAAAAATCTTAACGAGGATGAAACGCTGCTCGTACAATCCGGAAAGCCAGTTGGTGTGTTTCGGACACATGTTGATGCACCACGGGTGCTTATTGCTAACTCCAATCTCGTGCCGAAATGGGCGACGTGGGAACATTTTCACGAATTGGATCGGAAGGGCCTGATGATGTACGGGCAGATGACCGCTGGCTCATGGATTTATATTGGCAGCCAAGGCATCGTCCAAGGTACCTACGAAACATTTGTCGAGGCAGGTCGTCAACACTACGGCGGTGATTTAAGTGGGCGCTGGATTTTGACGGCAGGCTTGGGCGGTATGGGTGGCGCACAGCCGCTAGCCGCGAGCTTTGCAGGTGCATCGTCACTCAATATTGAATGCCAACAGTCAAGTATCGATTTTCGATTAAAGACGAAATATGTCGATGAACAAGCGCACAACATTGATGATGCCTTAGACCGTATAGCGCGATACACTAAAGCGAAAAAAGCGGTCTCAATTGCGCTACTTGGCAACGCAGCCGATTTATTGCCTGCATTAGCAAAGCGTACAAAAGATGGACAGATCCGCCCCGATCTAGTTACCGACCAAACGTCTGCGCATGACTTATTGAATGGCTATTTGCCGCAAGGCTGGACTGTCGATGCTTGGCGCGCCGCGCAAGCTGACCCAACAAAACATGAAACACTACGCGCCGCCGCCGCAAAAAGCTGCGCTGTTCATGTTCAAGCCATGTTGGAGTTTCATGACATGGGCGTGCCAACAGTGGACTATGGCAATAATATTCGCCAAGTTGCGCTCGACGAAGGCGTGACACGCGCGTTCGACTTTCCAGGCTTTGTGCCTGCCTACGTTCGCCCTTTGTTTTGTCGCGGCATAGGCCCATTTCGTTGGGTTGCACTTTCTGGTGATCCGGAAGATATCGCCAAAACGGACGCCAAAATGAAACAACTATTTCCAGACAATACGCATTTGCATCGCTGGCTCGATATGGCCGCAGATCGTATTGCGTTCCAAGGCTTGCCCGCACGCATTTGTTGGATCGGTCTTGGTGAGCGTCATTTGGCAGGCTTGGCCTTTAACGAGATGGTGAAGAGTGGTGAGCTAAAAGCGCCCATTGTGATTGGCCGTGATCATCTGGATAGTGGCTCAGTCGCTTCCCCCAACCGTGAAACGGAATCAATGCAGGATGGTTCGGACGCCGTCTCCGATTGGCCACTGCTTAACGCTTTACTCAATACCGCAGGTGGTGCAACTTGGGTCTCTCTTCATCATGGCGGCGGCGTCGGCATGGGTTACTCACAACATTCTGGTGTTGTCATAGTTTGTGATGGCACCGATGCTGCGGCGCGTCGTATCGAACGCGTGCTGTGGAATGATCCGGCAACAGGTGTGATGCGCCATGCCGATGCTGGTTACGATATCGCCCAAACGTGTGCGCATGAGAAAGACATCAATATGCCGATGCTAGGAAATTAAGATGCCGACAACAATTGAAATATCACCCGGCAAGCTCACACTTGATCAACTGCAAATCATCCATGCAGGTGATGTTCATTTGTCGCTACCTGCATCATGTGGTGTAGCGATTCTGGCAAGTCGGGCGATGGTGCAGCGCGCGGCGGACGGCGACGCGCCCATTTATGGTGTTAATACTGGCTTTGGCAAGCTTGCCAATCAACGTATCAGCAAAGATGAGCTCGCCACGCTGCAATTAAATCTGATTCGCTCACACTGCGTTGGTGTAGGTGACCCGCTTCAACCAGACATCGTTCGCCTGATGATGGCACTTAAGGCGGCAAGTCTTGCGCGCGGTTATTCGGGCGTTCGTGGCGTTGTGATTCAAACGCTGCTCGATGTTCATAATGCGGGCTTAGTGCCAATGATTCCATCGCAGGGCTCTGTTGGCGCATCGGGCGATTTAGCGCCGCTCGCGCATATGACCTTAGCATTGATTGGTGAAGGCAATATGCTGCGCGATGGTGAAATCATTACCGCCGCCGTTGCATTAAGCGACGCAGGTATTGCGCCGCTCACGCTCGCAGCCAAAGAAGGGCTGGCGCTGATTAACGGGACACAAACTTCGACTGCCTTAGCGCTTCATGCATTGTTAAGTTTTGAGCCAGTGTTGGAGGCCGCCCTTATGATCGGCGCGCTTACCGTTGACGCCGCGCGCGGTAGCGATGGCCCGTTTGACCCACGCATACATGAAGTCCGCGGTCAGCCGGGGCAAATTGATGTTGCCCAATACTATCGGGCGTTGCTGTTAGGCAGCGAAATTCGTCGCTCTCATGTTGATGGTGATGATCGTGTCCAAGACCCATACAGTCTGCGCTGTCAGCCACAAGTGATCGGCGCATGTCTTGATCAATTGCGACATGCGGCAAAAGTGTTACTGTGCGAAGCCAATGCGGTCACCGACAATCCATTGGTGTTTGCCGATGATGACGCGATGATTTCAGGCGGAAATTTTCATGCAGAGCCAGTTGCATTAGCGGCGGATGGCATGGCATTGGCGATTGCTGAAGTTGGCGCGATTGCCGA
This sequence comes from Burkholderiales bacterium, assembly GCA_031414695.1. Classification (GTDB taxonomy): domain Bacteria; phylum Pseudomonadota; class Gammaproteobacteria; order Burkholderiales; family Usitatibacteraceae; genus UKL13-2. Next base: position 8,117 of record JANNWG010000034.1, read on the forward strand.
ACGGCGCATTGCAATGTTAATTGACGCTGGTGTGTCACGCCTACCGCCATTTCTGACCGCCAACGCGGGACTAAATAGCGGCTTCATGATTGCACACGTCACCGCGGCTTCGTTAGCATCAGAAAATAAATCGCTCGCCCACCCAGCAAGTGTCGATAGTTTGCCCACAAGCGCCAATCAAGAAGACCATGTCTCGATGGCGACATTCGCCGCGCGACGACTGCAAGCCATGATTAGTAATACGGCGAATATCTTAGGTATTGAATTACTTGCTGCCGCACAAGGCATAGATTTTTTGCGGCCACTCAGAAGCTCGACGGCATTAGAGCAGGTGCATGCACTGCTGCGCGAACGAATTCCCGCCATGGCGGAAGACCGTTATTTGGCGCCTGATATGGCGTATGCAACAGAATTGGTTCGCGGCGGATCATTAACACCAATTTTGCGATCGCTGCCAAATCTGCCTCCGCTGTGGATTGCGGCATAGTAGCTAAGTTGTAAATGTTAAAGCAGGGCGGGCGTTTTCAGACAATATTGCTGCAATTAGCCCGCCAATAGGCGAGTTTTGTTATTTAGCCAGCACCGCTAACGTGATACGCGAAATACAAACCAATTTATCGGCTTCGTCGGTAATGCGAATCTCCCAAATTTGCGTGGATTTACCGATGTGTATTGGCTGCCCTCTGCCCGTAACGAAGCCGCTGCGCACAGCGCGAATATGGTTCGCATTTATTTCTAAGCCGACAATATTGTAAAGACTCGGGTCAACACACAAATACGCCCCCATGCTGCCGAGTGACTCGGCGAGCGTGACGGATGCACCGCCATGCAAAAGCCCAAACGGCTGATGCGTGCGATGATCTACTGGCATCGTAGCTTGCAAATAATTGTCACCAATTTCCGTCATCACAATGCCTAAATGCGTGATCATGGTCGGCGCTTGGCGGTTTAGTTGGTCGAGAGTGGGGCGCTGCTGAAACCAGATGGGATTTGTCATTTATGTAGCCTACTAGTGTGTATGGTCGAATCATTATCAATTTTTTGTACTGACAAAGCATCCATGAGTTGAAAAAAATTGCCTACAATGAAGACTGCGTAAATTAAGGTGAAGGTGAACTAAATGCTCTGGTTACTAACCAAATATTTAATTACTGCTGCCATTGTCGTGTTGGTATCTGAACTTGCTCGACGTAACGATAGATTAGGCGCATTAATAGCGGCACTACCGCTGGTGACGATGTTAGCGCTCATATGGCTCTACGTCGAAAAACAGCCGCCAGAAAAAATTGCCAACCATGCGTACTACACGTTTTGGTATGTATTGCCAACGCTACCGATGTTTTTGGTATTTCCAATGCTGCTATCTCGTATCGGTTTTTGGCCGACACTGGGTGTGTGTGCGCTCATTTCAGTCGTGTTATTTTTTGGTTTGGCAAAGCTGCTATTGAAGTTTGATATTCAATTGTTGTGAAATTTGCCGCTCCTACGGCGCGATTATTTCAGCGTCCAATTGATACTTGCGCTCTTACCAGCTATTTTAATGACGGCAAGCGCTTTTGTGCCTTTGCCCACATTAAAGCTGCCTCTGGCTATCAGTACATGGTCGTCGCCAGCGATGAGGGGAACTTCGGTTTTGTCTTTACCGACAAGTAAAGTTAATTTACCTGACGCATCTTTAAGCGACATTTTTTCGCCATGATCGAATACATAGATGGTGATTTGATCTGGCTTGGCAACAATCTCGTATTGGATGTCATTGACTGTCTTAACGATGCCGCCATGCTTGGGTTTGAGATCGCCGTGTGCGGTTGCAGTGATTGAAAATAAAGAAATTGTCACTGTGCAGATAATAGTAAATAACGTTTTCATGAGGTGCTTTCCTAAAAAAGTGTGTGGAAATGTACAGCTTGGTTAATAAAATAATTACATCAACTCGCCACCTGAATCTGCGGCAAGTTTTTCGATACGTTCGCGCCCGAGCATCCACACCATCGCAGGCGTTAAAAATGAATCAAGCAATGTCGCGCTAATTAAGCCGCCAAAAATCACTACCGCAACCGGATGCAATATCTCCGTGCCCGGTTCATTGGCTTCAAACAATAACGGTGAAAGTGCGAGTGCGGCTACCAGCGCTGTCATCAATACTGGCGTGAGTCGCTCAAGGGACCCGCGCACAATCATTTCAACGCGCCAGGTTTCATTTTCATGCGCGATTAAATTCACGTAGTGGCTGACTTTCAAAATGCCATTACGAATCGCGATGCCCGCCAGCGTGATGAACCCTACCAAAGCGGCGACCGATAATGGTTGTCCTGATAGCCACAACCCGATGACCGCACCAACTAAGGCCAGCGGAATATTCGCCATGATGATGAGCGCCAAACGGCTAGATTGATAGCGGCTATATAGAATCAAAAATATCAACGCCACTGAAATTAACGAGAGTATGCCAATGGTGCGCGATGCTTGCTCTTGCGCTTCAAACTGCCCGCCTAACGTGATGAAGTAGCCTTGTGGCAAGGCTATCTCGCTAGTGACGCGACGAATATCGGCAACCACTTCGGATAGAGCACGGCCTTGTGCGTTTGCCGATAGCACAATGCGCCGTCGTCCATCATCACGCGATATTTGGTTTGGTCCATCTGACTCCACCACTTCGGCTAATTGCGCTATCGTCACACGACCACGCGGGGTATCAATGAGCGTTGACTTTAAGCCTTCAATGCCGCGTGCACTGTCAGGCAAACGCAGCATCAAATCAAAGCGTCGGTTGCCTTCTACGATTTGCGTAATACGCTCACCATCAATGAGCATTTGCAGCTCGCGCGTGAGTTTAGCGGGCGATATGCCATAGGCAAATGCCTTGTCGTAATTCACGCGTATGTTGATTTGCGGGGTGAGCACTTGTTTTTCAATTTCCAAATCAGCCAAGCCTTTGATAGTGGCTAATTTGGCGCGTAGTACGTCTGCTTGACCGCGTAGTGTGTCGAGATCGTCACCAACAATTTTTATCGCAATCTGCGAACGCACACCGGAGAGCATATGGTCAATACGATGTGATATTGGTTGACCAATCGACATGGCGGCGGGCAGCACGGCGAGACGACTACGCATATCTGCATAGATTTCATCTGGTGTGCGGTTTGATCGTTTGAGATCAATATCAAGCTCTGAAGTGTGTACGCCTTCAGCGTGCTCGTCTAGCTCTGCACGGCCTGAGCGTCGCCCCACATAGATGACTTCTGGCACGGCTTTGACTAAGCGTTCTGCCTGTTGTGCCAACCGCACTGACTCAGCCAATGTGGTGCCAGGATTAAGTCGCAAGCCAATTAACACCGTACCCTCATTAAACGGCGGCAAAAAAGTGGTGGGGAAAAACGGTACAGATATACCTGCTAATACAACGCCGAATGTTGCCATCAGCAACCATTTTTTAGGTTTTTCAAGCACCAATATGAGCGCACGTTGATAGCGTGTTTTTACCCAACGCTGCACAGCGGTGTCGCCGTGATCCACATTTTTCGTGCGTGGTAGTAGGTAGTACGCCATCACCGGTGTGAGCGTGACAGAGACCACCATTGAGGCAAGCAGTGAGACGATATAGGCGACCGCTAGCGGCACCATTAAGCGACCCTCAATGCCGGGTAAGAAAAATATCGGAATCAATACCAACACCACAATGAAGGTGGCATAGACGATAGCGGAACGCACTTCTAACGTGGCGTTGATGATGAGGTTGGTAATAGACGCCTCATCGGTTGGCTCTCCTTTAGTACGCGCTTCTTTCAGCCGCCGCAGCACATTTTCCACACCCACCACCGCATCATCGACTAATTCACCGATGGCAATCGCAAGCCCGCCGAGTGTCATGGTGTTAATCGAGAAACCAAAATACTCAAACACCAACACTGTCGCCAACAGCGAAACCGGAATGGCTGTCAATGAAATAACGGTGGCTTGCCAATTCATTAAAAAAGCGAATAGCACAAGTGCCACAACAACACTTGCCAAACCCAATTTGCCTTTCAGATTGCCAGTAGAGGCTTCGATAAAGCTCGCTTGGCGAAATGTCACGCGCGGTTTTTCCATGCCGGGCAATAAGGATTTTTCTAAGCCAACCAGTGCGGTCTCAATTTGTGCGGTGAGTTTCACCGTGTCTGCGGTAGGTTGTTTTTGGATGCCGATGATCACCGCTGGCTCGCCATCAAGTCCCGCATCACCGCGCTTTATTTTGGCCGCGAAGGTCACACTCGCGACTTGTGAAAGCGCAATTGACACGCCGTTTTTCACCGCAACTGGCACGCGCTGTAAATCTTCTAGCCGCGCGGTACGGCCGATATTGCGGATCAAATATTCGCGTGCGTTAAGCTCTAAAAATCCGCCGCTGGTATTCATTGAAAAACCACGCAATGCAGCCTCAATCTCTTCTAATGTCACACCACGGGCGGCCATTTTTGCGGTGTCTAGCTGCACTTGATATTGGCGCACTTCGCCACCGATGGGGATCACTTGTGCGACGCCGGGAATGGTCAACAGGCGAGGGCGTAGTACAAAATCAGCGTATTCGCGCACGGCCATCGGTGAGATGTTTTGTGTATTCGCTTTTTTGCTGATGGGCAGTGCAATGAGCATGATCTCTCCCATGATGGACGAGACGGGCCCCATCGTTGGGCTAATGCCTGCGGGCATTTGTTCACGCACCAGTGAGAGTCGCTCCGCGACCAATTGGCGAGCGCGATACACGTCGGTCTCCCAGCCAAACGTAATATAGACAAACGATAAACCTACGCCAGATGAGGAGCGCACAATTTCCACACCTGCCATGCCATTCATGGCAGTTTCAAGTGGCAAGGTGATGAGCTGCTCGACTTCCTCTGGTGCCATGCCGCCCGCTTCCGTCATGAGCGTGACGGTGGGTTTATTTAAGTCTGGAAATACATCCACCTGCATCTTGGTTAATGACATCGCACCAGCGATCATCATTACAACTGCAAGAGACAAGACGATGAGGCGATTTTTAAGGCTTGCGCCGAGAATGGCTGAAAACATATCAGCGCACCTGATTGATTAACGGTGCGCCTTCTACCACGACGCGTTCACCAGCTTTAATGCCGGACAATACCAGCACGCGTGCGCCATCCAACGGTGCGAACCGTACTACACGCGGCTGGTAGGTTTCAGCATGGTCAACCACCCAGACAATATCTTGGTTAGAGGGGTTTTTAACAACGGCAGCCAGTGGTATTGCGATGCCTTCACGTGTTTGTTTGGTTTGTACTGCAACACGTACTGATTCGCCAATCGCAATAATGCCAAAGTGTCCATCTGGCGGGGATTTTGCGGCATTTTTGTTTGGAAATGCCCTAAATATAAGGGGTAGCTGCCCTTCGCGCAGGCTGCGCGATGCGCCAATAAATTTAAGCGGCGCCGACTTGCCGTTGATATTGACCGCACCCGATGCAATATCAGCAGCCATGCCTGCCTCAATCGCCATGGCTTCAATGGTGATGGTATTCGGGTCGGTGATTTCAAATAACACCTCACGCGCATCCACCACTTGTCCCGCGATGGCGTTGGGCGACACGCTTGCCACCACACCGCTTACAGGCGCCACCAATGCCTCACGTGCATTCACACTGCCAGTCACCGCATTAGCACGTAGTTGTAGGCTATCTACTTGTATCGCGGCCTCATCAATCTCACGTTTGGGCACACTTCCTTCTAGTAGCTTAAGACGTTCATAGCGCTTTTTTGCGGTAGCCAGATTAGCCGCAATCTCGGCGGCACTAGCGCGTTGATTTGCGGACTCCAGTGCGCCCACACTAGGCAATACATAGGCAAGCGTCTCGCCACGCTGCACACGTTGCCCCGGTGTGGGCATACCACGTGCGCCGGGCTGTAAACGTCCCGCCTGGCTCGATTGCACGCGCCCGCCAGTGGCGGGGTCAATGATGACGCGTCCCGGTAATTCAAAGGCTTGTGGCTCAGCGGTTAACGCGACTTTGATGGTGCGAATGCCAAGCTGGCGTTGTGATGGTTTGGGGAAAAACACGCTGCCGTCGGGCTCACGCTTGGGTGCGTTGCTGGAGGCGACGGCTGGGGCATCACCGTGATCGTGGCCGGGGCCTGCATAAATAGGTGTGCATAAAATAAATAATGAAACGATGTGCAATAAAAATTTACGCATGATTTGTACCCCAAGTGCGATTGCGTGAGAGCGTTTTTTTAACCAGCATCACTAAGATGAGCAGCAGCACCAACCCACCCGCCGCGATGCCCACATTTTTGAGCGTCCATATGCTATGCGCGTGATCGTCAGTCATCTCGGGCACGACTAAATGACCCGCGACAATATCAATATCGTCTTCCGCCGTAATGGTGAGCGCTAAGGCATAGTTGCCAGGCTTGGCGAAGCTATCGGCAGCGAATTCAAATGCGCCTAGTTCAGTATTTAGGGCGCCTAATTTTTTAGCGCCGTTAACTTCGATTTCAATGCTGGCTTTGGTGATAGGCTCGTTTGTGTCAAAACGATCCACATACACGACGAGTGTTTTTGTATTGAGCATGCCAACCACTTCAAATAATTCTGAAGCGGCGGTAAAGCGCGGTGCGGCAGGTACGGTTGCGCTTGGTGGCGCATCATGACTGTGGCCGCCATCATGTCCGAGACCTGCAAAGGTAATACTTGTGTTGGTCAATAGCGCGAGTGCGCCTATTAAGACTATTAAGCGAAGTGACAATGTAGGTAAGCGCATCATGGCAATAATCCTAACGATTGATTAAATTGCGACACCGCACGGTCATAGGCGATCTTGGCTAATTCAGCAGCACGTTCGGCTTCAAAGCGTTCAGCCTCTGCGCGTCGCTTAGTGGGCAGATCGGTCTCGCCCAAGCTAAACGATTTGTCAATTAAGTTTGCCGTTTCGCGCGATAGTGCGGCACGTCGCGCGGCACTCGCTACTAGCGTCGTTAAGCGCGGCAACATAGCGTCTGCCGCGGTGTATTCGCTATCGAGCAGTTGTGCGAGTAATGGCAGCTTGGCTTCGGCCTCAATACGCTCGGCATTAGCCTCAGTAATACGTGGTTGATTACGTGCGCTGGTGGCAAATGGGATGCGGATGCCAATACGCGCACTAGATTTCGATGAATCAGCAAAGTCTTCGCGTTCGCGTATGGTTGTAAAGGTCAATTCAAAAGGGTCACGCGTCACACGACTGGCGACATCAAACTTCGCTTTGGCACGTGCAATCGAACTTTGCTCAGCGATGTAAGCAGGATGTGCGGCTAGTGAAAAAGACATTTTTGCAGGCTTCTCCGCATTCGCTTGACCTAAGACTAAGCCCGTGAGTTGCGTAAATTGTCGAACGCTCGCGCGAAATTTGAAATCCGCCTCAGTCCTCGCAATGAACGCTAACTCTTTATCGGCTTCGGCACGGTTGGCATCTATTTTCGCAAGCTCACCTGCAACAACTCGGCGTTGAATATCCTCGGCAAATTTAATCGCTTGATTCGATTTTTCAATTGCCAACTTATGCGCAATATCGCCTTCTACCGTCGCCCAATATGCTTCACGCACCTGTCCTGCCAGCAACCATTTGGCATGTAGTAGGGCAGTGGCTTGATGTTCAGTCTCCGCATTTGCAAGGCTTACTTCAGCATCGCGACTTCCCCATGGCCGTATGGGCAGAGACAATTCAATCTCAGTCTCACGCGCACCGCGATTGTTGTTGAGCTTGTCGCTACGTTGGCCGAGCGTGATGGCAGGTGGCTCTGCAAACCAGCGCTGCGCCGCATCCGCCTTCGCACGAAATTCTGCGCTACGGGCAAGGGCAGATTGCCCCTGCGGACTGCGCGCCCATGCCGCTTCTACGGCGTCTTTGATTGATTGTGCGTTGGCATTAAATGCACTCGCCAATAACAGCGTAGTGATAACTTGGCGTGACGATGCACGTAACGCACGACGATATATTTGAAACATGTGAACCCCATAACATCATAAAAGTGATGTGCTGTACACGTGCAATGCAATGTGTGGCATACGGCCAACTTAGGCAGATTGAAACGCGCAACAGACCCGAAAAAAATTAGTCGGCTGGGTTGAAGGCTAGGGGGATAGGTTCAGGCACGACACTCACCACTGAGGCAGGTAAATTGACATTGACGCGACGATAGTGCAGGGTCATGTTGAGGTCAACCAATAGCGGCTTACTCGCTAAAAATTTGATAAAACTTAAGTGACAAGCGACACAGTGGCAATCGGTACAGTCAATGTCAATATCTGCATCATCGCTGACTAAAGGGTTGTGTGATTCGCAATCAGCATCATGCGTACTCATTGCGTTGTTCACATGCAAACTATGTCCACTCGCCAGCACTGTAACGGATTGAACTGGCAGCCAAACAATGAGAAAAATCAAAATAAAACGAATCATGATGTAGCGCCGGTGAAAAAGTAGTGTCGGTTCATTAGTGGAATTAACTACGCTTACGCGAAGACCAATGAATGTGAACGATGCGCCACTGTTCGTCTTGCCGCGCAAGTATGTAGGTGGCGACACTCGCCCCTTTAACAGGCTTATCTTTATATACACCATCGGTGATGGATTCTGTCATCACAAACGCCATTTCGCCCATCGCACGCACGGCTTGTGATTTAGTGACAGAGGGTACGGCTTTCGCGAACGCGGCGTCTTCCTTAAAATGATGTCCAAGGTATTCATCTCGCGAAGATTCGCGATGTCCTTGCTCAAAAATCATGACGTTTGGCGCTAATACGACTTTCGCTAAAGCACTATCTGCCGTGTTGATGGCTAAGTGAAATTTTTCCACGACGGCAATGACGGCTGTCTGCGTGCTTGACTGTGCACTTGACTGTGTACTTGATTTTGTGTCGCGACTGGATTTGTCTAGTACTGGAATCGCCGCTGCGTTTTTCGGCGACGATATTTTTTCATGCGCCGATGTCGCAGTTGCGAGACTGAAAAGCGCCATACATGCGAATTTTGTAATTGAAGTCATCTTCATTTAGTGGTCTCTATTTTAGTGACATCATTTGCGGTCGCAACATTGCTAATTTTATTCACGATAATCGAGCCACGCATACCCGCCTCAAAGTGGCCGGGGATAAGGCAGGCAAATTCAAACGCTCCAGGCTTTGAAAACTGCCAAATCATGTCAGTTTTCTTGCCAGCATTTACGTGTGCCATGTATGGCTCGTCGTGTTCCATATTGGGATGTTTTTTCATTTGCTCGGCGTGCTTAGCAAGCTCCTCTTTTGTGCCGATTACCATTTCGTGCAGCACCTTGCCGTTATTTTTAACGACGAAACGAATGGTTTCACCTTGCGTAACAGTGATGGCATTAGGCGCAAAGCGCATATTGTCAGCCATGCTGATATTGATTGTGCGCGTCACTTTTTTAGCGTCGCCTTCTTGTCCCCACGCATATTGCACATTAGAAATTTGTTGATTAGTTTTTTTATGCGCGTTCTCGCTGTGTGCCGCCACATACGTTGACGTTAGCGCTAATGCGCCCAATACAAATGAGATTGCTGCATGAGCAATGTTGGTTTTCAAATGTGGATACATTAAATGCTCCTTATTCTTAACGGCATGCGCGGCCAATTTAAGTCGCATATAACTTATGTTGGACGACGTTGAAGTCATACCATGCAGGTTGGTTTTGTAAATTAATAAATGTTTCCGGGATAGTTGCGTTCAACCGGAAAACTAAAATGCGCACTAAATCACAACATCTAATTGAGCGGCAAACCTAAGACGGATTTCCGGTATCAGCAGCCAGAAATGGAGGGAGGGCGCTGCAGTAGTGGGGGAATAAAGCTAGCGAAATTGACAACTACGAAAACATGCGGACAATCATGCGAAACGGACGGGGAAGTAACGGTCACACTTGAAGGAATGACTGAATTAGCCACATGACAAAGCACGCAATGTGCGCAAGATGATTCGTCATCATTTGCAGCGTTATCGGCTAATTGGTGACACGGTAATGTTGATGTAATTGTCGCAGTGCTGTCTTCCTCATCTATAGCTGCACTTGCATGAGCAGACGATGCATAGACGGGCATGGCGGCGGCAACACTAGATGCAATGGGCAACCACAGCACAAGGCAAATGAGGGTTAATTTTTTTACTAGCTTTGACATGCAAATATGATAGCACGCTGTTTAATAAGTTCCACTGCGTTGATGGTGCGTCCAGTGTTGTCTATGGAGTAGCGGAGCTTTTCGTTGTTGGAGAGATCGCGCCCATGATACGGTGGGCAGTTAAGTATTTAAGAAACTAATTAAAAAAGTTATAAATATTTTTGGCGATTTAATTGCTGAATCATGCAATCTACTCATACTGAATTGTTTCAAACCCAAAACACTTGGGCTTGCATTAGGCAGTGAATCACCAAACGCCAAGCTATTTCATTCCAACCAGTACCACTTAAAACGGCTGCCGTACAATTACCTTCGTCTGCGTCACGCCATTGATGGTAGTGGTCATGATGGCTTTATTGGCATCTTCAAAATCGATCACGACCGTACCTATCTTATTGACATTAAAGCGCGTTGCGTCATAAGTCACACCGAGCCATGCCGAGCTTGTTGTGTTGTAAACGTCACCTGTGAATGTCGTGCCGCTCCACTTGCCGCCGGGTACGGTCATCCACGTTGTTTTGCCATCTAGGCCGTAGGTGTACCAGACCATAAACAAGGTGCGCTCTTGCTGGGCGATATTAATGCCCCAGCCGTTTTCTAGTGCACCAGCCCACCATAAATCGTTGACGATGATACGTGGCTTGGTATCAGCAGCGCCGTATGGCTGGCGTACGATTTGTTTAGTCGCCGTCACGCCGTTGATGGTGTAGTTAAAGCTCGCGGTGGTGGCGCTCGTGAAGGTGAGTGTGGCACTACCAACGGACGCACCTGGCTTAAATTCACGTACATCGTAATTGGTAAATGACGATGATGTTGGCTGATAGAGTAGTCCAGTAAAGGCCGTGAAGTCACTATTCCACTGCCCACCAGGCATGACTGTCCAGACTGGTTTGCCGGTGTTGTCGTAAACATAGAATGCATTAAATTGAATCTTTGCCTTCTGTGCTATTGATAAGCCCCAGCCATTTTCAGCTAAGCCTGCCCACCACATGTCGGAGTAGTCAATCATTGGGCCGTTGGCGCTAATGTCAATGCTGAGTGAAGTTTGTGTGGCTGCGTTATTGGCCGTGCCCGCATAGCTGACGACTACGTCCAATTTGCCTGCAGTTTGATTTGCGTTACTTGGTATGGTGCAGTTCGCTACACTCGCATCAGGGTCAGGCATCTTGCCAGTAAGTGCATCGGCCAATACTGGTAATAGTGCCACGTTAATTGCGCTGCAGTTAGGTAGCGCTACGCCACCGATGCTAAAGCTAACTGTGCCAGTAGGCTCATCTGCGCCAACGAGGGCAGTCAAGATAATTGATTGTCCAACAATGGGTTTTACCGGCGATGCTGCCGCTGTTAATGCCACGCTCGCTTTGCTAATCGTTAAATTGAGCGTCGCCGTGGCGCCAGTATTGCTAGCATCACCCGCATAGTTAATGATGTAACTATTGTTGCCAACATTGCGATACAAACGTGGCACGGCACAATTTACGGCGCCATTAACAGACAGCGCCACGTCAGCACAGATGATGGTGTTGCCAGATGCCGTGATGATGCTGAAATTCACTAAGCCCGATGGCGCGTTACCGCTAATGTGACCGTTGAGTGTGAACGCTGTGCCGTAAGTAATCGTTGATGTGGCGATGGACGCAACCAAAGTAGCAGTCGCGGTAGTCAGCGTTGGTGGCGTGCTAACGATATTGATATTGCGATCCACGTTGGTTGCCGCTAGGAAGGTGATGTTGCCTGCTTGGCTCGCACGGATAGTACAAACACCAAGTGTTCCACTGAGGCTGATGGTTGCGCCATTCGCACCTGCGCTACTACATGTGGCTGGTGTTGTCGTTGTAAAAAACACAGTGAGGCCGGAGGTTGCTGTGGCACTCACTGTGAAGGGGATCGTGTTGTTGAGTAAATTAGCTGGTGTGGCAACAAAATTAATGGTCTGTGCAACTGGCACATTGGTGAAATTGGCAATTACCGTACAGGCAGCCGTAATCGCAATTGTCGTGAAAGTAGTGCCCACTAAGTTACCGCCGCAGGTACCTGACATAACCGCGCTATAGCCTAGACTTGGTGTCACGGTAAATTGCGTAGTGGCACCGGTATTTACCATCTGTGGCGTATTCGGATTGATCGTGCCATTTGCCCCCGCTGATGGCGTGACCATAAATGTAGGTAAGACCAAGCTTAAGGTCATATTGGCTGGAATAGGCAAATCTGTTGCGTTTCCGCAGGTGCCGTCGGTGTCTACCGCGAGTATAGAGTCCGCGCTGGTGCTGATCATGTAGTTTGCGTTGGTGGCATTAGCTTGCGGAATCAAATCAAAGGTAGCTAGTATTTGATTAGCGGCTGGTGGGAATGGCGCCGCTGTGGTGGATGTGCCACCAAGGTCTGCATTTGTCGCAGGATTATTGATGGCGACAGGATAAGTAATCGCCGTGTTGTTAGGGTCAGCATAATTCGCGCCCAAGATGCGCGGATTAATTTGAAAGCGGCCCGCCTCAGCGGTATTGGCAGCTTGTAACTTGAGAGTATGACCACACAGGCCAAAGGCTTCACCTATATTGGTGGCGCAAACTGAAATTTGAAACGCAGGCCCGCTAGTTGAAAAATTAGCGACATTGGCGCCAGCGCAGGTATTGCCTGCTGATAGAAAAATATTGACTGCGGCGTGTGCCTTGACAGATGCAAATAGGGTCAACACGGACACTGTAGCCACGCTAATCAATAGCGCGCCTAGTTTGTGTGGTGTGCGAGGATGGCTGTCAATCATGTGATTACCCTATCTGGTTTACATATTGCTGCGGTATGTCTTATTGGTATCGTTTGCGGCGTTATTAAGTAGGATGGGCAGGCTTCATTTGCACAAGCGGATAGCAGATGAAGCTTAGTGCGAGCCGTGAGCAAATCAAGCCTGCCCACCCTAGGTAATTTTTAACTCCCCATCACGGCTACAACAGCAGCCGTGATGGAGATCGTTCTACAACTTTGCTACTACAACTTAGTACTACAACCCAGTACCAGATGTAACTTTGACCAATGCCACGTCAGCCGCATCTACCGTGCCTGACAAGTCAAGATCAAACTTCGCGTTCGCCGCTGTTGTTGGCTGCGTGAGACGATTACGGATCGCCACAACGTCGCTGGCGTTTACGCTACGGTTGTTATTGACATCGCCTCGCATAAAGCCGACTGCGGCTGCGGTGTTCAGCATGCCACTTGCGGCGGTGACGTTCGCTAGGGACACTAGTACACGGCTATTGGCGACACCGGTGATAGTGACAATCACTTCACTAGTGTTGCCACCGTTAATGGCGGCAACTGCTGCACCGATTGGGTTACCGTTAACGTCCGTCAAGGTCACTGCACCTGCTGCAGTGATGGCTTGGTTGAACTGGAACACAATCTGATGACCAGCCCCGATGACGCGTGGCTCAGTGGACACCAACCCTGTGACGGCCGGTGCGGTGCTGATTGGCAAGTCGAACGTACCCGCTGCGCCATGCGTCTTACGTGATTGCACCGCATTGAGCGCTAAGTTAGCCGCAAATGTGGCACTCACCGTACAGGCACTGGTGATAGCGTTAGTGGTGTAAGTCGTGCCCACCAATGTACCGGTACAGGTACCGCCTACGGTAGCGAAGAAGCCCGCATTCGCTGTGACGGTAAATACGGTTGTCGCGCCATGATTAACTGCTACTGCCATGGTTGGAGAGATCGTGCCATTCGCGCCAGCACTTGGTGTGACTAAGTAGCTGTTGAGTGCGAATGTGGCACTTACCGTACATGCGCCTGTGATGGCGTTAGTGGTGTAGGTGTTACCCACCAATGCGCCGCCACAGGTGCCGCCTACTGCTGCCGTGTAGCCAACTGCTGGTGTGACAGTAAACGCTGTCGTCAAACCATGGCCTACCAAGACTGGCGTGTTAGGGGTAATGGTCCCATTCGCGCCTGCGCTTGGGGTGACCGCGTAGGTGTTTAGGGTGAAGGTCGCACTGACAGTACAGTTAGCGGTAATGGCATTCGTGGTGTAGGTTGTGCCCACCAATGTGCCAGTACATGTGCCGCCTACGGCTGCGGTGTAGTTGGCATTAGGTGTTACGGTAAATACGGTGGTGTTGCCAGTATTAACAGTGACGCCTGTGTTCGGCGAGATCGTGCCATTCGCACCTGCACTTGGTGTGACTGTGAAGGTAATCGGCGCGGCGGTCACGTTAAAGTTCTGCGTGACTTGTGGTGCGGCACTAAAGCTCGCATTGCCTAGCTGATTAGCCGCAATCGTACAGGTGCCGACGCTTACACCGGTGACTGTTGCGCCGACAATCGTACAAACACCGGCTGTGGTTGAAGTAAAGGTAACCGCATTAAGTGAGCCACCACCTGTTGCAGATACTGTGCCTGTTCCACCGACTTGCACTGTTGGTGCGACACCGAAGGTAATTGCCTGTGGCGCTTGTGGCGTGACTGAATTTGATTGTGCTGAGGCCACGCTATTACCGATGGCGTTAGTTGCTATCACGCTACACGTAACGGGTGTGCCGTTGGTTAAGCCTGCGACGACAATCGGTGAGTTAGCACCAGTATTGGTTTGTGCGCCGCACGTTGCGGTGTAGCCAGTGATTGCGCTGCCGCCGTTGTTACCTGGGGCGGTGAATGCCACACTCACGTTGGTGTTGCCTGCAACCGCGGTACCGATGGTTGGTGCATCGGCGACAGAGACTAAATTAAACGTCATGCTGGCTGGCATAGCTAAGTCAGTTGGGTTCAAGCATGTGTTGTCAGTGTCCACTGATAAGATCGAGTCGCTACTGGTGCTCAACACATAGGAGGCGTTAGTGGCACTAGCTTGTGGCGACAAATCAAAGGTTGCGAGTAGCTGGTTTGCCGCAGGTGCGACTGGCGCGCCAGTCGTGCTGGTGCCGCCTAGGTCACTGGCGGCTGGCGTGTTATTAACAGCTAATGGAAATGGGATGGTCGTATTGTTGGCGTCTGGATAATTAGCCCCTAATGCGCGCGCGGTGATATTAAATCGCCCGTTCTCACCTGCATTAGCTGATCTGAGCTTCGCGGTATGACCGCAAAAGCCAAACGTCTCACCGGTATTGGTCACGCACAGTGAGACTTGTACTGTGCCACCACTGGTGACAAAGGTGGTCGTATTACCGCCCACGCAAGTCGTACCTGCGGAGAGAAATACACTGACTGCCGCTTGTGAGGGTGATGCAATGAGCATCGACATCACCACCATGAGGCAAGTGACAATGCCTATTTTTAACTGCCTGCCAAACTGAATTAAGGTATTCATTTGTTGACTCCCATTTCTTGGTTCAAGTGTTACGAAGAATGCGTGGATTGTTTAAGACTAAAAAGCGATTGCAATGATAAAAATTATGTTTTGATTAAGGCGGTAAGGCTAATTTGAAAATATTGAAAGTCTTTATGTGGCGGGCACTTCGCGGCATAAATAGCTGAAAGTAGCCGTCAATAGGCGTGTTTTTTAATATCTGTAGGGTGGGCAATGGCCAATAGTCATGGCGTCTAAGTCGCGTCATCACAGTGCACCACCCAATCTGTTTTTGACTGACACAATGTCGGAGGCGTTAATCGAGCCTGCCGCATTCACGTCGTATTTGAAGTTGGCGGCGGTTACTGCCTGACCAGAGCGCAGCTTGGTCTCACTCGTGTCGGTCGTATCCACTGTGCGTGAGTTATCCACGTCACCTAATAAGAAGCCTAATGATGTGGTGACATTCAAAGTCGTATTCACACCATTGAGTGCAACTGTGACGCGCCTGGCGTTTGCAACGCCTGTTAGTGTGACGATGACTTCGGTATTGTTCATCGGGTTAATCGCAGCACTTGCCGCCCCGATCGGGTTTGCCATGTTGTCCACTGCAGTCACAGTGCCGATGGTGGTGACGGCTTGATTAAATTGGAAGACGATTAGGTGTCCAGTTCCAATGGCGCGCGGCTCTACGCTCACGAGGCCGCCAATTAACACGGCGCTATCAATTGGCAAATCAAACACACCCGCTGCACCGTGGGTTTTGCGTGACTGCACGGCGCTAAGTACGGTATTTAACGTGAAACTTGCTATCACGCTGCAATCCGCCGCGATAGCAGCAGTTGTGTAGGTGGTAGCCACGAGTGCACCTCCACAGGTCCCGCCCACCGAGGCCGAATAGC
Source organism: Burkholderiales bacterium (assembly GCA_031414695.1). Taxonomy (GTDB): domain Bacteria; phylum Pseudomonadota; class Gammaproteobacteria; order Burkholderiales; family Usitatibacteraceae; genus UKL13-2. Next base: position 24,459 of record JANNWG010000034.1, read on the forward strand.
CACTGTTCGGTGTAACGGTGAAGGCACTCGTGGCACCACTCGATACCGTCTGTGCGATTGACGGGCTGATTGTGCCGTTGACACCAATCACACTTGGTGTCACGGTAAATGTTGGTGCGGTAGGCGTCACCGAATTTGACTGCGCTGAGGCGACGCTATTACCGATGGCGTTGGTCGCCAACACACTGCATGTGACTGGTGTGCCGTTGGTTAAGCTACTCACCACGATAGGTGACGCCGTGCCTGTATTTGACTGTGCGCCGCAGGTCGCGGTATAGCCCGTAATCACACTGCCGCCGTTGTTGCCTGGGGCAGTGAATGCTACGCTTACCGAGGCATTGCCCGCCACTGCCGTGCCTATCGTAGGCGCATTGGGCGCTGTGTTCGGTGGGGTGAAGTTCGCGATAACAGTACAGGCGCTCGTAATCGCATTGGTGGTGTAGGTATTACCAACAAGTGTGCCACCGCAGGTGCCAGTGACAACTGCCGTATGTCCCGCGTCAGGTGTCACCGTAAATGAGGTGGTATTACCGTGGCCAATAGCTTGCACTGTTGCAGGCGATATAGCGCCATTTGCGCCCGCCGATGGGGTGACGTTATAGGTGAGTAGATTAAACGTGATGCTAGCTTGTGGCACCAAAAAATCAACGGGGACGCCACACGCTGAATAGGGTATTTCGTTTGGATTATCAACACCAAGTCCCGTAAAGCTGTCGAGGAAAATCTGATACGACGCATTGGTTGCATTGGCTTGCGGTGCTAAGGTAAAGGTGGCTAAAAGTTGGTTTGCTTCAGCCGGCACCGGTACAATCAAATCAAAGATGCCGCCATAATCACGTGTCTGTGCAGGATTGGTGATAAAAATCGGCGGTGTGGTGAAACTGAAGGGTGAAGAAGTAGGGTCAGGAAAATTTGGTCCAAGTACGCGGTTTGTGATGCGAAAGCGATTGTTTTCTGCTGAATTAGCAGCGCGTAATCTGATGCCATGACCGCACAATTGTTCTGTGGCATTGTCGGTTGTTGTGACACACCAGGTCACTTGAATCGGTGCACCACCTGGCGTGAATGTTGTTGACGTCGGACCCGTACAAGTATTGCCCACCACAAAAAATGAGGTGATGGTAGCCTCAGCAGGTGCTGCAAGCGTTAACAACAGCAATATCGCCAAGATATTGGCTTTTAACCACAGCCTAGCAGCGCGGGTACAGTGTGCGCTGGCTGTAGTCGTAATATGCAAACGATACGTCATGGTCGTTCCCAATCCAGATTTTTGTTTCGCCAGCGTGATGCAAAGCCAGCGACAAGTCGGGAGCAATTCGATGCAAAGCGTCGAAAAAAAGCATCCCTTACTTACCTTTCGTATTTCAGAATCCCAAAAGGTCACGTAAACAAAAATATTTTTGTTGGGGGTATTGATCAATGTTTTGTCAATATTGAAACAATAATAAACACGGTCTATTTCAAGCGTAAATGCCTCAAACTGACCGCCAATAGTGGTGTTTATATGTTTGCAAATTGACTTATCACAACTCTTTATCTGACTGGTTCTTGGTTATCGCCAAGTCAGCAGCGTCAATTAGCCACTCAGATCCACGTCGTACTTAAAATTAACCCCCTGGGTTATCTGCGTGCTTGGGTTGTTGATGCGCGCCTTCATGCTTGCAATGTCGCTGGCATTGATGCGATGACTAGCGTTGACATCGGTCTGTAAAAAGCCAACTAATTTTTTACAATCGCTGATTGGTGCGTTATCGCCGAGTAGAGCTCGTACCCTCGCTTGGCTCCTCCCTTTGAAAAAGGGAGGGTGGGAGGGATTGCGGCGTGCATAGTGAAGCGTTGGACGTGAACCGTGAACCGTGAACCGTGAACCGTGAACCGTGAACCGTGAACCGTGAACCGTGAACCGTGAACCGTGAACCGTGAACCGTGAACCGTGAACCGTGAACCGTGAACCGTGAACCGTGAACAAATACATACTAATGAGCCTCTTGCAAAACCCTAAGGATGTGAACATTTATTTACGCAGGGTGCATAAAAAAGAGAGGTGGGCGCAACCATTGCTGGCATGATGCGAGTGTCAAAACAAACATCTGCGCCCACCTATGAATACTACGCAACGT
>JANNWG010000035.1:0-193469 GCA_031414695.1 Burkholderiales bacterium
GAGGTCGACTGATGTAGCGTAACGACGCAATATGGCAGAACAAAATCATCAATCACCATTAAAAACATGAAAAAATCGTGAGACTTGGTGATGGGCAATATTTTTTATTGTTCGTCTGGCGGGTTTTGCAAGAGGCTCATGTTTATTTGGTTTATTTTTCTGCAACTACCGCAGCACGTTTTATCAACATCGCATAGCGCACAAACTCGTTGACTAAAAATTGATCAAATTTTGACGTCAGTAATGGTGGCGAAATGCTTGAGGCAATGACACCTTGGCGGGCAAATTTTTCTTTAATGTCAGGGTGTGCGAGTGCCTTTTGAAATTCTGTGGCGAGACGATCCACAATCGCTTTTGGTGTTCCCGTAGGCGCTAGTACGCCATACCAAAAATCGAATCGGTAATCGGCTACACCTGCCTCGGCAAAGGTCGGCACATTTGGCATGAGTGCTGAACGTTCAGCGGTGCTCACGGCTAAGGCCACTGCCTTGCCATCGCGTATTAGTGCGAGAGAAGCGCCGACGGGTGCGAATGAAAAGTCAACGCGGCCGCTGACTAAATCTTGTATCGCTTCCGCGGAGCCTTTGTAGGGAATATGTAGCGCGTCGATACCAGCTAAATCGCGCATCAGCTCAACCGCCAAATGACTTGCGCTACCGATGCCTGCGCTGACATAACTTAATTCGCCTGGCTTGGCTTTGGCCGCCGCGATGAGTGCGGGTAAGGTTTTGAAAGGCTTATTGGGGGCTGCTGTTAGCACGCTGGGCACGACACCGATTAAGCTGATGCCAGTAAATGCTGTCTTCGTATCAAACGATAATTTGGCATATAGGTATGGGTTGATGGCGTGCCCATTTGCAGTTGCCAAGAGTGTATAGCCGTCAGATGGGGCGGCTGCCACGGCAGCAGCAGCAATCGTGCCACCTGCCCCAACACGGTTATCGATAATGATGGCTTGCCCCATGCTTGCCGATATTTTCTCGGCCAACAACCGAATTAAGGTGTCAACTTGGCTACCAGCGGATAGTGTGGCGATAATTCGTATGGGGCGATTAGGATAATTTGCCTGTGCCGAGCTGAGGCTAGGCATTAGTGACAGCACCAGCAACACTAACACTACGCAAAAAAAGCGCGCAAACATTGTTAATTAACCTGCAATCGTAACGCGATCAAAGTCGGTACTGTGCTGAATAATGTTGAGCACGCTGACCTCCTTCGCCGTGCCATGTGCCTGATGAAAAATATCAATACCGTGACCTGCAGCGGCAAAATTTGACGGCACGATTAAGGTTTCTGGAATGTTGAGTGAAGCCATCGGCGCTAAGCGAAAGCCTTGCGTGTAAGTGCTGATGCGCGCTTTGTTGTCGCTAGATCGTATGGCGATCGCTTCAGGCTTGCCCGGCAGCATATTGAGTGTGACGGTGTATTGATTCGTGGCCTCTTCGATTAGCTCAGAAACCACACCTAGATAAAAATCATTACTGCTCGTTTGACTATCCACCGTATTCGCCACACGTACGCCCAAGAGTAAGCCAATCGCTAAACCACGGCTACTATTGCTCGGGCGAATTAAGCGTAATTGCCCGCGTGATTCATCCACTACCACCCATGTTTCGGAACCATAATTGAATTCAGCGTAACGCGAACGGATAGTGGATTCAGAGACGCGACCGAACATGGCAATGTCGTTAGTTTCTTGACGTGACAACACCCGCTTCACATCCGGTTGCTCAAATAAATCGCCAGATAAGAAAAAATGCGTCTCCGCAATACCAAAAGCGACAATCGCATTATGTTCAGCAGGAATAGTAGCCATCACTTGATTGACAGCAGGCTCGCACCAAAGCTTATGTAAACGCGTCAACTGGTTTTCGGCGTCCGCAGCGCTCCAGTCACTCGGCAGCTCAAGCGCGATGACGGATTCACCCGCTGCCAGTTTGCGGATGCGTCGGCGTATTGACTTCGATAAATCCGTCACATTCAAGATGCGTACATGTGTCGCATCAGTCACAATGGTTTGAAACTCGGCGCCTCGGTTTGCAAATAGATCCACCGCTAATTGCGTGCCATCGGTAAGCGTTGTGTCATTAGGAGAGCTTAGTGTGACCTTATGTGCAAAGCGCCGCAGCACGGTATCGGCGAAGTCAATTTCGCGTGACGTTAACTGTGTGATTGACGCGAGCTGACCGAGTAACACGGCAACATAAGCCTGTTCAACACTTGAGTAGCCGTCTGCTGTGCCAACGGAGTCTTTCACCCGCGTTTGGGTGATGCCGCGCGACTCGGCTTCTATCCATTGTAAGTGTAGGCGCATCCAAATCGTGGCGTCAAACTTACGGTAAATAAAACCCGCCATCAACATACCTAAACCGATGTAGCGAATCACGCGTTGAATTATTAATGCCGAATGCGGTGCGAGTACCGCGTCGGTTTCGCTCGCGTCTTGGTAACAACGTCGGTAGCCGGTTTCCATCTCGCTTAAAAGCTGATTTGATATTTGCCAGCCAGTCATGTCTGTATTCGATAGTGGATAAGTTTTGCCGGCATAACGGCTGCGTTGCTCGTTCAATAAAAAACTTAACTTATCGCGCATCAACTCCATCGATGTCAAACGCTCTACCGGCAAAAATCGACTGTCGGCATTGAGCATGCGCAGCGCATCTAATAATTTTTGTTGCGCTTGATGAATATTGGTCAGCGGTATTGCCTTTAACCAATCTTTGCACGAACGCGCATCGAAAAAAAACAGTGAGCTTGCTTGCGGCGCGGAAGTCGCCATGGTGAATCCTTTATGCAATCGTGCCGTTGACGTATGCGGACCTAAGCTACTGAAAAGCCGCGCGTACCGCGGCTCGCCAATCCACATCATCGCCTAGTGTAGCAATCGCCGCACGATTTGTCTCGACCCAAATTGGTTTGGGGAAGGTTGCATCATCTTGAAAACGCGGAATCACATGCCAATGCAAATGCGGCGTCATGTTGCCCAAGCTGGCAAGATTAATTTTGTCGGGATTCAACGACAATCTCAGTGCAGATTCAACGCGATAGACGGCGTGCATAAATATATCGCGCGACTCAATAGAAAGGTCAGTCATTTCACGCACATGCGCATGCCACACCACGCGACAAAAGCCGCGATAACGATTGCCCTCATCACCGCCCACCGCAACGATACGATAGAGGTTGTTGGTAAATAAAACATCTTCACCAGTAGGAGAACAAAGCTCGCAGGTTGTTTGTGACATGCGTTATTTTTAATGTTGAAAGTCGTTATTCTGCGGGCATTTTGGGGGCATATTGCTTGAAAGTGCCCGTCGATAGTAGTGTTTTATAATTAGCGCTTAAGCAATTATCGCGGCAATACCGATGTGCCCATCAGGTATTCATCAACGGAACGCGCACATTGGCGGCCTTCACGAATTGCCCACACGACCAGTGATTGACCACGTCGCATATCGCCTGCAGCAAATACCTTTGCATTCGTTGTTTGGTATGCCATGACGCCTTCCGTTGCGGCTTTTACGTTTTGACGCTGATCTTTTTCCACACCGAGTGCGGCAAATTGCTCAAGCAAACCGGTCTGCGTGGGGCTAACAAAACCCATCGCAAGCAATACCAAATCAGCTTTCATTTCAAACTCTGAATTTGGTACCTCTTGCATTTTTCCGTCTCGCCATTCGACACGCACCGCAACTAATTTCTCGACCTTGCCATTGCTGCCTTCAAAGCGCTTTGTGGCGACTGACCAATCACGCGAACAGCCTTCTTCATGCGAACTGGAGGTGCGTAATTTGGTAGGCCAATACGGCCACACCATTGGCTTATTTTCGGTTTCAGGTGGCATCGGCAGTAATTCAAATTGTGTGATTGAGGCCGCGCCGTGACGGTTTGATGTGCCTACGCAATCACTACCCGTGTCGCCACCACCAATCACCACCACATGCTTGCCAGTGGCTAAGGTTTGACCTGCGATGATGTCACCTGCTACCACTTTATTTTGTGGCGGCAAAAAATCCATTGCGAACTGTATGCCCGCTAGTTCACGCCCTGGCACCGGTAAGTCGCGCGGCCACTCAGCACCGCCAGCCAAAATCACGGCATCAAAATCGGCAATAAGGGCAGTCGCTGGCGTCGAGTTTGCCAAACCCGCACCGATATGTTGATTGACGCGAAATTTCACGCCCTCAGCTTCCATCTGCGTCACACGTCGATCAATGTGTGACTTCTCCATTTTGAAATCGGGAATACCGTAGCGCAATAGTCCGCCGATGCGATCGCTCTTTTCAAACACCACGACATCATGCCCGACGCGCGCCAATTGCTGCGCGGCCGATAAACCGGCAGGTCCTGAGCCGACAATCGCAACACGCTTGCCCGTCAGTCGGGTCGGTGGCTCAGGCACAACCCAGCCCATCTCCCAGCCCTTATCAATGATGGCGTGCTCAATGGATTTAATGCCGACCGCTTCATCGTTAATATTTAATGTGCAAGCCGCCTCACACGGCGCAGGACAAATGCGACCCGTGAATTCAGGAAAATTATTTGTCGAGTGCAATGTCGCGAGCGCCTCTTGCCAATTTTGACGAAACACCAAATCATTAAAATCAGGAATGATATTGTTGACGGGGCAACCCGTTTGGCAAAACGGAATACCACAATCCATGCAGCGCGCACCCTGCTGCTTGGCATCTTCATCTGACAAATGCAGCACAAACTCTTGATAATTTTTGACGCGCTCGACGACGGGTATCGCGGGCTCGCTTAAACGATCAAACTCGATAAATCCGGTGACTTTACCCATGAAACAAATCCCTTTCGCACGTAGCGCACAAATGACGCCAGTTGTTTGTGATCTATCAAAATATATTAGCCACAGATAAACACGGATAAACGCTGATAAAAACCTAAAAACGGATTTGAGCTTGCTTTTATCCGGTTTTATCTGCGTTCATCTGTGGCTAAAAATGGTGAAATTTTTGCTCCGCTCTCTCGCTCACTTATTAGGCCGCCACTTTTTGCTGTTCGGCACTTGCTTTTTTCGCTGACATTTCTTTTAAAGCACGGCGATATTCCGTTGGCATAACTTTCACGAATTTCGGCAACCATACTGCCCAATTTGCCAGAATCGTTTTCGCCCGCTCGCTACCGGTGTAGCGTGCATGATGTTCAATTAAATTCATCAAGATATCGGTGTCGGCACGACCCATATAGGCATCATCGCCCGCTTTATCGGCGAGTGGCTCAATGGACACCATCGCAGTATTACAACGTTTTGCAAACAGCCCATCTTCGTCTAGCACATACGCCACACCGCCCGACATACCCGCTGCAAAATTGCGTCCCGTCTTACCGAGTACAGCCACTGTGCCACCAGTCATGTACTCGCAACCGTGATCACCGGTGCCTTCAACCACCGCTGAAGCGCCAGAATTACGCACACAAAAACGCTCACCCGCGACACCCCGAAAATAGGCTTCGCCCGCAATCGCGCCATACATCACGGTATTGCCTACAATGATGTTTTCAACGGGATCGCCTTTGAAGGCGTCGCTCGGCTTGACCATAATCTTGCCGCCACTTAAACCCTTGCCGACGTAGTCATTGGCTTGTCCGGTTAAATCTAGCGTGACCCCGTGCGCTAAAAACGCGCCAAAGCTTTGTCCTGCCGTACCGTTGAGCTTTACGCTGATGGTGTCGTCCGGTAGCCCTGCATGGCCAAAGAGGCGCGCCACTTCTCCAGACAACATTGCGCCCACAGTGCGGTTCAAATTTCGCACTTCAGAGGTAATCAGTACGCGCTCTTTTTTCAACAGTGCAGGCTGTGCCTCTAGGATTAAGTTGTTATCCAACGCACTTGTTAAACCATGATCTTGGGTCTCAGTATGCAGGCGTGATACTTCTTCTGGCATATTTGGCATATGGAAAATTTTCGCAAAATCTAAGCCTTTTGCCTTCCAATGTGCCACCCCTTTGCGAGTATCGAGCAGATCCGCGCGGCCAATCAAATCATTAAACGAACGAATGCCCAAGCTCGCCATAATTTCGCGCACTTCTTCGGCGACAAAGAAAAAATAATTCACCACATGCTCAGGTTGCCCAGTAAATTTTTCACGTAGTTTTTCATCTTGTGTGGCAACACCGACCGGGCAAGTATTGAGATGACATTTACGCATCATGATGCAGCCTTCTACTACTAATGGGGCAGTCGCAAAACCGAATTCATCCGCACCTAGCAATGCGCCAATGACAACGTCGCGCCCCGTTTTTAATTGACCATCAACTTGCAGCGCGATGCGTCCACGTAAACGATTAAGTACTAGAGTTTGTTGTGTCTCCGCCAAGCCTAATTCCCATGGTGTGCCGGCGTGCTTGATGGAAGACACGGGTGATGCGCCAGTGCCGCCGTCATGACCTGCGACCGTAATGTGATCGGCTTTCGCCTTTGCTACCCCAGCGGCAACAGTGCCAACGCCCACTTCAGAAACTAATTTCACTGAGATGGAAGCGCGTTGATTCGCATTTTTTAAATCATGAATGAGTTGTGCTAAATCTTCAATTGAATAAATATCATGATGTGGTGGTGGCGAAATTAGTTCTACACCGGGTGTGGAATAACGTAGCTGACCGATGTAGTCTGAGACTTTATGTCCCGGTAATTGTCCACCTTCACCGGGCTTGGCACCTTGCGCCATTTTGATTTGAATCTGGTCGGCGGACTGTAAATATTCAGCCGTTACACCAAAACGCGCGGAGGCCACCTGTTTAATTTTGGAGCGTAATGAATCGCCGTTTTTCAACGGTTGCGAACCAATCTTGGCAACAACCGCGTCACCCAGCTTGGACTTTAATGATTCACCATCGTGCATGATAGGAATAAAGCGTTTCGGGTCTTCACCACCTTCGCCCGTGTTTGATTTACCGCCGATGCGATTCATTGCAATGGCAAGTGTCGCGTGGGCTTCGGTCGATATTGAGCCAAGCGACATGGCGCCAGTAGCGAAACGTTTAACGATTTCTTTGGCGGGCTCGACTTCGCTGAGTGCAATGGCTGCACCCATTGGATGCAGCTCAAACAAGCCGCGCAGCGTCATGTGCCGCTTGGTTTGATCGTTAATAATTTTTGCGTATTCTTTATAGGTGTCGTATGAGTTTAGACGCGTTGAATGTTGTAACTTTGAAATTGCTTCAGGTGTCCACATGTGCTCTTCGCCGCGCACACGGTAGGCATATTCACCGCCGGTATCTAGCTGAGTGCGCAGTACCGGGTCTTCACCAAATGCTGTTTGATGCAGGCGCATTGCTTCTTCGGCAATTTCAAAAATGCCGATGCCTTCGATATTTGATGCGGTGCCAGTAAAATATTGTTTGATAAAAGCAGAAGATAAACCAACTGCTTCAAATATCTGCGCGCCGCAGTAGCTTTGATAAGTCGAAATGCCCATTTTTGACATGACTTTCAACAAGCCTTTGCTGATTGCCTTGATGTATTTTTTCTCCGCTTCAGCTTTATCGTACTCACCAATATAGGCTTGCAAATGATGCAGTGTCTCCAGCGCTAAATATGGATGCACCGCTGCTGCGCCAAAGCCGCCCAGTAAAGCGAAATGATGCGTCTCACGCGCTGAGCCGGTCTCCACCACTAGGCCAGTAGAGGTGCGTAACCCTTTACGGACTAAATGCTGATGAATACCGCCGACCGCCAGTAGAGCTGGTATAGCGACGCGTTCACTATTGACTTTGCGATCAGTGACAATGAGTAAATTAAAGCCTAAACGGATTGCATCCTCAGCGTGCGCGCACAGGCTTGCCATGGCCGCCTCAATACCTTCTGTGCCCCAAGCTGCGGGGTAGGTAATATCGAGCTCTTCACTGCGTAAATAGCCGCCCGTGAATAAATCAATATGGCGGATTTTCTCCATATCTGAAGTCGTCAATACCGGCTGCGGCACTTCTAGCCAACGACCAGGATCATTGTGATCAATGTCGAGCAAATTAGGGCGTGGACCAATGGTAATCATGGTGGACATGACTAATTCTTCACGGATGGGATCAATCGGTGGATTAGTTACCTGCGCGAAGAGTTGCTTGAAGTAGTGATACAAATTGCGCGGTTTATCGGACATCACCGCGAGCGGCGAATCATTGCCCATTGAGCCGGTGGGCTCAATGCCGTTCTGCGCCATCGGTGCCATGATGACTTTTAAGTCTTCTTGCGTATAGCCGAATGCTTGCTGACGATCCAGTAAGCTCACCTCTGTAGGCTCCGCTGGTGCGGGCTCAGGCAAATCATCGAGTCTAATGCGCGCCTGCTTGACCCAATCGCGATAAGGCTTGGCGGTAGCAAGCTCGCGCTTTAAGTCATCGTCATTAATTATTTTGCCGCGCTCAATATCAACTAAAAACATCTTGCCCGGCTGTAAGCGCCATTTTTTAACGATTTTTTCTTCTGGTATATCGAGCACACCCGCCTCAGACGCTAACACCACCATATCGTCATCAGTCAAGATATAGCGGGCTGGTCGTAACCCATTGCGATCCAGCGTTGCGCCAATTTGGCGGCCATCGGTGAATGCCATTGCCGCTGGTCCATCCCACGCCTCCATTAATGTTGCGTGATATTCGTAGAACGCTTTGCGATCTTCATCCATCAATTTGTGACCGCTCCACGCTTCGGGGATCATCATCATCATGGCGTGTGCCAACGAGTAGCCACCCATGACCAACATTTCTAGACAATTATCGAATGAAGCTGAATCTGACTGACCGTCATAAATTAGCGGCCAGATTTTTTTCAAATCGTCCTTCAAAATGGGAGAGGCAATCGCCTGCTGACGCGCACGAATCCAATTCACATTGCCGCGTAGTGTGTTGATTTCACCATTGTGTGCAACCATACGAAACGGATGCGCTAAATCCCATGTGGGAAAGGTATTGGTTGAGAAACGCTGATGAACGAGCGCCAAGGCCGTGACCATCGAGGGGTCTTGCAAGTCGGTGTAATAGCTGCCAACTTGATCGGCCAACAGCATGCCTTTGTAAACGATAGTTCGCGTCGAGCATGATGAAACATAGAACTCTTTACCATGACGTAAATTGAGCGCCTGAATCGCGTGACCCGCACTCTTACGAATAATATAAAGCTTACGTTCCAAATCGTCTTGCGACATTTGGCTTGTACCGCGCCCGATAAAGACTTGGCGGATGATGGGTTCTACCGCAATCGTGGCGGCGGACAGGCCGTGATTATTGGTTGGCACATCGCGCCAGCCGAGCAAAATTTGTCCTTCCGCCTGAATAGCGCGAACAATTTCTTGCTCACACGCCATACGTGAGGCAGCTTCCTGCGGCAAAAACACCATGCCTACACCGTATTGACCAATTGCAGGCAGCGTAATGCCTTGTTTACCGCAAACGCGACGCAAATGCAGATCAGGCAATTGAATCAGAATACCAGCGCCGTCACCCAATAGTGGGTCATAGCCGGTCGCGCCACGGTGCGACAAGTTATCAAGAATTTTTAATCCCTGAGCAACCAGCGAGTGCGACTTTTTGCCCTTAATATTGGCGATGAAACCGACGCCGCAAGCATCGTGTTCATTTTGTGGGCTATAAAGGCCTTGGGCTTCGGGTTTTTGTGCGTGGCTGTCCAAAATACTTCTCCAAAAAATGCGCGAACTGACATTAATGCTGGCTTCAGCGCCAACAAATCATGAGATGAATTCCGGGAGACTGAGCTTTTGGCTAGTTGCGCTTTGCGTTATTACTGCAGCAGGATCGGCAGCTTTTAAGACAAATCAATGGTTTCCGGTAGCCTCAATCATAACCTTCAAATTGGTGCGCCGCAATATGGGTTTCAATTCGAATAATGATGCAATTTTGTAAAAGCAGACAAAAAACCTTAAACAAGGGATAGAAAACTAGGCAAAAATCACGATGCTGACCGCAAATCGACATTAAAACCGTGCATAATCGCTTGCATGTAAGTGAAAGTTGCGCTTTAATAAAGTGATGTAACTTCATAATTATGAAGATAATTACAGTTTTGAAAGCTCAGATTTTGCGATTTTTAACAATTGCAAAATTAACGAGAGAACAACATGCATTTTCCAAATTCGATTGATGACAAAAGAGGGATCGCCGTGGCTAATCAACTTCTTATCGGTAATACAGGATTTACTGGGCGTTGGGCAAAGCGAGGTGTAGCGGCGATTTTTGCAGGAGCCGCAGCGCTTTTAATTACAGCTTGCGGTGGGGGTGGCGTATCTGCGCCCACTGTCGTTGGCGGCGCCTTGCAGGTATTGCCTGGCACTACCGATATGTTTGCAAACACACCCGTTACGTTTACTATCAGTGGCGGTAAGCGGCCATATACGGCATTCTCTAGTAACTCTAGCGTATTGCCATTAAACATTTCTATTAACGAGGGTGCCACATTTACGGCTACGGCATTGAACCCTGCCATCGATACGGCTGTGATTATTACCGTTCGCGATGCAGAGGGCATTACAGCCACGGCAACGGCCAACATTAAGTCAAATGTATTATTGAGCACCATTGAAATTAGCAACAGTATCAATGCCGGCAACAGTTGTGGTGGCGCGAATGTATGCTCTGGTAGCGATGCAATCGCCAGCATCACTGCGCGGCAAGCAGGCAGCCCGTTGTCAAATCGTGCGGTCAGATTTGAAATCGTTTCAGGTGCGCTTAGTATCGTATCAGCCGGCCAACTCGTTCAGGCAATAACCATATCAACGGACACCTCTGGCATTGCCCGTGTAACTGTACGAGCACCCGTATCGGTGACTTCGCAATACAGCATTCTGCGCGCCTCTGATAGCGTAACGGGTCAAAACACCAGCTATGTTTTAACACTTGGCCAAACCATTGATCCGACAGCAATTCAAATTACGCCAAATAATTTTCAGTGGTCAAGCCCCTTCAAAAATGAATGTGCCAGCGGTGCTGTTACCAACCATCTCATCACTGGTGGCACTGCCCCATACACAATACGACAGTCAATTCCAGACTTTTCAGTGATTGTTGGCTCACCACTAGCAGCATCTTCAGTGCCTGTTCCGCCCAACGGTACAACACTTGGTATTAATGGCGGCACTGTTATCGTCAATGTCACAGGTTTTGTTTGTAGCGCTGGTTCTAACGGCAATGTTTACACAGTGACTGATGCGATTGGCCGTGTAGCGACATTCAGTATTGGCAATACACCAGGTACATTGGATCGTCCTGCCCCAAGTGCTGCCATTGCACTGCCTGTGCCAACAATAACGCCTAATACATTTGCCGGGCTAGGCTGCGGTGTATCGTTCTCATCGTTTGTATCGCAAACAATACCAACGGGCTACACGGGCACTATCCCAGTCTTGACGGCAACTGCTGTCGAAGCTAATCGAATTGATGCGCAACTAAGTGCGGGCATCCTCACCGTTACGCGTCGCCCAACCGATGCTGGTGGTGGCGGTACTACAATAGTGCGTGTATTCAATGGCGTGAATTTTTCAGACGTATCCATCACATTAACTGGTACTGCACCGTTCTCGTGTGCTGCTGGAACAGTGAGTACACCAATCACAATTATTGGCGGTAATACAATTGTGCTAGCAAGTGGCTTGGTTCCAACGACGGCAGGATGTAAGTCAGTGCTGCTTGAAGGTGGTGTAGCACCCTACACAGTGACATCACTAGCGCCTACTTTAGCGGGAGTTAGCTTCAATGGCTTAGCGCCGACAACAGCATTAACAATAGCTGCTGGAGCGCCAAGAGCATATTTTGCGTGTCCGGGCACTGGCGCACCTACGGCTGGTGCTACATTTATAAGCGTTACTGATAGCAGCGTACCTGTACAGACGTTAATTCAGTTTGTGACAGTAACTAATCCCTAACATAGCTGCTGTTAGAAAAAACAGGCACCGCAAGGTGCCTGTTTTTTTACGACTTAATCCTCACAAAACACAGTGAATATCGCGATAGTTGTAGTGGCGAGCTGCATCTTAACCGCAGTGGTTATATGGCTCATCCTGAGAACCACATTAGTAACAAAATTTCTTGATCGGACAGATAAACTCCACGCTATGCATCAGTTGCCGACACCGCATATCGGCGGGTTAGCGATGATGATGACGGCAATAGTAGTAGCGGTAACTATAGGCAATGCCGCTTTACCAAAAATACTTATCGCAATACTGGCAATTACTATCGTATTAACGATATTGTCAATGTGGGACGATCAAGAAAATCTGTCCACGTTATTTCGCTTGAGCGTACATTTGCTTGCTGCGGTGGTATTCGTCATTATGTTGGGAGCAGAGCTCGTCGTTAAGTTGGAACATATTCAGCTTGACGGGTCTCCAAATATCTTCATTTTACTGGCGCTGATTGGGCTCTCTAGCCTGTTTCTCGTCGTGACAATTTCATGGATGACAAATCTTTATAACTTCATGGATGGCGCAAACGGTCTAGCTGGCTTTATGGGACTCATTGGTTTTGGCGCGCTCGCGCTCTCCGCACATCTGACGTTATCACTAAACAACACTGACTTCATTCATCTCAGTATTTTTTGCAGCGCAATTGCTGGCGCTTGCCTAGGCTTTCTTTTTTTCAATTTCCCCAAGGCTCGCGTTTTCATGGGCGATGCCGGCTCTATCCCACTGGGGTTTTTAGCGGCCACACTTGGGATGTACGGTGCGTTGATACAGGCATGGCCTTGGTGGTTTCCCGTACTTGTTTTTTCCCCCTTTATTGCGGACGCAAGCGTAACGCTGTCTAAGCGGCTTTGGAAACGAGAGCGTTTTTGGGAGGGACACCGCCAACATTATTACCATCAATTAATATTAGTACTTGGTTGGTCGCATACCAAGACTGCGCTGGCTTACGCTGGCCTAATGTTGTTGGTTGCAGTCACTAGTCTTGCAGTCGTGACAAATGGAAATTATCAATTTCCCGCTATTCTCATCATTACTTGGGTGGTAATATACGCATTACTCCTGTCATATTTGGAGTGGCGCTTTTCGGTACAAAATAAAAAAAACAGCAATAAAAATAATAATGCTTAATCAAATAAATCTAAACCTCAGATGACATCTTTTACGATCAATGAACGTGCGCTGTTAGCGTTTGCGTACGATGTCACCATGCTAACGGCTTCATGGTTGATCACGATAGCGTTGTTTGTGATTGCTAGTGCTTCAACAAGTGTGCTGGGCGCACAGTCACATGTCGAGCTACTTAATTATTGGCCGGTACTGGCCGTGGCGATACCGCTGCAAGCACTGGTCGCGACCATCTTTGGTATGTATCAGGGTTTGTGGCGCTATGCGAGTCTGCCAGATGTGCAACGCATTGTTGCCACTGGTATTGCCGGTACAACGGCAGTTGCGGCTACCTTGTGGGCAGGTGATTGGCTCAATGGTCTAACCTTTTCGCATTTCTTCGTGCAAGCGCTATTGCTTATTGTATTAATGGCTGGTAGCCGTATTACTTACCGCTCTTGGAAAGAGTGGATGCTGTACGGTAAATCGGAGGATCAGGGTGCGCCTGTCATTATTCTTGGCGCGGGTGATGCGGCGGTTGGCATTTTGAAAGAGTTGTTGCGTAGCCGCGATTGGCGTGTGTTGGGCTTACTCGATGACGACACAAATAAACGCAATCGTTTAATTCACGGCGTGCGCGTAATTGGTGCTATTGACGAGCTACCACGCATTGCACGCACGTTAAAAGTTAAGCACGTCATTATCGCAATGCCATCGGTGGCGTATCAAAAGCGGCGTCAAATCATTGAGATTTGCACTAAAGCGCGCGTCACGGTATTAACAGTGCCTAAATTTAGCGACGTGACTTCAACAGTGAATGTCGCCAATAAATTGGCTTCGCCTAAAGTACGCCGTTTGTCATTTGAAGATTTAGTTAAGCGTGAGCCAATTACCCTTGATGATGCCGGGCTGCATGATTTATTGACGGGAAAAGTGGTGATGGTGACTGGCGCAGGCGGCTCGATTGGTTCAGAGCTTTGCCGTCAAATTGCATCTTATCAGCCATCCATGCTGGTCTTATTCGAACAAAATGAATATGCACAATATAGGATTGAGCAAACGTTGCGCGATGAGTTTGAAAATTTGCCCATTGCGAGCGTAATTGGTGACGTTAAAAATGTGAAGCGCGTTAATCAAGCGATGCATCAATATTCGCCGTCAACTGTTTTTCATGCTGCAGCGTACAAACATGTGCCGCTCATGGAGGAAACAAATGCATGGGAAGCTGTACAAAATAATGTGCTGGGCACAATGATTTTAGCGAAGTCCGCCATCGAATATGGCGTGAAAAAATTTGTTTTAGTCTCAACCGATAAGGCGGTTAACCCTACCAATGTGATGGGTGCAACCAAGCGATTGTCAGAGATGGTTTGCCAAGGCTTGCAGCAATCGGGTGAGACACGTTTTGAAATGGTCAGGTTCGGTAATGTGCTGGGCAGTGCGGGCAGTGTGATTACGCGCTTTGAAGAGCAAATAGCGCGCGGCGGTCCTGTAACAGTCACTCACCCAGATATGGTGCGCTACTTTATGTCGATACCAGAGGCTGCGCAGCTAGTTTTACAGGCGGGTGCCATGGGGCTCGGTGGCGAAGTATTTGTGCTAGATATGGGTGAGCCAATAAAGATTGTTGATTTAGCCCACGACATGATTCGACTTTCTGCCTCTCCTGATGACGATATCAAAATCACCTTCACGGGGCTGCGTCCTGGTGAAAAATTATTTGAAGAATTGCTGGCTGATGATGAACATACGCGTGCCACGCCGCATCCGAAGCTCCGCATTGCCAAAGCGCGTGAGGTAGATTCGCTATTTATTGAAAAATTAAATGTTTGGTTAATGCAAGATAAGCTGCCTGAAGACTCCGATGTCAGGCGAGAATTAAAACGCTGGGTGCCTGAGTACGTCGCGCAAGTTCGGCCAAAGCTCAAAGCAATCACGGGTGGCGCGGAACGTAAAAAAGCGTAATGACTTCGCCAAAAATACAAAACAAAAAACCACGGCTAGCCGTGGTTTTTTATTTAAACGCTAACACTGGCGGGCGTATCGAGCAATTTTTGCTCCAAAACAGCCGTGGATAAAGGCGTTTGCAATTTGGTGCGCCCGACACGATTCGAACGTGCGACTTCTACCTTCGGAGGGTAGCACTCTATCCATCTGAGCTACGGGCGCCTGAATAGATTTTATCACTCAGCGTGTTGTTGAGTTGACTGTTTTTGCGATTCTCGTTTGAGTCGAAAAGCTGACAACGCTATAATGCGTTAACTTAATAATCACGCATTGAGGCAGAACATGGCAGCGCATCAAAATAATGAATCAAAAAATCCCGCATCAGAAAATGGCGCAATTGAAAACGAAGTAACGTCAGGCACTATGGGATTCGCAATCAAAGTTGCCATTGGTGCATTTGTGATGATTATGGGCATTGTGTTGCTGGCGAATTTTGCGATAGGCACGCGCCCGCTTGGTGAGGGCAATGAAAAAGCAAATTCGCCTGAAGGTGTTGCATCGCGTATCGCGCCGACTACGACACTTACGGTAGATGAAAGCAAAGGCCCTGTGCCAGGCGCACCTGCCGCCGTGGCCACCACAGCAGCGACTAGCGTAGCAACGGCTGCAGCAGCGCCCGCGCCAGTTATTGTTGCCGCCGCAATCCCAGGTGCTGCGCCCGCAGGCGGTTTGAAGTTAGCCGGCGGTGAAGGCACATACAAATCATCTTGTGCCGCTTGTCACTCGGCTGGCATTGCCGGTGCGCCCAAGAGCGGCGACAAGGCCGCATGGTCGCCACGTATCGCACAAGGTAAAGAGACGCTCTACAAACACGCCATCGGTGGCTTTCAAGGCAAAGGCGGCGTCATGCCAGCAAAGGGCGGCAATGGTTCATTGTCTGATGGTGATGTAAAAGCCGCTGTTGATTACATGGTGGCATTAAACAAATAACACGGCATGATTAGCGTGTGATAAAAAAGGGCGGTTATCCGCCCTTTTTTTATTGATCAATTAATCTACATTGGCACTCAACCACATTGGCACAAAACCGCAATGGCAACTTACGCAATCGGTGATCTACAAGGCTGCTGGTTAACACTGGATGCGTTACTGCATCATGTCAACTATCGGCCCAAGCAAGACACACTTTGGTTTGTGGGCGATATTGTGAATCGTGGTCACGGCTCACTCGAATGTCTACGCTTTGTCGCCTCCCCAAAGGTCAACGCTGTTGTTGTCCTCGGTAATCACGATCTACATTTACTGGCCGTGGCACAAGGTCTCGCAAAGCAGCACCGTCTCGATACACTCTCGCCGATTTTGAATGCGCCAGATGGCGAGAAATTACTCGATTGGCTACGCCAACAAAAGTTACTTCATGTTGAGGGCGATTTTGCGATGGTACATGCGGGGCTGATGCCGCAATGGACGTGGGCCGAAGCGCAACAACTTGCCCATGAAATCGAGCAGGCACTGCGTGGTGCGCACTATCGTGATTTATTGCAAAACATGTACGGCAACGAGCCCAGCGCATGGCACAAAGACCTCAAGCACCATGATAGACAACGCTTCGCGCTCAATACATTCACGCGCATGCGAACCCTCACCGCCACCAATTCACATCAATTGCAATTCAAGGCTGATTTAGCAAGCATGCCAGATGAACTCACGCCATGGTTTGCTGTGCCCAGCGTGCGCCGTCGTAAACGCACCATCATCGCGGGGCATTGGTCTGCACTTGGGTTACATCAGGCGCCGGGATTTATCGGCCTTGATACAGGCTGTATCTGGGGTGGGGCGCTGAGTGCACTACGGCTAGACGACGGCAAAATTTTTCAGATGCCGTCGCAGGAAAAGCCATCGTTGTAAAAAATATCGGTACTGTTGACTTGAGACAAATGTAGTGAAGAACTTAACGGCTAGCAATCCCCACTAACTCCTCCCTTCGACATACTCAGGACAGGCTTTTTCAAAGGGGAGAACTAATTGGTGTTTTTTGCAAATTGGAACTCAAACCTTAGATCGACTCCTCCCTTTGAAAAAGGGAGGTTGGGAGGGATTGCGTTGTTGCGCGTAAATCTCGTTGGCTAACCTCGTGAAGAACTTAACCTCACGCAATCCCCACTAACTCCCCTTTTTCAAAGGGGAGAACTGATTGGTGGTTTTTGCAAATTGGAACTCAAACTTAGATCGGCTCCTCCCTTTGAAAAAGGGAGGCTGGGAGGGATTGCGTTGTTGCGCGTAAATCTCGTTGGCTAACCTCGTGAAGAACTTAACCTCACGCAATCCCCACTAACTCCCCGTTCGACATACTCAGGACAGGCTTTTTCAAAGGGGAGAACTGATTGGTGGTTTTTGCAAATCGGAACTCAACCTTAGATCGGCTCCTCCCTTTGAAAAAGGGAGGCTGGGAGGGATTGCGGTGAGCAACTACTCACGATGCTAAATGCGCAGCCTCACAACGCTACGCACTCGCCTGCAACGCCAGCGCCGTCGCACCCTCATCAAAGCGCTGATGCGCGTGTGGCTTAGGCACATTGAGTATCGCCGCAATCGCATTCTCGGCCGCTACAGCAACTTCACGTCTCGATAACGTTGCCGCAGCAATACATGGCGCAAAGGTAATTTCAGCAATCATTTTTTGCGCACCGATAATCGCCGCCATCGACTCTGAAAAGGTTGTCTCACCAACAAAAATCGCCGCTGCGCAGGGTGCACCTGATTCATCACGATAGCAAATCGCCGCCGGTGAAACGATGGCATTATTCGACACGGCGGGCTCGAATAGGGAAGTATGAAATTTCAATAAACGATCTCCCGTTGTCGTCGTGCCTTCCGGAAAAACCGCAACGGTATCGCCTTGCGCTAGCGCCGCTTGAATCTCGCTATTGGTGCGGGTGGTATCACTACGCTTAGCGCGTCGTACAAAAATAGTCCCGCCCGCTTCGGCAAGCGCGCCCGCAATTGGCCAATCGCGAATTTCCGATTTCGCCACAAAGCGCGAAGGCTGGCTTGCGTTAATCACAAAAATATCCAGCCACGACACATGGTTCGCCACTAAAAAAAGTTTCTCAACGCCCTCGCCGGGACGCGCGCCATGCACCGACAACACAATATTCAAAATCCGCAATAATTTTGCAGACCAAGCTTGTGTCAAACGTGCACGAATCATGGGCGACACGCGTGGATAGACCAAACTGGTCATCAGCAAACACTGCGCGACATGTAAGAGTAGGCGCGTCCAGCGAAGCGCGCGGATATGTTTTGAAGTAAGTTTTTTCACAAGCCTAATTGTATCGCGTGACGGCAGCGGTACGACGTTGTGCACAGGCTACGGTAAGCGGCCAGCTTGCACCATTCGAGCGAACAATGTGTTGAGATTGCCCCAAGTCACGATGTCGTCGAATTCGCCAGCGCAGTTTCCAGTAGCGGTTGGTGTATGTGAGACGAAAGTCGTCGCGTTTGCTAATAAGTTCTGCGCTTCATCGGCACCAACACCGCCAGTCGGCGCGTTTTTGCCAACAGAAAAAATAACAAAGGGTGCTTTTGTAGTGAGGCCAGAAGGGCTACACCCAGCGGGCGCATTATTTACCATAGTCGATGTTATGGTTAATAAATTTGCTAATACATCTGCGTCTGCGATGCAGCCCATTGTTGCTGTTCTAATGCCGTCCGTTTTAGTTAAAGGGTTAATTTGATCAACAAGGCAAAATGGACGTCTGACTGGCGATAGTGTTGTCGCAGGAATTGTCAGACCACTAACTGCGTAGCGAATTCTGTTCTGTTGTAACCCCCAAGCATCTAAACTGTAGCCTTGTTCATCTATTGGTGCTAGAGATAGTGTAACTGCTGGAATAAATCCATTTGTAGAAAAACATCTTCCATTTGCAGAATATCCAGTTGTCACTTCAGCGCCACAGGCGGTTGCAGTTGGATATGCATTACTGTTTGTGCAAAAACTCTCTCGTCCCATGCTGGTTAGTGTCGCAGGACATGGCAGTCTTCCATTCGACATCATAAAGCCATAAAGAGCCTCTTCGATTGTTTTGAGCTGTTTTTGCGTATCACTTACCCTTTGTTGGTCAATTTGAGTTGCTAGTGGAATGCCCACTGCTGTGATTAAGATAGCAATGATTACTAGCACTACAGCTATCTCAACTAAAGAAAATCCGCGAACGTTGTTCATTGGGAGACAATTACTATTTGATCGTTATAAGTGGATGATATCGGCTTGGTTATGGATTCAAAATTGCAATTTGTAGCGGCATTCGAATTTGCAGATTCGAGATAATCAGCTAAAGGCATAGAAGGGCGTGTCGCATTCGACAAACTTTTTCCTGACAACATAACGATGGCTTGTGCCGGCACTCCCCCAACGTTCAAGAATGGTATGCCTATACATTTATTAGTTGTTACAGCTGGTGCACTATTGTTTGCAACGGCGTAAAAAGCCTGTTTGTACCAGCCTTCATCAAAAAACCAGTCGCCTATGAGCGGTTGGTATCTCATACCAGAAACATTTATGCTGCCGATTAAGTTAAGGCTCTGCGTGACAGATGCAGCTACAGGTGAAGTTAGAACGTCAATAACTGAAATGCCAAACGATGATGGACTTGATATTCCACTACATGCCCAGCTCGTAGTATTGTATTGAGATATTGTTGCAGCAAAATAAGATCGCGATAAGGTGCCTGTACAAGACTGAGCCCCTACATCTGGGACATCAACATTAAAATTAAGAGTTCGATTCACGTTGTAGTTAAGACTACCTGATGTAATGCCATTTGATGTACACCTGGCAAGTGTTGAATATGCGGTAAATGTTTTAGAGAATGTGCTGGCAGATGAGTTACCTTGAAAAACTAATGGCTTTACACCACGCCAAACTGTAGTTCCTGTCGCACTTCCTGATGTTCCAATTTGAGTCAGCGTATTTTGATTTAAATTCACCCATCTGCTGCTTGGAGATGTTCTGACTCTCTGGCAGTTTCTAGGCAATGAAGAAAAACCAGATGAGATAGACCAATTAAAATTTGTAGGTTGTCCCGTAGGCATATCTTGAGTGGGTGGCACTGGAAAAAATGGGAACATGCCTACTATCGTATCTGGCGCAGAAACAAATACCGAGTCATTAGTAGGCACTGCATGGACTGCAGCCCAAGGAAAGCTTGTTATTCCAGGCGTGGACCGAAAACTTGCAAGAGACGATTTCATTTCAGCAAGCACACGTTTTTCAATGATGGGCATTAGCTCATCAATGGTGATGTACGCGATTATGTCATTGAATGGAACTGCCCCTTTTTTAGTGGCGTCCTCTGCATTGCTAGGATAAATTGTATTCGGCGAGATTTGTATAAATTGATTGTTCAAACCCGCATTGTCGAATGTGGATGTACACGAACTTGTGCAGCCAAGTGGCAATGATATTTTGTCTAAATAATCTTTTGGGTTTCCAGGTGCTAAATTCGATGCGCGTACTTGTGCGTAACCGCCTTCAACATTTAGTGGTGAGCCTGGAATAATTATCACGACTGCAGCGCTTTGCGTCAGAATGGCGCCGCTAGCGTCACGCACGGTCAGCCATGGGTGAGGCAAGCTGTTAGCTGCTGCAGGACAACTAAAGGACGTGAAGTTTAGATTTAGAACGTCGGAATTGAGTTTTTTTAAGCATAAGTTCATCTGTGCAAGATTTGCTGACACTGCCAACCAAGGAATAGCACCATTCGGATCATTAGCTTGGAGATTGCCAGCCGAATCACGCGATGCAGATGATAAATCAATTGGAATTACCTGCCATGGCCATCTGCCAATGCAACGTTGTTCTTGTGCGTTGTTACTTGCGGGAGGTCTGCCGTTAGTTAATATTGCGGTAGATGAGAGGCATGCAGCATCAGATTGGCCGTTATAGCTACCCTCTAATGTATCTGGCATCGGTATTGCGCCAGGCCTTGAATATGTTGAGCTGATTGGCGCTGAAAGTATGTAGCCAAAAATAGCTTGTTTTAAGTCTGATGCAGTTGAAAATTGCGTAACCGCAACGTCTATATTGCGTTCTGTTTTGCCTGAGTTAGCGATACCCGCAAGCATGACAGTGCCGAGTATTGCCAGCATAGATAAAACAATTAGCAGCAATACTAGTCCTCGCTGTCGGTGAATTTGTTTCATTTGCTCGCTCGTTTCGCGTCTGTACGACTATTTTTTTTCTTTTCTGTTGTTGATTTTTTTCTTTTTTTTGATTTAGCCTTTTCCGGCATCTTTTTTTCTACTTTAGCGTCAGCGCCCTTCTCCCCCACCACCGTCCCCGTCAACACAAACTTAGGCTCACCGCCAACCATGGTGGATGTTGCCACGATCTCTTTTGCTCCGGGTTTACCGGTGCCAGTCACAAATCGTGTGTCGTCCGCATTGGCGCTGTTAACCCAGTACGTTGCCACGCCATCGCTGCGTTTGATGAAGCCGCTGAGTATCGGTGTGCGTTCTGTTTTGTTGTCTTCAATGACCACTTTGCCAGAAGCAATATCTTTGCGATCTTTGTCGGCTTTGGCGCGCTCGCTGTCATTGAAAAACAATTTACCTTGTAGCGCTTGCGAGGTGGTGGCAATGGGATCGGGTTTGTAGGATTCGCTGGGCGGCACGAGTGGCAGGGGTTGCGCTTCTGTCGCGCGCATGAAAACCAGCAATGCCAGGCTAAGCAAAGTACAGCGCGCTACCGCTCGCTTACGCTGCTGTGCATTTATTGTTGAGATTCTGTTTAACGTTTGTGGAATGGCTTTTGAAGATTTATCGGGTAGCGGATATTGCACGATTTCGAATCCCTCCCAGCCTCCCTTTTCCAAAGGGAGGAGCCAGGTCAAGTGCGGGGATGGTTTTTTAAAGCATTTGCTATGCGGCTTAGCTTCTAGTTTCATCGCGCCACCCCAGCGGCAGAGGCAGGAGACGCTGTTGTTGCTGTTGTGGTTGCCACCGTTGCACGCTTGTCGAGCAGCGTTATCCACTCTAGGCTGCATTCCGCCTCGATGGTTGGCGTGAGTTTTTTGATGTTGACATCTGCATTGCTAGCGTCATCGTCATCATTGTTGTTGTTGGCATTAACGTTGCTCGCGGCGCGCCTTAGCAAGTCCAGCGCTTGTTGGGCCGGCGTTGTTGGCGTAAGTGGTACAACGACACTTGCGGCCGCATTGGCGCGCTTTATGACGCAGCGATCAATTGGGAATAACCCACGCTGTAGTCGCGGAAACTCTTCAAGGAATGCCACCATATCGCCATCATGCAATGCGCTTGCCTTCATCTTGATACGGCTGCCCAGCGCATCAATGGCGGTGAGTGAGGTGCCGCTGGCAAGTTTTAGAGGGCGTTGGGGGGACATTTCGTATTCGAGAGTCGCAATATTGTGGCGTATCTTTAACGCTTCCATGGTTTCTAGCAAATCAAGCCGCTTTTCGGTGACGAAAACACCACGAGCGGTGAGTGCTTTGTAGGTGTCTTCTGAGTTGCGTAGGTCATCACGTTCGCGTTTGGCATTCGCCAAGCGTGATTGCACATCATCAATGGTGCGCTGTGATTGAATATTATTTTTTTTCTCGGCTTGCCAATAGAGGTAGCTTCCGGTGGCTAGAAATACGGCCACGCCTAGTCCCACCACAAACACTAAGTAGCTGAAGCGTAATGCGCCGAATCCTTCTTTGGTCAAAATACTCATGTGTCGGGCACCTGTTTTACCAGCTTCACGCTAAATTGTGCCGCTGTTGCATTGACGGCAGCGCGGTCGATGACTTTCAGCTGAGCTTCAGGGCCAATATCGACGGGCATTTTGACGACATTTGCCTTGTAACCCGGCATAGAATCTAGCCTTTTAACAAATCTCTCAATCTCGACCAAGGTTTGGCGAATATCGCCACCAAATGGTTTGATCGATAAATCGAGCATCGCGATTTGAAATTTATTACCAGGAAGGGTCGTATTTGGATCAATGCTGATTTCACCAGTGCCAGCTCCTGAGCTGAAAGCCGCCGCGACTTGTGTCACCGTATTGGCAAGCGTAACAGGCGTTTTTGTGTCCGAAGTCGCGGGTAAATTGCCAGTACTGCTAGCTATTTCTTTGCTAGCCGTTGTAAATTGGGTGCTGCGGTCATTGCTCGTGCCCCAACTAATTTGATTCACTAAAATCAGGGGAAATTCGTCAATGACGAGGGCGATTTCTTTTAGCACCACGCTTGGCGTGGCGGGCAATGGGCGAATTTGTGAATTAAAAAATGTGCTCGTATCGCGCACTGTATCCGTCGCCATTTTTTGTGTTCGCATTGATAGCACGACATCTTGAAACTGCGCCTGTATGCTGCGTTCTTGTTTAACGCGTGCATCTATTTGGTTGCTGACTGATGTCGCATTGAGCAAATAAAAGCTTGCCACGGCAACGCCCGCCACGAGTACCGCTGCTGTTGCGACAACCAAACCAATACGCGTACGACGATATGTCGCGAAGCGCGTATCAGTTTTAGCCGCAAAGTGGTTCTCAATGCGGCTACGCGAATAGACATGGCATAAAATTTCTTCGGCATGTGAAGAGGCAGGCGAGGGCGCAATTTTTAGCTTTAGCGCGGCCTCGTTAATATCGAGAAAACGATAACGCAGCATCGGATAGGTGCGTATTGCATCTTGCATCATGAGTCGGTCACGCTCATGCACCAACATACAAACTTCAAGCGCAGCATCTTCTGCGAAGTAGCGCAAGCTATCCAGGTACTGCCAGGTGCGGCTGGTCTCTGCCGCAATCAGTTGGCCGACGGTGCGTGACTCATCATAAATAATCGGTGTGAGTCGGCTAAATTTGACCTGCTTATCTTTGAAATAAGTTTGGCGCAAACCAAAATCAGGAATGATGGTGACCAATAACGTATCAGGGAAAAAAATGTCGAGCTCTTTTAACAGCCGACTAGACAGTACCGCTGATGAAGACACGCACTCTAACGGAATGCTGTGTTTCTCAAGTGCGGCCATGAGTGGCCGCGCCACATCAGCATTGGTAACGGCGTGTAAAAAAACTTTGTCATCGCGGCGACCTTCAGTCTCGCGGCCTTGCACAATAGCGTGGCGAAAAGGAGAGGCGCGATAAAGTTGCCCCAGCTTACGCTCCAGCACCGCATCTTTATCACTGCCACTTAAATGTGGAATGGTATCGAGGCGGAAGTCTTCCTCAATTAAGTCAGTAATGATATGCGCTGGAATTCGTTTATTGGTATCGAGGTACGCCGTAAAAGCCGGCGACTCCACATCGCTTAATAGAAAACTCTCACGACCAATGAGCGTGTTGCCTTTAATCATCAGGGCGATGATTTTGTCATTGGTCAAATAGAAAAAATGTTTAGACACGGCTGAATAAATAATTATCGAATTTGTGTTTTCGAGACCACATCGTACATCGGCAAAAATATGGTCACAAGTATGCCAATCATAATGCCGCCGAGTACAACGGTGAGCACGGGCTGAATTAGTTCTTGCAATTTAGACATGGTTTCTTTGACTTCGCGATTATAAAAATAACTCACGTTAAGTAGCGCCGTATCAAGTCCGCCAGTGGATTCACCCACCTTGAGCATGCGTAGTACGAGTGGTGGAAACATTCGCACATTCTGAAACGCCTGTGTGATGGCAGTGCCGTCGTTAATATCGCGGCCAACACGTTTTAAGCCTTCTTCTAGTACGCGGTTGCCGACGATTTTCTCGGAGATGTGTATGCAATCTAAAACACCAAGCCCAGACTTGTACATCAAGGCAAAATAGGTGGAAAAGCGCGCTAGTATTATCTTTTCAGTTAATGGCCCCATGATAGGTAGCTTTAATGCGAGGGCATCAATTTTGTAGCGCACACCTTCATTGGTTTTGGCTAAGATAAATAAACCTACCGCACTAAAGAAAGGAATCCCTAAACATAAATACCAATACTTTTGCATAAAGGCTGACACCGCAATTAAGGCCAGCGTCGCCTTCGGTGGATTTGGCGTGAGCGCTCGCATCGTAATGGCAAGCTGCGGCACTAAAAATATCATCAGCGCAAACACGACACCCAAAATAACGGTACCCGCAAATATCGGATACATCATCGCTTTTTTAACTTGTGAGGCTAACTCATCTTGCCACTTAAGATTTTCAGTTAGCTGCGTCAAGACTTCAGGAAGTTGTCCCGTTTGCTCACCGGTGCGGATGAGTGCGATAAATACAGTATCAAAGGCATGCGGATGATTTGCCATCGCCTCAGATAAGCGTAGGCCGCCTTCAATGTCTTCTAAGATGCTCGCAACAATTTGTCGAAACAACGGATTTTCCACCGTATCGCGCAGGTCGGTGAGCGCATCAATAATCGGCACACCCGCACGCAGCAGTTGGTCCATATGAAAACAAAACGTGATGATTTCTTTACGTGCGATGCGGCGTGCACCTGTGAGCGCTGATTTTTTGACGGATTCAAATTTAATTAAATCCATGCCCATCCGCTTTAAGCGCAGCTCAAGGTCAATCGCATTCGCGGCATCAATATTGCCGGACTGCATTTCTCCTTCGGTATCAATTGCGCGATAGCTAAATGAGGCCATGATTAGTCAATAATTTCTATTCGATGCGATCTGTTAAATCGACGATACGCGATATTTCATCAATGTCAGTTTCACCTGCTAAGACGCGCGAGACGGCGTCTTCAGCCAAGGTGCGAAAACCACGGCGACGTGCTGCTTCTTTTATCTCACGACCCGTTGCGCGCCGCGCAATGAGTTCGTCAATATCGGAATCCATCTTAAACAATTCCATGATCGCTAAGCGACCCTTGTAGCCGGAGTTATCGCAAGTCTCGCAGCCAACATGTCGATAAATCGTGCCATGCCAGTCAGCCTCTTTGCCCAATATGCGCTTGGTGCCTTCATCTTCAGGCTGATACGGTTCTTTGCAAGCAATGCAAAGCCGTCTCACTAGGCGCTGTGCCACCACGCCAATAATATTGCCCGACATAATGTCTGGTAATACACCTAAATCTTGCAGTCGTGGTATTGCGCCAATCGCTGAATTGGTATGCAACGTCGAATACACTTGGTGGCCCGTCATCGCCGCACGAAACGCCATTTCAGCCGTATCTTGATCGCGTATCTCGCCAACTAAGATTACGTCAGGATCTTGCCGCATCATCGAACGAATGCCGCTCGCAAAATCAAGCTTGGCGGCTTCATTTACAGAGGTTTGGCGAATCATTGCCATCGGATATTCGACCGGGTCTTCCAAGGTCATGATATTCACACCCTCGGTATTGACGTGATTCAAGATTGAGTAAAGCGTGGTGGTTTTACCCGAGCCAGTCGGGCCTGTGACCAAAATAATGCCTTCGGGCCGCGCCATCATGAGGCGCAGCATTTTTAATTCATTTTCTTGCAGACTCAAGTTTTCTAGCGGCACGATGCCTTTTTGCCGATCCAAAATACGCAGCACCAAATTTTCACCGTGTGTGGTCGGCTGTGCGGCAACACGAAAATCAATTTGCCGACCCGAAAGCGTTAATGAAATTCGACCGTCTTGCGGGGCACGCGTCTCGGCGATATTCATGCCAGAGATGACTTTTAAGCGCACTACCATCGCCGACCAATAATTTTTGTGCAGCGAGCGAATTTGCCGGAGAACGCCGTCAATGCGGTAACGAATGCGTAAAAACCCTTGCTCCGGCTCGAAGTGTATGTCTGATGCATTGCGCTTCACCGCATCGGCTAAAAGCGCATCCACTAAACGCACCACCGGTTGGCTATATTCATCAAAGTCAGTGGCTAAACTTTGATAGTCAATTTCGCCAGTTTCAATCTCATTTAAGATGCCGTCAATGGATAGCTCAAAGCCATAATGTTGCTCGATGGCAATGGATATATCGGATTCACGTGCTAATACCTGCTCAATACGGATGTCGTCGCGTATTAGTACGCGAATTTGATCCAACGCCACTACATTGGTCGGGTCAGCCACGGCTAACAATAATTTGCGCGTATTTTTATCGTAATCCACGGGCAAGACTTGATAGCGCTTGGCGATATCTTTTGGCACCATCGCGAGCGCAATATGGTCAATCACCGTGTTGGATAAATCAACAGCGACTTGTCCTAGTGACTCAGAAAGCGTATCGCGAATCGTCGCTTCTGTTACAAAGCCGAGCAGCACTAAGGTTTTGCCGAGCGCGCCTTTGTTTTTACGTTGCTCAGTTAAGGCAATATTTAATTGATCCTGCGAAATCACGCCACGCGTGAGCAGTGTTTGCCCAAGCGGAAGTTGTGCGGCGGGAGTGGACATTTGGTTCATTCAGATTGGCTCAGGTGTAGATGTGCAAAAGAGATGTGCAAAAGATAAAAATTATTTTATCGTGACGGCGTTTGCCGCCACTGCTGCCATTGCTGCGATTGCGGACAAACGTTTTTCAACAACAGCGCGATCAAATTGTGCTTGACCATTCGCTAACGCGGCCAACGCGCGCCGGTAAAAATCCTCTGCTTGCTTGAGTTGTCCTAAATTATCTAGGCTGACCGCAAGATTAAACAAATAATCAGGATTTTGTGGTGTTAAGCGCGTAGCTTCAAAATAAGCTTGCTGCGCCTCACGCCAGCGTCGCTCAGCCGCCAAAACATTGCCGAGCGCAAAGTGGCTAGCGGCAACACTTGGGTCTTTTTCGACAAGTAGTTTTAGTGCTGCCTCCATTGAAACTTGCCCGCCTGATGCACTATTGGCATTTTTATTTTCTAGTATGAGGAGGGCTGCCGCAGCAGTGGCATTGCGAGGGTCTAGGTCTACTACGCGGCGATAGTAGCGAACGGCTGTCTCGGTCTCACCCGAGCGCGCGGCGGCCGTAGCAAAGCCTAAGTTGGCATCAAGATTCGTTGGTTGCTGCGCAATGGCGCTGGCGTATGTTTGTTTTGCCTCCGCATAATCGCCACGATTTAACGCGGCATAGGCGGCGGCGAGGGCTGGATTTAGACCGATACTCGTTTCAATTTTTGCGGGGCGAAGTTTGATGCTGCTTGCCGTATTAGGCGGCAAAATTGGCAGAGGTAAGTCTTCAATTTTTTTAGCCAGCGCTTCACGTGGCGTGAGGGTGACCGTGGCAACCTTACTTTTTGGCGGCAGTGGTACAGCCACCGCAATCGCTGGTGGCGGTAATAAAGGCGGTAGCGCATCGAGTTCTGCCTTCGCTACCATGGCGGCATCGGCAGCACCAGTAGCACCAGTAGCACCATTAGCAAGCGCATTTGGCTCTGCACTATTTGCACCCAAAGCGGCTTGGTTGGGAGCTGATTTTACGATGCCTGTGTTGGGCGCAAATTGGGGTGCTTGCGTCGTTGGTGTTGTAGGTGGCGAGGCGGTAGGCGTTGGCTGTACTGCGATTGTTGGACTAGCGCTAGGAGGGCTTGGGTTAGGGGCGCTGGCAATTCGTGGCAATGCACTCCGATTGACTTCCTGCCACACATACCAGCTACCAGCACCAACAAACAATACCAAACCTGCCATGGCGGGTATTACCCATTTGGTGCGGGTACTTTTGCGCGTTGCCAGTTTGGCACTAAACGAGCTTTTAACCGCATCACGCTGCGCTTGCTCATTGTGGGTGGTAACAGGCTCAATGGTGACAGTATCTACATCGTTTGCGTCGTTAGTGTTGACGACATTGGTTGGCTTAGTAGCCGCACTATCCTGACTGCGAGCCTTGCGATATGCTGCCGTTGCGGGTGAATTATTGGGTGCTACGTTATAGCTAGTGTCACTGTCGAGCTCAAATTGCAATAATTTGGCTAATGCAGTTTCTTCATCCGTTAAAGCCGAAGTTGTCGCTAACGGTGTTGCTCTGAGGGCAAGCAGTTCATCCTCAGTCGAAAGCGCTAAGGATTTGATGGAGGTAATTGCGCGCTCGGTTGCAGGCGCTACCTCCGGCGAGGAGGACACGAATGTAGTTAACGTAAGTGGCTGAGTCGTTATGAATGTCTCAGGCACATTGCGTTCATGCGCGCTTACCGATAATGACTGGAGCGCGCTTTTTGGCGGGGTGTTTGGTGCACCAATAGGTAGGGCATCGATAGATGGGGCAACGATATTTGTGGCAACTACATTTGCGGTGACTACAAGCGGTGCTTCGGTCAGTGGCGCGTCGCTGCGCAGTGTAGCGCTCGCACTAGACTCAGCGACTGCATCGCGCATATCTACCGGCGAGGCAAGAGCCTCTGCTAATTCAGCTTTGGCGCGCTTAGCCTCTTCCGCTCGTTTCAGCGCATCTAGGAGCAGACTCATGTTTGTCTGCTACGGCTTCGGCTGCGCCGGGTCTGGCACCACCGGATTTGTGGTCGAGATAATTGGCTCGGCTTCTTTGAAAAAACGTCCATCAGGCAGATAGCGGCGGTATTCGCTGAAGTCTGTGTCGATACTCGCGTCTTTAATCACAATGGCACGAATGAATACGACTAGTTCTGATTTTTTGCCCGTGTCATTCCGGTAGCTTACCGCGTCACCGACAATCGGAATGCGCGACAAAATTGGTAAGCCATCGCGGGCAGTCGTAAAGCTATCTTGCATAAGACCACCCAAAATGGTCGTTTGCCCCGATGGTACGCGTAGCACGGTTTCAAATTCACGCGTCTGAATAATCGGTA
Organism: Burkholderiales bacterium; assembly: GCA_031414695.1. Classification (GTDB taxonomy): domain Bacteria; phylum Pseudomonadota; class Gammaproteobacteria; order Burkholderiales; family Usitatibacteraceae; genus UKL13-2. Next base: position 29,684 of record JANNWG010000035.1, read on the forward strand.
CGTTATTAACAACGCCTGCGCGCGCCAGATCTGGATTGGGATCACGCAAGAAGCTGGTAATGCGGGTAATGCTGGGGCGAATGTTTAAGGTCACAATATCGTTTTCGCCTACCTGCGGTGTCACGCTCATGACAAAACCTTCAGGCACGACATTTGGCGTGGATGTGTAGGAAATGATCGGAATCGAAGCGCCGCTTGATGTGGTCGCACCTACAGTAACTTCGGCTTTAACCGTAAAGTAAATTTGATTCTCAACCACTTTCAATACGGCAGGCTGATTATTCAGCGTAGTGGTGCGTGGACTTGATAGCACCTTTGTGGTGCCAAATGAGTTAAGTAACTTTACGGTGCTCGAAATATTGCCGCCCGCCGCCGCATTTGGATTGTTGTACTGCACTGAGAAAAAATTGCTCGCGAGGTTTGCACCTGTAAAAGCTTGACGCACTGAGTAACCCAAGCCGTCGAGCCCAAGCGCCGACCAGTCCACGCCCGATTGGTAATTATCATTGAGCACCACTTCAACCACCGTAGCCTCAATCAACACTTGTCGCTTCGCCACACCGGCAACTTGCTCAATAAACTGTCCAACTTTTTCATGCTGACGTGAGGTGGCGCGTACTGAAATAGTGCCTGTTTCGGCGTTCACAATGACCGAGGCTGCTTCGCGAAAAGTTAGCGTTTGTGTACTTTGCTCGTTTTGGCCTTGGCTTTCATTAGGCCCCGCAACTGCGGTAGCGGCACCTGTCCCGGTGCGTGAATTTGCTGAGCGTGTGGCGTTGGTTTGGGTGCGTGTCGTGCCGGTATTAGAGCCTTGATTTTGACCGCGCACGAACGTCTCAGAGCTGCCTTCTGGTAGCTGCTTATCGGTTTCGCGCAGCATATCTTTGACGTTTTTTTCAAGACTTTCCCAAAAGCGATTTTTGGTGGTGTTGTCGATTTTGAGCAGCGAGGAATTTTGCGCCCCGCCAGCGGATGCACCAGTGGTTCCCGAAGGCCCAACAACTTGGGTCTGCACGCCAAATGTACCAGATGATTCACGATTCATATTGACGTAATCCACCTTATACAATTTCAAATAAGGCGAATCTGGCAGGACTGAAATATTGGGGCCATCTAGCTCCCAGCGCATGTCAATCTGCCGCGAAATGCGCGTCAAAATTTGCTTAATTGTTTGATCAATCGCGTTTAACGTAACGCGGCCTTCAATGCCTGAATGAATGTCAATATTGATGCCTGTGTCGCGACTCATTGCCAACAGAATTTCCCGCGCAGGCACATCAATAACGGTGACCGAGTAGCGCTTTTCTTCGATCGCGGCTTTTGGCGGCGGCGGGATTGGGACTTGACGAACCGGTTGCGGAATAGCCGAAGCTGCTAGCGGAGCGGATTGATCGACGCCAGATGGCGATGATTGCGGGCGAATATGGTTGTCGACACGCGCGACTGGTCTCGTGCCACAACTGGCTAGAAATAACAGGCAAAGTGCAGTTGACGCTAACCGAGCCGACATTGCAGACGATGCAGCAACATAATCAGTGGGGTGCAGATAAAAACGCAAAGGTGGTCTCGCTATGGTTTCAACACTCAAGTAGGCCTAGTTTTTATTATTTCTGTCTAGCGCGGCCTATATTTATAAGCGGAATTGCTAATAAAAGCAATGGCTTGGGCCGTAAAGCGAAGAAAAAAGTTTAAGTTAGCAAGTGACGACTATTGGCTCAGGGTAGCCTGATGTCATCTCGTACCGCTTGGAATGAGCGTACGTAGGGGCGAGACAGCGTTAATTTGGCGGGTAAACCAGAAAGTTCAGCAGATGCTTCGCTTCGTTCGGTGTAGTTGCCGTAAAGTACGCTGATTTTTGGGTTTTCTGTTGTGCCGGAGCGAGACAACATCACGCGATCAGGGTTTAGCTCACGACTAATGCTGCGTAAATAACTTTCAATGGCAACGCGCTCGCGCTCATCTGCAGACATAAGTTGGATAGTGAAGCGATTACTAGCAACTTTTTGTATTCTGACTAAATCCGCGGCGGCACGGGTGGCGATCCAGTCTTGATTGGGTGCTGCTACCTCGGTGGAAGGTTGCGCTTTTTCGTCGAGTTTCACGACTAATTTTTCTGCTACGGCGGGATTGGCTGGCTTAATTGGCTCGGGTTTTGGCTTGGATTTCGTTGTAATTTGTACACTGGGCACGTTGGGCGCCACAAGTGCAGTAGGCGCAGAGGTGGATTGTGTTGGTTGAGCCAATGCTGGTGTTACCGCAGGAGTGGGCGCTAACTGTGTTGATGGTGTTTCTGGCGCGCTAGTTGTTGCTTGTGGCGCTTGCGTTGCTTGCGGCGTTTGCATCAAGGGCGCGGCTGGTGGTGTTGCTACTGGCGCTGCGGCTGTTGTAGCCACGATGGCTGCCGCTGGCGGCAACGACGTTAATGGTGCGGTGGCGCGTCCGGCTAAAAATCCAATGACAATACCCGCCATTAAACTTGCCGCTACCGATAGCCATAACGTGCCGCGTTTTTTTTGCGATTCGGGCGCAACGATAAGGGTGTCTGCTATAGCGGCACGAACTAAGTCAGGTGTGATCGTATGCGTATCTGCTGCAAAGGCTGCAAGCAATGTTTTGTCGCAATAAATATTAATGCGGCGTGTTAGCCCTTCAGAGGCTTCAGCAATCAGTTTGAGCGAATCTGGCGCAAATAACTCTGGACCTTTATAGCCTGCCGCGCGTAACCGAAAATCGACGTAATCTTTGATGTCACGCGGTGGCAGGGGAAGCAAATTAAAGCTATGTGTGATGCGTTCGCGCAGTTGCCGCATATTTTGTAGCGATAAGTGGTCATCAAGCTCAGGTTGACCAAACAAGACAATTTGCATGAGCTTGAAATGGCTGGTTTCAAGATTTGAAAGCAGACGGATTTCTTCTAAGGTTTCAAGCGGCATTGCGTGGGCTTCATCAATGAGTGCGACCACTTGCCGACCTTCAGCATGAATATTGATCAGTTTTTCTTGCAGCGCACGGATGAGTTTGGTCGTTGATAAACCTTGCGTCTCGATATCAAGATCACCTGCAATGGTAGCGAGTATTTCGTCACGAGAAAGTGATGGTACGGCTAAATAAATAGTCTCAACCGTATCTGGCAAACGCTCCATCAACACACGACAAAGCATGGTTTTGCCAGAGCCGACTTCGCCCGTGACTTTGACAATACCCTCGCCGCTGGTAATCGAATAGAGCAGGCCTTCTAAGGTTTCACCGCGGTTAGCGCCTGAGAAAAAAAACTCCGTGTGCGGAGTGATTTTGAACGGGGCTTCGGTTAATCCAAAATGCTCTAGGTACATGCTCATCGGTGGTGTTGTTCTGTATTAGGCGAAGGTTGGTAAATGCAAAAATCGTTTATTGGCGGGCTATTTGGAGCAATAGTGCTTGTAAGTGCCCGTGGATAAACGGGTTTTATCATGAGGCACTTCTCATAACCCGCCGTTCGTGCTGAGGTATCGAAGCACACACTCTTAAGTGCTTGATTTATAGGGCTTGAACAACCCTTCGATACCTCAGGGCGAACGGAATTTGAGGTTATAAAAGAAGTCCTCCATATTAATATATGCCGCATCGTACTAGTTTAGCACTCACTATTTGCTTAACCTAGCGCTGCGGTAGCCAGCTACTCGCTATCGGCAGGCAAATTTTTAACGCTTTGCGGGCGCAATACTTCGAGTCGGCTATACAGGGTGGAGCGTGAAATGCCTAATATCCGCGCGGCTTGCGACATATTGCTATTCGCGATATCAATCGCGGCGTCAATATATTTCAGCTCAACTTCCGCCAATTTGGTGTCAAGTCTAAACAGCGCGCTGTTGGTAATATCAGTACGCGGGTCAAATACATTGGCAATCGTAGAGTGTTCTGGCGCAATTAGCTCAAACTCTTCCGTTAACTCAGCTGCGCTAACGGTGTAACCGGCGTGCTTGGCGAGTAGTCGGATAACGATATTTTTCAGCTCGCGCACATTGCCAGGAAAGTGATAATCAAGCCATGCTTTTTTAGCGCCATCATCTAGGCTAAACGCTTGGGTTGCATGGTGCTTTGCGTAAAGTTGACTGAAATGCGCCATTAAGCGTAATTTATCCTCGCCGGCTTCTTGCAGAGGCGGCACGGCGATTGAAAACACCGATAAACGATGATACAAATCGGCGCGAAAACGCCCCGCTTTAACTTCCGCGCGCAGATCACGGTTGGTCGCCGCCACAATACGTGCACGCGCTTGGCGTGATGTGGTTTCGCCGACGCGCTGAAATTCACCGTTTTCTAAAACCCGCAATAGCTTAGGTTGCAAATCGAGCGGCAATTCGCCGATTTCATCGAGAAACAGTGTGCCCTCACCCGCGTCTTCGAAGTAGCCAGCTTTAGCGGCGGCGGCGCCTGTAAATGCGCCCTTGGCATGACCAAATAATGTGGCCTCCACCAAATTTGGCGAAATTGCCGCGCAATTAAGCGCCAAAAAAGGCAGCTTTGCGCGCGGGCTGAGTTGATGCAACGCTTCGGCTACTCGCTCTTTACCACTGCCCGATTGACCTTCAATAAGGGCTGGGAACATCGAAGAAGCATAAAGATCAATTTGCCCCTTGAGCTTGCGCATGGCGGGGCTCTCGCCGATTAAGCCTTCGTTGACTTCACTTGAAGCTTCGGCGGCACCTAAGAGTTGCTGTTCCAGTAGCTTACGCAAACGTTCTGGAGCGCAAGGTTTTGGCACCAATTCCGCCGCGCCCAATGCGCGCGCACGACGCGCATTGGATTCTTCGTTTTGCCCAGACAGCACCAAAATGCGAATCGTTGGCGAAAACGCCAATAAATCACCAACTAACTTAAAGCCCTCTGTTGGCTGATCTGGCAGAGGCGGTAAGCCTAGATCAATAAGCGCTAATTGTGGCGCGAAATTTTTGTTGCGCAATATTTCCATCGCACCAATACGTGACTCCGCAGCGCGAATATCGAAGGTATCGCTCAACACAAATGCCAAGCTCTCGCGAATAAGCGAATCATCATCGACAATCAGTAGCGTTGGCTTTAGTGTTGGTTCTTTTTTAGGCATGGTCACAATTATAGCGAGACCATTGAACGAATCATGTTGGCGAAGTTCTGAATACGCATAGTTTTAAGTATTTGCGCTTTTAGAATTTGCGCCACACGTACAGAACAATCTGTTGCAAGCCGTCACGACTAAGCGTGTAAAATGCTTAATTAAATAATAATTAAAAACAAAGGTTTAGGTCACGCGCAACTGCTAAATTGTCCGTTTGCTACTCATCCTGTACCTTTCTCTTCCATGAATACCGCTATCTTATCCACCCAAGCCATCACTGATTCTGCACCTGTTGCAACTGCTGCAGCTGTTAACGTCGTTGATATCGACAACGTTGATTTCGCCTATGGCAAACGCTCTATCTTGCAAGGCATTTCGCTGAAAGTGCCGAAAGGCAAGTTGGTTGCCATTATGGGCGGCTCAGGCTGTGGCAAAACGACATTATTACGGCTCATCGGTGGGCAATTATTAGCCTCTTCTGGGCGTGTAATGGTCAATGGCCAAGATGTCGCCACGCTAGACGGCGAAGCAATGTATAAAATGCGCCGCAAAATGGGTATGTTGTTTCAATTTGGCGCGCTTTTTACCGACATGTCGGTATTTGATAATATTGCCTTTCAGCTGCGCGAACATACCGATTTGCCAGAAGACATGATTCGCGATTTAGTGCTCATGAAATTACACGCAGTCGGCTTACGCGGCACAGCTAATTTACTGCCCGCAGAATTGTCCGGCGGCATGGCGCGTCGTGTTGCACTAGCGCGTGCGGTCGCGCTTGATCCTGAAATCATCATGTATGACGAACCATTTGCGGGTCTTGACCCGATTTCATTAGCGGTGGTGGGCAAAACCATTCGTAAGCTAAACGATGCGCTTGGCGCGACATCCATTGTTGTGACGCACGATGTGTTGGAGTCGCTACAAATTGTTGATTACCTTTATTTTGTTTCCGATGGACGCATTGTTGGCCACGGTACACCGGATGAAATACGCGCCTCCACCGAGCCATTTATTAAACAATTTGTTCACGCCGAGTTAGATGGCCCTGTGCCATTTCACTATCCCGCAGCAGGCTATGCTAAGGATTTAGGCTTGGTTGAAAAGATTACATCATGATGCGCGCGGTCCGTTCTATTCAAAATCTCGGTGCACGGGGCATAGATGCAGTATGGCGCGCAGGGGCGATGGCGCGTTTTTTCTGGATGATTTTGGTAAGTTCCAGCATGAGTTTTCGCCGCATCAGTTTAACCATTCGCGAAATATATTTTTCTGGCGTGATGTCACTTGTCATCATCATGGTGTCCGGTTTATTCGTTGGCATGGTGTTGGGTTTGCAGGGCTACGAGACGCTGCAAAAATACGGCGCCGAAGAAACGATGGGTGTTTTAGTGGCGTTGTCACTGGTGCGTGAATTAGGCCCGGTCGTCACAGGTTTACTTTTTGCGAGCCGCGCGGGCTCCGCGATCACGGCTGAAATCGGCCTCATGAAAGCCACCGAGCAATTAAAGGCGATGGACATGATGGCTATTGACCCAATCGCTCGTGTGGTTGCACCGCGTTTTTGGGCGGCGGTGGTGTCACTGCCACTGCTTGCCGCTATGTTCTCCGCAATGGGTATTTTTGGTGGTTATATTGTGGCAGTGCTTTTTGTTGGCACTGACCCAGGTGTATTTTGGTCAAACATGCAGTCAGCAGTAGATTTTCGCCATGATATTTTGGGCGGCATTATTAAATCAATCGCGTTTGGCTTTGCCGTAGCCATCATCGCCACGTTTGAAGGTTTTGACGCGACACCTACAGCCGAAGGTGTCTCGCGCGCAACCACAAGAACAGTAGTTACATCTGCATTAACAATATTAGCAATTGATTTAGTCTTGACCGCATTCATGATACAAGGCGCATAAGGAAAACTATGGAACGAAAAACGATTGATATTTGGGTTGGTATTTTTATGCTGATGGGGTTTGTCGCGCTGCTTTTTTTAGCCTTTCGCGTCGGCAATCTTGGCGCTGAGCGCAATAGCGAAACATTCACGGTGGAGGCGCGCTTTGAGAATATTGGCGGCCTCAAATTAAAGGCGCCGGTTAAAAGCGCTGGCGTATTGGTGGGTCGTGTGACCAATATCCGGCTGGACGGTGATAAATTTCAGGCCGTTGCCACCTTGGCGATGGATAAGCGCTATGCGTTTCCTAAAGATACCAGTGCCTCAATTTTGACATCAGGCTTATTAGGCGAAGTTTATATTGGCTTAGAGGCGGGTGGCGATGATAAAAAGCTTGTGCAAGGCGACCGTATTTCTTTAACACAATCTGCGGTAGTGCTTGAGCGTTTAATTGGTCAATTTTTGTTTAGCAAGGCAGCGGAAGGTCCTGACAGCACACCTGCGGCAAAAAAATAGCACTATTCTCGCTGTAAACCGTGCCGGTTAGCTTGCGTTATGTAGGCTCTCGCAATTCGTTTAATTAGGAAAAAAACCCATGTTGAAAAAATTTCTCACCGTATTTGCTACATCAGTTGTGTTGTTTAGCGCATCCTTTGTATCTGCACAAGATGTGGCGCCTGATGAAATGATCCGTAAAAATACCGCTGAGGTATTGGCTTTGTTAAAAGCGGATAAGGAATTAGCTGCAGGTGATATTGCTAAAGTTGAAAAAATGGCGAACGAAAAAATTCTGCCGTTTTTTAATTTTTCACGTATGACACAACTCGCTGTGGGACGTGCTTGGCGCGAAGCCACCGACGCGCAAAAAACCGCGCTCACTAACGAATTTCGTCGTTTGCTAGTGCGCACTTATGCGTCATCACTATCGCAATTTCGCAATCAAACCATTGACGTGCGCCCATTAAAATTAACACCTGCCGAAACCGAAGTAGTTGTTAAAACTGTCGTTAATCAAGGTGGTGGTACTGGCGTGCCTTTGGATTACTCGATGGAAAAAGGCAAAGACGGTTGGAAGATTTTCGATGTGTTGATTGATGGCGTATCGCTGGTGACCAACTATCGCTCCTCTTTCGCTACCGAAATTAAAAATGGCGGATTAGACGGCTTGGCAAAATCGTTAGCCGATCGTAACGCCAAGAACGCTGCTAAAAAGTAACCGTAGACATGCCCACAGCATCCCCCAAAGCCCCAGCTGACCTAACACCAACATACACCTCGACAGTAATGGGCGAGGTGTTGGTGTTGGATGGTGCGCTTAATTTGCCCGCAATGCCGTTACGCTTAGCGGAAACAGAGGCTTACGCGACGCAAGCCTCGTTGCCTGACTGCTTGACCATTAATTTTAAGAATGTAAGTGAGATTGATTCATCCGGGGTCGCATTATTACTGCACTGGCGTCGTGAGGCGAGCAAAATGGGCAAATCATTGCGCTATGTGAATTTGCCGGCAAATTTAGCTGCGCTTGCTGAGCTCTACGGCGTGGCTGACCTGATACACTGTCCGTCTCAATTAGCGTGTCAGTAACGTCGTAAAAATTTTCGTTTGACACTGACCGCGCCCTCGTTTGAGGGCGTTTCTACTTTTTAATATCTAATGCCAACTTTACGCGCAATCTAAACATGCACGCCATTGACATCCAAGCCGTCACCAAGCGCTATCAATCATTACAAGCCCTCGATGGTGTTACGCTGACTATTGAGGAAGGCGAATTTTTTGCCTTGTTAGGACCCAATGGCGCGGGTAAAACCACACTTATTTCTACTCTCGCGGGTTTGACGCGCGCCGATAGCGGCACATTACGGGTGATGGGGCACGATGTCGTGGTCGATTATCGTCTGGCGCGCCAAGCGCTCGGCATTGTGCCGCAGGAGATCGTCTTTGATCCGTTTTTTTCAGTGCGCGAAACGCTGCAATTTCAGGCGGGGTATTTTGGTATTGCACACGACAAAAAACTTGATGGCTGGATAGACGAGTTACTGGCAAATTTATCGCTCACCGATAAAGCAGATAAAAATATGCGCCAATTATCGGGCGGCATGAAGCGTCGTGTCTTAGTGGCGCAGGCATTAGTGCATCGTCCACCAGTCATCGTGCTAGATGAGCCAACAGCGGGCGTGGATGTGGAATTGCGGCAAACGCTATGGGCGTTTGTGCGCTCGCTTAATGCTAAAGGCCACACGATTTTGCTCACGACGCATTATTTAGAAGAAGCACAGCAACTCTGCTCGCGTATTGCGATGATGAAAGCAGGCAAGATTATCGCCATGGATACGACGGATCATTTGCTTAATGCCTTTTCAGAGCGTGTCTTAAAAGTCAAACTTGCGAGTGCATTGCCAACTGACCTTATCGCGCAACGCATCAAGCAGGAGGGCACGGGGGACAATACGTGGCATCACTTTGCAATTCATGAATACACCGATGTCGAACGCACGCTCGCCGCACTACGCGAACAAGGTGCGAGCATCACCAAGATGGAAGTCACCGAGCCAGATTTAGAAGAAGTTTTTTTGAAAGTGATGCACAAATGATTGGCTTTCGCACCTTACTGCTGAAGGAAGTTTTGCGTTTTTGGAAGGTCGGCTTTCAGACTGTGGCTGCGCCCGTCATCACCGCCATTTTGTATTTGCTGATATTTGCTCACGTCATGTCATCGAGCAACGCCGCCTTTGCCGGCGTGACATACGAGCAATTTTTGATTCCTGGTTTAGCGATGATGTCGATGCTGCAAAATGCATTCGCCAACACCTCATCGTCTATCATCCAATCGAAAATCACTGGCAATATTTTGTTTATTTTGCTGCCGCCGTTATCGCATTGGAATTTTTTAGGTGCCTATGTCATTGCCGCGATGGTGCGCGCACTCGCGGTGGGATTGGGAGTCTTTATCGTCGGAATTTTGATGGCCGATATTCCGATTTATAGCGTGGTGTGGATTATTGTTTTCGCGATGTTAGGCAGCGCCTTGCTGGGTGCGCTTGGCATGATTGCGGGATTATGGGCCGATAAATTTGATCAAATGGCAGCATTTCAAAATTTCATCATCATGCCGCTCACATTTTTATCAGGCGTTTTTTATTCGATCCATTCGCTACCGCCATTTTGGCAAATGCTCTCTCATATCAATCCATTTTTCTACATGATTGACGGCTTTCGTTACGGCTTTTTCGGCAAATCAGACGTGTCAGTCTGGGTCAGCTTCGGCGTCACCAGTTTGGCATTTTTATGCCTCTCGGCGTTCACACTTCACCTGTTAAAATCGGGGTATAAGTTGCGGCAGTGAGGGGAACAAAAAAAATTAACCGCCGATGGACGCCGATAAACGCCGATAACAGCATAAGGTGATGTTGGTGATGTTTTTAAGTTTTTGTCGGCGTGAATCGGCGTCCATCGGCGGTTCCAAAAGTTTTTTACCCTTAAGCCAAATGCCAAAATCCCCTATTAACGGGAATTTTGAGGCTAAAATGCCTCAAAATGCTTGTCAATATTAGTGTTTTGCCTTTTGCCTTCGTTCACTCGCATACATCTACGGCTCAAATTTTCATTCAATCTATCTATCGGATTATTATGGTCACCCCCGCTCAAATCGAAGGCTATCTCAACGACAACCTTACCTGCGAACACTTAGCGGTGGATGGTGATGGCGCACACTTTGAGGCGGTGATTGTCTCGGTTGCCTTTGAAGGCAAAACACGCGTGGCGCGGCATCAGATTGTCTATGGCGCACTTGGCGACCGGATGCGCGAAGAGATTCATGCGTTATCCATGAAGACATTAACACCTGCCGAATGGGCAGCAACACAATCGTAATTTATTAGGAATATCAATGCAAAAACTTTCCATTCGCGGTGGCGCAAAACCTAATGGCGCACTCAACGGCAGTGTGCGTATTTCAGGCGCTAAAAACGCCGCGCTGCCAATCATTTCCGCTGCGCTACTAAGTGAAGGCGCGCTTAATTTAACCAACGTGCCGCAACTAAACGATATTGGCACCATGGGCAAATTGCTCGCGCAAATGGGTGTGGTGATGAAGCGCAATGGTGAGGCGTTAAGTTTGAACGCCGCCAATATCACCGATAAAACAGCGCCTTATGATTTAGTCAAAACGATGCGCGCGTCCATCTTGGTATTAGGCCCACTGCTCGCGAGGTTTGGTGAGGCAAAAGTCTCACTACCCGGCGGCTGTGCGATTGGTGCACGCCCAGTCGATTTGCATATCAAAGGTTTACAGGCGATGGGTGCGGCGATTCGCATTGAGGCGGGCTACATTTTGGCGCTAGTACCAAACTCAGAAAGCAACCCAGACGGCAGATTGCAGGGTGCGCGCATCCGCATGGATACGGTGACGGTGACGGGCACTGAAAATTTAATGATGGCCGCGTGTTTAGCCCAAGGCACGACAGTATTAGAAAACGCCGCGCGTGAGCCTGAGGTAGTGGATTTAGCCAATTTTTTATTGGCGATGGGTGCCAATATTTCAGGGCATGGCACTGACACCATCACGATTGTTGGTGTTGATAAGCTGCACGGTGCTGATTATGCAGTGATGCCTGATCGCATTGAGGCGGGCACATTTTTAGTTGCCGTTGCCGCGGCTGGTGGTGACGTTACCCTCACCAACGTCGCACCAAAAACGCTCGATGCGGTGGTTGATAAATTACGTGAGTCCGGTGCTACGATTACTTCCACCGACAACACCATGCGTGTCGTCGCTACCAAGCGCCCTAAAGCCATTAGCTTGAAGACTGCACCTTACCCCGCGTTCCCCACCGACATGCAGGCGCAATTTATTACGCTCAACTGTATTGCCAACGGTACGGCGATTGTCACTGAGACTATTTTTGAAAATCGCTTCATGCATGTGCAAGAGCTCGTGCGACTCGGTGCCAAAATTGATATTGAAGGCAATACCGCGATTGTCCACGGTCAAGAAAAATTAACCGGTGCGGATGTCATGGCAACAGATTTGCGTGCTTCCGCCTGCTTAGTAATCGCGGGCTTAGTCGCCGAGGGCGAGACAGTGATTGACCGTATTTATCACCTCGACCGCGGCTATGATCATATCGAAGCCAAGTTAAGCGCGCTCGGTGCGGATATCACGCGCATCAATTAAGCTGACATCATGATAACCATTGCCCTATCCAAAGGTCGCATTTTTGAAGAAACCCTGCCGCTGCTCGCAGCCGCTGGTATCGTGCCGCTAGAGGATCCTGAAAAATCAAGGAAGCTCATCATCGGCACCAACCGAGACGATGTGCGTGTGGTCATTGTGCGTGCCTCTGACGTGCCCACCTATGTGCAATACGGCGCGGCGGACGTTGGTGTAGCGGGTGCAGATGTGCTGTACGAATCAGGCTCACTCGGGCTCTACCAACCGCTTGATTTAGAAATCGGCAAATGCAATATGATGGTTGCCGTGCGCGAAGGTTTTGATTACAACGCCGCCGTTAAGCGCGGTGCCAGACTCAATGTCGCCACCAAGTTTGTCGAAACCGCCCGCAGCCATTTCGCCAGCAAAGGCATGCACGTCAACCTCATCAAACTCTACGGCTCCATGGAGTTAGCGCCGTTAACAGGTCTTGCGGACGCCATCGTCGATTTGGTTTCCACGGGCGCCACGCTCAAGGCAAATCATCTCGTGGCAGTGGAGCAAATCATGCCAATTTCATCACGATTAATCGTTAATCGTGCAGCACTAAAACTAAAGAGTGAGACGATTCAGCCGTTGATAGAGGCGTTTGGGTTGGCGGTGGGGCGTCACTAAGCTATGTTATTTTTGTGCAGTACAGTAACGCAAAATAAGTCGTAAAAAGTACAAAAGAGGCTGACATACTTGTCGGCCCCTTTTGTTTTTTTTTCAGTCTAGATAATAATAACGCTAGTTTTTTTATATCTAAAGCTATCTATCTAAACGTCCTACTAGAACCTGAATTAAACTTCAATGTAAATGCGCCACAGGCAACAAACGCGCTATTGCTAAGAATAGTCACTGTAGATTGAAAGGTCACGCCTTCTCTAATGTTGTTACCACCAAAAATAATTTGACCAGTCACAATATCGTTACCTACGACTACATCAAAATCTAAAAAAGGCGTAACTGCAAAAGCGCTTATATTTTTAGCAGTTAATGTTGCAGCGCATGATCCAGCAACACCAGGCGCAAATGTAATCGAATTCATCTGTATTTCATTAAACGTAATTGGAAACGCACCTGTAGATGTTGGGGGAGCAGTACCAAAAATTTGACGAATGATTGTTTTGCTTCCTGCTACGCCATTTAAGGTGTAAGACATAACCCCTGCATCAACAGAGCTAAAAACAAGTCGGACTGTTCCTATAATTGATAGGCTATTGGTGGTGCTCCAAGCCGTGGTGAGCGGTTTTCCACCGGCTACTTTGTACACGTCACTTGTGCAACCGTCGTTAATTACGGGGCAGTTTGGGCCTACGTACCAAATTGGATTCCCGTTAGTGTCATATGTGTACAAGGTGATAAACATTGTGTCGAAACGCTGTGTAATTGCCGCGCCCCAACCAGATTCATTTTGATTCCACCAGAGGCCCGAAATTGAAGTGCCGGCTTTGTCTACTGTGTATGCGTTTGCTGGCAAAGCCAAGGCTGATAAAAGCAGCATGCAAAAGGCGGCTATTTTTTTATTAGCATGATGACGCCATGAATACATGGTGGCATTTTTTTTAATCTGTAGCGCTATTGTTGGTATTAATTTCATTTTTCCCTCTGAAAAGTTATTGATTAAGTAGTTTTATAGTTGATCTCTTTCTAGCTACTCACTAGATGCAGCATGACATAAAACAATGTTACACAATGTGACTTTAATCACATTTGCGGTATCAATTATTGCGGGATTATCTTCAGCAGCCAGTCCATCTTCTGCCCAATTTAGCAATTTTTTCAGCATACTGGTTGCCAACATGAGCGCGCTATTTTTGGCTAAGAAAATGACCTAGAAGGCGTGCCATTAACGCCCCCGCTCCCATCCCCACCCGATATGCGACCCACCACCCATTGCAGTAATAAGGTGGAGATAAAACCCACCAACAACCCAATTCCCCAAAGTGCCCATACAATTTGCACCAGCCAGCCCACGACGCTCGCGAGCCAGGGGGAAGCGGCAACGGCTGTCGCGCGTGCTTGTTCTGCCAATTTTGTTGCTTTTTCAGATGCTGCTTGGGTAGCGGCAGCTGCGGTATTCCTCAACGTTTCGTTGCTGGATGAGGCTGCAGGTGTGGTCGTGGTTGCGCTGCCGGGTGCATCAGGTGCGTCAGGTGCGTTGGGTGTTGTTGGTGTGGCGGGTGCATTTACAGTAGCCGCAGCTACACCCACTGCGGCTTTTGCCCATGCGCCCCATTCGCGAAGGGACTGTGTCCACTCAGGCCCTAGCCACTGATCCACCCATGCAGGCACGGGTGGCACAGGTGGCATTGATGGTATTGGCGGCATCGCTAGCATCGTTGGTATAGCAGGCAGAGACGGTATGTTAGCGCTTACACCAGCGCCTATTGTGCCAATCGCAGCGGTTGCCGCGCCGACGGCCTCGTTCATAGGTGCTGTCACCGCTTTGGTGACACTCTCGGTAGTTTGCGTCCAGCCGCTATTTGGGCCCATCGCAATTGCGTCAGAGGTCCAACGCGCTAGCCCTGCGGCGGCAAATGCAAATACAGTCCAAATCAATGCGGCAACTATAAATAAAATCCAGATCGCTTTTTTCATCGTGTTTCTGCCCTGTTTTAACAACACAGCAGTCGTTTAGTTACTTACAAAGATGTGTCTAAAATGCACATCTATGACTGGTGTGATGAGGTTGAGTTCAGTTTGTTATGGATAGGATGCGCGATTGCCGCCATTGATGTTTTTATTTCCGCTGGCTGATAAGGTTTGCGTTAAAAACCTTTTATAAGGGTGACAAAAGGGCTGCAAAATTGGCGCGAAGCACAGGCAAGAGATAAAATTGAAGTAGTTAGAACATCATTACGGGTGACTAGCAAAAAGCGTTGGTCGAGATACGCGCATTTCAATTTCCACAGCTTTTGCCACATAAGGGTACTTCTAAAAACCTCAACATTCGTTCGTGGCGAGCTCGTCGAACAAAACTCACGTCAATAAAAGCTGTCACTTACAAAGCTACCTTCGATAGGCTTAGAGCGAACGGGGGTATTTATTTATTCTGCAATTAAATATGGTTAAAAACTTAAGTGAAAAATACGAGTGAAATTTTTTCATGATCTTAAATTACGTTCGTCTATATAAATTTGTCATCCCGAGCGTAGCCGAGGGATATGCTTTCTAGATTCACAACGAAAAACCGAAAAGCATATCCCTCGGCTTCGCTCGGGATGACACAAATTATTTGTCATACTTTATTGCCGCCTCAATAGAAGTGCCCATACGGCAAACCCCAGTATACGCAGCTTATTTCGAGCAATAATGGCTGAAGTCACCCGCCAATAATGGTGTTTAAATTTTTTACGTACTTATCCGAATTTTTCAGTGGCAAAACCCTCATGAATATCCGCAAATTTCAATCTACCTCTGTCAGCTTCGCGGAAGATTTACGCGCACTATTAGCCTTTGAATCCGCGCAAGACCCAGCTTTAGAAACCCGTGTGCGCGAAATTTTACTGGATGTGAAAACGCGCGGTAATGCTGCGCTACTAGAAGCCACGGCTAAGTTTGATCGGTGGACGCCAGCGTCAGCTGCGGCATTAGAAATTGACATGCGTGTTGCCAAATGCGCGCTGAATAACCTAGATAAAAACGTACGGGACGCACTAGAAATCGCCGCGACGCGCATCCGTACTTATCATGAAAAACAATTACAACCATCATGGCAATACGCTGAAGCCGATGGCACGGTACTCGGTCAGCAAATTACCGCGATAGATCGGGCGGGTTTGTACGTGCCCGGCGGCAAGGCGGCGTATCCGTCATCGGTGTTGATGAATGCGGTCGCAGCAAGGGTTGCTGGCGTGAGCGAACTCATCATGGTCACGCCTACCCCAGATGGTGTTGTTAACGAAACCGTATTAGCGGCAGCCGCACTCGCGGGCGTTGATCGTATTTTTTGTGTGGGCGGCGCACAGGCAGTGGCGGCATTGGCCTATGGCACCGAGACCATTCCTGCGGTTGATAAAATTGTCGGCCCCGGTAACGCCTATGTTGCGGCAGCAAAGCGGTTTGTCTTTGGTGTGGTCGGTATCGACATGGTGGCGGGGCCATCAGAAATTTTAGTCATTGCTGATGGCGCAGCTGACCCGCGATGGGTAGCGATGGATTTATTTTCACAAGCTGAGCATGATGAAATCGCGCAATCGATTTTGCTGTGCCCTGATGCGGCTTACATTGATGCAGTTGAAGCGGCAATGACGGAATTGCTTAACGCGATGCCGCGTGCCAATATTATTCGGGCCTCCATCGCCAACCGTGGTGCGCTGATTCAGGTGCGCGATTTAGCCGAGGCGTGCGCGATATCAAATCAAATTGCGCCGGAGCACTTGGAATTATCCGTCGCTAATCCTGACGCGCTACTGCCGTTACTCAAACATGCGGGGGCGATTTTTATGGGCGTATTTACGTCAGAAAGTTTGGGGGATTATTGCGCGGGGCCAAACCATGTATTGCCGACTTCACGCACGGCGCGTTTTTCCTCACCGCTTGGTGTGTACGATTTTCAAAAACGCTCTTCCATTATTAAAGTCTCTGCCGCTGGCGCGAATACGCTGGGCAAGGTTGCCGCCACCTTAGCGCGTAGCGAGGGGCTAGAGGCGCACGCGCAGTCGGCAGATTTTAGATTGGGAAGTCAAAAACAATGAGCGCGATTATTCGTGATGACATCGCCGCGCTTGCGGCCTACCATGTGCAAGATGCGACTGGTTTCATTAAGCTTGACGCGATGGAAAACCCATTCGATTTTCCGGCTGAATTGCGAGCGCCACTCAGCAAATGTCTCACAGACGCGGCAATCAATCGCTACCCCGATGCGCGAGCCGAAAAATTAACAGCCAGCATTCGTCGCGCCATGCACATTCCCGACGCGCTCGATATTTTGCTTGGCAATGGCTCGGATGAAATCATTCAAATCATCGCGATGGCGGTGGCAAAACCGAATGCAATATTGCTCTCGATTGAGCCTGCGTTTGTTATGTTTAAGATGATTGCCACCTTTTGCGGCCTACGCTATGAGGGCGTGCCGCTCTCGACTGATTTTACGATTGATCGCGATGCAACATTGGCAGCAGTAAAGACGCATCAGCCTGCTGTGATTTTTTTAGCCTATCCAAATAACCCAACCGGCAATCTTTTTGATGACGTCGTGATTGATGAAATCATTCGCGCCGCAGAAGGGTTGGTAGTGATTGACGAAGCCTATTTCGCGTTTTCGTCTCGCTCGTATTTAGACAAGCTGCATCGCTACCCTAATGCGGTGTTAATGCGTACAGTTTCAAAGTTGGGTTTGGCTGGCTTACGGCTTGGCATGTTGATTGGTGACAAAAAATGGATAGCGGAATTTGATAAAGTCAGGCTACCTTACAACATCAATGTGTTTACGCAGATTGCTGCCACATTTGCGCTAGATAATATTGATTACTTCACCACACAAACCAATGTGCTCATTGCGGAGCGCGTAAAAATGATGGCTGCCATTGATGGCATATTTGCGAATCATAAAGACGCTAAACGATTCGAGAGTGAAGCCAATTTCATCTTAATTCGTTTGCCATCTACTCACCAAGCAACCACTGTTTTTAATCATTTGCGGGCGCAGAAAATTTTAGTCAAAAACACCAGCGCGAGTCATCCTTTGCTCGCCAACACATTGCGCATCACAATTGGTTCGCCAGATGAAAATCAGGCGTTCCTTCACGAACTAGATAAGGTTTTAGCATCATGAGAATCGCCACCGTTACCCGCGACACCAAAGAAACCCAAATCACGGCTACCGTGAATCTTGACGGCACCGGTATATCAAAACTCAATTCTGGCGTGCCGTTTTTGGACCACATGCTTGACCAAATTGCGCGCCATGGCTTAATTGATATTGATTTACATGCTGTGGGTGACACGCATATTGATGATCATCACACGGTAGAAGATGTCGGCATCACTTTGGGCCAAGCCTTCACCAAAGCACTCGGTGACAAAATCGGCATCCGTCGTTATGGACATGCTTATGTGCCGCTAGATGAGGCGTTGTCCCGCGTGGTGATTGATTTATCGGGTCGTCCTGGACTTACGATGAAAGTGGATTTCACGCGCTCGCGCATTGCTGAATTCGATGTCGATTTATTTACCGAGTTTTTTCAAGGATTCGTTAATCACGCGCTGTGTACGCTGCATATCGACAATATTCGCGGGCATAACGCGCACCATCAGGCAGAGACGGTATTCAAAGCGTTTGGCCGTGCGCTACGCATGGCGTGCGAGGCGGATGCGCGTGCTGCTGGGATATTGCCTTCGACTAAGGGTGCGCTTTGAATTGTGCGACTGAGCGCGCAACACTAAACGCATCAGCCTCCCCCTTTGAAAAAGGGGGATTGAGGGGGATTGCGGCGCTAATAGCCTCACGTTGCAAAGTCTGGTACGTTGCGCGGCGCAGCATGCGTTATGCTGAAGTTTCCGTCGCAATCCCCCTCAATCCCCCTTTTTCAAAGGGGGAAGTTAGCAGGGCGGCGTGTCCACCCACCCAAGCCAAATGAATCTCCTTAAAGCCGCCATCTCTATCTCCGCCATGACGCTGCTCTCGCGCGTGAGTGGCTTGGTTAATCTGGTGATTGGCGCCAATTTATTTGGTGCGGGCATGATGAATGACGCGTTTCAAGTTGCCTTTCGTATTCCTAATTTCTTTCGCCGCTTATTTGCGGAGGGTGCATTCACCCAAGCCTTTGTGCCGATATTTGCTGAGTATCGTGCCAAGCGCTCAATTGAAGAAACCAAACTATTGGCCGATCATGTGGCGAGTTTATTGGCGCTGATTTTATTTATTGTCACGATTGTTGGCGTGATTGTTGCGCCGTTTTTAGTATTGGCAACTGCGTCCGGTTTTCGCGCAGATGCCGATAAATTTCAACTAACGGTGCAGTTAACACGCATTGTGTTTCCGTACATTTTCTTTATCTCGCTGGTGGCACTATCAGCCGGTATTCTCAATACATTTTCAAATTTTAAAACACCCGCATTCACACCGGTATTGCTTAATCTTTCGACAATTGTGGCGTGTCTATTTTTAGCGCCCTATATGGAGCCGCCTATATTGGCGCTGGCGATTGGTGCGCTTGTCGGCGGCATGATTCAGTTAGCGTTTCAAATTCCTGCGCTACGACGTCTGAAGATGTTGCCGTCGTTTTCATGGCGGCCATCAAAAATAAAGGTCGCGCGTGATGATGAGGGTGTTAGACGTATTTTGAAACTCATGTTGCCCGCGACATTTGGCGTATCGGTCGCGCAAATATCAATATTGCTGAACACCCAGATAGCCTCGCATTTAGGCACTGGTGCAGTATCGTGGATCACCTACGCAGATAGGTTGATGGAGTTTCCTTCGGCGCTGCTCGGTATCGCGATTGGCACGGTGTTATTGCCATCACTGGTAAAGCATCATGCGAATGCGGACACCACAGAGTATTCACGTTTGCTCGATTGGGGGCTGCGCTTGACGCTGGTGCTAGTTCTGCCCGCTGCGGTGGGCATCGGGCTACTTGCCACGCCTTTGATTGCAACCATTTATTTTCATGGCGAGTTCAAGGCAGCTGACGTGCTGATGACGCGCTCCGCCTTGATTGCTTACGCGGTGGGGCTTGCTGGCATTGTGCTGATTAAAATTTTAGCCCCCGGTTTTTATGCACGTCAAAATATTAAAACGCCTGTAAAAATCGCCATCTTCACACTCTGCGCCACGCAGTTAATGAATCTTGCATTCGTGCCGATTTTCAAACACGCAGGCTTAGCACTTGCCACAGGCTTGGGTGCTTGCATGAATGCGGGGCTACTGTTTTACTTTATTCGCAAGCATCAGTTTTACGTGCCGCAACCGAAGTGGTTAATGTTCTTTTTGAAGTTACTCTTGGCGGTCGTGGTGATGGCAGCGTCCCTTTGGGTTTTGATGGGTACCGAGGCATCTTGGCTCAACATGTCAGTGATGACACGCGCGCTCAAACTTGCGGGCTTGGTTTCGGCGGGTGCGGCGATTTATTTTTTAAGTTTGTGGCTACTAGGGTTCCGGCTAAATGACTTTGCACGGCGTGCAGCGTAATGCAACTTCATCGACACATACGCGCCGTTGGCAAACCATTAGCACTAGCGATTGGCAACTTTGATGGTGTCCATTTAGGTCATCAAGCAATATTAAACAGTGCTCGAAACGCCGCGTCCCGCTTAGGCTTTGCGCCTGCCGCCTTAACCTTCTCACCCTTGCCGCGCGAGTACTTTGCAACGCTAAAACGTGATCTTAGCTTGGCACCTCCGCGCTTAATGAGTGCGACCGAAAAATTAGCCGCACTCCACCAGTACGGCATGGCGTATGTGTTTATGCCGCGATTTAATGCGGCTTTCGCGGCGTTGTCGCCGGTTGAATTTCTTCAGCAATTACACGCGGCCAATGTGCGTTGGCTGATGGTGGGCGAGGATTTCCGTTTTGGTGAAAAACGTGCGGGTGATGTCGCACTAATGCGTAATTTTGCACAGGAGCACGGCATTACGGTGGAAACAATGCCCGACATCATTACGTCAAATGGCGCACGTATTTCGTCTTCACAAATTCGTGACGCGCTTCATCTTGGCAAGCTCAATGATGCGCGCACCATGTTAGGTCATCCCTATGCCATCACTGGCCGTGTCATCCATGGTAAAAAACTTGGCCGCACGTTGGGCTTTCCAACCGCCAACGTTTCTTTGACGAGCCGCGTGTCTGGCAAACGCGCCCCGCTGCATGGGGTGTTTGCGGTACAATGTAAACTTGTAACTCGCGGACTCGAGGGAGTGGCGGGAGAGGTTGAAAATGCAGGCGCCATCCTCAACGGGGTTGCCAATCTCGGATCAAATCCGGTGGTCTCAATCGATAGCCGCCTCCATCTAGAAGTCTTCCTCTTCGATAACGTTGGTGATATTTACGGCAAGCGCCTAAAAGTCACTTTCATCGAAAAAATCCGCGACGAATTGAAATTAGCCAGCCTTGACGCACTCGTCACGCAAATGCATGACGATACGGCAAAGGCAAAAACAATTTTGTCTAGGATAAGTGATGATGGAAAATACAGCGGACGCACCGAAAAAAGACTACAAGACCACCCTTAATCTGCCCGATACGCCATTCCCCATGCGCGGCGATTTAGCCAAGCGCGAGCCAAATTGGGTGCAACAGTGGCAAGCCACCAAACGCTACGAAAAAATTCGCGCAGCGAGCGCTGGACGGACAAAATTTATTCTCCACGACGGCCCGCCGTATGCGAATGCGGCCATTCACCTCGGCCACGCCGTCAATAAAATTTTAAAAGATGTGGTGGTCAAGTCTAAGCAGCTCGCGGGCTTTGACGCGGTATATGTACCAGGCTGGGATTGCCACGGCATGCCGATTGAAATTTTTGTCGAGAAGCAGCATGGCAAGAATTTGCCAACCGAAAAATTAATGACACTCGCGCGCGCGCACGCAGAGTCACAAGTTGAATTACAAAAAGCCGACTTTATTCGCTTGGGCGTTTTAGCCGATTGGGATAATCCCTACAAGACGATGGCGTTTGCAACGGAAGCCGCCGAGATTCGCACGCTCGGCAAATTGCATGAACGTGGCTATGTTTATCGTGGCTTAAAGCCTGTCAATTGGTGTTTTGATTGCCAATCAGCATTGGCAGAGGCGGAGGTGGAATATGAAGATAAAACCTCCACTACCATTGATGTTGGCTTTAAGTTGCAAACGAGCGAGCGCGAAAAATGCGCGACGGTGTTTGGCCTTGCAGCCTTACCAGTGGGTGATGTGTTTGTAGTCATTTGGACAACAACACCGTGGACAATTCCTGCCAATCAAGCGCTGAATATTCACCCGGAGTTCGACTACGCATTGGTTCAAACACCGCGTGGATGCTTGGTCTTGGCGGCATCGCGAGTAGCAGAATGTTTAACCAGTTACGGTCTTGAAGGTGAAGTATTAGCCACTGCCAAAGGTCAAGCGTTAGAAAATATTATTTTTACGCACCCGTTTTACGATCGCCATTCACCCATCTATTTGGCTGATTACGTCACCCTGGATACGGGCACGGGCATTGTCCACTGCTCACCCGCATATGGCGTAGATGACTTTGCGATTTGTAAAAAATACGGTGTGACTAACGAAGAGATTTTGAATCCGGTAATGTCTGACGGACGCTATGCAGCAAGCCTGTCAATTTTTGGCGGACTCAATATTTGGAAGGCGCAAGCCGAGATTGTAAAAACAATTGAGACAGCAGGTGCGCTGTTTCACACGACAACATTCAAACACTCGTATCCGCATTGTTGGCGGCATAAAACCCCAACCGTTTTTCGCGCGACCTCACAATGGTTTGTGGGCATGGATCGCATTGGGACGGGCGACACAAAATCACTACGCGCATCGGCACTTGACGCCATTGATGCCACGCATTTTTATCCGGATTGGGGACAAGCCCGGCTGCACGCGATGATTAAAAATCGTCCTGATTGGTGTATCTCACGACAGCGCAAATGGGGCACGCCGATTCCATTTTTTATTCACCGTGAAACCGGTGAGCTGCATCCGCGCACCTTGGAATTACTTGAGCAAGTCGCCGCAAGAGTTGAAAAAGAAGGCATCGAAGTGTGGCAGCGCATCACCACTGAAGAGCTGCTCGGTGATGAAGCTGCCATGTATGAAAAATCAACCGACACGCTCGATGTATGGCTAGACTCAGGTGCCACATTTAATACCGTACTTGCGACCACACCATCGTTGCAGCGCCCCGATACTGAAGGCAAACCCGCGCAGGCGGATTTGTATTTAGAAGGCTCGGATCAGCATCGCGGCTGGTTTCATTCGTCGTTATTAGTCAGCACCGCACTTAACGGTCGTGCGCCTTACAAAAGCTTGCTCACGCACGGCTTCACCGTTGATGGTGAAGGCAAAAAAATGTCCAAGTCACTGGGCAATACCTTAGCCCCGCAAAAAATATCCGATACACTCGGCGCGGAAATCATTCGCCTGTGGGTCGCCACAACGGATTATTCGGGTGAGCTTTCGATCTCAGATGAAATCTTAAAACGTGTAGTGGAAAGCTACCGCCGCATTCGCAATACGCTGCGTTTTTTACTCGCCAACACGGCGGATTTTGATTCTGCAAAAGACGCGGTGGCGGTCGATGACATGGTTGAGCTAGATCGCTACGCCATCGCCATGATGTCGCAGTCTGATAAAACCATCCGTAGACATCTTTCAGAGTTTCAGTTTCAATCGGCAATGCAGGTCATTCAAATCGTTTGTTCGGAAAGTTTGGGCAGGTTTTACCTCGACATTATTAAAGATCGTTTGTACACGTCTAAAGTTGATGGCTTGGCTCGAAGATCAGCGCAAACCGCACTCCACCATATTTTGCAAAGCCTAACGCGATTGATGTCCCCAATATTGTCTTTTACAGCGGAAGAAGTTTGGTCAACACTGTACCCCGAAGATGCCACTGGAATTTTTGCATCCCAGTTTTACAAACTGCCTATTGTGCAAGACAAAATTTATGGTGACAACGTCTTGCCAACCCATTTTACTAGTCGCTGGAATCTCATAGAAGTTTATCGTGACGAAATTAACCGTAGGATTGAAGAATTACGTTCAGCCGGCAAACTAGGCTCATCTCTTCAGGCTGAAATTCATATTAGGTGCAGGCAAATTGACGCAGATTTTTTCAATCATTTTGGCAACGAATTAAAGTTTATTTTTATTGTTTCAAGAGTGACGATAGTGGTTGAACCGAGCTTACAAACCATGCAAATTTTAGTGACACCAAGCACACACAAAAAATGCGACCGCTGCTGGCACTATGTTGAGGATATCGGGTCTCATGCCGAGCACCCAACAATTTGCGGGCGCTGTGTGACGAATTTGGAAGGTGCGGGTGAGACGCGGCGTTATGCGTAACCCTCGCCACAATGTCATGGTGAGCAAAAACTTTACTTACAATGTCATCCCGAGCGTAGCCGAGGGATATGCTTTTTCTATGAATACCACAACACGACCAAACAGCATGTCCCTCGGCTACGCTCGGGATGACATGGAAATTTTAGAATGAGGCCTTACTCATAATGACGAAACATAAATTCTACTGGCTACGCTGGCTCATCATCAGCGTCATCGTCGTTGCCTTCGATCTATCCACCAAATATTATTTTGACTCGAATTTCCAATTCGGCGAAACGCGCGTCGTCACCTCATTTTTTAATTGGGTATTGGTTTATAACCCCGGCGCGGCGTTTTCATTTCTGGCGAACGCGGGCGGCTGGCAGCGTGAATTTTTTATTGTCCTCACCACCATCATCACGACAGTTTTACTGTGGATGTTAAAAGGCCAGCATACGAATCGCTTTCTTGCAGTGGGCTTAACGCTTATTATTGGTGGCGCGCTCGGCAATTTGTTTGATCGTGTTGTACATGGACACGTGATCGACTTTATTCAACTGCACGTTGGCGGATACTATTGGCCAGCATTTAACATTGCCGACTCGGCCATTTGCGTGGGTGCTGGCATGTTGATTGTGGATTCGTTTCGACATGGTGACGATAAAAAACCTTAGCCACAGACGGTCGTTGGGGTTTCGAAAAGCATGCTTTTCGCCAACGACCGCTATAAGCCCATGCAAGGGTTTATTGGCTTTGCAACGCAAACATGGATAAATACACATAAGATCGAAGGCAACTGGGTAAAATCTAAGGTGAGTTTTTATCCGTTTTCATCTGTGTTTATCTGTGGCAAAAACATAAACCCTAATATCGACAGATACCTTCGAGCAATATTGCTTCAAACTGCCCGCTAAATAACGAGTTTGATATATGACTATAATGACTGAACAAGCTGAAATGGATGTTCTTCTCGCTAATCCGCGTGGCTTTTGCGCGGGGGTAGATCGTGCGATTGAAATCGTTGAGCGCGCCTTAACGCTACACGGCGCGCCGATTTACGTGCGCCATGAAATTGTCCACAACAAATTTGTCGTCGATGATTTACGCGCCAAAGGTGCGGTATTTATTGAAGATTTAGCCGAAGTACCCGCTGACGCCACGCTCATTTTTAGCGCACACGGCGTCTCAAAAGCGATACGACTTGAGGCGCAACAACGCGGCTTTCACGTGTTTGACGCCACTTGTCCATTGGTGAAAAAAGTCCATATCGAAGTCTTAAAAAAACGTAACGAAGGCTTTGAAATCGTCATGATCGGCCACGAAGGTCATCCCGAAGTCGAAGGTACGCTGGGACAATCTGCGACAGGCATGTACCTCGTCGAGTCGGTTGAGGACGTTGCCAAACTCAATATTGCGCACCCTGAAAAACTCACCTATGTAAGCCAAACGACACTGTCGGTGGATGACACCACTAAGGTAATTGATGCACTCAAAGCGCGCTTTCCGCTTATTGTCGGACCGAAACATGACGATATCTGCTACGCCACACAAAACCGTCAAGACGCAGTGAAATTTATGGCGCCCCAAGTTGAGGTGGTCATTGTGGTCGGTTCTCGCACCAGCTCCAACACCAATCGCCTACGCGAATTAGCCGAGCTTCTCGGTTGTGAAACCCACCAAGTCGATAGCGCTGAAGAATTAAAAATCGAATGGGTTGAAGGCAGAACGCGCATCGGCGTGACATCTGGCGCATCGGCGCCTGAGGTGTTGGTACGCGACGTGATTGCCAAACTTAAAACACTCGGCGCCAAGAGTGTCCGCGAGTTAGACGGCATACAAGAGACGATTACATTTCCGTTGCCGAAGGGGCTGAGTCGGCAACCCCCCATGTTGCCCGCATCACATACCAGCTAAAAAGTAGCTGCCTTACTAACAACACAGAAAAGGGAAGCATATGATATCCACGCGCCTATTTTTTTTAGCAGGCCTACTTTTCCCTTTTGCTATTTGCGCCCAAACACCTAATGCGCCCGCGAAAAAAGTAAATAGTCCTGAGAAAAAACAGTTAACGCCAGCAGAGCCTAAGCTGGGACCTGCAAAGATTTTGTCTAAAGCAGGTCTTTGGGAAACCACCATTACTACGGAATACAGCAATGGCTCTACTGGTAACGGCAGTATGGCGGCTTGTATTTTGCCAAGAGACTTGCGCGCACCTGAGACAATTATTCCGGTTTATTCAGAAGTCGGTATGGCATGCCGAGTTGAAGGATTTAAGCTAACAAACGCGACGGCGACTTGGCAAATTACGTGTCAAGGTCCGAAGGGAAGCTCAATTAAAGGCAAGGGCTCGTTGGTATTTTCGAGCACCACCTATAAAGGTAGTGTGAATCTAGAAAAAACAACCCCAACCGCGAATACCGTTCTACAGCAAAAAATTGAGGCAAAGTATGTAGAGCCTTGCTAAATTTAATTTAGCCTACCATTCACCATACCGCCACGATTGAATGGTGTAAAACTCATCTCCACAAGTAGCTGGCTTTTGACCGGAATGCCAAGTATCTTGCCTGGCGAAAAGATGGTTTTCTGAAAAGCCTCTTGCGCGGCGTTATCAAATAATCCGCTTGGAAATGACCGCACGATTCTCGTTTCATCAACTAGACCAAATTCGTTGATGAGCACCCTGACAACAACGGTGCCTTCTTGATAATTATCATTCGCGGGGTATTGCGGCGTGATCTCCGTTAGTGCTTGCGGCGGCACATCCAGCGACGATTTTAGATGGTAGTCACTCAATACCACCGCTAGTGCGCGGGTGGTAGGCGCAGATTGGAGGCTGGGTAATGTCGATATGGCAGGTGAAATGACTTGCTCAGCCAGCTTGGAGGTCATTTGATTCTGTATCGGCTCAGCAGGCAATTGACTCGATGATTTAGTCAATACCGCCTGATAGCTCGGACGCTCTTGAACTTCGGTGAAATGCTTACTGGAATCACGCGTTAGATTGAATGCAACGTTGCCTATTAAAAGTGCTGCGTGAAGTATGATTGAAACTGATATCGCGCTAACCATACTAGGCGAAAGCCGTGAAAGCGTAGTGGCTTTCACGGCCTTGAGTTTATGTAGCGTATTTTGCAGCTCGGATGGCAATGCTTTCCTTAGGGGAACAATTGACGCATGAGACATGGTATTCAACATACATCACGTTATTGTGTAATCTCACGCCAGCTGATGCGTTTGCCAACGGGTGGGCTAATAGCAACTGGCGGTGTAATGGCCAAACGATTGCCCAGTGCATCCGTTACAAACCCTCGTACGGTACCATCGGGCACTTGGAAAAAGTTAAAGCCAGTCGTTAAGCCTGGAGACCCACTGGTGGGTTGCAAACGCTGTGAGATAGTGTTTGGAGTGCTTGCACTACCGCTTGGAATAGCAAGACCCGTCGCAAAATTAACAGAATTAAGCCAGCTATAGCCGCCGATGTTACAAGCGGTACCTTGCGGTACGTTACTAGCTGCCACCAAGGTACCCAATTGCAGACGTAGATCAATGTTTACGCGTTCACCTGAATCCGGCAAATCAATTAACCATCCTTTAGTGCCGGCACACTGTAGAGTTGTACCAGTACAAGCGCCTGCTCGAGTTGCCGTTGCGCCAGAGCCAGTTTGTGTAAGTGAGATTGGACTTAAGACTGCTCTATTGTCCAGGTACAAAACGGAGCCATCAGCAGGAATGGTATCAATAATGCCGTAAATGGATTGCCTACTGGTGTCAGTCAAGTCAGTCGTTCCCAGCAATTTTCCGGTACCAATCAGTACAATCGTCTTGCCTTCTACTTCGCCCAACTCAGGACGTGTTGTGATCGGTTGTGGATTACCCGAGCTGTCTTTTAATTGCGTCACCAATGTGGCTTCTAAACCAGCCGGAAGTATTGTGCCGTTAACGTCAAAACGCCAAACATTGCCGAGTAAATCGCCGCCGTAAACGCGCAGTGTCGTATTGTTGACTCTGGTGTTATCGACGAAATTAGAAATACGGCTTAAACCGCTTGGCGATGCAGCGGTGCCAACCGTAGTGGAAATCTTACCGTCTGTAATAATTTTTCCGGTAAACGCATCTAAGATGTACAGATAACCAATACCATCGCCGACTTTAGCGGGCGAATTGACGTTGTTATAGCCTGATGTCACCATCACTACCCAGGTGCCGTTCGCCAATTTTGTGAGTACTGGTGTGCCGTAGGTTAGCCCTAGATGACAATCTGCACCCGCAGTTGCAGTTGTGCCAGCGTAGCAAGTGTCGCTCCACTTGAATTCCCATAGCACTTTAGGGGTATCAGGCGCCGTAATATCAACCGCGTAGTAGCCACGACCACCTGCATTTAAGCCCGCAATCAAGATGGTTTTCCATGCACTGTTAGGATTGTCATACGCATCGCCAATGGTTGGTGAACCATCCACGGAGTATTGGAAATTACCACCGAAATTATTATCGGCTAACTTATACAAGTTAGGTAATACCGCCGTTGGAATGAGGCCCCACGCTTCCTTACCCGCTAGCGGATCGGTTGCGCTTTCACCCGCATAAAATGCGTGCAACATGCCGTCGTTGGCGGGCACATAGAGCATTGGTATACGGCTAGCCACAGAGGTTTTGTACGCTGAATATCCTGCATCTTGGTACAACGCATCTAGTACCTTAATGTAAGCAGGCTGCGCATTGATCGTTGCGCCTAGAACGCTCTCGCGACGACGATACAGCTTATTGAGATTATTGGCTTCAAAGCCTTCAAAACCACGTTGCCCACGCAAGAAATTAACTAAATTAGCGCCAGCAGCGGGCGTGCGTTGATCAACAGAGGCAGATAAACCGTCTGTCATCGCGGAATAGTGGCTAAAGCTTGCAACCTTGCTGGCATCAAAGTTTGCTTGCTCAGATGCATTAAGCCCGGTATCTGCAGTACCCGTTGGCAAACCAGAAGCGTCGCAGGCTTTTGTGTTCCAGCTAAAGTTCACGCGGTTGTTGGTAGCACCTGGACGTACTAGATAAATTTTACGATCATCGCATTGCGCACGCACCTTAGCATCAAGCAATGCTTGCGCTGACCATGCAACAGTGGTGCTTGGTATAGCGGTATTGATATCAAGCTCACGTGCTTCTAATTCGCCAGTCCAGCGCTGCGTGACGTAATTAGAGAAGTACGCAAAATTACTTGCCCCTTGTATGAGTCTTGATGCCGACGCACCTGCCGCCGCACCTGCACCGCGTCGATCATTGATGGCGAATAGTGCTGCCGACAATCCAGAAATCACTGACTGTGGGTTATCGGCACTAAAGTATTGACCGCGTCCGTTTACGGCAGCGTGCCAGAAATCATCAATTGTTGCTGGTGCTTCGCTGAGTGGGTTGTCACCCGCATCAGGTGGAATCGGCCACTGCTTCACATCATTACGAATGTCGGCGAAATCGCCAGTGCTGGCGCTTTTATAGTTGGTGTCATAAACACGTACACCGGTTACACCTAATCCAATAGCAAACGTCGTCATGTGCTGCCAGATAGCGCCGTCATCCTCTGCGCCTGTTCCAGTTGCGGGGACGTTATCTTCTGCAATTGAGCCGGTGCCAGGGCGCAAATCATTGACATAGTAATACTGTGCAACGTCGGCCAATGTATTCGCTTTGCCGCCAAAGGTGCCACTGGTCACCGTACAAGGCCATGCAACACAAGGAGCAGGTGGTGCTGGCAGCAGTGGACGTCCATCATCGCCAGGGCGACCTGACACACCAGCGGCTGGTAGCGCCGGTAATTGTGGGTCAGCTGTCGCGGCATTGTTGGCAAAACAGGTAGCCTCCATGTTTGCATAACCAGTTGGGCCAGACAGCACTGCGGGCGTGACAAAGACTTGGGTGCCGTTACTAAATTGTTGCGTCAATACCGATGTAGAGGTGCGATATTGGCGGCGCTGACCTGGTGCTGCCGTGCAGGTCGTTGTGGTAAAGCTATTTCCAGCATTCTCGGCTTCTGATGCGTTACCTGCACCGGGGCAAGTGGCGGTTGGATTTGCACCGTTATTTGAGGTAACGGGTGTACATATCGTTTGTGTCCAAGAATTGCCAGATGTTGCAGCAATCGATGCTGCACACGTGGATGCCTGCACAAAAGAAGGGCCGGTGTCATTGCGCGTGCAAGTGGTGGTGGTGAACGCGTTAGCAGATGATTGTACTTCGCTGACACAGGTGCCATCTTGAACTGCAACGGCAGCTGGCGCGATGCGGGTGCAAGTGGTACGAATATGGCTAGGCGGACCGCTATTTGTTGTGCCCACTGTACATGGCGCAGTTGGTGTCGTTGGGCTAGTGACGGTATTGCATACGCGTCTGAGGAACGGTGTTGACGTACCAGGATTGCTTACGCAAGTAGACGAGAACTCTGGAGGCGGTGTTATCGTGTTGCAAGCGGTGGTGACAATGAATGGGGATGTGGTTCCACCACCAACGGTACAGCTACCAAATGCAACGGCAACATCTGTGGTGGTAACAGGGTTACACGCAGTTGTAATGACAAACGAGCCAAGGTTTTGACCGACGGTGCAGGTGCCCTGCGCAACTGGGTTGTTCGTCACAACCACAGGTGCGGGACAACTCGTCAGAATGTGGGTTGGCGCACCACTAGTGGCGACAACACAGGCTGCAAGAATTGGCACGTTTGGGTTATTAATAGGTGTGCTGCAGGTAGTAATGACATGTAATGGCGCGCCTGTTGTGGCAGGTGCACAAGCTGGCACAATGGTATTAGTCACAATTGGCGCCGGGCAGCTGACAATCGCGGTGAAGTTATTGCCAGCAATTGCCGCTGTCGTCGCGCATGTAGCCGGTAAAAACACGCCTAGCAATGGTGGTGTCGCGTTACATGTGGCGTTGTAGGGTGGCATAGCCGCTGGGAAGGAGGTTACCGCCCCAGCAACACAAGGTGCGGTAGGGAAATTGGTACCAAGGACAACAGGCGTGCAAGTAATGGCTGGTGGACCTGCCGCTGGTACACAAGTTGTTACGGTGGTAGTGGTGCCAGCAATTGGCATGCAAACAGTCTCAACAAAAAGTGGTCCAACCGGCGCAATTGGCGTACAGGCGGCGACAACGACAGGTGGTGTTGTGATGTTACCAGGGCAAGTAATCCGTCGATATGCAGGGCCACCACCATTGACCGCCACACAGTTAGTCCCAATAAACTCTGTGGTTACCGACTGCGCTGGGCAGGATGTGATGATCACGAAGCTACCCAAATTAGTGCCGGTAGCACAAGTTGCATTTACTGGTACGTTTGAGGCAGTGATTGGCGCTGGACAAGTGGGTGTTCTAACCCATGTAGGGGAAACGCCAAGGCTACCTGCCGTACAGCTAGCGACTGGCACATTTGAAGCGGTTGTAGGTGTTGGGCAACTACGGCGAATCCAATTCGGTGCAGTACCCGCACCAGTTGCCACACAGGCAACGCCAATTGCAACATTGCTGGTGTTTTGAATGTCTGAACACGCGGAGCGATGGAAAGGGCTCGATGCTGCTGTCGTTGTGCCGACGGGCATACAGCTTGCCACTGGCGCAGTCGCGGTAATCGTCACGGTACTGCACGAGGTTTGTGTGTAATTAGGCGATAATCCAGCACTTGGGGTACAGGTTCCGCTAATGGGCAACGCATTTTCCGTAAATACTGTTCCTGGGCAAGATGTGGTGATGAAGCTATTTGCCATCGATTCAGCAGCGGCCACACAGGCGCTTGGGATAAATGTTGTTGCACCAACAGATGTGCAGGTGGTGCTGGTGAAGCTATTGGCCATCGTCGCCGCAATATTCGCCGGACAGCTAGCCGCGGCGATTGGGATGTTGTTTTCATTGATAGGCGTCGTACAGGCAATGCGGAGGAATGTAGGGCTAGTCGGTGCCTGCGCTGCACAGGTTAATACTGCCTCTGCACTGACCGTGGTGGTAGCGCAGTCACGTTGAAACCAGCTATTGCCAGAGGCAGCGGTTTGCGGTGTACAGGAGGCCACTAGCGTGGGCATGGTACTCGCCACACTGCAAGCGGTGGTCGTGAAATCTGGTGAGCCAGCTGTTCCTACCGTACAAGTGCCCGCCTGTACAAAATCAACAACGGGCGCTAATGGCGCGCATGTTGAAACGATGTGGTTTGGTGCACCTGAGCTACCCGCGGTGCACGTAGCGACAAACGTTGGCGGTGTTGTGGTGGTACTGCAAGTAAAGCCAGTGGCAGGGCAGGATGCAACAGGTGCAGTCAACTCTGTCAAATTATTGCGCGCGTTAATTTGCGTGGTGCTACGGCGCACTTGGTTGCGTGTACGCGTAGTTTGTGCGGTACTTTCGCGTACTTGCGTACGTGTTTCAAAATTTTGCAGCCGGCTACGGGTTTTGCCTGAGGTTGTTTGACGTAGCTGAAAAATCGTGCGATCAACGCGCGTCACACCAAGCTGCTGCTGTATTACGGACTCCGTCACAATTTGCGTGTTGGCGAGATTTTGTGTGGTGTTGGCAAGTCTAACGGTCACCGTTTGTTGGCGCTGAATTGTGCTCCGATTAAAGCTTGATGCGACGCCGCGGGTGAAGTTGGTGCGGGTCTCTGTAAATTGCTGGGTGACCGCAGGGTTTTGTGTGGTGGTGGCGCGATTTTGGATGGTCGTTTGCAAATTTTGCTGGGTGCTGCGACGTTCCTGAAAAGTACTTTTTAGCTGCGTTGTGTCAGTTTGGGTGGTTTGTTGTGTAAACGTTGTGAATTGCTCTGTGGCGCGGCGTTGTTGTCTGGTCTCTTTGCTGACCTGAGATCGTGTCCAAAGGAAAAAAGGGCTCGCACAGGGTTCATTGCGGAAATCATTGGTTTTATCGGTAATCACATCAGTTCTATTACCACCGCTGTCCCAAATAGGGCGCGGCGCGCAATTGGTGCCGCCTTTTTCGCATGGCAAGTAAACGATCGGGCTAGACGCGCTGACGGAGTTAGCCAGCAAGCCATCCTGCTGCCCAACTTGGCTGACGCCGTCCAGCGCAATGGCGCCTGATCCTGGATTCGTCTCTGCGCTGGTATTCCAATAACCGTCCGTGGTCATAATCGTAAAATTTTGCTGGCACGAATATTGGACGGGATCGCCAGTCATTTGGGTGTTGATAAAATCTTGCTTGCCCGCGTAATGACGACCGACACGCGCAAGCGCTTCTCGCGTTGGCGAGCTGGCAAATGGCCGTTGAGCAAAAAGTTTGGTGTACCAATTGGTACGTTGCGTCGCGCCAAAGTCACCAATTGCTAAATATTTGGCAGAGTCTATTGTTTCAGGCGAAGGTACGCCACCTGAAGACACCACTTGCGGTAGGGTGGTGATAAATCCCACCCGATAGGCATCCGATAGCGGGGTAAAGGCCAAGCTGACAGCGCTCTTAGTTAGGTTAAGTCGGGTACGATAGTAGGTGTACCAAATTGCAAATCTCAGTTGCACCGTGGCTGACTCGCTGGACACATTTACTTTCGTCCAAGTGCCACCGCCAGTGGCGCTTTTGGTGCCGCCCGTAGCGCGCGCAATATCATCAATATCAGTACAAGGCGCCGCGGCAAAGTTAAGTTTGCCGCTCGCCGGAAGCTGAGCACCAGAATAAATATAGTAGTAACCAGGACCGACAGGATCTGAGGGCGCTAAATTCGTATCAAGCGTTGATCTTGCAGGGGTAGTGGAATCTGATACATAAGCTTGAAAGCTAGTTGCTAAATTGGTGTTACCAAATGACGAATCATAGCCATCATAGGGTGCAACCGTAAAACTTGGTACCGCAAGGGATGTGCCGCTGGCATCTTTTGGTAATGGATAGCTACCATTGGGATTGAAATAGATCGCATTACATTGGTAGGACTTGTAGCCAACATAAGTGGTACCGGTTGTCACGCCGAATGACGGACCTTGTACGAGATCTGGCATATGCGTAAAGGCCAGTGTACGCGACGTATCCATTAACAGCATGATATTGGGCTTCACTTGCCCTGACGCACCACCCGCTAGCGGCGCACGCGCGATATCGGTCAATGCTGCCGTCGATGTCGTTGGTAGTAGCGCAGTTAGCGACGCAACGACCGTCAAACTGAGCCCAAGCAACGCTTTGTGCATTGTTTGTTGAGCTTGAGTGGTCGTAAATTTAAGTTTTGTGGTGTTCATTTCATTGTTCCTAATTGCGTTTATACGCAGTAGTGTTAGTGCTAGTACTAGTACATGATGACTTGAACAAAGCTGAGCGTATTGCGCGGCCCAGTGGTTCTGGAGGTCAAGCGGAAATAAGGTTGTACGTTATTGGATAAAGGTGTTGTGTTCGCATCTAGCCCGATTTTGGTCGAGTTACCGCCCTCCACAGTGAGGGTGACGCATTGCTGCCCGCCAGCAGTCACTGCGGTATTTGCCACATTGCAAAGTCGGTGAATCACGTAGCGCACTGAATTGCCTGCACCATCGCTTATTTCGTTAGATGCGGCTGAGTCTGACCAATCAAAGGTTGCTGGATTAAACGTGGGCGCCCAGCTGGAGTAATAGCCATCTGTCGCGCTATCGTTGACGAGTGAGTTGGCATTGGCCGGATTTACCAGCCAAGCGCGTGCGGTCTCAATGGCTAAGTCGCCAGCTGAGGTGGCGTTTTCTTTGAACGCCAAATTACCGACGATTCCCATGCCGCCGCTGACTTGCCGCAGGATAGCAATGCCCGCAAGCGTCATCACTACCAATACAACAAGCGCGATGAACAACACTAGACCTTGTTGCTTTTGCAGATTTTGCTGAGGCTTAAACGTAGCCGCGGATAATTTTGGATACATTAAGATGCGCCCCAGATCATGTTTCTTAACGGAATAACTTTTTCGTAAACGCGGTACCGGTAATTGCGCCAATTATCAAAAGCGTTAGCGGGATTTGTTGCCTCTAAGCTACCGTCAAGATTAAACATCGTAAAAGCTCCCGCCTGCCATGAAGGTGCGGCGGTAGTGACTTGCTCACGCTCATAGGCGCGGCTGCGCGCTAGCAGGCCAACCCTAATGGCGCGTACTTGTGTCCAGTCAGTTGGAGTGGCTACTACCCATTCATTAGGCGTTGCAGGCGAGCCAGAGCCATCAGTTATTAAGCCGTTATTGTCGGAATCAACGCCGTATTGCGCTTGGATGTTAACAATGCCTTCGGCGACTTCGACCGCATTACCAGCAACAAGAGTGTCTGTGGAGGTCAATACACTGCCACCTGTAATCTGCCATTGCGTGCGGCGCGGGCTATTGCCAAGATTAAATAGCGTCCCACCTGTATAAGTTGCCCCAGTGCCAGCGGCTATATTAAAGACAGCGGCAGTGCTAGCGCCAGTGTAGAAGCTTGTGTATGAGCCAGTACTATGCTGAAACGTAAGCCCATCTGCTGCTGTATTGGTTGTCACTTGGACGAGATCGCAATTGGCAGAGCCTGCAGTGGCTGTGGCGTTGCCCGCAACAATAACAGCGTCACCGGTTTGAAACCCGTTTCTTGTTTGCGTTTTTTTGGTGAAGTCAGTTGAGGCGGTAAACGTCTGTGATCCAGTGAGAAAACTGGAATTACCATAAAAAGAAATGATCCTATCAGGTGCGCCTGAAGCGCCCTGAATGATTTCGATCGGATATAAGCGCACTGCTGGGGTAACTGCTGTGCCTGAATAGCTAGCCGCTACAGAACAGCCCATGACATTTGCGGGCGCAAGGCCAAACCCCATGCCTGATGAACGTACATCGCGTTCAAGATTAAAAAGTGCTATTGCGCCGGCAATTTGCGCGTCGCTTCCAGAAGATGTGGTGCGTTTGCGCGTTTCAGATGACACCAACATTTGAAAGATAGTGACAAGTGCAATCAAGCCAATCGCCACGCCGATAAGCATTTCAAGCATGCTAAAACCCGCCTGCTTGGAGTGTTTACTATTTGCAGGCTGTGGGCTGTGGAATGCGTATGGCATAAGCGCAATCATGTTTTCTGGCTGTGCTTGGCCCTGTGCAAGCGTATCAATGGAGAGATATTTTTTCAAGATCGTGCTCAATTAACGTAGCCGATAGCGATATGCTTGCGCGGCGCTCTGTCTTGTGGCGCCTGCCAGCAAACGATAACGCTGACTTTATTTAGTCCCGTTGTTGTGGTGTCAATCGTAATTTGTTGGCCGCTGGCAGTAGCACCGGGCAGGCCGCCGTTAGCGCCTGTTGCAATAACGCGGTTTGACCAAGAGCCAACCAGCGGATGCGTCCCCGCCGCACCGCTAAAATTACAATCAGTACCACTTGGGTTGTGCACAAATGCTGCCAGCGACGCTTTGGTAACGAGCCCATTGGGGTCAAGCACACTGGTTGAGCGCGCAACATTAACCCAAATGCTGCCAAGGATTTCGTTAGCAAACTTGGCAGCTTCAGAACGATATTGTGCGTCGGACTGTGCAGAGACAGCTGCCCCAGACATCGCTACTAGCCCCAATAGGCCAAGCGAAAAAATCAGTACCGCAATGAGGGCTTCAAGCAAAAAGAAGCCACTAGCGGATTTTTTTGTCATCGTCATATTGGCGCCTAACATGCACGTGAATCGGTTGAAACAGTTACCAGAGGGTCGCATAGCCTTGAATTACCACCAACGCTAACGCGCACATTCATACAACGAATGTCACCGGTGGGTTGGCAGGCTAAGCCAGTACCGCTCGTGAATTGAAAAAGCGCTGAAGCCGTTAAGGTGGTCGATCCTAGGCTAGTAAACGTAATTAATGGTGATGCGCTGGCAACAGCAACATTAGCAGCAGAGCCTTCCTTCACGCTCTTGCCATCAACGAAATCAAAAACGCCGGCCGTTGCGGTACTGCTACGTACGATCCAACTTTGCCCAGCAGCATCGCCAGCAGTGACGTCTTTTGATGCGGCTGTGGCTGGGTTAGATGTGCCAAGTACAACAAAGTCAGCGTTGGCGTTGCGCCGTACCGCCTCTGCACGTGCCATTTGTAAACCAGTGCTAAAGCTTTCGGCAGTCGATAAAACGCGAGCATTTTGCATCATCGCGGTGAATGCCGGAAACGCCAATGCTAGCAGCGTGGACAAGATGACCAAGCCAATCATTAGCTCCACCAGCGTAAAGCCGCTGATGGATTTGAACCTTAACAAGAGCCTGCTCCAGTTGCGCCGCCTGGACCCAGTACCCAGCAAGTGGCGTTGCTGTTCCAGCCTGATACGCTGGTGATGGTGGTGGCACGAACATTGGCCTGATTGATGGTGTATGAAAAGCCGCCCATGTTTGCACTCGTTATGCCGGTGGCGGTAACAACATAAGTAGTGGCCGCCAAATCAGAGCAAGCAAAGGTAAAACTTTTCGAAGCAGCAGGCAATGAGGCTACCCCCGTTCCGCCGCACGCACCAACATAAGTACGATTGTCTTGGAAGTACTGTTCCATTTTGACGCGCATCTCCGATAAAGCGCCAACAGATTCCGTGATTTTTGCGCGTTTTACATAGTTACCGTAGGCGGGAATGGCAATAGCCATCAAGATACCAATGATGGCAACGACGATCATAATTTCTATTAGCGTAAAACCTTTGTGCTTAGTCATAGCGGTTCCTTTGAGATTTAGTGATGTTAACCAATGCAAATTGGCCGATAGATTACTTCCGATAACTGGTAAATAGCGAGAAACAGACGGTTTAGATATGTAAATGCTTGTGAATTTTTGCACACTCTACACAATCTTGTTTAGTGATGAAACTAGTGTTGAAGTAGCTGACTCGCTATTAAATTCAGCATCTCACTAGGGTAGAAAAAGGATGCGCTAGCTGCTAAAATAGTAATACGCCCGGATAGCTCAGTTGGTAGAGCAGCGCATTCGTAATGCGAAGGTCGGAGGTTCGACTCCTCTTTCGGGCACCAATAAAATTAAGGACTTGCAATGAGCACTCCTTTTTATTGCAGTGGCCTTGTTATAGCCTTGCTTTAGCCACCATATAGCCAATCGACGTCGATTGAGTTGTCGGATTGGGGATTTTTGAAGCTTCGGGCGCAGTAAATGGGCGAATTACCCAGCCAGCGTCTTTTGACTACCTGAATCTACCTTTGCCTTCCATTCTTCCATGGGGAAGAATCGCTCGGCCTGAATGTGATCTGGCGTGAAAGAGCCTAACTGACAGATTACTGTTGTGAAATTTGAGGAAACGACAAAATGAGTCGAATAAATTTGATAATCGACTCATTCTGTGAGGTTTTTATTGAAATCAGTGTGTGAGTCGATTAAACTGATTAAATAGATCAAATTTTGAGTCGAATAATGGTCATAAAGGAAAGTTGTTGGGTTTGGCAAAGCGCGGGCTGGCCGCCGATAAAGGTAGACGTTCTGGCAATAAGCGCCACGCTTGGCCACACAAGAGGCGAGCTGGGCAAGCTGATCGGAAAGATTGAGGCTGTAGGTCAGACCGATATGGCGCTTAGTGCGCGCGACATTTGGACGCAAGATGCGCTAGCAACTGCAGCCATTGAAGGAGAAGCACTCAATTTAGATGCGGTGCGGTCTTCAGTCGCGAAGCGCCTTGGTGTTGCATCGGAATATAAGTCGGCTGTTCCTCGTGACATCGAAGGCCTCCTCGATGTTATGGAGGATGCTGCAACTAACTGGGATACCGACTTAACAGAAGAGCGCTTGTTCGCATGGCACCATGAACTTTTTCCACTGGCACGGATTTCATTGCGAAGAATTACGCCAGGCCAATATCGAGTTGACCCCGAGCCTATGCGAATTGTGAGTGGTCCATTGCAGCGAGAAAAAATCCACTACGAAGCGCCGCCATCCGTATTAGTCCCGCCAAATATGCGCGAATTCCTAGCGTGGTTCAACGAAACGCGTGACGACGGCAACACGGACGGCTTGGTCCGCGCTGCTATTGCGCACTTGTGGTTTGAATCCATCCATCCTTTCGAAGATGGAAACGGCCGGCTTGGCCGAGCGATCTTGGATATGGCAATTGCACAAAGTATGAAGGGCAATTTTCGGATGCATGGTTTGTCGGTAGAACTGCGCGACCAACAGCAACAGTACTACAACACGCTAAACCGTGTTCAACGCTGCGAGGCAGATCCGACTTCGTGGACTAACTGGTTAGTAGAGTCGTTACGCCTCGCTTGTCAGTCATCTTCAAGAATTGTCGACGAGGCGCTTGATCGAGCAAGGTTCTGGTCTCGTCACCGAGATGTTGACCTAAATGCGCGACAACGCAAGGTGCTAAATAAAATGCTTGAGGCCGGACCAGGTGGATTCGAAGGCGGCATGACGCCAAAAAAATTGCAGTCAATCGCAAAAGTAGCGGGCGCTACTGCAACCCGCGACCTTGTGGATCTCGTCGAAAAGGGACTAATTGCGCGGCGAGCGGCGGGCCGTTCCACCCGCTACGAATTGGCGCTTGAGGGCTGGGAATGGAAACCCATCTCACCCAGTT
The DNA here is from genome assembly GCA_031414695.1 of Burkholderiales bacterium. Lineage (GTDB taxonomy): Bacteria > Pseudomonadota > Gammaproteobacteria > Burkholderiales > Usitatibacteraceae > UKL13-2. Next base: position 69,298 of record JANNWG010000035.1, read on the forward strand.
CAAATAACGCCACAAAAACGGACAGAGCCTGACATAGTTCAGCTTGCAACAATATTGATCCGCAACATTCGCGCGGAGTTGATTAGCTATTCATAAACAACACGGTTTGCGCCCACGTAAATCACGTGCTGTGAAGTTGCTGCTAGTTTGGGAAAGTTGAGTTTGTTGCAATACTGGACTTAAAGACGACGGCACCCAAAAAAGAGTCGCAGCATTTAAAATTTTTTTTCGTAATGTCTTCGGTGGCTTGACATTTAGAGCGATTGCTAGAGCCCGATTTGCGACGATTTTTGGAGTGTTACATCTACACCAAGGAATACCTTCGTAATGCGAAGCTTGGAGGTTCGACCCCTCTTTCGGGCATCATCTGATTAAGTTGCTATTCAAGTAATGGGCATTGCGATAATCGCATTGTCCGTTTTGTTTTTCACCTGCTGGCGTAGCTCACATACAATGCCGCATGTCTCAAAAAATATCCAATTGTGGTTTTACCTTGCTTGAACTGCTCGTCGTCTTGGCGTTGATCGCAGCAGTGGCAGGCTTAGCGCTGCCTAATTTCGGTCGGATGATTGATAGTTTCACCATGAATACAAATTGGCGCGGGATTGAGGCAGAGTTGGGGGATTTGCCCTATCGTGCGTTCTCGCAGGGGCGCTCAGTGAGGCTAAGTGCGATGAATGCGCGGACACATTTGCCGAGTCTGCCAGAGGGCTGGCAGCTCACGATTGCCGCACCGATTGTCTATCGCGAAAATGGCTGGTGCGAAGGGGGAGCGCTGATATTCACCGCAGCCGACGGCACTAAGCGTCAGTACACATTAAAAGCACCAAAGTGCGAGGCCGTTTATCCATGAGTACATACGGGCAAAAATGCTTGAAAACACCCGTCGTTATTAGGGTTTCTGGTTTTACGCTGCTTGAGGCAATAGTTGCGCTGGTTATATTAACTACAGCAGGTTTTGCGCTATTTTCGTGGATTAATGCGAGTTTTGATGCGCTAAATCGTATTGAAACCAATAACGCACGCGCCGCAGCTGAGATCAACGCGCTCGAGTATCTAAAAACGGTGAACCCATATGATCGCCCTGAGGGTGAGGAGGTGCTGGGCGATGTGGCGATGCGCTGGCGGGCTCGTGCGGTGACTGACATTAAGCCCAATATTACGGATGCACAGACGCCAGGAGTATTTGTGGTGGCACTTTATGATGTGGAAGTAACCTTAGAATCGCAACCCAAATTGCCACGCTACACCTTTAAGGTTAGGCAAATGGGCTATAACCGAACGGTGGCGGATGACGATGTTTTTGGTGAGCGTATTGGTGCGCCCGCAAAAAAATAACAATTCTCACCACGCGGGCGTGGAACCAAGCTAAAATGCGACTCGCAAAAAAAATGCCCGCATAGCTCAGAGGTAGAGCACCCGCCTTGTAAGCGGTAGGTCGTCAGTTCGATTCCGACTGTGGGCACCATCTCAGATGCCTGAAACTCCTTGTGTGTTAACGAGTTTCAGGCATTTTTCATTTTGCAATACATGTGCAAATGGGCGCTACTACCTACCGCCTAATAAAAAGTAGCGAATAAATAGCGAATGATGGTACGCTACAAACTTCGGTATTTTGTGTGTGGCGCAATTGTCATCAATCTCCAAAACTAAGAACGGCACTTGGCGCGTTCAGCTTGAAAATAGGGGTAAGCGAGAATACCGCACCTTTAAACTAAAGACACATGCCCAACAATTTGCTTTGCAACGTAGCGCTGAGCTACAGCGAGGTCAGATAGCAACATCTCGTGCAGCTGAAAAAAACACGATTGGATCAGTGCTCGATGTATACAAAGAGCGTGTGTCGAAGTACAAGCGTGGTAAAGCAGACCCTTCTGCACTGCGCGCGCTTAAAACAAACTTTGAGAAAACGCGTTTCATAGCACTGACTTCCAATGATGTCGCTGAATATCGTGATGCTCGTTTAGCACTTGGTCGATCGCCAGCTACCGTAGTTAAAGAGCTGAATTTGTTTCGTTCGATTATCGATTATGCAATCAGAGATATGGGTATCTTCCTCCCGTCAAATGTCGCACGGTTAGTTAAAAATCCTGCCGTCAATAATGAACGCGACCGTGTTTTTTACGATGAAGAAGAAGAGTTACTATTCGCATCAATGACTAATGTGCCGCTGCGCGCCATCTGCTTGCTTGCATTAGAAACCGCATGTCGATTAGGCGAACTTTTGCAGCTTACTTGGGAAAACACGAATCTTGAAAAACGAACAGCCAAACTAATGATGACTAAAAATGGAGAGCCACGCACAATTCCGCTTTCAGGCCGGGCAATTGAGATTCTGAGTGGTTACGCTGCTGCAATAGCTTGTAGTACTAAGCGTGGGTGCACTGGTCGCATTTTTACAAACTGGGTAGCCAGCGATAGCTTCAGTAAAACATTTCGACGCGCAGTCAATGTTGCAAGGAGAAATTACGAATCAAAGTCAGTAGCAAGCGGGCAAATACCTGACAATCTAATGCTGGCAGACCTTCGATTTCATGACTTTCGACATATCGCAACGTCACGCCTTGCAAAGAAAATTCAGAATGTAATTGAGCTAAGTCGCATAACCGGACACTCAGATTTAAGAATGTTGTCTAGGTATTACCACATCACAGCAGAAGAGCTCGCAGCTAAGTTGTAGGCATGTCATGCAGTCGCCGTGCATAACTCGGCGTCGGGCTTGAAAAGAGCCCGCCGAGTTATACACCGCCAATCATTTTTGATCTGAATTGCTCAGCAAGCTCCATCGTTTAGAGTGGGAAGGATGTTAAAGCGTATCTATTGCTGAAATGCGCCAGCCATCAACTCAATATCAGCTCTTGCTATGCCGCACTTGGTGGCTAGGATGCGCCAATTCTTGACGACATTGCATACTTCAATCACGATATCGTTACCCGCCTTGGGAGAAAGGGCATATAGCTCTACTGTCGATAGAACCGTATCAATATCCGGCTGGTGATCATTGTCGTCTAGCGCAAGTATGTGCTCAGCCTTATCGATCGACGGGTTCATATCAAAGGCCGGTGATAGACGCCAGCCCCGTTGCGTCAGGATGAATCCATGATTGCGAAGATGATCATCACGGTTGCCAACGACGACATTGAATACAACTCGCCGAAATAACTGTGCCAAGTCGTGGTTTATTTGGCCCTTTGCGCCATTTCTTTGTATGAATTCAGCCAGCTCAAGATAGCTCCCGTTTTGACCATCTTCTTTACGAAGCACCGTCATTGCCGAAGAATAGAATCGCCTGTGCGCACCATTGCGATCAAATCGTTTGGTGCAAAATGTGTGAAAGTCTGAGCAGAAGCGGCGTGTATAAGCAGGCGCAACTTCTATTCCAGCCTGCGCTGCCATCAGATGCAGTAATCCCTCCCACGCCCCAATATCGCGAACGTCATCGCGAGCGGGAAATTTGGCGATCCACAAGCCCCCGTCATCGTCACGAAAATTCGCCTTTGGCCGAGCGCCCCCCAACGATGCGCCAGGGGCAACTAAGACTGCAAGCCACTTTCGCAGCTTGTCTAGGTCGTCAATCTTCTTAGCACTCAATTCGCCAGCAATAGCTTCTAGCCCACGAAGACTAGCGACTGGAGGTGCAGCCAATCCATAGTCGGCCAAAAAATTTGCGTCGGCATCATGGCGGAATCGAAGTGCCCCTTGTCGAGTCTCATCTTGAACGCCAAGCAGGAAGTCCCATGCATAGAGCGTTCGTGGCTTCCGGTGTTCATCTTTGGCCTCAAGCCCTTCGCGCCGTCGCATCAATACTTGCCCCCATCGATCTGGGGATGAATCGAGGAACACGCCAAAATTTCCCATGTCAGGCTTGGGGAAAAACGGCGCATTGTCCAGTGTCAGATCAGGGTCTAGCGCAAAGGCCACAGGGTTCGACAGCCAGCCTTTGTGATAACTGAATCGTAACTGTCCGCGTTCATGATGCAAAGTGCCAACGCAGATTAAGTCTTCAGTAATGTCAGCATCAAGCCAAACTTGGATTTCGGATGGAAAGCGACTCATGTTGCCCCGCTCTGTTTGCGTGGCTTTGGCAGATCAAGATCTTGTAAACGGCGACCTAGAATATCGTCTTTTGCGAGCTGATCAAGATCGTTCTGCAGGTGCAACACGCCAAGTATTTTAAGATAGGTTCCCATGGTCACGGCAGGTTCACCCTGTTCTGCCCGATACAACGTTTTTCGTGCGATGCCAGCCCTTTCAGCGACAGTGTCAGCCGAGAACTTTCGGCGCAAGCGCGCGAGGCGCAGTCGCTGCCCCAGACCCGATAAAAGAGTCTGCTCAGAGTAAAAGGTAGGTTGCGCTTTTGCGGGCATAATGAGTCACATTATATACAAAATATCAATTTATTAGGCATAATATGACTTATCAACTTAATAAAAAACATTTTCAACACTGCATGATCGTGATGTGAATGCCGTCAAGAACATTCTTGCGCGAGGACATGCGCGTCTAGCTGTAGGAATCCCCTTCCTTTAGGGCAAGGAGGATGTCAGCTTTCATCAAATGCCTCCGCTAATCGATCTAAATCTAAGTGTTTGTCCACGATGATGACGGCTTTGTCCATTGCAGACAACAGCGCGAGTAAGGTATGCAGGCCAACGTTCTTGCCGGCCTCAACATCGGCTATTGTTTGCCGTCTGCATTTCGCACGATCAGCCAAGGTCTGCTGCGTGAGTCCAAGTGCACGACGGTTTGCTTTGAAAGAATCGCCGAACGCGGAGCCAGAGGCTGTTGCAATAATGTATGACATAGCGAACATTTATGTAAGTTATAGAAATAATGTTCGGCTAAACGAACATTTAATTAAAAAAAGTCTGCCGACATATTTCCTGATCTGCAATAGTGCAAAAACGTTCAAACGACCAAACGACCAAACGCTTGACCCCTAAGTTTTGTGATGACATATATTTTTTAACAGCTATGATTTTATTCCTAGATTTCGACGGTGTACTTCATCCTGAGCCATGCTATCGAGAAGAACACTATTTTTGTCGCCGCCCGTTGTTTGAAACAGTGATGCGCGACTTCTCAGAAGTGGACATTGTTGTCAGCAGCACATGGCGCAGCACGCGTAACCTTGAAACGTTGCAGGGATTCTTTTCACCGGATATTGGCAATCGTATTGTAGGCGTTACACCATCATGGCGTGACTTGCCAGAACTAGTTGAAGTGATCGGCCAGTATCCTCGTCAAGTCGAAGCGGAAGCATGGCTACGCCAGCATGGACGCGCATGGGAGCCATGGATTGCGTTGGATGATCGTGCGTACTGGTTCAAACCATTTCTGCCTAATCTTGTGCTCTGCAATAGCAGCCAGGGATTCGATGAAACAGTCGCTGAAAAATTACGGCTTAAGCTGATGGAGAGACATTAAGCTCAAAGCGAAGGATTTTAGCTTTGAATTGATCACCTAGCCCAGAGGTGAGCTGATCTGAAGAATTGCGTTTTTTCATTTTTATATTACTAATACATTAAAATTACAGATAATTTAGTGTAAATTTGTAGTGTAAATTTGAACAACAAAACAGATATCACAATGTCACTCGAAGAGAGATTGAAAAAGCTGGAAGCAGGGACAAATAGATCGCTGACGGCACGGCTAGCTGACCATCTCGATGCAATTGAGTCCGCTTTATCAAAGGGGGTGAAGCGCGAACTAATTGTTAAAGCGCTAAACGATGAAGGGCTAGCGTTTACGCTGCGCAGCTTCGACACGGCGCTCTATCAGATTCGAAAAAAACACGCACGCACTTTGATCAAGGTTGTGAAAAGTGATGTTGAAGACACAACTGCACTCATGCCTGTCATTATGAAGCCGAGTCTGTCGCCAAATAATCAGCACAGAGGCGCTAGCAATTCAGCCAAAGACGAAAAAAAAGAACGAAAAGACAAAGCTGCAAAGTACATTGGATGAGGTATGCGAAAAATGAATCAGTCAGTCACAGTCAACCTGCTCAACTTTTACGCACCCAGACAACTTTCAGTTGGTAAGCCATGGGGCGGTGTGGTCAGCACCGCGCCTGCTGGATACCGCATTCCGAACGTCTTAAACCCACCTGGCCTTGAGGTCGATCAGTTAAGTGAGGCAGCTTTGTCAGCAAGCAATCCATTCTGGCGACAAGTGCATGGTGAATTTGGGGATGTTATTGCGATAGGACTGATTCCAGCTTTTAAGAGCGAAGGAATGATGAAGTTTGAAGAGTCAATTCAATACGGCTTAATCGGACGCGCAGATGCTGGTGGCGCACAATTGCAGCCATTAGCGAAATGGAATACAGAATACTTTAATGGAAGATTGTCAAAAAATCAGCCAAGAATCGCGACGTTTTTAAGGCCATATCACAGCTGTGAAAATGAGTTTATTGACATGCAAAGTGATCGAAGCTGGGCTCTGCCGAAATCACAAACTCTTCCCATTCGGGGCAATGAGAAAACTATCGTTGAGCGCTGGCCACTAGGTGCTGCAGCAAGCCTTGTGCACAAGCAATTTGATTACAAGCATGACTCGAACACAGTGTTGCGCTATTTACTATTCGCGATAAAGGAGTATCTACAAAATTTGTATTTCGACGTCGATGAAGGAAAAATTGATACAAGTCTTGCGCCTGAATTTAAGGTGCGAGAAACCACTACTCGACTAGAGAAAATAGTAGAAGGCTGGGGTAATACCGACTGCGCGTTTGACACGCAGTTTTGTATTGACTTGAATGCCATCAAACGACACCTCCAAAAATGGCCTGAAATCAGCACTTAGCAGAGCTTATTCTCAGCCTTGATGATGACTTCAAGAGCTGCCAAGGCCATTTCATTTCAGTGTCTACAACCAGAGCCATTAATTCGGATGATAGCTCGTAGCTCAGCACGCTTTCACTGATTTCAAAGGTTGGAAATAGTGCGCTAGCATCCAAAAATATTTCTTTTTTTTTGTTATCCAAAACACTCCACTCGCAAATGATCTTCATCAGCGACCGTGCGCTCTTTTTTAAAAATTCATTATCTTTGGAATCAAAGCCAATGACAGAAGCTAAGTTCTCAATATCAATTTTATACAGGCCGTTCATGTCTTTAGCTTGCACATTGGCATTTAACAAAAGCGCATTAGCAAGCTTTTTTTCTACTAACGATAGGTTGAACTCTGGTTTGCTGTCACAGGCGATTGTAGGCTTTCCTAGTGTCTGGGGGTTTTCAATAGTCTCAGCGATAGAAAAATCAGATGAAATGTAGCTAAAAAAAAGTGCAAGACTTCTATTATTCGGTTTTGGTTTTTTAAGGATTTTCAAAAAAGATACCTGTAGTTAATTTTTGCAAGATTTAAGGAAATACGGTTGTGCAGCCAACCTAACTTGGGCAAAAGAATGTGGTCATTGAGTTGATCGAGCTTGATCTGTTTTGGTACAGGATAGTGGAAGCTGAAACCGCTGTCTTTGCGCTTAAAGCGCGGGAAGTTGGTAAGGAAGTTAGCGTAAGCGCTTCCCAAGTCCTCCAAGGCCTGTTGTAGCGCTTGTAAAGGGGCGTCCTTGAGCCATTCCTTGCCGACTTTTCGTTTCCAGATGGGTAGGGTAGCCGTCATCTTCACATAACCGATGAACTTGTTTCCAGCCTCGTAGGTTTCTTTTTGCAACACCTAAGCCGTGTTGTGCACGCGCCGACATGTAGCCGTATAGCAGCGCATATTACGCACTCGTTCGCCATTTGATATCAATGCGTATTTGAAGGCTTGCAGACGTTTCATTTTTTAAGTAATTTTTTGCAAATAATTTGAAGGAATTGATTCTCAATGCCAGCAAGATCAAGATCATCACTAATGGGAATAGAAACAAGAGTTGAATTTGAAGGTGATGGAACAATGGCTAAGTGCAAGTTGCGGATCGAGAATTGTGAATCAATAACCAAATAGAGCTGCTGCTGTTTTCCAATTAGCTCAGCTGGCGCGTCAAGGAAGGCCGACTGAATTTTTTGTTGAATGTGATTCATTCTGCACAGGCGGCGGGCGAAAAGAGCGCCGTTTGAAAAAGAAGTACGGTGCAGAATGAATTGATTTTAGCTTTCATTGGTTCTGAAAGCGCAGAGATATTTTGGCGGACAAAGTTATCAACTTGATCAATTTTTGTAGGCCATTTTTCAAGGTCGATTGGGAGCGAAACTGTTAAGAATTGATCCAGAGGCGTATTGAATGGTGTGCGGTCGATGTTCGCTGACATAATTTTGACTTTGATATGTCCTCTAGATTTATTTATAGACCAAAACAGACAGACAGTGAAAAAAAGTGAAAATCCGTTCTCTGGATTAATCAATTCTTTTTTTTTCAAAATCCAATAATTGAAAACAGCGCATTTTAGCGAGTGATGGCTCTGTAAAAAACTCATCTAATGGCGGGGAGATGATAATTGTGAAATCTTTTCTTTGCTTTTTCTTCATGTTTTGCTTTCACTTGGTTATATAAAGGGTTATAAAGAGGGTTAGCGCCTGTGCATAACTGACTCAAACAACTGATTCTGATAGTCTTTTTTGACGACCCTGTACCTCATCCGTCAAGCTTTCGTACCTCATCCGTCAAACTGGCCGTACTTCATCCGTCAGGTTTTTACACGTCATCCGTCAAACTTTCGCATTGAGGCGTACCTCATCCGTCAAACTTAACTCCTAAAGCACTCTTCATCGGCCCGCTTATCCACAATTAATCCACGGCCGCGGCGCAAAAAGTAGGAAATCCTTGACGGATGAGGTACGCACTGTGCCTCACCCGTCAAACTTGGTTCACGATGCGCGGCTCTTCGTTCGACTTATCCACAACCCCATGTGCAAATGGTACGAAATCCTTGACGGATGAAGTACGCACTGTGCCTCACCCGTTACGTGACCGACACTATCGTTGAGAGTGCACACGCCCGTCTGCCACCCAAGCATTCTTGACTAACCGGGCGTTGACCAGCTCTCTGCACGCGAGAGTTACCATCTGAGTCCATTTACGCGATGACGCACAGGTCGACGCACACATCAGATGGAACTTGTCTATCCCCAGAGGATACGGCTGCTTGTGACTAGCGATATAGTCGTAAAGTCGCCTCGCAATCGGCGTCAACCGTCTGTAGGTCACCCATGTAACAAGCGTGTAGGTTTGGCCGGCGAACAAGTAAATCAGGTCGCGATGAATCCAAACGCGGTATCGACTGCCAGCGTCCTCGCTATGGCCCTCGAATTCATATTGTCTAATCAAGGAAATACCGATGCCTTTGCACGCGCGCTCACTGGTCACTTTTATTTCATTGGCCTTCAAGCGGCTGATGCAGTGACGAGCTTTTTTGTAGTTTCGACCGTTGATTGGCCAGCCCAAATCTTTGCACAATTGATGCAGGTTAAATTCAACACATTGATCGAGGGGGTATTGCTTGGCATACTCAAGTATCTGCTGCCAGACGAGTAAGTCGTCCTCGGCTCTCAGCTCAATGCCTGTGAATGTGATTGTTACTCGGTGGTCGACATGGTACAAAATTGAGCCTTGTAGTGCGGCTCGCGGTTCTCGCTTGTTTCGCACAGTAAACAAGGATGATCGCGCGTAGTCATTCGGAATAGCGCGCTTATCATCCGGCCACAAATCGAGCTGGAAGCTGCCTTTCGGATCGATCCCCCGAGCGCGCAGAAAGGCGTCCTGCTGGAGCTTGGCGAGGTTAGCCACCATCATGTTTGTGTGAGTTTGTCGAACACAGTTTTAATTAAGGCAGTCTCGATACACTCGATACTGTCTTCGTGCCGAAGTGGTATCGAAACGAGCGAAGAGCTTTTGTGCGCTTGCACACACGAGACATGCGCGCTTTTGATAACGATTTTTGTATCAACGACCAAGTAGAGCTCCTCGGCTCGTTCGATAGTCTCAGGCGGCGTGTTGCGAAGGGCAGCGCGGATTTGCTGTTGTAGATAGTTCATTTCGCACCGCGCACGTTACTCTTAGGAAGCGCATCAGCATGGTTAGCAGCGGTCTGAATGAATTCGTACACGGTTGACCGCAGCCATAGCGGCCGTCGGGAGCCCGGCAATTTAAACCAGGGAGGTAAATTGGTCGGATTGCGCGTCATTTCTGTCGAAATCGTTGCTCGCGCTCGCCGGATAATCAGCGCTAGCTGCTCAATATCAATCACATCATTTTCCGAGGTGGTATGATTGCTGGATCTATTCATCAGTCATCTCCTATCAAAAAGATTTCAACGGTTATCCGTCGCGAATCATTGCGAATTATTGTTTGCGTTTGATGTGTTGAAAGTTTGATGAACCGGGCATCCAATGTCATCCAATTTAAAATCAGAATTGATTGCAGACGTATAATGAATATATGTCTGCAAAAAAACAGGGATGTCATGAAAAGCCATAAAGTCCGCTCTCGCGGACGACCGCCTATACCAGAGCCCGCCCAAGAGTCGATCCGCTTTTTCGTGAGTACATTCTTCTCAAACCTGTTATCTTCGTCGGGACTCACGCCGGCGGAACTAGAGATTCACTTGAAAATCGGCGACCCGCAATCGGGTAGAAAAGGCGAATCGATCAGAAAGTACGTTGACGCCGAAAGGGGCGTTTCGCCGAAACGAGCCGTGCAACTGCTAAAACTCAGTAGCAAACCTCCCCTTTTTGCGCTCGACTTACATTTAATTTTTCTCATGCTCGAAGCCTACGGCGTCGAAAAATTTGAGCGGTCTGAAATCGTGGAATTGATAAAGCTGGCTCCGTATTCCCTAGAAACAGATAGAGCTGTAGCTTTTTGCATCGATTTGCTTCTCGGCGGTGGAGAAATCTTGGACGGTGATATCCAAGCTACACTAAATTATCATCTTGAATGTTGGGACGGGGCCTGGAATGGCCTCTCGCCGTTATATTTTAATAAGCCTTCGTCGTCACCTTTATCGATGTTGCCGGAAATTGACGAAATCCCCGATGATAGGTGCGTTGTAGAGATGCCTTTTGGGGAGCGAGAGAGCGCAAATCAGCTGGGTGAGATTCAGCTCGCGCTTCGACAAGCAATTCGAATCGCCAAAAAGAACAGCAAAATTTGGACCGACCTTGATTACTTTTCCCACTCAAAGTTAATGGATTTTGGAGGATCGTCACACTCAAAGTTTGCTGCTAATGCAATCGCAAAAGATAGCGATCTACAGGCTTGGTTCATACTACAGTTCCTAATTCGAATAGAGCTAGGGCTTGAGCATGACTTTATTGATGAAAATGTCCCAACAGAGATTTTTGAAGGCAATGAACCAACCGATTGGAAAACGACGATCTAGCCACGTAGACAATATAAATATGATGTAATACATATGTATTTGTTGTGTATTTATTAATAATTTATACGTATTGCTACAGCTTTCCTAACGTGCTTTAGCGACCACTCAGTTAAACCGCTGGCGCGGTTTAACTTCGGATGGTTTTCCACTGCGTAGAAAACTCTCACACATCACGCAACGCTTCGCGTTGACAAACGTGACGTGTAAACGAGTTAAGTAATTGAATCGTTATTGAAAAATACGTCTACACAGCATTTGTTTTATGAATGCGTAGCAGACTGCAAAAATCGCGATCTCGGCCACTCGCCCGCGCCATGACACTTGATCATGAAAATAGAGAAATCGAACTCCTTGCAACAGCGAGGTCATGCAGCTTTTTTCAACATGAATCGATTTCCACTATGCAAAAGTACCGTCACACAGAAAGCGTCTCGACACGTTTAACACCATCACAAATTGAGCGTCTCGATGCGCTAGCAGCGCAGCGTGGGCTTACCCGCTCCGCTACAATTGCCGTCCTTCTTGAATCCGCATTCCAAGAAGTTGCAATCCAGAGCCTTGTCGACAGCGCCGTAAAGCAGCTAAACACCGTTGCCTCGGCTCATTTAGGGGCTATTGAGACCCTATTGCCACCATTCAATGGGGGAAAGCCATGATCAATATCGCAAACGTCTCTGCGCGCCAAGCAGAGAGCTATTACGAAAAAGACGATTACTACACTGAAAATTCCAGCATGCCGGCTAAGTTCGGCGGCGAACTTGCTGCTGAACTTGGATTGCCGCCCAATACTTTCTCGCTTCAACAATTCAAGTTTGCACTGCGCGGTGAATTTGCAATAGGGAAACTGAAGCAAACACACTCCGGTGCTCGCGCTGGCCTCGATTGCACGTTTAGTGCGCCGAAAAGTATCTCGTTAATGGCGCTAGTAGGAGGTGATCATCGGCTAATTTCAGCACATGAACGCGCTGTTGAGAAAGTCATGGCCCAAGTCTCAAAGCTTGCGCATACTCGCGTTACAATTGATGGAAAGACTTCAATTGAGAAGTCTGGAAAGATTGCATTTGCGACCTTTCAGCATCACACATCGCGCGCCGGCGATCCGCAACTACATTCACATAATGTTGTCTTCAATGTTACGAAAGGAGAAGACGGAGAGCTGCGAAGTTTAACCAACGACGAGATATTGCAAGCCCAACACTCGCTTGATGCGGAGTATAAAGTGCAATTGCGACGCCAAGTGGAGGCGCTGGGATATTCAATCTGCGCTACTAAAAATGGCTTCGAGATAGAAGAAGTAAGGCAGGAAGCGATTGACCACTTCTCCCAACGTAAGCTCGCAATCGATGAATCACTTCGAGAGGATGGCACAGCGCGGGAGAAGGCAAGCGCCTCAAAACGCCAAGCAGCCGCACTAAAAACGCGCGATGCAAAGATCGCTTACGACCGAAAGCTGTTGCTTCAAAATTGGCAAGAGCGTCTGCAAAAAATAGACGTGGTACTCCCCCAGCACCCTAATGCATCCTCCACGCGCTACGTTCAAAAAGAGCCTGACAGACCAGATGCGAGTCGCAACTTACGCTCTGCAGTGTCCCATTTTGCAGAGCGCGCATCAGTAATCAGCAATCGGTATTCCCTCATTGCTAAAGCGATGGAGTTTTCGCAATACCAATCAAGCTTTGCCGAAATTGATCATGCACTCTCTGAAATGCTCGGCACGGGAGAGTTAAAGCAAGGCAGGAATGAGCGTCGCTTGGTACCGAAAGAGACACTAGACCGCGAGCATAAATTCATTGATCGCTATCTCAAATCTCGCGATAGCGTAGAACCTGTTGCTACCAAGCCTGATGCTAGCCAGGCAGTTGAAAAACAGCAGGAAAGACTTTACGAATCGCGTATTGAATCGTTACGCGAACAGAGCATCGAGCTCGATGATATTGACAGAAACAAAATTCGTGAAAGCACTAAGCTGTCGACTGGTCAACGTGAAATGGTTGAGCGAGTTGCAACCAGCCGTGATGCGATCATGGTGATCGAAGGTGATGCTGGTGCCGGAAAGTCGACCGCACTAAACGCCGTACGTGAAATGGCCAACCAAAGTGGCTTTAATGTCGTTGGGCTTGCACCCAGCGCACAAGCTGTTGCGTCATTGCAAGAGAGTGCCGGGATCGACACAATTACCTCACAACGCGCGGCGATAGATGAAAAATTTTGGGAGACTGTTGATGACCATACGCTAGTCGTGCTTGATGAAGCGGGGCTCATTGATAGCAAAGCGATAGAGCATATCTCTCAAAAAGTGATTGATTGCGGAGCAAGACTATTACTAGTAGGCGACACAAAACAGTTCGCCGCTGTTGAGGCAGGGCGACCAATGTCACAAGTCAAAGACATAGCTGAAAATGATCAACGCCTGATACGCCTCGATGAAATGCGTCGGGGTAGAACAAGTGAAATGCAATCTACTCACGAGGCGGCGCGCGATAACCCTGAAGAAGCTATTAAAGAGCTGATCGGGCGTGATGATACGGTCGCAATTGTGAACGAACCAAAGCGGCATATCGCTATCGGCCGCGCATATGCGCTGATATCCCCCGATGATAGAAAGCATACTCTCATACTCACAGGCATGAACGAAGACCGAATCAAAATTAACTCAGCAATACGTGAACAATTGGGGCTAGTCGGGAAAGGAAAGACCATTCAGACATTTGACCGTCGCGACTTGACCGATAGCGAAAAGCGTCAGCTCGGAAGCTACTCTATTGGCGATGCGTTACGCTTTGAGTCAAAAATTGGAGAGTTTGAAAAGGGGAGCATGTTGAAGGTTTCCGCTATCAAATCGGATCGATTAGTGCTAACTACAGTTGGCGATAAAAACACAAGACCACGCAGCAATGATCGCGATTTTATTGAGCTTAAGCCATCAACTACACCCATGCGGGCAGTTAGTGTGGGACGGATGACTGATATCGAATTAAGCGCTGGCGATCATATACGTTTCACCTCAGGCGTTACTTCGGGAAAAACGAAGGTGGCAAATGGTCAGCGCGGCGAAATTCTTGATGCATCTGAGGATTCGCTTTCGATTCGATTGCAAGACGGTAACAGCGTCCAAATAGCCCATCAAGGCAAGCCACTATCGGTCAGCTACGGATACGCGCAAACCGGACACTCTGCACAAGGAGCGACCGCAAAACATGTTTTGCTGCACCTACGAAAAGATGATCCGACCATTAATCGAAACAGTTTCTATACCAATGTCACTCGATCAGCAGAATCAATACAAGTATTCACTAATGCTTTGTCAGAAAAATCAATCTCACATCTATCGAAAAGGATCCAACAACAGGTTTCAGTTGATTCAGCTATTAAAGAAGTTACAACAAATAGTGTTGGCCAAGCCAACTCACTAGCCGTCCAGTCAACGGATACCAAAGAAACGCTACTCAAAAAATTGAAGGACGTGTCCATGTCCAAAGAGCCGATAGAATTAACAGGCGATTTTGACAAGACACTTCTCGCCGCTGAAGTTGCCGGCACAAATAAACTTGGTGTTCGCTTTGCCGATGAGAAGCTTGATGCTTTTAGAGAAAATATTGAACAAAGCGCAGGAACAGGGGAGGAATCTAAGGAAGTAAGCCCTTCTGGGGCAAGCATACAACTTCCTAAAGCGGAAGTAAGTGTGCCCCTGCCGGTGCAAATTGATCAGTCTTTCGACCCTTTATAGCTATGCGCAGGGACTTCTACTTGGCATCATAAGCGATGCTCAATGTTGAGCCGTTGTCCACGGGGGCGGGCGTGCTCAATAAAGAGCATGAACGCTCGCCCCGGTGGGCAACGCGGCGTCCACGAATGATGAGTAAACACCGCTTTTGATTTGCTGAGCCATGAGTTCAACTGCGCGAACTCATAGCGGTTATTAGGCTATGGCAAACTAAAAAGTGAGTGGCTTCAAAAATGTAGTCTTAACGAACGTGGCACGCTCTCTTTATGGGCAATAATTTTTATGGTCACGCCGCAGGGAAATGTTGCATAAACACAACGACGATTTTTGATTTGCCCGGCGTTGCGCCAGTCTGCTTTTGTTTGTATTTCATTGCTTCGTGTTGCTTGCCTCGACAATTGCCTTGCGACTTCAAAATTGAACAAATAGAAAATGCTTGTTACTCGTTGAAAAATTCATTATCGTTAGCGAAGTTGAAGTTTCGTTTGTTGGCTTTCATCCTTAAACGTTGAAATTGAAATAGCGACATCAACACTCTGCGATCCCGGCCATTCGCCCGCACTGCGCTCCACCACAATCGCGCAGCAAATTGGGAAAGAAAATTCTCCGCTCATTTTTGCGGTGACCCACTATTTCTTTCTCAATGAGGTTCCCTATGCGGGTAGCAACTCTCAATTATTCAGGTAACACTGGCAAGTCCACCTTTGCGCGGCATCTGCTTGCACCGCGTATTCCTAACGCACGTTTGATTGCTGTCGAAACTATTAATGCTGATGCCAATGGTGATGAACAGTATCGAGGGAAAGCCTTTGACAGACTATCAGAAACACTGCTTGAAACAGATGCCGCAGTAATCGATGTAGGCGCTTCTAATGTTGAAGACTTTCTTACCCTTATGCGCCGCTTTGATGGCTCACATGAGGATATCGATTTGTTTGTGTTGCCAGTCGTGTCTGCACTCAAACAGCAAAAAGACACAATCGAAACAGTCGAATTCCTGTTGAGTGAGCTTGGCGTTGATGCTGGCCGTATTCGCGTGATTTTCAATCGCGTCGAGGAAACGGACGAGGTCGATGTAATTTTTTCTGGACTAAAGCAGTATGAAAATGACGAACAGAAATTCAAATCAATTTCCATTCCAGTTTTTGCAAATGATGTGTACGAGCGGTTGAAATCAATCGATAAGTCTCTGGTCGAGATAATCGAGGATACGACTGACTATCGCGCTCAAGTCAGGACAGCAAAATCCAATGGGGAGAAGGAGCGCGCGATCAGGATGACAACGTTGAAGCGACTTGCGCCTACGGCACAAGCAAATCTTGACGCCGTTTTCAAAGAGCTAATGGAGTCAATAGATGTCCGCCGCGCGTGATGAAAAAGCGGCGATAGCCGCTGCGCTTTTCGATGATGCGGACGCTCTCATCACAAGAATTGAAGGGCTAGAAAAATCTTTACCAGAATCAATTTCTAGCGCCTCACGTAATGTCGCGTTCCAAACTTCGCAGCTTGATGCGAACACAAAGCAACTAAGTCAGCTTGCATCCACTTTGCAAAATAGCATTCAACAGCACGCAAGCGTTGCCGCCGCAAGTGAAGTTTCGAAAGCTGCTGCGACGTTCAAAAACCAAGTGGCAGCAAGTACCACAGATGAAGTTCGCACACAAATACTTCCGATCATTCAAGACTTACAAGCTGTGCTCGCCTCTGCACGTCAAAAGCGACAATCGATTTTCTGGCCAGCATTTTTTGCAGCAGCTCTATTACATGCTCTCAGCATGGTCATCGCTTCACCCAGTGCCATCATTTTTCTCAATTCAATCTTGCAATCCGCTATTGGAATCGCGCGGCGCGCTTTTATTTAAGGACACGTATGAAAATCTTTTTTTCCCGCTTTGTAGTGATGTTCGTCATTACGTTCAACGCTCCAGGTATCCATGCCAACGAAATAGAGCTAGCACCCCAGAGAGGCTGCGACAACATTCATCGACGATTCAATCTATGTGCATCTATTGTTCAGCCGTTTGATTACGCTGGAGTTTGGAAAGATGAGGCAAACACTAAAGAGATGCTTCTCTTAAGCCAGTCGGCACAAACTAATAATCTGACCAGCCCATATGTGATTTGGCTATCATTTGATGGCTTCACTCCTCGGTGGCATTCGTTTGGCAATACTAGCGTCGAAACATCAAATCAAAGCTATTTATTTGCAAAGTTTAGACACACTGGAAAGCACTTCAATCGCAACTCGCGAACTTACACGTGGGGCGATAATTGGGGTATTCCAATATACCCATATCTTGTTTCATCCGTTTCAGTCAGATTTCAACAACAAAGCTTGCGGCTAACCGAAATCTCTGACCGCTCGGCTTATTTTCAGTTGAACGCAAAGCAACAGTCTCTTAATAACTTTGTGCTTGCAGTAGATGAAGATTTGTCTCGCGGTATCGCGCTATGGCTTGATGGTACTGCACTCTCCGGCGTTGTGTTTGACTACGATGATATGGGCAAGCCAACATGGTACAAGTTAAGCAGCTGTGTCGGTGAAGGCAGGCTCACCTGTCAAATCATAATTCCCACGCCAGATGGCAAATTAGAGCCACGCAGCGAAAGTGCCACTATCGAGATGGATTCTTCGGATAGCTGGAGAGTAGAACTCCCTTTCAGGGATTACATTGGTGATCCATTTTGGATACAACAAAGACTACGCGTCGTCACACAAACGGTGAGCACGACACGCTTGATGAGACGCGTCCAATGAGCGACGACATCATACCGATTACCCACCGGGTTCTGTTCGTGCATGCACAAAGCCAACAAGGGCTTTGTAGTGTTGATATCCGAGGGTTTGAAAAAAACTTTCATCTCCTGCTGAACTCGCGGTTTATGCTTGTTAAGCAAACGAATGGCGCAGCACCAAGAATTTTCAAAAGACTAGATGGGGTGCTCTCTTATGTGCGCTCACTGCCGTTGCGCTCAGACGCATCCTTGCGCCTATTGCTTGATCCGAGGCCAACCAGAAAATCCCCACTTGCTAGGAGGAAAAAATGATTGTCGCAGTGTTTCTCAAACTATTTATCTTTGGTGTGCCGAGCTATATCTGGCACTACGCTTCCCCACTAACCTTTTCCAGCGCACGTTTTTGGATTCTTGCGGGGCTGGTGCTTTATTTTTATTTGTCAACGAGACCGATTCGAAAAGCGGACAAGTACTGGGAACATCTTGGGTTTGAATCCGAACTAAAAATGTTTAGCCTTGGACTTTTCGGAGCCGCAGGTGTGTTTTTAGCGGGAAATACGGCCTCAGTTGTGATGGGCATTCTAATAGCTATTTGCGTCGCTATTTATGTGGTTAAGAATTGCGCTGAGATAACCAAGGCGAAAGATTACTCACCCACGACATTCTGGATCGTGGTTTTTACATGCATGTTTATCTTCGCCATACCGCTTTATGCGCTCTCTCCGCAAAGGGTGTCTGGCTGGGTAGCCGTCGCGCTACCGCACATGTTGATTTCTGGTGCGTTCATCATATTTTTGATGCAATGGCATCTTCAAACCAATGTACGTGAAATGAGGCGCGACTCTGAAGCTATGACGCGAAACTATCTGCGAGATCAAGGTGTAGCCGGTAATCGCAAAAATGTGCTGGAACTTTGGGAAAAAGGCGGTGCTGCTTATGAACGTCGGGCGCATGAAATTTCTATTTGCGCTACAAAATTCAACGGTCGATATGACGAAGACCTGTCGCAGGCCGAACAGGATTGGATGAATAAACATGTGACGCTGATGATGAATGCAAAACCTGCTTCAATTTTTACAACAATTGTAGGGGTCATTGCATTCATCGTAACAATGCTGGTCTACTTTCCAATCTTCGCTGTAACTCTCATGCCTTTAGTTGCGGGGGTATTTATTTGCACCGCACGCTACGGCCCAGTATCAAAGGCGGTAGGCAATATCAATGCAGAACATATACGTGGTCTCTATAAGAAGGGAATGTAAAAATGTCAGATAGCGAAGCAATTGATCGTTTGCTCGGGCGCGGCAGCGCGACAAAGCCAAGCAGCACCAGCGCGAACAAAAACATGCCATTGGCGAACCTGCGGAAGCCCTTGTATTTTGGGAGCGTGCCGATTCCCAATGACCTAGAAACCCGGCATAACCTCGCCATTGGCACCACTGGGGCAGGCAAAACCCAAGCGTTTTACACAGGCATTCTTGACCCGATTCGCGAACGTACCGAGCCCATCCTGCTCGTCGATCATTCGTCCGAATTTCTGCAGCGCTACTTTCGCCCCGATATTGATTTGATCTTTAATCCATTCGACCAGCGTTCAGTAAAGTGGACCGTGTTCAATGAGATTCGACGTATTTATGACTTTGATAGATTATCGCGCGCCATCATTCCTGATTTAGCAGGGGAGAACCAGGATTGGCAGCTAGGGGCTCAGCAAACGCTCAGTAGCGCCTTGGAAAGCCTTTATCGTCTCGGAGACTCATACCGTACCAATGAACGCCTAGTGCACTACCTGACCTATGCGCCAGTTCGTAATCCCGCTGATCCGAACGACCTAAACACCCTTTCAGGGCTGCTTGCGAACACAACAAGCTCGCGGTTGTTTGAAACTGGCGCGGAGCGGCAGTGTGCCATTACGCTCGGAATCATTTCACGACATTTGAAACCGCTCACGTATGTGCCGGATGGCCCATTCAGCGTATCTGATTGGATTGGAAATTTAGAAAGTGGAATTCACGATGGCTGGCTTTTCTTGAGCTATGACGATGCGAGCTATTCGGCTATCCGCTCGATCATTTCGATCATGGTGAGTTTTGCCGTCCAAAGTGCGCTGTCTTTGTCAGAAAGTCAGACGAGACGATTCCACTTCGTACTAGATGAATTTCCAAGCCTAGATAAAATTGACGCCATCGCGGATGCACTTACTAAAATGCGTAAGCGAGGTGGTGTGGTCACAGTAGGGGTTCAGTCAACCGCCCAGCTCGAACAGAAGTATGGCAAGCTCGGTGCGCAGACGCTGTTATCCTGTTTTGGTAATCTACTGATGTTGCGAGTTAGTGATGACGATACCGCCGAAAAGCTTTCACGACTTATTGGTGATGTGGAAGTATTTGAGACTTCCTTCAACAACTCGGAAACTTCTGGCATGGATTACAACGTCCTACTTCACCAGGACGGTGGTTACTCACCACCGTCCTCTACAGCTGGAACGAACAGGCAGAAGCAGGTAAAACGTTTGGTACTCGCCTCGGAGTTTTTTGGCTTACCTGATCGTACCGGTTATGTAAGAATCGCCGGCCGCCCGATGATCGAGCGCACCTCAGTTTCTGTTACGACTAGAGTGCCCATAACGCCGCCTAACGTCCTTGCCGACGGTGTCTTTTTATAACCCTATTATTGATGTGGAATATTAATGCTGAGTAATTTCGATGTCAACTGACAAGCCTAATATTTTCTTTTGTGGTGACAACCATAGCCATTTCGATCACATCGTTACGGCGGTTGAGACATACAGGCCCGACGCCATTATTTTGCTTGGCGATATTGAGCCGCGTCAACCTTTGGAAGTCGAATTGGCGAGAATACTGTCTTTAACTAAGATTCATTTCATTATTGGCAATCACGATACCGACGACAAACAGAGTTACCATTTTCTTGTTGATTCGCCGCTGGCCAAAGGACGTATTGATGGCGAAGTCAGAACGATCTCTGGTGTGAGAGTTGCGGGCCTAGGCGGTATCTTTCGATCCAAAATTTGGGATGGCAATGATGATCGAAATGTTGCCAGCTACGCTCAGCTTCAATATGACCTAACGAGAAGATATCGACAGCTTCAGGACACTATCAATGCGGCAGAACGTAAATTTGCGAATCAACCATCAGATAAGCTTCAGGGCTTTATTGACATTAATGTGCGCCGTCTTAAAGAGGCAAAGTCAGCGGCCGAGCCTAAGCTTCTAAAGCATGCATCAACTATCTTTCCTGACATTTACGATAGATTGAGTGCATGCAAAGCCGATGTGTTGGTGACGCACGAAGCGCCGTCGTGTCATCCACATGGATTCACTGTGATTGATATGCTTGGCCGCAGCCTAAGCGTAAAGACAGCGTTTCATGGCCATCACCACGACCAACGAAGTTACAAGGACGCTGTGCAGACAGTGGGTTTTCAAACGTATGGTGTGGGGTTTTGCGGCATTACAGATCTGTATGGCAACGTGATTGTTCTGGGAGAAACCGCTAGTAAATACAATTGATGTCGTCGCCCTACCCCTTTGGGGCGCGATGCATCTTACTCCAGCGCGAAACGATAGCTTTATTGGGTCAGAGACGCAGGGATACTTGCTCATATTGGCGCTATTCACGCGCCCCGTGCTATCTATGGTCGGGCTGGCGTTCAGTTTTGCTATTGCATCTCCCGTGGTGGGGCTTATAAACAAAACTTTCTTGCCGGCGATCTTGGGCAATGAGATATCAGCAGGTACGGTGTCTGCGTTTTTCATCACCATTTTTGCACTGATTTTGTACTTCTCAGTGTTAAAGGGTGTGATCACGTGGATATTCGTGCTGCCACAATCCCTACCAGATCAAGTGCTGCGCATTATTAGCGCTGGCATCGGTGATTTGGGTGAAGGTAGAGCGTTGCAGGCTGCAGAGGCTTCAGAAGGCGCTGGGCGGCTAGGTGCAGGTTCGCTAGACAACATATCGAAAGCGGGCTCTGAGCATGCCACAGGCGCTGTTAAGAAGCGCGCTATGGATGCGGAGAAGGCAAAGAAAGAAGCTGGTGAGAAATTTGATGCAGCGGTGAAAGTACAGAATACGGGGAAAGATGCGCCTAGATAACCTTAAATGTTTACGCCTAATATAGCTAAAGTTTTAGGAAGTCGAGCGCGCATAGCTGCAACAACTTCTTTTGCTGTGACTGATTGCTCTTCTTGAGTCTGCGGAATTGCTATCTTAATTTCTTCATTGAGCTGCATTGTAATTTTGTGTTGAATATGTGGATCAAGCTTTTCAAACGTTGTGCGTACTGCTTGTATGAAGGTTAAATCTCCAGCGTTTGCACGCAATATTCGTTTCTTGAGTTCTAGTATTTCCTCAAGATGCTTCCGTGATTTTGTGCTGTAATCGTCCGCTGCATTTCTTGCCTTGCGCTCTGCTTCTTCAGCATCCCATCTAGCGTTAGAGGCTGCTGATTCCGCACGTCTTGTTGCTGCATCTTGCATGCCGTCTGCGACGCCGTCCATGAATAATCTGGTCATGTTTTTCTCCTGAATAGTTGAGTGATACATTTTTACTATCTATTAATGTAAAAGTTAACATTTTTGTGAAGTTGATGCAATAGCGTTCGTGTCGAAATGGTTATAGCAATTCATACACGGTACGATTCGTGCGTTGCTGTGAGAGGCTCTTGGGTCACAACAATTAAAGAATGGCGACGATGTTATGGTGATTACACAAAATAATAGATCTCCACATTTATCGTATTTGCGAGGTGCGAATAAAAATACCATCAGGGTGACAGTCGACGATAAAGGATATTGTTTCAGTCGCATTTTTTGTCAGATAAAAGCGCAACATGGTTTTGGCAAATTCACGCGCCTTCGACGCGGGAATACTGATTGCATCTATGCCTGAAGACATTAATAAACCATTCATCATCAACCGAGATGTTCGTGAATTACCGTCGAAAAAGAATAGATGCATTGTCCCGAATAAGAAAAAAGCGAGCGCTTTTTCAAATGATTTTGTTAGATGACCTTGAAGCGCTTGCACGCCATTCTCAAAAACGGTATTTAGCGCAATCGCACCTGCCGATGTTGATGTTGGAGCGTATCGACCGTGTTCACCTAGGCTTACATAAGGCGTGACATTTTTTTCCTTGCCTTCGCCGCGAAAATTTCCCCACTCCAACGCTTCGTTACGCGCAATCAGGGCACGTAACTTGGTGAATGTTGATTTGCTCAAACTAAATTCGCCCGATTTAACCAACAACAAAAGATATTTTGTGCCAGCAGCAAGGTTAAGGACTTGTTCTTGATCAGACAGCTTTTTACCGCCAACGGTGACTCCATCTAGGATTGTTTTTACTTCTGGAAAGGTGAAAGGGTTACCTTCAAGCACGCTGGCATCCCAAACAAATTCTGGCAACATTCGATAGAAGCGAAATGCGGCACGCTCAACTGTATGAACAGGCACAACGACGGGAATTGTTGAACGATCCCATCGAAATCCGAGCGTTAGAAAAAGATGTTCATCGGAGGACGTAGTTGCTAACGCATTGTTTTTCATACTTTTTCCTTTCATTTATCTATTTAGCAAGTTTTGAAAGGGAAAGCCTTACTAATCAACACACTATGCGCATTTAATAACGGAACTAAGGGCAAAGTATTGGTTATGCCTCTATGAATCACAGACCTAGCAAACAGACATTACAAAATTAATCGACGCGTTAATATTTGATGGTGTTGAATGCATTTGTCTCCTAGCTGGGTTACGATATCGCGTAATCTAATATCCTATTTACCAATTAAAGAAGCAATTATTCAGTTCTATATTTTAACTAAACGTAAATAAAGTAAAAGTAGCGGAAAAATAGCGCATACAGTGCAATAACTAGCAAATCGTAACAATCAAAACCAATCATTTACAATTGAAATCAGCAGCTAATATAAAAACTTCGAATTCACTCCACCCGCCTTGTAAGCGGTAGGTCGTCAGTTCGATTCCGACTGTGGGCACCAATTTTTTTAGCACCCAAGTTAGCACCTAAGTGAGCCGCTTCGTTAGGCAAAAAGGCAAATCGAACGCAAATACGCCAATGCTGTCAGACTTGGCGTTACTTCACTCACAAGTTGGCTCACCACATGATCCGCAAACGCTTGGCATTCGCCGCTAGTTTTATTCTATTTGCGTCATTGCACATTGCTGCACAAACTGTCCCCGCTGCGCAAAAAGTTGTCAAAACGCCACATGTTGAGGCCGCGCTAATTGCGCGTCACCAATCATTCGTGCCGGGTCA
This sequence comes from Burkholderiales bacterium, assembly GCA_031414695.1. Classification (GTDB taxonomy): domain Bacteria; phylum Pseudomonadota; class Gammaproteobacteria; order Burkholderiales; family Usitatibacteraceae; genus UKL13-2. The sequence continues at coordinate 93,379 of JANNWG010000035.1, forward strand.
GCCTATTGCGTTGGCGCTACGATTAAAAATCATCGATCACTGGCATACCTACTGGCGTAATCCCGGTGATTCAGGCTTACCGACTAAGCTGAAATGGACCTTGCCAACAGGCTATGAGGCAAGTGAAATTCAGTGGCCTTACCCTAAAAAATTACCGCTTGGCCCATTGATGAATTATGGCTACGAAGGCGAGGCGCTGCATCTTGTCACGATCAAGACGCCTGCCAATATTAAGCCTGGTGAGATTGCTACCTTTACCGTCAAGGCAGATTGGCTAGTCTGCGCGGATGTTTGTATTCCCGAGGAGGGGGCGCTTACTTTTAGTTTACCCGCTGTGGCTTCAGCGCCGTTGCCTGATGCGCGTTGGGCGAAAGCCTTTAATGTGGCCGAAGCTGCATTGCCGACAACAGTGTTGGGAAATGTGAGCGCCAAAATTGATGGTCTCACCTTGCGTTTGACCGCTAAAACGGATGCGGCAGCAAACATCAGTGACATCACCTTTTACCCGCATCGTGATGACGTGGTAGCAAATGCCGCCAAACAAACGCTCACCAAAACGGCGGATGGCTTTCAGCTTGATGTGACGCTGGCCGAGCCCTTTAACAAGGAAAAAGCGGATGAGGTAAAAACGCTCGACGGTATTTTGGTCGCCAATAATGCAGCTTGGACCGCGCCAATTAACGCCAAGGCCGTCACCATTGTGGCACCCGTGACTTATGCTGCGAGTATAGTCAGCAATACAAACTCTAATATTGGCGGGCAACTTCAAGCAAAAATGTCTGAAACGGCAACGCCCGCCTTGAGTTTTTTAGCGGCGATTGTGTTCGCATTTTTGGGCGGCTTAGTGCTCAATTTAATGCCGTGCGTGTTTCCTGTGCTAGGTATCAAAATAATGGGATTTGTTGAAAACGCGCACGGAAATGCACGATTATTGCGCCGCCAAGGTATCGCATTTTTTGCGGGTGTAATGATGTCATTTTTGCTGCTTGCGGGCTTGATGTTGGCACTTCGCGCAGCGGGACAATCGATTGGCTGGGGCTTTCAGTTGCAAGAGCCGTTATTTGTAGCGGCACTCGCGGTATTATTTTTTGCCATGGCGCTTAATTTATCGGGCGTGTTTGAAATTGGCACGTCTCTCCAATCCGCCGCAGGCAATGCGGAGCTAAAAGCACAAAAAAATCCCCTCGGTGGCGCATTCGCCTCCGGTGTATTAGCCACTGTTGTCGCCACCCCGTGCATGGCACCTGGCCTAGGCGCCTCTGTTGGTTTTACGCTCAGCCAAAGCGCCCCGGTTGCCATGCTCGTATTTATGGCAATCGCCCTTGGGTTAGCCCTGCCGGTGGTGTTACTTGCATATTTCCCGGCATTGCTGCGCTTCTTGCCAAAGCCTGGTGCATGGATGGAAACCTTCAAACAATTTATGGCTTTCCCCTTGTACGCAACTGTCGTCTGGCTCGCATGGGTATTGGGCTCGCAAACGGGCAATGATGGCGTGATGCAACTGCTGGTTGGCTTAACGCTCATCGCATTGGCTGCATGGATATACGGGCGTTGGCAAGTTGCCAAGCCAGTTGTTGCCACGCTAGCAGGTGCTGTCGTTGCTTCTGTGGGCATTGCCGCCGCATGGGCAGGGGCGACAACCGTGCTGCCAGCAGAATCAAGTAGCGCGAATGTGACCAATATCAGCGCTGATGGTTGGACACCCTACTCCGCCGAAAAAATAGCCCAGCTACGCGGTGAGGGCAAAGCCGTATTCGTTGATTTCACCGCGACTTGGTGCATCACCTGCCAAGTTAATAAACGCGTGGCGCTGAATCAAGAAAGCGTCGTGAAAAAAATGGCCGAGTCAAACGTCGTTCGTATGAAAGCAGACTGGACGCGTAAAGATGAGGCTATTACAAAAGCGCTTGCTGCATTCGGACGTAATGGCGTGCCGCTGTATGTGCTTTACCCCGTCAAGGGAGAAGCCACAATACTGCCAGAAGTATTGACGCCGTCTATTGTGATTGCTACCGTTGATAAAGTAACGGCAGCAAAATAAATAGCTATTAGGGCGCAGGTTGTAGCGGTTTATTTTCAGCAGCCCAGCTGCCCATTTGCTTGCGAACGGCGTTAGTAACGGCGCGGGCTTCGCCGTCGTCACTAATAATGTATGGCGTCACCATAATGATGAGCTCGGTACGATCCTTACTTTCCTCATCTTTTTTGAATGCGCGTCCAATTATGGGTATGTCCTTCAAGAAAGGAATGCCTTTACCTGTAGTAGACTTTAGTTCTGAAATCAAACCGCCCATGACGTAAGTAGAGCCGTGTTTTAGTGTTAGTTTGCTATCCAGCAGGCGTTTTGAAATAGGTGGTGAGCCTGGCCCCCCCGATACTATTGTGCCGGGCTTACTTGACTCAAGTGTGATGTCCATATCGACTTGGTCAGATGAGTGAATAACAGGTTTAATCTTCATAATTGTGCCAGTATCAGCATACTGAACTGTGCTGATTAAACCGTTACCACCTGTGCTGGAATTTGATTGCTGCTGTGTCAGGATGGGGATTGAGTCTCCCACCTGAATGCTTGCCGTTTCACCATTTCTTGCAAGTGTTTTAGGATTTGATAGAAACGTTACGCGCCCAGAATTCGCCTCTGCTTGTAGTACAGCGCGTGGATTGCCTAGTCCATCGAGCTGACTAATCACGAGGCCGGTCACGTTAGACAATATGTTGCCCGGTATAGCGCCTACAGTCGTGCCACCTAATGCGGCTACATTTCTACCGCTACTGTTAACTTTCGAAAAAATCCAATCAACACCAGTGGTCATTCCCTCACTCAAAACCACCTCGGCAATCGTGACCTCAATTAGCACTTGTCGAGACGTTTTGTCTAGATCATTGAGCAAGCGAATAATGTCTGTGTACTCTTCGCCTGACGCACGAAATAGGATGGTATTAGTTGCCTTATCGACCACAACATTGCTCGATGCAGCAGGCGTAGTAGTAGCCGTCGTTGTAGCGGTCCTTGGTGGTGTGCCCGACAAGAGCTTTGTTACCGTTTCAGCTAGTCGTGTAGCGTCTGTGTTACGTACTTGATAGCTGAAAAAATTGCGCCCCACGCTTTTTTCTGCTGGCTTATCCAGCACTTTTGACCATTGCACAATATGTTCAATTATCTCTTTGGATTGGGCAAATACAATAACGCTGTTAATGCCCGACACGGGCAAAAGAGAAATTGGAAACTGCACACCGCCTAGGCTGCCGCTTCCAACCGAGTATCCCTCTTGGATCAGAATTTCGGTGAGTCTTTTTGCCAGCTCATCAGCAGACCAGATATTGGGTGTAATACGTATTGAATTGCGACCTTTGAAAAGCGGTTGATCCAATATTTGTATCGCTTCAAGTGCGGCTTGTAGGTCATCCCCATTTCCCGCGAGTAGCAATGAATTGCGCACGGGGTCTTCGGTTAAACGAATTTTTTCGCCAAAGAGCGTTCTCAAATAGCTAGACACTTCGTTGGCGCGTACTGCCTGTAACTCAACTAATTGAAAAATCGGCCTAAGTGGTAGTGGGGTATCGGGAAGTGCGCTACCACGTCTAATTTCAGGGGCATACCCAATATTGGTGCTGTCTGGCACAAAGCGAATCAATCCGCCGACATCTTGTACGGCAACGCCAAACGTTTTTAATAACAACATCGCGCTTGATTCTGCTTCCGCCGCCGTCATTTGCTTGCCGCTGCGAAGGGTAATTAAATCTTTACGCGCCATTACGGCAGCATCAATGCTGATGTTCTTTTTCAACGCATTCGCATAGACGGCTTGTATAAATGCGGGCAGCGGTAATTGGTCAAAATTAAGTGTGATGTCGGCTACGGTTGAAGTGGAAGTTGGTGTGGGCTTAGTGGGGTCAGATTTGTTAGGTTTGACTGGGGGAGTTGGGTTAAGTGTGATCGCTGTTGCGCGATCCTGTGGTGCAATAGGCGCTTGCAAAGCGACTTGTTGTGGCGTTGTTTTAACGGGGATTTCTAGTTGATTGGTAATCAAGGGCGGCGTTTCGCAGCCTGCGACAACAACGAGCACGCTGAGCCACAACCAGTTGATTGCTTGCTTGCGGCGAATAGGGAAATTTTTGGTCATAGTCTCTACGTTTTTTATACTAATTCAGCCTACCAAACGATAGGAATAGTTTGTCCGCTCAGTGGCAGAAAACGTTTCTGTCCTGACAAGGATACACAAACGCCATTTTCTCTGATAGCGGTGATAACAGTGCCATCGGGAAATTTATCACCAGCCTTTAACGGCAGCACACGATCATCGCCAAACTGCACAATCACGGTGCGGCTTTGCGCGCCCCCGGTAATGCCAGCAAGCCGCCATTGAGTAGTCGCACTGTCGTCCTCGGCTAATTTGTCAGCTGCTTGGCCCCATAGGTTAGATTTTTGTAAACCCGCCACAATTGGTGGCACTTGATCAACTATTTGAATACGCGGCACTACCCAGCCTTCGTTTGGATTGATATTTGCGTTACTGACAGCATTCGGTGTTGGTGCAAAAGCGACAATAACAACAGCCGTCACTATTGTCAGTAAAAGCCATTGCTTCATTAGACGGCTCATCATTTCGCTAATGCTTTCTGCGTTGCTGCATTGCCTAACGTTGATGGGGCAGCGTTTATGGCGCTGGTTTTTAGGGCATAGCCGACTAGTTCAATATCAGCGGTGGATGGCTGGCCGACACTGCCTGCACGAATCGTTAAGCTATCAACAACAAATGCGGCACGCTTTTCAGCACGCGCCTTTGCGACGATTGCAAGCCAAGGATAAAAAGTAGTCGGGCGAAACTCAACCTGCGCGCGCGCGCGTAACGGCACGATATCGGCTAATTCGGCTGACACGGGCACGTCAGTCACCGTAGCAACACGGATGGGCGATCGGACAATAATAGTTGCGCTTGAAAAACTTTGCGCGATTTGTTCTTGAAAGCCTGCCTGTGATAACCCAAGGCTACCATCACGCCAAAGTAGTTGTTCGTGTTCACTAATAGCGCTAACAACGTCCTGTGAACGTGTAACCCAATCTGCAGACGTTGCTGTGAGGCGTGCTCTGGTGTTTTGCATTTCAACCGTCTGCCATGCCTCACGTTCCTGCCCTACTGCGTCGCGCAATACTAAGATGCCATATAACCAAAAAATAGCCAATACAATCGAAACGCCAATTCTTAGTCGCTGATTTTGCTGCCATTCATCTTGCATCTTTGTTAATGCTGATGTGGAGGAGATTAAAGTCGTGCGCTTCATTTGCTTGCCCCACCAGCAGTTAACGCCGCCGCTTGTGGCACAGTTTGTGTCTTCGGCAACTCGGTAATCGTTGGTGTAGTAGTGGATGTGGACACAATTTTGAGCGTAATCGTCGTGCGACTACCGTCAACATTGACTTCAACATCGCGCAATATCTGCGCTTTTTCAAACGCTTTCACGATTGTTGTCGCCGATGGACCGTTGCCACTAGGGGTGATTAAAGACATTTTCAATTGTGACCCGCGCAACTCCCAATCGGTCAATTGCAAAGTCCCTGCCTGCGTTATTTGCGCCAGTACATTGTTCACCAGTGAAAAAATAGCCAAATTATCGGGTGCGCTGAAGAGGGATGATATTTTTGTCGCACGATCAAGGCCAGAAATAGCTTGTCCACGCGCGCCTAGTGTGGCGTCTAATTCACGTTCTGTTGTTGCTAATTTAGCAATTGCATTTGTTTTCAGTTGATGTAACTGACGCCATTCATTTGCAAACCACAGCGTTGGAATCACAAGCAACCATGCTGCAATCGCCATTACCAAGCGCTCACGCGATGTTGTGGTACTCGTTTTTTGACCTAGTAAATGACCAATCGACGATTTGCGCCAATTCAACTTTTGCGTTTGAAATGCAGTGTTGCGCTTATCGTTGCCGATGCTGCGCTGAAAATTCTGCCACTCGACTGCATTTGGCGATACAGACCACCACTGCTCTGCTTCTACACGACTCAACTTTCCTGTATTTGAAATAACGACGGCCACAACGCCATCGAGTCCACTAAATGCCATAGGCTGATTATCAGCAGTTGCTTTAGACAATGCGTAGTCTCTTAGCGCTGTCTCTGGCAATACCTGAACATCCTCAGGCATTACCTCGGCTAATGCTTGCGCATTGGAGACAACTTCGCTATCCCAAGCGCATAAAATGGCGCCGTCATGCTGCTCAATAATGTAGTGTGTTGTGTTGGCAAATGGCGTCCACGCTGCTGCTGCCAGTGATATTGCCGATGATTTTTTATCTGCAGGAATACCCTTTAACTCGATAATGCGTACGGTGTACAGGGCACGCGATAGCACCCAATATTGCTGGGCTGCGCGTTTAATCAGCCGTGGAGCAGTGACGCCCGCGACAAGATGAAGATAATGCTCGTCTTCAGCGAAGGCACGTGCCTGCCCAAGCTGCCCAAAATTTAGGCTAATTTGGCGCAACGGTTGCAATGGATTCAGCCAACCACCTTGGTGCTGGCGTTTCATCGGTGCGGATTTGGTCGCGGCGTAGATTGCGGTCGGCAAAATTAGGCTCGTTGATCGATTGGGTAAGTGGCTTCAGTGATGTAGGGGGTCGCATTTTTTCGGGTTTTTGCGCATCAAGCGCTCGTGCAAATTCATTTGGCGCACCTGTTAAAAAAAGATCAGGTGAGCGACGACGGCACTCTTTGAGGCGCGTCGGGCGATCTTTTTCACCGGGCGTTATCACAAGCTGACATTCTAGCAGGAACGGTAAGTCACTTTTAGCAATAGTAACGCGCCACGTATCAGCGCCAACTAACCCAATTAACTCCTCATCAAGCGGGCCATTTGCAAACGGGATCATTTCGGCAAAATTGTTGAATTGACGTGCACGGCGTTGGTCGATGAGTGCATTGATGCGAGTAGGATTTAGTCCTGGTAACAGGCTAAGTACCGTTGCAGGAGCGGTGTTGGCATTTATGCCGTAATGCTTGGCGGTCGAAAAAAGGGACAAAAACCGATCGCGAACACCTGCAATTTGCTGCTCCTCTTGAAGTGAGGATGCATTGTTTTGTAGTGCAGCTTCACTGTCAAATCGATTTAGAGAAGTAAATAGTTGTCTCCAAGCCATTATGTCCATGAGCTGCTCGCGTGAGCGTAAAAAGTCATTGGCAGGAGGTGCTAGTTTTGCGGCAACATAATCGTTTTTTTCAGCGCCGTTTAAGTGCTTTAAATCATCAGGGTCAATGTAGTCGCGCAACCCATCGAGCATTTGCATATGTTGTCTACTTGGTATGCCCAAGTGCGAAAAAAGTTTAATTAAGAGTTTGTCGTCCAACACATTGATACCAATGAGTCCCCGTTCATCTTGCACCCGCAATGTGGCGCTTGCCGACACCTTGTATGGGCGGTTATCGGTAGCGAAGCTCCCACTAGCTACCATGAGCCCAGCGGTGTCTCGAGGATAAATTGCCGCTGCATGTAGTAGCGTTTCACGTATGGAAAACGCGTCGCGCTCCGCTTCTGCCCAGCGCTGCATATCAATCGCGTTGTTTCTAAGCTCGCTCACGCGATTAGCAAAATAGGCAGCGCCTAATGCAATAAGGGCGACGGCGAATAACGTGGCAACTAGCACAAACCCTTTTTCTACATACGGAGCGTGGCGGACGAAGCCGACAAATTGGACTGGTCTCATATACATGCTGTTAGTATAAAGCGGCAAACACTTGTAATGTCGCGTAACTAATGTGGCAAGGAGTCTGCCAATGAGAAAATTTTTTTTGTAGGCTTGCAATGTAGAAGCCAATGACTACGCGTTATGATGTTGTATAAATTACAATTTAAGCAAAAATCATACTTGATTTAAAATTACGCATGACTTACTTGATACTTCAGTTGCAAAACAGTGCCAAAAAAAACAGCGTAACCATATTACGTCATCCAGCCATAGCCATTAACCGAGGTTTTACGCTGCTCGAAGTGTTAACCGCAATGGCGATTTTTTTTATGGTAGCCGGTATTTTGGTCTCAGGTGTCGCGCAAGCTATTCGGGTCGCCGAAGTAGGTGGCGTTGAAACAACGCGCTCGCGCGATCAACTGATGCGGCTCGCTTGGTTCCGTGAAGCTATCGCCTTAACCGTTTTGCCGCCCAATGATCTAACCATATTAGACCCCCCGCCGCCAATGCAGGGAGACTTACGCCAAATCAGTGGATTGTCCCTGCAACCATACCAGCCAACGTCAAACGCACCTGGACGATACCGATTTGAAATTAAATACGCCCCGGAACGTGGTGAGACTGGCCTCTATATGGTGGCAGCAGAGAATGATTTTGTGGTGGAGGCAAATAAACTTGACTTGCTGCTGGCGTCTTGGTTAGGTAGTGAAGGGCGTTTTCGTTATCTTGATGATGATAATAAATGGCATGATCGTTGGCCAACAACAGAGCGACTGAATCGGGTTAGAAATTTTAGTCGCTCTGACTTGCCCAAAGCGGTTGAAATTCGCTATGGGGGTGGTCGTGATGTAGCGGCAAACAGTGTTGTAGTGGCTATACAAAATCGTGCATTGCCGCAACCTACGCTAAGAGAGCTATCGCAATGAACGACCGCGCGCTACCACTGATGCCGCTAGGCATATTGCTACTACTCGCAGGCATGACATTTTGGCTGTCGAGTTATGTTGAAAATCAGGGTGCTGAAAAAGCGGCTAACAATCGAAACGACCCAGATGTTGTTATTGAAAAATTTAGCGCACAAAAATTATCGCCTGAGGGAGAGGTGCAATATGTCGTTACAGCAGACAAAATGACGCACTATCCGAGAGATGATACTGCTGTACTTGAAAAGATTATATTTACGGCCACCACACTGGGACGACCAAAAGTTGTTGCTCGTGCACCTCGTGGAATATCGAAGAATGGTGGGGATGAAATAGTAATGGAGGGCGGCGTGATGATTGATTCAGCGGCGGCAGGGCGCTCGCCCGCGATGCAACTAAAAACGCCAAAGCTTACGGTTCTGCCAGAGCAAAATATTGCACGATCTACGGATGGAGTTGCCATTGAGAGTGTTCAAGGCGTGATGACTGCGACATCGTTTGAACTCAATAACGCCACACAAGAATTAAGAATGACCAGATTTAATGCCAGACTTAAAAGCGGAAAATAATAGAAGAGAAAGTTTGAAATGAAATTGATAAAAAAATCATTGGCCTCATTAATTGTTTTAGCAGCAACTATTACCATGCCTGCAATAACATACGCCGAGAAGGCGGATCGCAGCAAGGAAATTGTCATTGATGCCGCACGTAATACAGCGGATCAAGCCAAAAACATATTGGTTCTAGAAGGAATGGTGACCTTGGAGCAAGGCACGATGCGAATTACGGCAGATAAAATGATTGTTAAGCGCGATGATCAAGAATTTATCTTCGCTGAGCTAGTTGCACTTGGCGGCAATCAAATCACCTTCCGCGAAAAACGCGAGGGCTTTAATGATTTTATGGAAGGTACGGCTGACCGCGCTGAATTTGACGACAAAGCCAGAACAATTAAATTATTTAAGCGTGCCAAGTTAAAAACGGGCAATGATTTGCTCACAGGCGAATACATTTACTACAACTCAGATACCCAAGTCATTCAAGCCGATGGTCAAGCGCCAGTTGGCAAAGACGGCAAACCAAAAACAGATAGCGCAGGACGAGTACGCATTGTTATTCAGCCTAGACCAAGCGCAACTAGTGACTCAAAAACCCCAACTGCTGTTGAGAAAAAATAGCGAATGAGTGCCCTTAATGATGCGTCGGAGTTAGCACAGATTGCGCCAAATTTTGAAGGCGAAGAGGTAGTATTACGTGCTAATCATTTGCGTAAAGCTTACAAAAAACGCGTGGTTGTGCATGATGTCTCATTGGAGGTCAAAAGCGGTGAAATCGTCGGGCTGCTAGGGCCGAATGGCGCGGGTAAGACCACATGTTTTTATATGATTGTTGGCTTAGTGCCAGCCGACAGTGGTGAGATTTTTATCGATAAAACGCCGCTCACAGCACTCGCCATTTATCAGCGTTCTAAACTTGGCGTTGCCTACCTACCGCAAGAAGCATCTATTTTTCGCAAATTAACAGTTTCTGAAAATATTCAGGCTGTGCTGGAGCTGCGTGACCTAAGCCGTGATGACATCGCTAAAAAACGTGATGCGCTAATGGACGAATTGCACATTAGCCATTTACGCAATAACCCGGCGGTAAGCTTGTCTGGTGGCGAGCGACGCCGTGTTGAAATTGCCCGGGCACTTGCGGTGGATCCACGTTTTGTCTTGCTCGATGAGCCATTTGCTGGTGTAGATCCTATTGCAGTGATTGATATACAAGAAATCATAAAATTTTTAAAAAAACGCGGCATCGGCGTGTTGATTACAGATCACAATGTGCGTGAGACGTTAGGCATTTGTGACCACGCTTACATCATTAATCAGGGGCGTGTATTGGCGATGGGTAAACCTGCCGAGATTGTTGCGGATGAGACGGTTCGTAAAGTCTATCTTGGCGAAAACTTCCGACTTTAGATTGATGCGATGAAAGCCTCTTTGCAGCTTAAATTCTCGCAGCAACTGGCGTTAACGCCGCAGTTGCAGCAATCTATTAAGCTCTTACAGCTATCTACGGCTGAATTAAATCAGGAGCTCGAAAAATTTTTACTTGAAAATCCGCTGCTGGAACGCGATGAAACCGAAGCGCGCGTAGGTGACGAAGCTGGCGACGAGTCTGGCGCATATAGCGCACTTAATTTAGGTGATATTTCGAATAGTGTAACAACGTCAAAAAACGATTCACCAGATTCAAACGAAGCATTACCCACACAAGTCGAAATGAATGACAGCTCGGAAAAGGATTTTTCATTCGAGAATGGAGACTTTAGTGATTTTGGCGAGGGCGCTGCTAATAATCGTCTAAACGGCGCAAGTGGCGACGATGAGCGCAATGATAGTGATACCTATGCCAGTACGACAGACGCTGCAATGTCGCTACAGCAGTACTTGCTTGATCAATTGCCGCTCACGTCCCTTTCTGCGCGTGATAGGCAAATCGCGGCATTCATTATTGCCAATTTAGACGACGATGGTTATTTGACTATTGAGATGCAAGATTTAGCGGATATGCTTATTGAGCATATGGAGGAGGCGATTCGCGATGAAGAAATGGACGCAGAAGATGTGCGCGCGGAGCTTAATATTGCATTGCAACACGTTCAGCACCTTGACCCAATTGGTGTAGGCGCGAGATCACTTTCGGAGTGTCTGCGATTACAGTTGGATGTGCTGCCTTCAGACACTGCCCATCTTAGTGCAGCGCGGCAATTGGTGACGACGCATTTGGATGTGCTGGCACAACGTGACTTACTAAAACTAAAACGGTTACTTCGCGTTGATGATGAAACATTAAAAGCCATTCGCGCACTTGTAGTCACACTAGAGCCTAAACCTGGCCGCCGCTTCAGTCAGGGCGAAACGCGCTATATCGTGCCAGATGTTGTCGTCAAAAAAGTACGCGGTCGTTGGCGTGCAATCCTTAATCAAGATGCCATGCCAAAGCTGCGCGTAAACAAAATGTATGCTGATTTAGTACATCGCAGTCGTGATGCGGAGGGCAAAAATTTAAGCGGGCAACTGCAAGAAGCACGCTGGCTAGTTAAAAATATTCAGCAACGATTTGAAACTATTTTGAAAGTGACCGAAGCTATCGTTGAGAATCAGCGACATTTTTTTGATCACGGTGAGGTCGCTATGCGACCGTTAGTCTTGCGTGAAATCGCCGATTTAGTTGGGCTGCATGAAAGCACCATATCGCGAGTGACTACACAAAAGTACATGCTCACTCCGCGAGGTATTTTTGAGTTGAAATATTTCTTTGGTGCCAGCGTAGCGACTGAGACTGGCGGCGCGTGTTCAGCCACGGCTATTCGCGCTTTAATAAAACAGTTAGTTGAGGCCGAAGATCAACGTAAGCCTTTGTCAGATAACAAGATTGCGGATGTTTTATCCGCGCAGGGCATTCTTGTTGCTCGTCGCACTGTCGCCAAGTATCGCGAGTCGTTGCAAATTGGCCCGGCAAATTTGCGTAAATCTTTTTGAATTTTGTCGCCATTGCGTAGTCAAGACATGACAGGTAATCAAGAATATTTTTTAAAACTTGCGCCTACTTAAAATTGGGCGTATCTTAATTTCATTACCAGTTTTAATCGCCCCTGATCGGGGGTGAAGTCCACGGGCACATGATGTGTCCACTTTGAAAGGAGAACCGCGTATGAACTTAAATATGACCGGCCATCACCTCGAAATCACACCAGCCATGCGTGATTACGTTGCCGCTAAGATGACCCGCATTAATCGCCATTTCGACCATGTGATTGACGTCAATATGATTCTCACCGTCGAAAAGCTACGACAGCGAATAGAAGCCAATGTACATCTTTCAGGGAAAAATATTTTTGTTGAAAGTGCGGACGCCGATATGTACGCCGCCATCGACCTCTTGGTTGATAAGCTTGATCGACAAATCGTTAAACACAAGGAAAAAATTAAGAGTAAGCACGTATCTCAGGCGCCTAAACGTATTATTCTAGAAGATGCGATGCTTGATTCGGCGGCACTTTAAGTAGCGTAATTAAGTTAAGTGGCTTAATTGCAAGCCAATACAATTAAGCGCAACCTAAGCCTTTAATAAAATCGCCCGCCTTAAAACGGGCGATTTTTGTTGCAAGTCGCAAATTTTGTAAATTTAGTTACCCTCTCTTCCGCATGAGCCAATTCCTAAGCGTAAAATATTTTTTTATCTCTATCGCGACGTGATCTAAACATCATGACCGCACACAGCTATGGCACAAGCCAATTTCGCTAAACACCTTCCAGCCTCACACGTATTGCTCGATCTAGACGTGTCGAGTAAAAAACGATTATTTGAACAAATCGGTTTGTTATTTGAAAACGAAAACGGTATAGCGCGCGCTGCCGTATTTGATGCATTGTTCGCACGAGAAAAATTAGGCTCCACTGGATTGGGGCATGGCGTGGCAATACCGCATGGTCGCATTAAAGGTTTACGCGACACCCTCGCTGTATTTATTCGCACCAAAGATGGCGTACCCTTTGAGTCGCCAGATAGTGAAAATGTTCGTTTGGTTTTTGCCATGCTGGTTCCTGAGCATGCCACAGAGCAGCATCTACATTTGCTTTCCGAGCTGGCCGAAGCCTTTAGTGATACTGATCTTCGTGCCGCTTTGCTAGAAGATACCGATAACACGCACTTACATCAAATGCTCACGGGTTGGTCGCCATTTAATCAAGGCGTAACACATGCCACAGCTCAACGTACAGCGGCTATTTGAAGAGCGGCGCGAAAAGCTCGCGCTGACATGGATTGCAGGCATCGGTGGCGCAATAAAGGTGCTGCCTGACGACGCGCTAAACCGTCCCGGCGTTGGTCTAGTTGGACACTTTAACCTTGTTCATCCAATCCTCATTCAAGCGTTAGGCACGAGTGATGTTGAGTATTTGAATAAGCTAGACGCAGCTGAGCTCGAAACCAGTTTGGAAAAATTATGCACCAATGAAACGTTAGCAATATTCATTTGCGACGGCGTTGACGCGCCGCCGTATTTGAAATTAGCAGCGGATAAATTTCAGACGCCACTTTTTCTGTCCGATAAAAAAAGCCGTGTCTTTGTTAATTTGTTGCGTCCGTATTTGCAACGTGAGCTATCTGAAGTTACCACTTCGCACGGCGTGTTTTTAGATGTGCTCGGCTTTGGCACACTGATAACAGGTGACTCACAAATCGGCAAAAGTGAATTAGCACTTGAGCTAATTTCACGTGGTGCAGGTTTGGTGGCAGATGATATTGTTGAGCTGTATCAGGTTGGGCCGGAAACGATTCAAGGTCGCTGTCCGCCACTATTGCGAGATTTTTTAGAGGTGCGTGGCATTGGTGTCTTAAATATTAAAGCGATTTTTGGTGAGACTGCCGTGCGCCCGCGCAAAACATTGCGTCTCATCGTGCATTTAGAGCGTCCGAGTAAAGAGTATTTTCAAGGTTTAGATAGGCTACAAACTAAATCGAGCACCACCACTATTTTGGGTGTAGAGATTCCCACAGTCACCTTGGCTGTAGTGGCAGGGCGTAATTTATCGGTCTTAGCCGAAGCTGCTGTGCGCCACTATATTTTGCAAACGCGTGGTTATGACTCAACTAAAGATTTTCTGGATCGTCACGAAGAAGCAATGCGCGAGCAAGGTGAGCTTGAGTTGAAAGAGGCTGTCGCGATTGCACCAAACATCGCACCAAACACACCCTTTAATCCAGATGCCACCTCAGCGTACCGCCTATACGATGTTGATTAAATTTCTTTTCTTAAGCGCAACATGAAACTCGTTCTCGTTAGCGGATTTTCTGGTTCCGGTAAGAGCGTGGCGTTGAAAGCGCTCGAGGATGCAGGCTATTTTGCAGTCGATAATTTGCCCGCAACCTTGGTTGAGTCGTTGCTGGTTGAAATGAAAGCGCTGCCTAAAATTGCGATCGCCATCGATGTGCGCGCAGGTGAATCGGTTGCGACCTTGCCACATCTCATCAATACGCTGCGTGACAATCAAGACATTGATTGTCGTATGTTATTTGTCGAAGCCAATGATGAATCCATCGCAAGGCGCTTTGCGGAAACCAGGCGGCCGCACCCGCTGGCAGATCGTGTGCAGGGTGGCGTTGCAGCATGCATCAAGGAAGAACGGCGTCTTCTGGCAGAAGTGGCTGAAATGGCTCACCGGATGGACACTTCCGGAGTGAACGCAAATGTGTTGCGCGGCTGGATTAAAGATTGGCTACAACTCGATCGCACGCGCTTGTCGCTGACGTTTTTGTCGTTTGGCTTTAAGCACGGCATACCGATGGATGCCGATTTAGTATTCGACGCCCGTTTTTTGCCGAACCCTTTTTACGATCCTTTGCTTCGACCATTAACCGGACGCGATGTGCCAGTGCAGGCATTTTTGCGTAGCGACCTAAATGTGGGTCATTTTGTCGATGATATTGCCGGGTTTGTGATGCGATGGCTGCCATCATTTTCGCGCGATAACCGTACGGCGTTGACCATTGCAATTGGTTGTACCGGCGGACAACATCGTTCCGTATTTATTGTCGAAGAGTTGAGTCAGCGTTTTGCCCTAGCAGACGACGCGAATAGTGCACTGAACAATCAACAGCAGGTGCTAGTGCGTCACCGCGACCTTTCTTAATTTTAATTTTTTGCGATCTTGATCAAAAACATTTTTAACGCCATCGTAGATGTGCGGCACAAAACTAGGCAACCTGTGGCACGACAAATTCCCATTTTCCCGCTTGGCTCAATTCTTTATCCTGGTGGCGTATTAGCGCTAAAGATTTTTGAAGATCGCTATATGCAAATGGCGAAAGCCTCGCTCAAAATGAGCACCCCATTTGGTATCGCGCTCATCCGTGAGGGCGCTGAAGTCGGCGCGCCTGCTGTTCCTGAGCCGGTTGGTACGCTCGCCACCATTGACGATTGGGACATGCCGCAGCTAGGTATTTTGCAGGTGCGCGTATTGGGCGGCACGCGGTTTCGGATTGTCTCGTCAACGATAAATCCAGTCGGCTTGATCATTGCCGATGTTGAGGAAATTGCGGACGACATTACGGAAACAACCCCAGTGCTGGCCGCTTGTGCGAGCTTTTTAGCCAAAGTTATTGCCAGCCAAGGCCAAGACGTGCACGATGAACGGTTTCGATTTGACGACGCATTTTGGGTCAGTATGCGACTGACTGAAATGTTGCCGCTCAGTAATACGGTAAAACAAAAAATGTTAGAACTTACTAACGCAACAATTCGTTTAGAAATACTACAAAAATTTTTACGCGATCAAGGCTTGATTGCGGGCGGCTAGTCAGGCCGCATTTGCTTTCGTAGCAAACGCGCTTTTTCAGCCAACTCACTGTCTTCGATTTCGCGCAACACACCTGCCATATCGACTTTTTTATGTGTCTGCTTAAATTGCCCTGTTAGCACGGTCTCGATGGTGAGTTTGCCGATTTTGTAATGCGCCCATATTTCGTCGCCGTAATTGGTTTTCAGTAAGTCGGGGGCAAATTGACCAAAATAATTTTTTAAGTTATTCACATCACGCTTGAGCATTGATTCCGCATGATTGTTACCCGCCGCATCGACCGCCTGCGGCAAATCAATAATCACTGG
Source organism: Burkholderiales bacterium (assembly GCA_031414695.1). GTDB lineage: Bacteria > Pseudomonadota > Gammaproteobacteria > Burkholderiales > Usitatibacteraceae > UKL13-2. The sequence goes on from JANNWG010000035.1 coordinate 109,645, forward strand.
GCCGTCAGCGGCAACCAAAATATTGAATTCGCTTAAGTCGCCATGAATCAGCCCTGTGCACAACATGCGAACCACCTCAGCTATCAATTGATGATGCGTTTGTATTGCTAAATCAGGCGCAAATTCCACATCATTTAGCCTCGGCGCGGCGTTGCCGTTGGCGTCTGTCACCAGCTCCATGAGCAGCACGCCCTCATGAAAATTGATCGGCTTGGGCACGCGCACGCCCGCGGCAGCTAGCCGATAGAGTGCATCAACTTCCGCACTTTGCCACGCCGCCTCTTGCGATTCACGGCCAAATTTGGAGCCTTTTGCCATTGCGCGGGCCTGCCGTGAATTTTTGGTTTTACGATTTTCGGTGTAGTCCACCGCTTGACGAAATGCGCGCTTGTTCGCTTCTTTATAAATCTTGGCGCAGCGTATTGGCGCATCATCTTCTTCGCCGCAGCGCACCACAAATACCATTGCTTCTTTACCGCTCATGAGCTGCCTGACCACGCTGGTAATCAGGCCGTCATCGAGCAAAGGTTCGAGTCGCTTGGGTATTCTCATGCGTCGATAACACCTAGTCGCCAGAGCGAAGTTACTTCGGCAGCACGTGCGGCGTGAAGTGGATCAGAGGCATCCGCCACGCGTGGATGGGTGGGACGCGCATCGATGCGATCAATCACTTTTAGACCGCCTGCGGTAATGAAGCTAAGTAATTCGTCGCGCGTGCGTAGCCCAAGATGTTCGGCAATATCAGACAAGATTAACCAGCCTTCACCAAGTGGTGTTAAGTGCGCCGCAAGGCCAGCTAAAAAGCCGCGCAGCATTTGATTGTCTGGGTCATAAATGGCCGACTCAATCGGCGCACTTGGCCGCGCCGGTATCCACGGCGGATTACACACAATTAACGGCGCACGACCTTCGGGGAAAAGATTGGCTTCGGTAACTTGCACGGTAGAGGCTAACTTAAACCGACGCATATTGTCAGTCGCGCAACGTATGGCGCGCGGATCCATGTCGGTTGCCACCACCCGTGCCACACCACGTCTGGCGAGTACCGCCGCAAGCACGCCGGTGCCGGTGCCGATATCAAACGCCAAGGGTAATGTTTTGGGGATTTTGTTATCAGCATTGGCTGGAAATGGTGCGCTGGCGACTAAGCCAACATATTCACTTCTTACCGGTGCAAATACACCATAGTGCGGATGAATATTTTCGCCGAGCGCCTCCACCATTACGCCTTTTTTGCGCCATTCATGCGCGCCGACGATGCCCAATAATTCGCGCATCGATACCACTGAATCACCAGACGAGCCATCCTTGCCGGGCATGCCGTAAGCGTCAATAAACGCGCGCTGTAAATCAGGTGCTCGACCCAAAAGCACGGTGTAGTCACCCGCCATCGGGATAAGCAGCATGCCGAGCGTGCGAGCGCGCTGTGATTGCGCGAGGCGATGTAGGTTAAAGGCTTCAATAGCTGTTGGTGGCGGCTTGATTTTGACTTGTCGTCCTGACTTTGGCGATGCCGAAACCACAGGTGGCGATGGTGATTTAGCTGCCGATTTTTGTAATTTGCGCGCTTTTTCATCGACCCGTTTTGCCATGGCAATCAGCATTTGGCGCGCGTTTTGAAAATCACCGCGCCAGAGTAATGCTGTTCCTTCGCACGCTAGTCGATAGGCCGTATCCGCTGACATTTGCTCATCTGCCACCTGCACGCGCGGGTGTGGTGGCAAGCCCGCTTCAGATCGCCAGCGCGCGGAGCTTGCCATGCCATTTGGCTCGGTCCAGCGAATGATCGGAAAAGTGCTCATTTAGGTCTTTATTGAATAGTTAAATTAATTAGTGAAGCACTAATATCGGCGGCTATCTTCAAGCATATATTCTTGAAAATGCCCGCCAATAGGCGTGTTTGTGGTTTTGCATATCATTTTACTTAACGCGGATTTAGTCCCGTAATCGCCATCATGATTGCAATCATGATGAAGGCGATGATGGCACCAATGGTCAAAATCGCAATTGGCTCGATGAGTATCAAAAGGCGCTTCATCCGATTACGTCCAGACTCCATCGACAGCTCACCCAATGTTGCTACCGTTTGCGGCAGCTCACCCGATTTTTCGCCGACACGAATCAAATTCACGCCTGTTGGCCCCACCAGCGCGTATTTTGCGGCAGATTCGGCTAAGGTTGCTCCACCACGCACATCACGAATGACGAAATTAACGCGCTCACGCATTTTAGGAAAGCGTAGCCCGCCTGCCGATAATTCAAGTGCTGCCAAAATCGGCACACGATTTCCTAGCAGCGCGCCAAGTGTCGTCGCCCAGCGGCCGATTTCTGCCTCGCGCAACCAATCGCCGATCAACGGCATGGTGGATAGCCGCGTCAGCCAACGGGTGCGCCCTGCGGTATCGCGAATGCTCAAGTAAAACAAGCCCGCGCCTGCGAGTGCCGATAATAATAGCCACAACCAATTGGCCTGCATAAATACGCCGACTTTAATCACGAAGAGTGAAATTTCTGGGATATCTGCACCACGCGAGCCTTTGACTAAATTTGCAAACCGTGGCACCACCGCTAAAAAAATCACCAGCACTGCTGCGATACCCGCGATAACCAAAATAACGGGATACGTCAGCGAGTTACGCATCTCTTGATTGATACGCGCGTCGTATTCCATTTGCTTTGCCGCGTCGGCTAACGCGGGCGACAACTTACCCGTCATCTCGCCCGTGGCGGCAAGCTGCTCAACATATTGCGGAAATTCTATTTTTGACGCGTTCAATGCCTTCACAAATGGATTACCCGCGTTCAAGCTGCGATGCGTTGCGCGTAGCCCGATTCCCGCCGGTGTGCCGACACGCGCTAAGGCAATCGAATCCACCGCGTCAATCAACGTAATACCAGCGCGCAAGAGTGTGGCGAGCTCGCGAATAATCAAAATCTTCTCGCTCTCAGTGACCTTCGTACTTTTAGTAAAGCCTAATATTGACGAGGACTTTGCGGCATTTTCAGCCGAAACGCCGCCCTCTTGTTCGAGTTTGGTCGGTGTGAGAGATTGCTCGCCGAGCTTCAATAGCGCCTCTTGCGACGTGCCCGCCTCCATCAAACCTTCGACGGTAGCACCTTGGTTATTAATGGCTTCAAAACGAAATTGGGGCATGGTGTATTTAATATTTCAATGAAACAATCGTTCAAGTTGCTCGTTCTGCCCCTTCCCCCGGTCACGGGGGAAGGTTGGGATGGGGGCGAGCGTTGAGGATCCGAAAAGATGTGTTAACTACATCATTATGAATGCTTGCTGCCGCGCTTTTTATTTACCGTGCGCCGTCTTCTGCCAACATCGCGTCTTCGGCGCCCACACCTTGGCTTTGCGAGCCTGCTACGCGCAGCACCTCTTCCACACTCGTCACGCCGTGTGCGGCTTTAATCAAACCATCTTCGCGTAGCGTGCGAAATTTCCAGCCAACCGCCGATTGGCGCGCGATTTCAGCAAGTTCCATTGAGGATGCTCGCGCCACAATCGCATCTTGAATGGCTGGCGTTACCGTTAATAATTCATGAATACCTGAGCGGCCGCGATACGCACTCGCTTCATCACGGCCAGATGCGGCGGCTCTAAAATTCGGCGAAGTTGGCATAGCGCTTGGATAGGCTTTTTTAAGCGTCGTAAATTCATCTTGCAGCCACTGCGCTGGCGCGACAGCAGCCGATTTTGCAGGCTCTAATTTACGAATCAAACGTTGCGCCAACACCGCTCTAACAGACGTGGCTAACAAAAATGGCTCAATGCCCATCTCAAGTAAACGCGTAAACGCTGACGGCGCATCATTGGTGTGAATGGTTGCCAATACCAAGTGCCCCGTCAGTGCGGATTGAATCGCAATCTCGGCAGTCTCGGCGTCTCGTATCTCACCAATCATGATCACATCAGGGTCGTGCCGCAAAATGGAACGTAACGCGCGTGCAAAGGTATAGCCAATCTCAGAGTGCGTTTGTATTTGCGTAATGCCCGACATGCGATATTCGACGGGGTCCTCCACCGTCACAATTTTTAATGAGCGATCATTGATTGCAGACAGCGCCGAATAAAGCGTAGTGCTTTTACCCGAGCCCGTTGGACCCGTTACCAATACGATGCCATTGGGCTGCTGCAATATTTGCTCGAACGCCGCCAAAATATCCGGCGACATACCAAGCGAAGCCAGTGATAAATCCGCGCGTTCTTTTGGCAGCAATCGCAATACCAACGATTCGCCATGCACACCGGGTATAGCGGAGACGCGGATATCCATTTCCACCCCTGAGACGCGCGTGGTGATGCGACCATCCTGCGGCAAGCGGCGCTCTGCAATATCGAGCCCTGAGATTAACTTCACGCGAGAAGCGATAGCGTCAAAACTATCGCGCGGCCTTGCCATGCGCGTTTGCAATACGCCATCAACCCTGAGCCGCACCTCAAAGTCACGCTCGCCTGGCTCGATATGAATATCCGACGCCCGCTCATCAACCGCCTGTGCCAACACGTTATTGACGAACTCAATTACCGGCGCTTCTTCTGCCAATTCACGTAAATAATTGGCGTCACCCATGTTGCCAGTACGAACTCTCGATTCACCATCGCGCAGCAGTTGTAATGCGCGTGCTAAATCTTGGCTGCGCGCCCAGCAAAACGTAACAACTTTACCCGCTACGTTGTGACCAACAAGCTCATTTAATTCGCGATCTAACGGATCTTTTGTCATCACCACCAGCCCAGACTGGTGCATAAACGGCACCGCCTCGCGTGATTGCCACCAGCTACGCGTGAGTTTTAGATGATTCAGCGCTTCACTCACCATCGCCGCATCAGGCGTGCTGCTTGGGGCGCTGGAGGATGACAGCAGCGATAAACCAGTCTGCATACTCAAATGGGGTAGTAACGTTTCCTCAGACAGCGCGCCCATCCGTACCAATACTGCGCCTAGCCGATTACTCGCCGCGCGAATGCCCGCGCCACCCGTAATCTCACGCTGAAACGTTAGCGCCTTCTCAACGTCATTTGCGCTAATTTTGCCCGCTGCAACCAGACGCGTACCGATAAGATCAGATGAGTTGTCGATATCATTAATGTTGATTGTCTGTGCTGTCATGGCTTATGTGCTTAGGTTGCATAAAATGTCGTATCACCAAAATAATTTAACCGCTTATGGGCAATGTGTGAAAAAACACTTGCAACAATCGTCAAATCAAAATATTCTCGCACATGTCGTCGAGTCAGTATGTAACGACAGTGCCACGTCTTACAGTTACAGTAACTTCTTAACTGTTGTGGATTGTTGTAATATTGCAACACAAGCATTGCAAAACTACGAGAAACACGCGCGGATTTGCAAATTGATGGATTTTTCTTTACCATTACAGCGTCGTCGTATTAAACTCACGATGTCAGCAAGGTAGCTACGATTCTTTGAAGGTAATACCATCGCGCCGGCGCGATTATAAAAAGAACGAACTGCCTCGCTAAACCGTTATGTAAAATTTTAGTTAGTACTAACAATCCTTCAAGGAGATCGTATGAACGTTTCAAAAAATAAAGTTACCCTTCTAGCTGCTGCAATCGCAACTGTATTCGCTTCTGCTGCTCAAGCACAAGTTGATATGGATGCACCGGCCGGCGCAGTACCAGCCGCTCGTTACGCACAAGAAATCCGTGGTCCACTGACAGTGGTTCAAGCTGCTGCAAATAGCTTTAAGTCACAGGTTGGTTTTGGTTTCACCACGCTAGGCGCAGTTCGCTTTATGCGTGTTGATTTGACCAATGCTAGATTTGTCGCTTTGCCTACAGCACTTAATGCAGTTGTTGTTATGGCCGGTGTGGATACAACCGTGGCTTTTGGTGGCACGAATGCTAGCTTCGTAATTGTTCAGCTTACACCTACAGCACTAACACCAGCAAACACAGTATTTACATTCAACGCTGTTGGTAACTACAGCATCCAAAACTTTGATGGCCCAGTAGTTGCCACCTACCGTTTGTATGAAACTGCTGCTACCGCGCAAAATGCACCTGAAGTTGCTACAAACGTTTTGTATCGTAATGCGGCGACAATTTTCAACGTTGCACCTGCATTCCGTATCAATAACCTAGCACGTACAGATAGCGTTTCATCTTCAGGCGCGGCGTTCTTGCGTTTCACATCAGGCTTATCACGTCAATCAGTTGGCGCGGTTAACTTGGCGTTAGATACGTCTAACACGCCAGCACTTGGCGGTTCGATTTTGGATCAAACAAATACAGCAGTTGCTCTTGGTACTGCTGCTGGTATTGTGTTTGACCAAACAGCAACTGGCACGACGTTGTCTGTGGCTGGTGATTTCACAGCAACTGGTGCAGCAGCGACAAACGTTCGCCTAAGCGCGCTTGGTGGTGTTTGCCCGGCTGATCCTGCAACAGCAGGTGGTGCGACAGCGGTTACCGCAACTTCCGCATCTTTCGCAACAAGCGGTACGCCAGCTTCAGGCTCTAACCCAATCGAAGCTAATGCAATCATGACGCAAGCAGGTGCTGGTGACACTACAACAGCTACCCAACAGCGTAACGTGTGTTTCTACGCAAATGGTACAACTGCAATCCCAGCATCAGACTATGTTGCGTCATACAACGTTGTTCCAACTGCTCTTTATCGCGCATTGAATTACGGTACCAAGACCATCGGTCGTATTACACGTGACGGTACCGAATTGCAGTCACCATGGTTCAGCATTTCAACGGGCTACGTTAGCCGTTTCTTTGTAACCAATACAAGTGCTGTCCCGTTTACCTGTTCAGTTCGTTTGATTGGTGAAACTGGTAATACCTTGACAGCAGGTGCTACTACTGTCATCAGCGTACCAGCGAACGGTGTAGCGGTAGCAACAGCAACAGAAATTTTGTCAGCCGCATCGGTATCACCACGTGCAGCTGCAATATTCTCTTGTAATGCACCGTCTACTTCAGTACAAGGTGCTTATGTATTGACCAACACCGCGACTGGTGCAGTAGCTAACACAGGTATGAAGCGTCCAGGTACAAACTAATCATTTGTGCAGTATCAAAAAAACAGGGGGCTTCGGCCCCCTGTTTTATTTACAGCCTAGTTTTCGTTTTGCGTTGGTACCATTGAAAAATATTATTTCAGTTGGCATTTTGCGAGCGCAAGTATTTAAGTTTTTTTCGTTTTAACCTAAACACTAATATTGCAATCATGATTAACAAAGCAATCATTTTTTTATTTAGCGTATTTTTTTTATGCACGACTAGTTTTAACGTAGCCGCCCAAAAAATAAGGGATTTACTGCCAAAAGAGCCAGTGGGTCCACTCGCGGTAAAGCCAAGTGTGTTTACCCAAACTAATTTAGATTTAAGTCCTAACCGGATAGCGGCGGAACCATTTAGTTGGTCATCCAATATTTTGTCCGAGCTTAGGAAAGGTGGCGTGGCTATTTTTATTCGTCACCCTGCTACTGTAGGCGAAGACGCTAAAGCTACCAGTAACTGGTGGCTGCAATGCGGTAGTACGCGCAGCCTAACACCACAAAGCCTTAATGTAATGGCAAGTATAGGCAACGCTATCAAGCGCATGCGAGTGCCTATTTCAGAAGTGCGAACTAGCGAATTTTGTCGCGCCTTAGATGCGGGCTCTGCCATTGGCATCGGCTTGCCAAAGTCGCATGCCGCGCTTAATACGGTGGATGTGCTTTCCGCTACAGGGCTAAATGCCACACAAGTCGCCAGTGGGTTAACAACGTTATTCTTATCAACGCCTGCAATGGATACGAGCACGATATTCATTGGGCATGAATACCCAAGCAACTATTTAGCAGATCCTATTTTGGCAGGACTAGCAGAGGGTGAGGCGGCCCTTTTTAAAAGACATAAAGACGATACAGTCGAATTTTTAACAAGGATAAAACCTAATCAATGGGAGACCATGGCGCGCGCCGACGAGGCTGAACGACTTCGTGATGCTACGGCGTTTCAAGAGCGTCTATTGCAAAGTCAACGACTAAAGCCGGCGTCTCCAATTGTAGGCGCTGTTGAGGAAAGTGTCGTTAGTTCTAGTTTGAGCCAGCAATACATAGACCAACGCATCAACATTACTAGTGATAAGCTAGTTGATGCCCTCAAAAAGGGTGGATATATTCTCTATATGCACCACACGCTAGCAACGCTAGGCGTGGATACGAACTTGGACGTAATTAAAAATTGGCAGCAGCATTGTGTACTCCAAGCTAACTTAACGGAACGTGGAAAAAAAGATGCCGAATCCGTTGGCAGTGCAATACGAGCCTTGCGAATACCGATCGGGAACGTTTACACATCAGATTTTTGCCGAGCAAAAGATACTGCTACCTTGATGGGTTTTAAGAAGTTTAGTGTTGAGAAAACATTAAATCTTAGTGCCGGACAGCCCATGTTGGCTGATCGAGCATTTCTACGCGCGCAGTTGCTAACTGCCTTACCTAAAAAAGGGACTAATACCTTGCTGGTATCGCATCCACACATTGATGGCATCATGCCGCTGGAGTTGACCATTCGCAATAGCTTACCCGGTGAAATTATTGTGTTTTCCCCCAATATTAATGGCAGAGCGCACCCTGTTGCGACCATTACCGTCGCGCAATGGGCACAACTGTTGTCAAAATAAAAAAATGCGACCAACTTTATCCAGCACCGCTAGCGTGAATGCAATTAATGAGGCGGGTAAGTTGCTTGAACGCGGCGCGACAATTGAAGCGCTTGCAATGATTGACCGCGTCAACAACGCTAATTTATCGTCTGAGGCAGCCGCGCAGGCCGCCTATTTGCGCGGACGAATATTAATCGAACTTGTTGAATATGAAGCTGCTGTTGAGCCATTGCGCGCAGCTTGTCAAATTCAAAAGTCAAATCCTGTATATCGAATCGCGCTCAGTGCTGCGCTGCATTTTTTAGGCGATATTGAAGGTGCAGAAAAACAATGTCGTGAGGCAATAAGGCTTGCACCAACCGCCGAAAACCCGCACTTTAATCTTGCAACAATGCTCTATCAAAAAGGCAATTACCAAGCTGCGGTACGCGCCTATGAAGCCGCAATTTCACGCAAAGCAAATTTTGTTGACGCGCTAGCAGGCCTTGCCAATATTTATGTGATTGAAAATAAATTAGCATTAGCAGAGGCGCTATTAAAGCGAGCATTACTGGCCGATCCAAACAGTATCAATGCATTAACAGTGGATGCTTGTTACGATGAAAAGTCGGGGCACCATTCACAAGCAATAGAAAAATTGCAGCGGGCGCTAACTATCGATGCTGGCTATGCCGAATCTTGGTTTCACTTGGGTCGAATTAAGGGTGGCATGGGTGAAACAGAAGAGGCAGCGGCCTGCTTTGAAAAAGCATTAGCCATTGATCCGCAGAATCCGCAAATCCAATTTATGTGCCGCACTTACTCGGTTGGAAATCTGCCATCCAATGGCGCTGAACAAGCTGATAAGGTGCCAACTTTAATTGTTCGCGATTTGTTTGATCAATATGCCTCAACGTTCGATGAAAGTCTTGTGACGGCTCTACAATACAAAACGCCTGAAAAAATTTATGCTGCTCTATCCAATTGGCTTAATAAAGCTTCCAACCTCAACGCAGTCCTAGATTTAGGCTGCGGCACCGGGCTGATGGGCCTACATATAGCTCAACACACTAACCAACTTGTAGGGGTAGATCTCTCCAGCAAAATGTTACAGAAGGCGAATGGCCGAGGCTATGCATTGCTCCATGAAGCGAGTATTGAACGCTACCTTGAAGAGACCGAGCCGTCACAATTCAACCTTATTATTGCGGCTGATGTGTTTGTATATGTAGGTGATTTACAATCAATCTTTAAGCATATTGAAAGCGCTCTCGTAGCACACGGAAAATTTGCATTTTCAACAGAGTCGCTTAATGGACCAACAAATATTGAGCCAGCACAAGAATATTTACTCAGAACGACAGGACGTTACGCGCATCGTTCGGACTACATAATGCGCATTGCTAAGTTAGCGGGACTAGATTTAGAAAGCGTATCCGAAGTTGTGTTGCGAACTGATGCGGGTAAAGATGTTTTAGGCAATATTTACGTTTTAGTAAAAGCCTAAAGTTAGTACGAGCGATTGGGGTCTATGTTCAAGACCAATCAATTTTTATAGTCATTGAAATTGTCCGCAGCAAAAAATTAGTTATAAGGGAACGACACATGCAATATCTTCCGTCCATTAAGCTGTCTATGTTGCTTTTTTGTATTGTTCAAGCCTTGATTTGTTCGACGCTAACAAATGCAGTTGAACCGATAAATTCAAAGGCCCCATCAACTTCAGCACTAACCGTCATCGACGAGCCCTACGCTCTATACGATGGTTTAGTCCGTGAGCTTCGCCGTGGTGGCTACGTGATTTACATGCGTCACGGCGCTGTGCAAGCAGGAACCACAGATACGCGTAGTACAGGCGAATGGTGGAAAAACTGCGCCACGACGCAGCGTACTAGTGCGGCGGTATTGCCAAACGCGCAAGCAGTAGGTCTAGCTTTATCCAAGCAGCGTATTGTTGTAAGCGATGTGCAGACAAGTGAATTTTGTCGCGCCTATGAGACGGCAATTTTTTTAGGCTTATCCTCACCGAAGCGTAATGCCGCGCTTAATGACATTACGGCGTTTAATTCACAAAAACGCAACTTGGCTGATTTGGCTGGTGGCATCTCTACGTTACTGTCTACCGTCCCGCCGGTGGGACAAAATCGCCTTCTGGTCGGCCATTTGTTGCCACCGACAATCATTCATCCACTACTGTCACTCGTACAGGAAGGTCACACTTTAATTTTTAAGCCAGAAGGTAATGGCCGCTTTCATTTTGTGGCGGCATTGTCGCCGAGTCAGTGGCAGTATATTGGCAATCAACCCGTCTACGAAAATCAGCAAGTGGTGATTCAATCCACGGTGCCGCAGGCGAGTGCACAAATTGTACAAGCACCGCAGGTGGTGCAACCCCCAGTTGCCCCACAGCCGCCGATGATTGATCCAGCGCGCGAAATTAAAGGCCAGGCATTGATCACCGCACTACGCAAAGGCGGCTACAACCTTTACATGCGCCACGCGCAATCAAACGTCGGCGCGGATCAAGATTTGCTCAAAGTGCCGATGTGGTGGGAAAACTGCATGCTTCAACGCAATATTTCTGAGATGGGTCGTGAGCAGGCCAAAAAGGTTGGCACGGCAATACGTGATTTAAAGTTGCCAATTGCAGAAGTCAAGGCGAGCCAATTTTGTCGCGTACAAGAAACAGCAAAGTTGATGGATGTTGGCACCGTTAAAATGACGCAAGATTTGAATCATGTGATCGGACAAAATGCGGGTACGGATATCAATTCACTGCGTTTCGCGCTGCTGGCGACCATGCCACCTAGAGGCAAAAATATTGTGATGGTTTCACATACACATGGCAGTGCGCGAAATGAAGAGCGCATCATGAGCGGCATTCAAGAAGCTGAGATTGTTGTCTATCAGCCTGATGGTAAAGGCGGCTCGGAGCCTATCGCGCGTATTCCCCCAGCTGATTGGGAAATGCTGTTGCAACTTGCCATCAATACCAAGGCTAAATAATGTTCTCACGACAATCTACTATGCGCGGCTTTACCCTAATGGAGATGCTTGTCGTGCTGGCGATCATTGCCGCCATCGCTGGCTTGCTTGGGCCACGTTTGCTCGGGACGCTTGACCGTGAAGCACCAAAGCTCGCCGCCACACAAGCCAAAATGTTACGCAGCGCGGTAGAAACATTTAGGCTTGATGTTGGCCGCTATCCAACACAGCAAGAAGGCTTGGCGGCGCTATCCACAAAGCCAAGTGATCCTGCAATCGCAGCACGCTGGCGCGGCCCGTATTTGGATGGTGATTTGCCCGTTGACCCGTGGAAAAACCCGTATCAATACGCCATACCGGGCGCTAATGGTCAGCCGTTTGCGCTGTATTCGTTAGGCGTTGATGGCAAACGTGGTGGAGAAGGTGACAATGCGGATATTGGCATACTGCCAGCGAACTAATGCTATGTGGGCTACGCGGCCAGCTTCGTTAATCGCACCACCTTCACCTTCCGATCCTCAGTCTGCAATATCTCGATTGGGTAGTCGCCAATCTTGACGGCTGTGCCTGGCTCAGGAATATCTTCAAGCTGCTCAAGCAATAAGCCATTCATTGTTTTCGGGCCATCGAGCGGAAAGTTATAACCGAGTTTACGATTTAGTACGCGTAATGGGCAGGTGCCTTCTACAATGATGCTACCGTCCGTTTCTTTGCGAAACATGCCTGCATTCATCGGTGATTGGCTGGTAAATTCACCGACGATTTCTTCCAAAATATCTTGCAGCGTGACCAAGCCCTGTATCTCTCCATATTCATCGACCACGAGTGCCATGCGACGTTGCTGCTCTTGAAAATGCGTGAGTTGTTGCAGTAGCGGTGTGCCGACAGGAATGTAATACGGTTCGCGCATGATTTCGCGCAGCGTATCTTTTGAGAGCGGTTCTTTTTCTGAGGCGCTCAATACCTTACGCACATGCACCAAACCAATGACGTTTGATAAATCATCTTCGTACACAATCACGCGGGTGTGGTGGCTTGAGGCAAGTGCGGCGCGAATGGTTTCAATCTTGTCGTCAATATCCACGCCTTCAATTAAGGCGCGCGGCGTCATGGTGTCGTCCACGGTCATGTTTTCAAGGTCAAATAAATTAACCATGATGTTGTGGTGTTTCTTCGGGATAAATTGCCCGCCCTCAAGTACGAGCGTGCGCATCTCCTCCATCGAGAGCGACTGTGCGCCTTCAGCCACGGGCTTGACGCGAAATAGTTTTAAGATGCCGCGCACGAGCGCATTGATAAACCACATCGCCCAGCGAATCAAAAAGAAATTAATCAGCGGATAGAGCACAAAGCTTGCAAGTAGTGCCAAGCGCTCTGAAAAGCGTGCGCCTAAAACCTTTGGCAAAATTTCTGCAAAGATCAGAATACACAGTGACGCCGCCGTAGTGGCAATCGCCAATACATATTCGCCTTCGCCAAATAGTTGGAGGCAAATTTGGGTCACCAAAATGGTGGTGGCGGCGTTAAATATTGTATTACCGGCTAAGATAAACGACAGCATTTCTTCGGTTTTATCGAGCAGCGATTGCGCGTAGCGCGCGCCACGTGAGCCTTGTTTCACCATGTGTCGCAGCCGATAGCGATTGAGCGACATCATGCAAGTTTCAGACATCGAAAAAAAGCCAGAGCAAATAAGTAGCGTCGCTAGCGCGCCAAACAGCCACGAAATCGGAAAGTCGTCAGTCATTATAAAGTCGTTATTTGACGGGCAGTTTGGGGCAATAATGCTTGGAGAGTGCCGCCGTTATTGGCGGTCTAATTTTAAATTTCATACGCGTTTCAAAATCACTTCCAGCACGAATTTACTGCCTGCATATGACAAGAGCAACATGACAAAGCCAATTAACGTCCAGCGTGCCGCCAGCTTACCGCGCCAGCCCGCAAATACATGCCCCGCCAATAAACCGCCAAAGACGAGCCACGATAGGATCGAAAACACCGTCTTATGGTTAATTTGGTAAGGCTTTCCAAATAATATTTCGGAGAAAAACATGCCAGATAGCAGTGTAACGGTAAGCAACGCAAACGCAATCCAGAGTAATTGAAACATCAGCTTTTCGATCCGCAGCAAGGGCGGCAGGCTATCGTGCGGGCGATCAATCACGCCGGCTAATAATTGTTTTTGTAAAAATAACATCAATAGCGCATGCAGTGCGGCAACCGTGTACAACGCATATGCCAGCACACCCACCACCACATGCGCGCCAAAGGCGATATCAATGCCGCCGTAATCGACAAACCGATTTGCGGGTAACCACACCACCAGTGAAGCAGCTAACGCGCCAATTGGCGCTAAATACAGCGTAGCAAGCCGCGTTAAGCGCGTATCGCTACCCACCACAATGTAGCTCACCAAGGTCAGCCAGACAATAAGTGAAATCGCATGTGAAAAGCCGATGTTAATGCCAGGCTCGGTTTCGCCAAACAGCGCCCATGCAATTGCTATCGCATGTACGGCAACGCCGAGCCAGAGCATCATTTTTGGCCAACCATCGGCATCATTGGCTACCGCATGACCGCCATTTTGGCTAACGGTTTGCTTATTCGCTCGTCGCGCTGCCACCCACGCACCAGCAGAAGCGGTGAGATAAATGATGACAGTGATAAAATTTAGATCAATCACACAATTCTCGTTCGTTATTTTTAGCGTATTGGAATAGCTGTAGTTTACCTCTACTCGCTATCTGCCCGCCGCGCGAACGCCAAGCTGTCAAATTTGTATTTACGTTTAAGCCTATCCTATGTTCGATACACTCACCAATCGCCTTAACGGCATCGTTAAACAACTACGCGGTCAAGCGCGCTTAACCGAAGAGAACGTCACCGACGCGCTACGTGACGTGCGCATGGCGTTACTCGAAGCCGATGTCGGCTTGAGCGTAGTAAAAGAGTTCATCAGCCGTGTGAAAGAAAAAGCGCTCGGCGCGGAAGTGCTGCAAAGCTTGTCGCCCGGCCAAGCATTTATTGGCATCGTCCATCAAGAGCTAATCGCGCTGATGGGCGGCGAAGCGGCGCAAGCCAATCAGTTGCCTGACTTCAACAAACTGCCCGTTAATCTCGCCACCACGCCACCGGCGATTATCTTAATGGCAGGTTTACAAGGTGCCGGTAAAACCACCAGCACGGGTAAATTAGCCAAGCTACTCAAAGAACGGTTCAAGAAAAAAGTATTGGTCGTCAGCGTTGACGTGTATCGGCCCGCCGCGATTAAGCAGCTGGAAACACTTGCCGCACAAGTTGGCGTGGATTTTTTTGCAAGTGATGTAACCCAAAAGCCAGTGGATATAGCCAATGCCGCAAAGCAATGGGCGAAAACACATTTTCATGATGTCTTGATTGTGGACACCGCCGGCCGACTCGCTATTGATGATGCGATGATGGCTGAGATTAAAGCCGTGCATGCCGCCATGTCGCCGATAGAAACACTCTTCACCGTAGATGCGATGCAAGGCCAAGATGCGGTTAATGTCGCCAAAGCATTTAGTGAGGCGCTGCCACTCACCGGTGTGGTGCTGACCAAGCTAGATGGTGACTCGCGCGGCGGTGTGGCGCTCTCGGTGAGACACATTACGGGTAAGCCGATTAAGCTCGTCGGTGTATCCGAAAAAATGGATGGCTTAGAAGCGTTTTATCCGGAGCGCATGGCCTCGCGCATATTAGGTATGGGCGATGTGCTCTCACTCGTTGAGGCAGCACAGCAATCAGTCGATACCGATGCCGCGCAAAAGCTTGCGGAGAAATTTAAGAAAGGCAAAAATTTTGATTTTGATGATTTCAAAATGCAGCTAACCCAAATGCGAAAAATGGGCGGCATGTCCGCTCTCATGGATAAACTGCCTGCACAATTAAGCCAAGCCGCGAATCAAGCGCCCGACCTGCAAGAAAAACAATTGCGCCGCACCGAAGGCATGATTAATTCCATGACGCCATTGGAGCGCCGCAAACCCGAGCTACTCAAAGCCTCGCGCAAACGTCGCATCGCCGCAGGTGCAGGCGTGAGCGTGCAAGAGGTAAACAAAATGCTCACTCAATTTGAGCAAATGCAAAAGATGATGAAAATGATGAAAGGTGGCGGCATGGCCAAAATGATGCGCGGCATGAAGGGCATGATGCCGGGTATGCGTTAGTGGTGAAAAAGGTGAATGCGGTTGATCTTGAAAGTACGATAGCAAGGATTAAAGCCGCGGATACAGAAATCAAGGCATGGCGGGCATTTTTAAGCATAAATGCCGCAAACTGCCCGCCAGTAGGCGAGTTTGATAATAATTTTCAACCGCTTAAAAACCTCACTGTTGGCGTCAAAGATATTATTGATGTTGCCGGTTTGCCGACCCGAATGGGCTCGCCAATTTTTGATGATGCGCCGCCCGCCACGGCCGACGCTGCTTGTGTCGCCTTAATGCGGCAAGCAGGCGCTGTCATCATCGGTAAAACTATCACCACCGAATTAGCCTCATTCGTCCCAAGTGAGACACGCAACCCGTTAAATTTAGCCCACACGCCTGGCGGCTCCTCGTCCGGCTCCGCTGCTGCTGTGGCTGCAGGGCATGTTGATATTGCCATCGGCACGCAAACAGCAGGCTCCATCATACGACCCGCTGCCTATTGTGGTGTTATCGGTTTCAAACCGAGTTTTGGTTTAGTGCCAACTGATGGCGTACTGATTCAATCGTCTACGCTCGATACGGTGGGTGTGTTCGCCCGAAACGTTGAACATTGCGCGGCGTGGCTTTCGGCGATGACTAAAAAACCAATCGACTTAGTCGCAATTAATAGACCGCTGAAGCTCGCCATCATCACCAATTGGGATAACCTCGCCAGCCCGACAATGCGCGAGGCAATGCAGATTTGTAAAAAACGTCTCATCGAAAACGGACACCAAGTTCGCTATCTAACATTACCCGCGCTACTCGCTGAGATGCCCAAGACGCAAAAAATGATTCAAGATGTAGAAGCTGCGCGCGCCTATCACCAATACCGAACTACTCACCGTACAGCGCTATCAGACGCGCTTGCAGTAGCATTAGACAAAGGTGCAGCGATTGACGATGCCACGTACCAACAAGCCTTAGTCGATAGAGATAGCGCCATTAAGCTTGCAGTTCAAATAGGACACCAAGACGACGCATGGCTACTCCCAGCCGTCCCAAGTGAAGCGCCGCTGGGCTTTGCCACTACGGGTGATCCGCACTTTAATCGACTGGCGTCTGGGCTTGGGTTGCCTGCAATCAGTTTGCCGGTGAGCCGAGTTGGTAAAGGCTTGCCTCTTGGAATACAACTAATAGGGCGGCTTCATCAAGATGTGGCACTACTTAGCGTAGTGCAGCAGATAAGCCTTCGATAGTGAGCCGCAAGTAATGTGCGGGCTAGAAGACGATACATTACAAAAATATAAAAAATTGAGGCGTTGTGATTGCTTACGCAAATGGCTGATGTTTACACGGTCATATCTTCGAACAAAGATCACCCCCATCCCAGCCTTCCCCCGTTGCCGGGGGAAGGAGTTTGATTGTGCGCGTTGCTTGGTGATGCTTCTACGTTCGAAGCTGTTAGGAGTAAGCGCATAAATATCAACAACGACGGAACGGCTCCTTCCCCCAAAAAGGGGGAAGGCTGGGATGGGGGTATTGTTGCTGAGTGTGCAGTCCCATGAGTTCGGCAGACTCCAAGTCAACCAATACAATAAACTTGCACCCAAGCCCTTGTTTTTGTTATAATTCTTGTCTTCGCTGAATAAGTGAAGCGCATCAAAAGTTGCCTGTTCACAACGGGTTTGTTTCCGGTTCTCAATCGGATAATTTTCTTTATCTTCAGGAGTTAGCATGGTTGTTATTCGCATGGCACGCGGTGGTTCTAAGAATCGCCCTTTTTACCACGTTGTTGTTGCCGATTCACGCTGCCGCCGTGATGGTCGCTTCATCGAGCGTTTAGGTTTTTATAATCCAGTCGCACCAGAGTCCACAGAGGGCTTTCGTATTGCGATGGATCGTTTAGTGTTTTGGCAAGGTCAAGGCGCGCAAGCTTCTGACGCAGTCATGAAATTGGTAAAGCAAAGCAAAAAAACTGCACTTGCCGCTAATGGTGTAGCTAACGCTGTTGCTAAGTAATTTTTTAGTTGTCACGTAGTTGCCAAACAAGCCAGCACCAGTCACATTAACTGACGTTAATGCCGTCATTATGGCGCGGGTAGCCGCGCCATTCGGCATTAAGGGCTGGTTGAAGCTGCAAACGTTTACTGAGTATGCGGATAGCTTGGCAGAATTTAAGACTTGGTATTTATCGTCTCCACAGGGTTGGCAGGCGGTGCAGGTTGAAGATTTTGCAGTGAATAACAAAGCCGTAGTTGTAAAGCTAAAAGGCTGTGAAGATCGTACCCAAGCGGAACGATTTAGCAAACGCGACATTGCCGTACCGCGCGATTGGCTAGACAAAGAAGCAGATGGTGAGTACTACTGGATAGATTTAATTGGCGCAGAAGTCGTCAACGAAGTGGGTGAACATCTTGGCCGCGTTGAAACATTGATGGAAACGGGTGCAAATGATGTGTTGGTGGTGAAGTCGGCCACTGCTGAGACGTTAATCCCCTTCATTGAACAGTATTTGCGACATGTGGATCGTGATAAAAAAATCATCACGGTCAGTTGGGATAAAAACTGGCAGGACGAATAGGCAAACAAGGTGATGAAACGCTATGACGTTGTCACATTATTTCCAGAAATGTTTGATGCGATAGCCGATAGCGGTGTTACGCGTCGGGCTTTAGACGAAAAAGTATGGGAATTGCATTGTTGGAACCCACGCGATTTTGTTGAAGATAAGCACAAAACCATAGACGATCGCCCATTTGGTGGCGGCCCGGGAATGGTGATGAAAGCCGAGCCAATCGCGGCTGCCATACTGGCGGCGAAGGCAAGGCAACAAGAGTTTGCGGTATCGCCAAAAGTGGTTTATTTATCACCGCAGGCAAAACCGCTGAAAGATGCCGACGTTAGGCGACTTTCAAGTGAGACAGGATTAGTATTTTTATGCGGTCGTTATGAAGGCATTGACGAGCGCGTGATTGCAGGTGAGGTTGATGAAGAAATTTCTATCGGTGATTTTGTTTTATCCGGTGGCGAGTTAGCGGCAATGGTAGTCATAGATGCGATGGTGCGGTTACTGCCTGGCGTATTAAATGACGGTGCATCGGCGGTTGAGGATTCATATTCGCCATCGCGTGATGGCTTATTGGATCACCCGCATTACACGCGACCAGAGGTGTGGAACGACATTGCCGTGCCGTCAGCGTTACTGAGTGGTAACCATCGCGATATTGCGGCGTGGCGTAGAAGGTTAGTGATTGAACGAACGTGGCAGCGCAGACCAGAATTATTAGACGTAGCGTTACTATCGTCAGAAGAATTACGCTGGCTTGAAGACATTAAGGCCGCAACTAAAAAGTAAATTGTAAGAAGTAGCAGTCGTAAAAAGCAGGCGCACATCAACGTGGGGTTTTATAAATAACTTGCAATAAACAACGTTGCGCTGTGTGATAGAGGACGGTAGATCATTACCTCCATTGATAAATGAAATAAAGAAGGAAACAAATATGAATATTATTCAACAACTCGAAGCCGAGGAAATCGCGCGCTTAGGCCGCACCATTCCCGAATTCGCCCCAGGTGATACCGTCATCGTGAACGTAAACGTCATCGAAGGCGAGCGCAAACGCGTGCAGGCCTACGAAGGTGTCGTCATTGCTAAACGCAATCGTGGTCTAAATTCTTCATTCATCGTGCGTAAAATTTCATCCGGCGAAGGTGTCGAGCGTACATTCCAATCTTATGCGCCAACCATTGCTTCCATTGAAGTGAAGCGTCGCGGCGATGTGCGCCGCGCCAAGCTCTACTATCTACGCGACCGTTCAGGCAAGTCGGCACGTATTAAGGAAAAATTGGATTACGTTTCGACGCAGACTAAAGAAGCAAACAAGGAAGCTGCTAAAGAAGCTAAGGCAAAAGCGTAAATCGCTTGCAGTAATGCCGACACAAAAAAACCGCAGCGTTGGCTGCGGTTTTTTTTCGTGTTTAAGAAGGTCATGTGTTGTCGCATTACTGTCATTTTGTTGTGTGTAAAGTACGGCCTCTGCCACTTGATTCAGGTATGGTGCGTTGCGCGCTGTAATGCGAGAATCATTTAATTCATCAGACTGATTAATCGGTCTGATGGGTAAAGCGCCCTCTCTAGCTATTCCAAAAAATACAAGGAAAACGTAATGTCAGTCTTGAGCGAAGAACAAGCGCGTGCCTATATGCACAAACTCTTGGCAGGAATGAGCCAGCAGGGCGGATCAGATTTATTTATCGCAAACGATTTTCCGCCAAGCATGAAAGCGCATGGCAGCATGCAGCCACTGGCCGCGCAAAAGCTGACAGGCGATGTCACCAAAGTGCTCGCGCATGCGCTCATGAATGAAGAGCAACGCGCGGAATTCGCCAAAGAAATGGAATGCAATTTCGCCATCTCTATTCCAGGGCTATCGCGATTTCGGGTGAATGTATTTATTCAGCAACGCAATGTCGGCATGGTCATTCGCACTATCGCGGCGGAAATTCCAAATTTTGAGAAGCTCGGCCTGCCGGTGATTTTGAAGGACGTCATCATGAATAAGCGTGGGCTGGTGCTGGTCGTCGGCGGCACAGGCTCGGGCAAATCTACCACGCTAGCCGCGATGATTGATCAGCGCAATCGCACCTCCGCTGGGCACATCATCACAGTAGAAGACCCAGTGGAATATGTGCATCAATCAAAGATGTCATTAATTACCCATCGTGAAGTCGGCGTCGATACGCATTCATGGCATCACGCATTAAAAAACACGTTGCGACAAGCGCCGGACGTGATTTTGATTGGTGAAATTCGTGATCCTGAAACCATGGAGCACGCGATTGCATTTGCCGAAACAGGTCACCTGTGCCTAGGCACACTACACGCCAATAGCGCGAACCAAACCATTGATCGCATCATCAATTTTTTTCCGGAAGAGCGACGCAATCAATTGCTCATGGATTTATCTGCCAACCTACGCGCGATTGTTTCGCAGCGACTAGTGCGAACAATCGATGGCAAAGGTCGCAAAGCCGCCATCGAGATTTTGCTCAATACACCAACCGTGGCAGAGCGTATTTTTAAGGGTGACTTCCAAGACCTAAAAGCCTTGATGGCCAAATCGCGTGAACTCGGTATGCGTACCTTTGATTGGGCATTGTTTGATTTGTACAGCGATGGTCATATCGCGTATGAGGAAGCAATTCGCAACGCCGACTCTGCCAATGAGCTACGCCTAAACATCAAACTAAAAAGCCCGCGCGGTGAGCCAACAACAGAAAAAGCTTCGTCGTTGGAAATTCATAAAGAGCCAGAGCCTGCTGCGGCTGAGGAGGAGAAAAAGTGAGTGCCTTGCGAGCAGAGGGGTTAGTGACCATCGAGTATTATTTTTTGAAAGCCACTTTTGCTAAAAGACTATAAATGTTGATGTGATGTAATTGAGAATGCATTAGCTAAAGCGAAAATATGATGATTAAAGACACAACACAAATATTCTCCTTCACGACCGTTGGGCGTGTAGTCAGGGGGATGGGGTGGATGCTATGATTCTAAATCCCGTGTTTGGTGGTGCAAGCATCATTCCTATTTCATAGCTTGATCGACCAAATAAAATGAAAAATAATTCGACTCCGACCCCTAGTGTTGTACTAGAAATAGGCAAGAGTCAAGGCCTGACCCTTTGCGCTCCAGTATTGCCGACACCACCATCACCTACAACGTCCGTGGGCAAAAGCTATCCCTAACTGACCCCGATACTGGCACCACAACATACAGCTACAACAGTGCAGGTGAGCTACTGACACAAACTGACGCAGCAGGGCGCATCACCAGCTCCACCTATGACAACCTAGGCCGCATCCTCACCCGCACACAGCCCAACACCACCTGGTTTTACGACAGCCTGGACGGCAGTGCCAATGGCGCGACATGTGGTGCTATCAGTCGCGGTAAGTTATGTCGAATCGAATCCAGCGAAGCCAACACCAGCTATGCCTATGATTCACTAGGCCGCCCAACGACGACCAGCCAGCAAATTACCTTAACCGGTAAAAACTACCACCATAGTGTCAGTTACGACAACCAATCGCGCGTGAAGCGCATTGCCTACCCCATCACTGGGCTCACCCTGCAACACAATTACAATGCTGTTGGTTATCTAGAAAGCATCACCGAACCCGCCAACAACAACAAAGCCCACTGGCAAGCCCTGACACGGCACAACGACGGCCAGCTACACCAAATGCAATACGGCGGCGGCATCTTCACCAGCACCCGCACCTTTGATAACCAAGGCCGCATCGCTACCATCTTCACAAACGGAACGGGCGGCACAGGCAATAGTGGCACCATCCAAAATGCCAGCTTTGGATTTGATGCCATAGGCAACCTCACCAGTCGAGCCGACAGTGCAACTGGTACCAACTTAACTCAAGAGACTTTTACATATGATGGCTTGAACCGACTCATCGCACAAAATGGCGCGACCTCACGCGTATACAGCTATGACAGTTTCGGTAACCTCAAAACGCGTACCGACACAGGCACACTCACCTACTATCCTAATACCCATCGACTACAAAGTGTCAGCGGCGCGACAACGGTAGGCTACAGCTACAACCTCGCAGGAGACGTGACCCAAATTACGGGGGGCACGGTTAATGGCGGACAGACACGCACTATTACCCCCAACGCCTTCAGCCTACCTAGCCAAATCACCCAAGGCTCAACCACCATCCAATACGGCTACGACGGCAATCGCAGCCGCACTTGGGAGCGTCGTCCCAACGTCCCCGCAGGCAGCAGCAGTGCCAATCACATCAACCTCACCACCTACCTACTAGCGGGATCGTCAGCACTATTTGAAGAAGACCGACTCGGTGCTGGTACGGTTGCCGAGCCGTATCGCTATCGCTATAAACATACGATTGTAAGTCCCGAAGGCGCAATAGGCCAGATCGTCATCGACGCCCCCGGCGGCGGCAACCCCAACCAAACCCGAAGTGACAAATCGTTTCACCGCGACCACCTAGGCTCGACCGTAGCTGTGAGTGATGAGGCCGGTACAGAATACTTAGGCTACGACGCCTGGGGCAAACGTCGCAACCCTAATGGCACAGATAACGCTGCTGCCAACAACAACCCCGGCAGCTTGAGCAGCAAGACCGATCGTGGCTACACCAACCACGAACATATAGACGACATCGGCTTGATCCACATGAATGGGCGGCTATATGATCCTTACACGGGTCGGATGCTCAGTGCCGACCCGTTTATCCAAGCGCCATACATGCTGCAGAACTACAATCGGTACAGCTATGTGATGAATAATCCGTTGAGTCTGACCGACCCCAGTGGGCATTTCTGGCAGTATGTTGTCGCCGCCATGGTGGGTGCAGGTGTTGCCCGTGCCACAGGCGTCATCAGCCCCCAACAGTTTAGGCAAGTGATGGCCATTGGCGTGGGATTCTTACTTGGCCCGCTGGGACCACTAGGCGCGATAGGCGAACACGCCATTGTGCAAACCATGATAGCTGGCTTTGCTGCAGGTGGAATAGCCGGTGGTAACATCGAAAGTGCGGTGGCTGGTGCTGCATCGGCTGCGATGTTCTACGGGGTAGGAGAGGTCTCGGGGATGCACACTGCGGGGGTTGATAAATCATTTGGGTCAAATGCACACATCATGCAAACGATCGGTCATGCCGCTGTTGGCTGTGCACAAAGTAGTGTGATGGGAGGAAGCTGCGGGAGCGGGGCAGCGGGGTCGGGTTTTGCGGCGGCAGCAGGGCCGCTATTACCGGGAGCTGATATATCGCCTGAACGCTTCTTTGCGAGAGTTATTGTTGGTGGAACAGCCTCTAAGTTGTCGGGTGGCAGCTTTAGTAATGGCGGGTTTACGGCGGCGTTTGCTTATTTGTTTAATGATGTATGGAACGCCACTAGACTCTCCATGCAAGCTGACCGCGTATGCAATGCAGGCCCAACAAATGCATGCTTAGCCGCGCAAGATTCTGCGAAAAAGGAATGGGCTGATGTGCCAAAGAGTCAGGCGTTGCAGCTTTCTACGCCTGAAATTGAAGTGGCTGGCGCAGTTGGTGCTGTAAAGTTACTAATTAGGTCTTTGGTAACCGGGCTAGGCGATCTGACTTTTTTGGAGGTTCGGCAAATACAATCGGTCGTTGACCAAGCTGGAAGGCCGTTGGAAGTAATTGGATCTGCAGCTCGAGGTGCGCGACGTCCGGGTAGTGATATTGACTATATTGTTTCCCCTTCGAGCCAATCAGCGTATTCAGGGCTAAGCTCACGATTGCCAAGCCTTGACCCAAGTCACGGTTTACTTTCTGGCTTTGGAAATCCGTTTCAGGGATCTGTGATTCGATTTACGCCAGGAGCAAAACCAACACACGTTTCAAAACCACCAGGAGGGTAACTTTAATGAAGTTAACTACATATTGGATCGAATTTGATCCTGATTTTCCTGCTGATAAACTGCCAGCTGGAACAAAAATTGGTTGTGGGGTGAGTGCTCTAGATCAGAGTGACGCTATCAATTTAGTCTGTAAATACGTTTTTTCAAACACAAACCATAAGCCAAAAATAAATCGCATCATCACTCCCGTTGACATTACTGCAATCGATAAGAAGCACGTGTTACCGAATATGGGAAATTTGCTTGTGCGAGGAATTTGGTATCCATTGGGTTATGCGGAATGAAAAACGAAGACGTATTAACTTAACCCCACCCCCCAAGCCCCACTTGAGCCATTCCTGCCCCAAACTGCCCACCAATCGGCGACTTTGTGTCTCCAGCATCACCCAATCTAAGGGGTCAGCGTCGATTATTCTGTGATAGCATCTTTAAATGCCCCGCCGCCCACGCATCCAAATTGATAACGTACCCCTAAAAGCAAAGGGTCAAAAGCAAAGGGTCAGGCCTTGACTCTTGCCTATTTCTAGCGCGTATGTCAACATTCACAAATGGCCAGACCACTCAGAATAGAATTCCCCGGTGCGATTTATCACGTGACCTCACGAGGTGATCGTCGCGAAGCCATTTTTGAGGATGATGTTGATCGTCATTTATTTCTAACCGCACTTGGTCAAGCGCTCACACGGTTTGATGCAGCGGCACTTGCCTACTGCTTGATGGATAACCATTACCACCTTGTCATCCACACGCGACTCGCTAACTTATCGAAGCTCATGCAGCACATCAATGGCGTCTATACCCAAGCCTACAATCGGCGGCACATGAAAGTCGGGCATTTATTTCAAGGCAGATTCAAAGGCATCTTGGTTGATGAGCATGCCTATCTGCTGGAAGTGTGCCGTTACGTCGACCTTAATCCCGTGCGCGCTCGCATGGTGCGCGACCCAGGCAAATGGCCTTGGAGCAGCTATCGCGCACATACAGGTTTAGCCATGTCGCCGCTGTGGCTCGACACAATGGCCGTACACGGCTATTTGCTTGGGCGAGGATCAAATGGGTCGGCGTAGAATTGAATAAACTCCTTTATCCACGGACATTGCTAGCCATTTTTTCTTCAAAACGTCCACCAATAGGCGAGTTTGCTTTTCGCTCACAATCCAAGTTCGCTGTGCGAGCCTAGCCGCACTAGCCTCAGTGTTTCAGTGTCTGGCTTTTGGTAAATAAGCACAAGATCTGGCCTGATATGGCAATCTCGGTAGTCACTCCACTCGCCCGTAAGCGCATGATCACAATATCGCACTTCAAGCGGATGATCATCAGCGAGGTTTTGTAAACAGGCTTTAAAACTGCATCTAGTGCAGCGCGGTGCTGCCCTTTTGCCTCCCGCTTGTAGTCGCGCTTAAATTGCCCCGTAAGCTCAATCTTTCTTATGCAAATTTGACATTAGCGCGTCCACGCTATCAAAGCGCTTAAGCCCGCCTGCACGCGCTTCACGCATGGCGGCGATAGTCGTGTCGTTGGGAATCAGCGGGTCAAATGGTAATGCACGCTCATGTGCAACCTTGGTCAACATCAGCCGCACGGCGTCGGACACAGTAAGCCCCATGGCGGCCAATACTGCTGCCGCTTCATCTTTGATTGCGCCGTCAATGCGCGCCTGTACAAGCTGATTTGCCGCCATATTTGCTATTCCTAACATTTATCGTATTACATTGTAATGCAAAAAGATGTTTGGTATGCTGTCTTTGACGCTTGCTAAAGTAGGCAATGAGGGAATTGATAGTGAAGGTTAGTAGTCTTTACCAGCCAAGCCGACTAAAGCGCGAAATGTAGTCTGTACAAAGAGCATTGTGCTAAGCCCGTGTAGGCCGATTCAACCTACACCACCTGCACCGCAAAAGTATCGCAAGCCTTCATGCTGCCCGTCTCAAAACCTGCCTTAAACCAACGCACGCGCTGCACTGATGTACCGTGGGTGAATGAATCTGGCACGACTGCACCACGTGCGGCGCGTTGTAGTGCATCGTCGCCGATGGCGCTGGCGGCGGTTAAAGCTTCTTCAACATCGCCAGCCTCAATGAATGGTTTTTTACGATTGGCGTGATGCGCCCACACGCCTGCAAAACAATCCGCTTGCAACTCTACGCGCACAGAAACTTTGTTGTAATCCTTTTCGCTCATTTTGCCGCGCATGGCGTCTGTTTTCTGGGTGACGCCGATTAAGTGTTGCACATGGTGACCGATCTCGTGGGCGATCACATACGCGCGCGCAAAGTCGCCGCCTGCCTTGAAGCGGCGTGACATATCTTCAAAAAACTGTAAATCTAAATACACCTTCTGATCGCCAGGACAATAAAACGGCCCCATCGCGGATTGTCCCGTGCCGCACGCGGTCGCGGTTTGGCCGCGAAATAAGACGAGCTTGGGTGATTGGTATTGGCCGCTTTTGTCACCACCGCCAGCAAAAAGCGCGCTCCATGTATCTTCGGTCTTGGCGAGGATTTTCTTCATTTCACTCACCATCGCGCGCTCTGAGTCGTTCGCGGGGTCAACGGGTCTTGCTTGCTGCTGCGTTTGACTTTGTCCGCTACCTTGCACCGTCTCTGCCACGCCTAATAGTGTGCGCGGATCAATGCCTAAAAAGTAGCTCGCAATCAGCGCGATGATGATGGTGCCGATACCTAATCCAGCTTTGCCACCGCCACCGCCACCACGCCTGTCTTCAACATTGCTGCTTTCACGTTCATCATCAAGCTTCATTATTTTCCCCTTAAGTCGTTTGCTAAATCATGTGTGCCACCGTGAGCCAAAGTGGTATTGAAAGCATTCCCAGTAATGTACTCACAGTGATTGATTGTGCGACGATAACACCATTGCCACCCATACGTACTGCGAGTATGTAAGCGGAAGCCGCGGTTGGTAACGCGCTAAATAAAATCACGATGTCGTAGAAGACGCGCGACTCGATATGGAGCGAAAAATATCGCGCAAGCGCTATCGCTGTCATTGGCATGATGAGTAATTTAACGGCGGTGTTGTAGCCAATAAGTGGCGCATTCACAACGGCATTATTAAATGTTAATGCGGCGCCAACTGATAATAGGCCGCAGGCCAACGCCGCCGCACCCATACGCGAAATAAGCATTTGCACGACTTCTGGTATTGGCAAACCAGATAGCGAGTAGGCAACGCCGCTGACAGTGCCAAGGATCAACGGATTCTTTACTAACTCGTTAGCGATATTGAGTTTGGTGTCGCGCGCGAGCATCCATACGGCAGCCAAATTGCAAAGTGGCACCGCCACACCGATCATAATGCCCATCGCAGCTATGCCAGCTTCGCCATGCAGTCTTCCCGCAATCGCGAGCCCTATATAGGCATTAAACCGAAACGCGATCTGAAAAGTGGAGGCGTATGTTTTGGTGTCAGCCTTAATCAACCATTTCGCAGCGAAGGCCACCAACATGCCAACCGCAATGGTGATGAGGGCTGTTTTCACGGCGGGAGCAGCCGCGAAAAAATCAAATTTCTGACTCGCGATGGAATTAAAAAGTAGTGCCGGAAACAGTACGTAATAAATCAGCTTTTCTAAGCCCGACCAAAAATCGCGCCCCCAATTGGTGATGCGATTAAGCAAAAAGCCGAACAATATTAATAAAAAATCTGGGATGAGGAGTAGGGCAATAGTCATAAAATATTATAGGTGCGTATGTACGAATGTCTTCACAACAAATCCGCGATAATGTGATTTCTGATTATGAAATGTTATCTTCCACAATTATCCTTAATGAATATAAACGTTAAAACACTAGCAATGGCGGCTATTTTCAAGCATATATGTCTGAAGATTGCCGCCATTGCTAGTGTTTTAATGTTGGCGCCGTGCGCCGCTTGGGCAAGCTCGTGCGTATGAAAAAAATCAAATCAGCATGACATACGCTTCAATTCAACGTATTTGGCCGGGGCTGATTGCCGCCGTTATCATCGCCATTGCCGCTTTATTTTTAGCCGAACACTATCGCGCTTCCGCTATGTTATTTGCGCTCTTGCTCGGCATGGCGCTTAATTTTCTTGGTCAAGAAGGCCGCACGGTTGAAGGTGTGAAGTGGACATCCTCAACGTTGTTGCGCATTGGTGTGGCGCTATTGGGTTTACGTATAACGTTTAGTGAAATCGCGGGTCTTGGTGTGAACGTGACGCTGTTAGTTGTATGCGCGGTCATCGCCACCATTGCCTTTGGCGTCTTATTGAGCCGTTTTATTTACGTTACGCCACAAGAGCGGCAATTAGGTTTTTTGAGCGGTGGATCGGTGGCAATTTGTGGCGCCTCTGCCGCACTCGCCGTCGCCGCCATTTTGCCTAAGCACCCCATGAGTGATCGCGACACCACCTTTACGGTCATTGGCGTCACCGCGTTATCCACCGTTGCGATGGTTATTTATCCGCTGATTTCACATGCGCTAGGCTTTACGGATCGCGAAGCGGGAATTTTTTTAGGCGCGACAATTCATGATGTGGCGCAGGTCATTGGTGCGGGTTATTCGGTATCCAATGAGGCAGGCGACACGGCAACGATTGTCAAACTACTCAGGGTAGCGATGCTTCTGCCTGTGATCTTAGTGCTGTCGATACTATTTCGTCGTCAACATCAAACGCAATCAGGTGGCGGTGCTAAACCGCCGCTGTTACCGTGGTTTGCGGTGGCATTTGGTATTTTTGTGGTGCTCAATAGTTTGGTTGCGCTACCGAAGGAACTGCTAACAATAGTCAATGATGCGTCGCGCTTTTTTCTTGTTATCGCCATTGCAGCGATTGGCATGAAAACACAATTAAAAGAATTAGTCGTACTCGGCTGGCGACCCGTAGTGTTGATCGTAGCGGAGACGTTATTTTTAGCGGCCTTAGTCATTACGGCGATGAAATTTATTTTATGATGCCGCACCATTTCGATGCGATTTTCATCGCACCGTTCGGTGCGGTTGGCATTTGCGCTGATGATAAGGCGGTGACGCATATTTCACTGCTGCCGCAGTCAAAAATTGCGCTCCCGCCTAAAAAAAATACGCTCGCTTATTTAGCCTGCGTACAGTTGTTAGCCTATTTGGATAACGCCAATTACATTTTTGATTTGCCCGTGCGTCTGTCTGGCAGCAAGCATCAGCTCGATGTCTGGCAGGCAATGCGCGAGATACCTGCCGGGCAAACACGTACCTACGGCGAGATTGCTGAGTTGATTGGCTCTAATGCGCGCGCGGTCGGCACGGCGTGCGGCAAAAATCCTGTACCGATTGTCGTGCCTTGTCACCGCATTGTGGCGGCGAGTGGCATTGGCGGCTTCATGGGTACACGTGACCCCAATGCACCAGAAAATCCGCTCGCCATTAAACGTTGGCTACTTACACACGAAAACGCATTGACGCAAACTTCACTCATCTAACGCTGATGGGTGCGAATAAAAATTACGATTTGCTGATAGACCAATTTTCAGATTATTTATTTTTGTCCGATGGGCTATCCAAAAATACCATTGAAAGTTATCGGCGCGATTTAGTGCAGCTGGATACGTGGCTCACACATACGAAAGGCCCCACGCTAGTCACGCTAGATTCAACCGACTTACAAGGCTATTTTGCGCACCGCATCACCATTGATAACGCCAGCGCACGTACTACGGCAAGGCTAACGTCCACGCTCAAGCGTTTTTACCAATATGCGCTACGCGAAAAATTATTAGCCGTTGATCCAACTGCCACTCTTGATTCGCCCAAGTTACAACGCGGCCTACCAAAGTCATTAACAGAAGCCGATGTTGAGGCATTGCTTGATGCACCAAATATCGAGACGCCGTTAGGCATACGTGATCGTGCGATGTTGGAAACACTTTACGCAGCAGGGCTACGCGTCACCGAGCTTGTGAGCGTGCCGCTAACAAATTTAAGGCTGAACGACAATGTGATTCGCGTCGCTGGTAAAGGCAGTAAAGAGCGGCTTGTACCCATCGGCCAAATCGCTGCCGAGTGGCTGACACGATATTTACACGAGGCAAGGGCGCAGATTTTGCAGGGCAGAATTTCCAGTGATTTATTTGTCGCGAATCACGGCAGCGCTATGTCGCGGCAAATGTTTTGGAACATCATTAAACGCTACGCCCTTATCGCCGACATTCGTCAGCCTATTTCGCCACACGTCGTGCGTCATGCTTTTGCCACGCATTTAATAAATCACGGCGCTGATTTACGCGTTGTGCAGCTGTTGCTAGGCCACCGCGACATCACCACCACGCAGATTTACACACACGTGGCAAGTGAGCGATTAAAAGCGATTCATACCAAACATCACCCGCGTGGGTAAGGCAAGAATTTTTAACCGCCGATGAACGCCGATGAACGCCGATACACGCCGATAAAGTCAAAAACATTTTCTGCTATTGAGGCGACCTACGTTTTGTTATTTAAGACGGCGATAGGTAAGGTTTTATCGGCGTACATCGGCGTGCATCGGCGGTTAATAAAATCTTAACCCACGAACGAATCTGCAAACCCCGGTGGCGCGTTATTCGTCGCATGTTTTGAGCGCTTAATCATCACGCCGACTTTCTTCACGCCACGCATGTGGCCGATTTTCGCCACGCTGATTTTTACTGTGTCAGCATTAAAGTCATTAAATAAAACATCCGCAATATGTTCGGCCAACGCCTCTAATAGCTTGAATTTTGCGTCTTTCAAATCCGCACGAACGCGCTCGACCACCTTGCCGTAATCAATCGTGTCACGAATTGAATCACTGGCGCCTGCTTGATGGGTATCAAGCCCAATATCAATATCGAGCACCAAGGTTTGTGGGCGCTGCTGTTCCCATTCGTAAACGCCAATCCAAGCTTCCGCTTGAAAATCGTGGATGAAAATTGTGTCCATAGGGTTGTTCAGGCAAAAGTCGGGGTTTCTTAAAAAAACCTACTTTTGCCCGCTTTAGTTAGTTGAAATTGCTGGCGGAGCCAGACAATTTCAGTTTGGAAAAACCGAAAAGCAACTGAAAACACTATCGGCGCAAATAAACCAAATCGGGTGCGCTATTGTAAAGTAGTAGTCATGAATACCGAATTTGCCAACATCGTTGCCATTATTGCCGCCTACTTGATTGGCTCCCTCTCCTTTGCCGTGATTGTCAGCAAAGTCATGGGCTTGCCCGACCCGCATTCTTATGGCTCAGGCAACCCCGGTGCGACCAATGTTTTACGCACGGGCAAAAAACTTGCCGCGTTATTGACCTTATTGGGAGACGCTGGCAAAGGTTTTTTTGCGCTATGGCTCGCGCAGTATTTAGCGCCTTCGCTGGGATTAGATTCATTCGCCTTAGCCGCTGTCGCATTGGCGGTATTTTTAGGGCATTTATTTCCAGTTTTTTTTAATTTTCTGGGTGGCAAAGGCGTGGCAACGGCTGCCGGTATTTTATTTGCTATTCATTGGTGGCTAGGTGCGGCCACGCTGGCGACTTGGTTCATCATCGCGGTATTTTTTCGCTACTCCTCAGCGGCGGCTCTCGCGGCGGCGCTATTCGCACCGTTTTATACGTTTTTTATGTTCGGCTTCACAGCCTATGTGCCAGCCGTAGCGGTAATGTGCGTGCTGCTCATTTGGCGGCATAAAGACAATATTGCCAAGCTCATGAATGGCACCGAATCGAAACTGGGCGCCAAAAAGAAAGTCGATAGCGAAATTTAGAAAGTCTAATAATGACGGGCAGTTTGGCGCATACTTGCTTCAAAACACCCGCCAATAAACGACTCTTATCGTTGCTGTTGAGCTGTGTTGCTAAATTACACAGTACCAAAAATATCCTCCGTTAAGCTGAGAAAACTACTTGCGAATCAAGGCGAAGCCGCCTAGACTTTTGCCCTGCGTTACAGTTTGGTTACGTTGGTTTCATTTTGATAACAACGTATCAAATCGCTGAATGCTGATTTCTAATCAATCTAGGGTTTTTCGATGAAAAATATTTCTACGTCATTTAAATTTGCGGCGTGCTTGTGGTTTAGTGCAGCGTTCTTAGCGCCGTCAGTAGCTAACGCGCAGGCTAAGCCAGAGGCTATTGTTGCGACTAGCGTTCCGCCGATTATTCCGACGGAAACTTTCCTACGTCGTCCGGAATTTGCTGCAATGTCTATTTCGCCAAAAGGTGATCGACTAGCTGCTTTGGTGCCAATCAAAGACAGAGACAATTTAGTCGTGATTGATTTGGTTAAACGCACCCGCATCACCATTACCAACTTCACTGACAATGATGTTCTTGACTTTAGTTGGATCAACAATGAGCGCATTTTTTTGCGTGTTGGTGACGGTCGAGATGCTTCGGGTGAGGCTCGCTATCGCGGTACTTATGCGGTTAATGTTGATGGCTCAAGCATTCGTAATTTGACAGAATTTCGCGGATTATCGCCGCTGCAAACTATTTTGGACGACACTAAAGGCGAAATGCTCGTCACGATGAGATTGCGCAATCGAGTCATCGCGGATGTATATCGTTTCAACACGAATACGGGTAAATCTGAACTACTCACCTTTGATAATCCTGGCGAAACACAAGGTTGGGTACTGGACTGGAATGGTCAGCCGCTAATTGCTGAAAGCGTAGATCCTGACTCTACTGACACAATCATTTGGTATCGCCCTATGACGTCGGCCAAATGGGAGAAGCTGTGGACTAATCAACCCGATGATGCAAAAGACTCAATGGATGTTGTCGCTTTTATGCCAGATGGAAAGTCTTTGATTGTGGCAAGTAATAAAGGCCGCGACAAATACGCGTTGTATCGCTACGATATTGCGACTAAAACAGTGGGCGAGATCTTGTTTGAGCACCCGTTAGTTGATATTCGCGGCGGCTTGATATGGAATCGTGCGCAAAAGAAACTGATGGGTTATCGCTTCAATGCTGATGTTTTTGGTGTGAAGTGGCTTGATGCTGATCTCGACACACTTCAAAAACAATTGGATGCGTCGTTAAAAGATACGCGTAACTTTATAAGCTTCAATCCGCAAAGCGACATGAAGCGCTTGCTTGTCAGCACTTTTTCATCCACTGATCCAGGGATGAATTATTTATTTGATACGGCTGTAAAGGCGTTAGAGCCAATGCCGCAGCAGCGCGCATGGATTAAGCCAGAACACATCTCACCACGTAAATATATGCCATATGCAGCACGCGACGGGCTTAACATTCCGGCATGGGTGACGATACCTAAAGGGTCAACCGGCAAAAATTTACCGCTGATTGTTAATATTCACGGCGGCCCTAATGCACGGACATACAACGAAAGTCCATGGGGTGGATATTCTGAAGCCCCTTTTTATGCGAACCGTGGCTATGTCGTCTTAGAGCCTGAGCCGCGTGCGTCAACTGGCTTTGGTCGTAAACATTTGTCTCTGGGGTACAAGCAATGGGGACAAACAATGCAAGACGACATTACTGATGGCGTCCTACATTTAATTAAAGAAGGTATTGTTGATAAGAATCGCGTATGTCTTTATGGCGGCAGTTATGGCGGCTATGCAACGTTGCAAGGTTTGGTGAAAGAACCAGACTTGTTTAAGTGCGGCGTACCTTGGATTGCTGTTTCAGACCTAGTGATGTTGCAGACAGAAACAACAAGTGACAGCAACAATTCGCGTTACAACATGAATCTATTTTATGACCGAACCATTGGCAATTTGAAAACTGAGCTTGAGATGCTGATGAAAAATTCACCTGTGAATCATGCTGACAAAATCAAAGCGCCGGTATTGTTGGTGATGGGAGAGCTAGACGTGCGTGTGCCGTTACGCCACGGCACATCAATGCGTGATGCAATGAATAAGGCGGGTGTTAAAAATGAATTAGTCATTTATAAAGGTGAGGGCCACGGCTTTAACAAAATGGAAAACCGTGTTGATTTTTTCACGCGCGTTGAAAAATTCTTTGCGCAACACATTGGTGATGATTCACAAAAAGTGGCGGCTGGTGTGAAGTAAGCTGCTTATCGTTAATTTAAAAGGGCGCTTCGGTTAACCGAAGCGCCCTTTTAATTCATCAATCAATTCTGAAAAAACTACTGCAACAGCGTCTTCTCAATAAACTTAATCTGCGCATAAAACAAAAAATCTTGATTACTTTTCTTTGCAAACCCATGACCTTCATCATTCGCCATTAAAAACCAGACGGGTGTGCCCTGTTTTTTGAGTTGTTCTACGATTTGTATTGATTCGGTATACGGCACGCGTGGGTCGTTTTTGCCTTGTACGATCATCATCGGCTTTTTCATTTTTTCCGCATTGTTGAGCGGCGATATTTTGTCGAAGAAGGCGCGCATTTTAGGATCGCGCTCGTCTCCGTATTCCGTACGTCGCAGATCGCGACGATAGCTTTCGGTGTTGGTCAAAAATGTCACAAAATTTGAGATGCCTACTGACGAAATACCGCCCGCAATTTTGTCTGGATAATTGGTGGCAACGGCGAGCGTCATGTAGCCACCGTAGCTGCCGCCCATCACCAGTACGCGGCTCGCGTCTAGGTCGGGTTGTGTGGCAATCCAATCAAATAGCGCGCCAATATCCTTGACGGAGTCTTCTCGCTTGAAACCGTTATCGGCGGCTAGAAATGTTTTGCCAAAGCCCGATGAGCCGCGCACATTTGGGTAAAGAATGGCGATACCCATTTCATTGACCATGTAGTTATTGCGCGCGATAAAGCCTGGTCGCGCTTGGCCTTCGGGGCCGCCGTGAATATTGATAATGACGGGGCGTTTGCCAGCAAATTTTGTGGCATCTGGTTGGTAGAGGAAGCCTGTAATGCCGAGCCCGTCAGCACTTTTCCACTTCACCAATTGTGGGTCAACGAACTCTTGTGGGTTTAATCCCATGGCCGCGCCATTGGTCCAGCGGACTAATTTTGTCGAGCCAACATCATAGGAAAACACCTCGCCGGGTGATTTGGCGGAGGTTAAATTAAACGCTAACTCTTTGCTGTTGCTTTTATTTGACGCGGCATGGTCGTCGTCACCGCTTGACTGCCAGCGCAAGCCTGATATTTCGCCAGCCAGTAGTGCTGGCCGTGGTAGTTCTTTTTTGCTGTCTAAATCAAGAAAGCGTAAAACGGATGAGCCGGATTCGTTGGTCAAAAACGCGATACGTTTTGCAACAGTAGAAACAGCAAAATCATCCACATCAAAATTTAAGTGGCCTGTGAGTACCGTCTCTTTGCGTGTCGCCAAATCAAGATGAATCAAACGGCGGTACTCACTATTACGGTCAGTGGTAACGAATAAACCCTTGCCATCGCGGGTGTAGCGTGGAGCGCCATATGCTACTGCAACGTCGCCATCCTTACGCGCTGGCGTGATGCGCGTTTTTTTCTTAGCGCCAATATCCATCTGCCAAATATGCGACTCATTGGCCGAAATATATTCCGTAAATAGTAATTTTTTATCGTTCGGCGAGAAACGAAAATTAAACCAGCGCCCGCCTTCAAAGGTGGCAATCACCTTGGCCTCACTTGGTTTCATCGGGTCGGCAATGTAGAGCTTTGTTAGCGCCATGCGCGCCGCACCTTCACCGCGATTAAAGCGATCAATGGTGGCGGTGGTGAATACAATTTTGTCGCCTTTACGATTCCATGCGGGTGAGGTGGCGCGTTCGTTATCCGGTGAGACGGCGGTGATTTCTTTCGTATTTAAGTCCATACGAAAAATGCGAAAGACCTCATTGCCGCCCGCACCACGTTCAAACAAAATGTATTCGCCTTTTTTAGGCTGAAACGTCGCGCCACCTACTGCATCAGGAAAATCAGTAATCACCATTGGTTTATCGCCAGGCTTTTCAACCAAATGTAGCTGTGCGCTATTACCACCCGTCGGGCGCGTACGTATCAGCATCGCGTTGCGTGTGGGATGCCAAGCCACAATAGAGGACGGTCTAAATTCAGTATAGGCCTCGACTTTTTTAGTCAGTTCCGTTTCAATTGGCGGGATACCTTCAATCACCAAATTTGCAGCGGGCGTTAAAAATTGCGCTTGCGCTATTGTTGCTCCACAGAGCGCAAGTAGCGCTAATAGTTTTCTTACATAAATACGCACGTGAATGCTCCTCATTAATTATTTTGTCACCACTGGTCTTGTCGCATCACTTATCCATTCAGACCATGAGCCGGAGTACAGTTTAGTGTTGTTGATACCGGCTAGCGTCATCGCGTACACATTGGCACAGGCGGTTACACCAGAGCCACAGTAGTGAACGGCGTCAGCATGATTGGTGAGCGTATCAAAAGCGGCGCGTAATTGTTCATGTGGTTTGAAGGTCATATCAGGCTGTAAATTATTTTTATAAAAATGATTTTTAGCGCCCGGGATATGCCCCGCGACAGGATCCATCGGTTCCACATCACCAATAAATCGCTCTGGTGCGCGCGCGTCAATGAGTGCGAGTGTTGTGGTGTTGAGTCGCGATAATAATTCATCAGCAGTGATTAACATCAGCGGGTTAGCGTGTCCCGTCAGCGCGACTGTTTTTGGTGCGGGTACTTCAGTGGAGAGCGCATAGCCATCTGCTAACCATTTTGTAATGCCGCCATCGAGCAGCGATACATTATCGAAGCCCACCCAACGGCACATCCACCAAAGTCGAGCCGCAAATTGCCCGCCCACATCGTCGTAAGCCACGATATGCGATTGTGCGCTGACACCATGCCGTGCCAGAAAGGCTATAAACGCCGCCGGTGAAGGTAGCGGATGCCGACCGTTGCGGCCATTTTTTTCACCCGATAAGTCAATATCAAGATGTGCGAAATGTGCGCCTGTAATGTGTCCCTCTCGATACAGCCGCTCACCCTTGCTGAGATCAATCAAATCATGGCGGCAATCGAAGATAACCCAGTGCGGGTTGTTACTGTTTTGTTTGAGTGTTTGGGCGGAGGTGAGCATGGTGTCGATTGGTTAACTATTTAATAGCGGTAGTTTATAAACAAATTTGTTTATAATGAATTGATGAAATATTCTGAATTCAGAAAATGGCTAACAAAGCAGGGCGCAATATTCAAGCCCGCAAAAGGCAGTCATTACAAAGTGTATCTGAATGGCAGACAAACTATTTTTCCCGATCATGGTGCCAAAGAGATTGGCGTTGGTTTAGTACAAAAAATCAAAAAAGACCTTGGTTTATAAGTGTTTTCTATAGAGGCGGCAATTAAACAGGGTTAAAAATTTAAGTGAAAAATACACGTGCAAAACAGTCTTTCATCATCATAAATTGCGTCCATCTATATAAATTTGTCATCCCGAGCGTAGCCGAGGGATATGCTTTCTAGCATGTACAACGAAAAAGCGAAAAGCATATCCCTCGGCTACACTCGGGATGACAAAAATAATTTGTCATATTTAGTTACTGAATCAATTAGAGGAATCATCATGCTTGCTTACCCGATCAAACTTAAAAAAGACACTAATAGCGCGATGCTGGTAACTTTTCCAGATATTCCAGAGGCAGCAACGAGTATTCATGCCGATGGCGATGTGCAATCTGAGGCATTGGCTGCGATTGAAAGTGCGTTTGAATTTTATTTCGATGACAACCGTATAGTGCCGATGCCCAGTTTGCCTAAGCGCGGACAACAATCTGTGCTGCTACCAGCAAGCATGTCAGCAAAAATTTTATTGTTAAATGAAATGCTAACGCAAAACATACGCCCCGCCGATCTTGCAAAACTACTCGGTACGACGCCACAAGCGGTGAATCGGCTAACCAATCTGCGCCATGCCACTAAGATTGATGGCTTGGTCGAAGCGTTTCATGTGCTTGGTAAACGGCTGGAGTTGCGTGTGGCGTGAAACTTATCTACTTCTCGCGCAGAAACATCGCCAACAAATCATTCAAAAATAATCGCCCCTGCGCTGTCGGGGCGATATGCAAATGATCGCGTTTCAACAAGCCTTTTGCCTCAGCTGCGTCGCATTCACGCGCGATGGCACTAATGGGCAGGCCAGTACGTTCCACAAATAGCGCGGTTTGAAAACCATCCGTTAGCCGCAGCGCATTCATCATGAATTCGAACGGTAATTCTTTTGTACTGACGGTGACACTGTCTTGTATCGCGCCATTTGATAAAGCGAGATCCATAAACATGGTGGGCTGTTTGTAGCGCATCTCACGGGTGATTTTGTCAGGATAGGAAATCTTGCCGTGTGCGCCTGCTCCAATGCCGATGTAGTCACCAAAGCGCCAATAATTAAGATTGTGTTTTGATTCGCATCCTGGTTTGGCGTAGGCAGACGTTTCATAGTTGATGTAATTTACTGATGCTAATTTTTCATGAATCATCTCTTGCATATCAGCCGCGAGATCATCATCCGGTAGTGGCGGCGGGAAGCGATGAAAGAGCGTATTTGGCTCAAGCGTCAAATGGTAAATAGAGATGTGGTTAGTACCAAATGACAATGCGGTGTCCACATCCGCCGTGGATTCTGCCAGCGTTTGTTTTGGCAGCGCAAACATGATGTCGAGATTGATGTTGTCGAAATTTTTTTGCGCAATCGCAATCGCGCGTTTGGCTTCATCATCGTTATGCACGCGGCCAAGTGCTGTTAAATGTTTAGCATTAAAGCTTTGTATGCCAATAGATAGCCTATTCACGCCAGCATCGCGGTAGCCTTTGAATTTTTCACTTTCAAACGTACCCGGGTTGGCTTCCATTGTTATCTCAGCGTCATGGTCGATGACCAAACGCGCGCGCACGGCATTGAGTATGGCGTTGATACCCGCGCTTGAAAATAAACTCGGCGTGCCACCGCCAAAAAATATCGTGTGAATGCGGCGCCCCCACACCTTGGGAAGCGTGGCATCAAGGTCGGCAATCAAGGCTTCAATGTAGCGCTTTTCATCAATGGCAATTTTTGATTCGTGTGAATTGAAATCACAATACGGGCATTTTTTAATGCACCACGGAATGTGTATGTAGAGCGATAGCGGTGGCAGCGCGGCCAGCATGGTCGTGCTGTCTTTGACGCCAAAGCCTATTATTGGTGTGTTATTTGATGACATTTAAGCTGGAGACGCCCTCTGTTGGCTGAGTTTGTCAAATAAAGACTGAAGCGCTAAGCCGCGATGACTCACATGATTTTTAACCTCAGATGTCAGCTCGGCCGCTGTGCAGCCAAGGCTCGGCATATAAAAATACGGGTCATAACCGAAACCGCCTGAGCCGCGTGGTGCAGCAATAATTTCGCCCCAACATTCGCCCTCTGCAATGATTGGTCGCGGGTCATCGACGTGCGAGACAAAGACGAGTGCACAGAAATAGTAGGCGCGCTTGTCGGCATAAGGTGCAAGCTCACGCACTAGCTTTTCGTTATTGCGCTGATCGTTTTTTGGTTCGCCTTCGGCATTAGCGTAGTGTGCTGAATACACGCCAGGTGCGCCGTTGAGCGCTACCGCGCAAATGCCAGAATCATCGGCGAACGCCGGTAAGCCCGTTAAACGCGACGCATGGCGGGCTTTTGCCAGCGCGTTCTCGATAAATGTCTGATGCGGCTCGGCAGCCTCTGGAATATTAAATTCGCTCTGCGCGATGACATCCAGACCGAGAGGAGCCAGCATGGCAGCAAACTCTCGCAGCTTGCCAGCATTGTTGGTAGCGATGACAATTTTTTTCATCTTAATATTTTACTAGCTGTGAGCACAGTACACTCAATATGTAAGATTACGCCTACATCTCTGGGTTCTTTGGGCTGACATACTGTAGCTGGAGCAAATTTAGAATCAATATGTAGGCCGCCACTGACAGTCCTTTAGGCTTGGCCTGACATTTTTAATTGCGGGTGAAATTTAATATTCGGTTGTGTTCGCAAATTGTTACGCGCTTCACACCAATCATTTAATTTTAGGAGATTAAGAATGAATAAAGACATTATTGAAGGTAACTGGAAACAGCTAAAAGGCAGCATTAAAGAGCAATGGGGTAATTTAACCGATGATCATTTGGACGTAATTGCTGGTCAACGTGACAAGCTCGCAGGTAAGTTGCAAGAGTCATATGGCATCACCAAAGATGAAGCCGAAAAGCAAATTGCGGAATTCGAAAAGCGCCAGCACAAATTGTAATTCTTTAATCTGCTGGGCATATGTGGCTGGAGTGAATTAACCCATTTCATCCACTTATGGGCATGTCAAGCATTGCATCACCAATCATTTTAAGGATTTGAACATGAGCAAAAAAATTATCTCCACTATTGTTGCTTCACTTTTTGCATTAACAAGCATCGCCTCATTTGCGATGACCAAGCCTGAATATAAGGCAGCTAACGATACGATTAGCAACAACTACAAGTCAGCCAAAACCGCCTGCAATATTTTGAGCGCGAACCCTAAAGACATTTGTCTTGCTGAAGCAAAAGGTGTTGAAAAAGTCGCCAAGGCTGAACTTGAAGTAAGCCACAACCCGAAAGAAAAAAATCAACATGCGTTGCGCATGGCAAAAGCTGATGCAGCTTATGATGTGTCAAAAGAAAAGTGTGACGATAAAGCCGGTAACGACAAAGATGTTTGTGTCAAAGAGGCCAAGTCGGCACACACTACAGCTAAAACAAGTGCAACTGTGACTAAAAAGGTAATAAATGCGGTCACGGATGCAAAGGATGATCGCGTCAATGCTGAATATAAAGTCGCGGTTGAAAAATGCGATGTGCTTGCGGGTGATACCAAATCAACGTGTATAAATAACGCTAAAGCCAAGTACAACAAAAGCTAGCTCTTTGCGTATTGAAGATTTAAGTGTGAGTGACTTAACGCGCAATCGGTGATGCGCTCTAAAAAGAGCATCATAGGTTGCGCACTTTTTGTATTTATTACTATATTTATTGAAAGCTTTATTTTCCATGTCAGTGGTATCTCATCTCGTTACAAACGCCAATGAGCTTCGCATCATGATTGTGGACGATCATGATGTGGTGCGGGTGGGATTCAAACAAATTTTGGTTGCGCATTCACGGTTTAATGTCACTGCTGAAGCAAATTCGGCTAAGCAGGCATTTGAAGTGCTACGGCAGCAACAGTTTGATATTGTGCTGCTCGATTTATCACTTCCAGATGGTTCGGGGGTGGACATACTTCGCAAAATTAAAGAGCGTTATCCTGATACCAAAGTATTGGTGCTGAGCGGCTTTGCCGAGGAGCAATACGGCGTCAATATGCTTCGCGCGGGCGCGGCAGGCTTTTTAAGTAAAACTTGTACATCGGAGCAGCTTATTAAGGCGATTGAGACCATTGCTATTGGCCGGCGCTACATTAGTCCGAAGCTCGCTGAGATATTGGCGGAAGGCTTAAATTCGCCCACTGACAAACCCTTGCACGAACAATTATCCGAGCGTGAGTTTCAAATATTTTGTCGGCTATCTGAAGGTAAGACGGTTTCAGATATCGCGGAGAGTTTATTTATTAGTGTTAAGACAGTCAGCACCTATCGGTCGCGATTGCTTGAGAAGATGGGGCTGCAATCGAACTCCGAGCTAACTTATTACGCGCTAAAAAACGGCTTAATTCAATAGCTGTCTGTTCTGTTTCAGAAAACATATTAAGGAATGAAAAGTGGGGGTTTTAAAAGTCGCGATTATCGAAGATTCCAAAACAATTAGCCAGCGTTTGGTAGCGCTAGTGAGCGAGATTGGTAATGCCGAGATGGTTGGCGAAGCGGCAACTGAGGCTGATGCGATTTTGCTCTGCACAGAAAAAAAGCCTGACGTGATTCTCCTAGATATGCAGCTCGCTAAAGGTAATGGATTAGGCGTCATGAAGGCGTTGCAACTTAACCCCCATCTCGCCAAACCCATCATTATTGTGCTGACAAACTTTCCATCACCTTTCGTCAAGAGTAGCGCTAGCGCGTTGGGTGCTGATTATTTTCTCGATAAGTCGCTCGAGTTTAATAAACTGCTTGGTTTGCTTTATTCAATTGCAGAAGTCAATAAAGCTGTCACGACACCAAAAGTGTTGTGATTACAAAAAAGCGCCAACATAAATAGAACCAACTAAAGGTCAAACAAATCGGATGGATAACGCCGCTAACGAAAGCACAGACGCACCTCCAATCGCACCACCATCCGCACCGATTGGCGTTCTTAGCGTTGAAGCGCCAGGCTTCATTGCGCCTCGGCATCTGCGTAATATCGCGACCGGCATTATTGCTGTTGCCGCATTAATTTGGCTGCTCGATTTTGCTGAAACAGTGATTATTCCGGTTCTGCTTGGCATCATCATGAGCTATAGCCTGCGGCCGTTTGTGGAAGCGTTAAAACAGTATGTGTCGTTGCCACGGCCGTTGTCGGCGGCATTTCTGCTGATTACTATTTTTGGTGGCATCGCGCTAGGTTTGTTTCATCTTCGCGACGACGCGACGGCGGTAATTAGCGAATTACCTAAAGCGGCGCGCATGATTCGCGAATTTATAGGCGTCACGCGCGAGGGTGCGCCCAGCGTATTGGGTGATATCCGTGCAGCTGCACGCGAGCTAGAGCGTGCTAGTGCCACTCTCACCATTGATGTGCCGCTTGAGCGCAAAGCCAGCGTGAATGCGACACCACCGTTGCAAAAGACAGGTCAAGCCGCCAGCGTACTCACGAATTTGCAAAACGCACTAATGGAGCAACTAAGCTCGGTGGTTAATGTAATCAGCACGGTGAGTGTTGCTGCATTACTGGCTTTTTTCCTCTTATGTGCGGGCACTGACTATCGAAGAAAACTCTTGCAAATTGTTGGTCAATCACTGGCGCGCAAGAAAATTACGCTCACCATCCTAAATAACATCAACACACAGATTCAATACTATCTAGCTGCCACGGCGGTGACGAATATCGGGCTAGGTCTTGCCACTTGGGCATTACTTGCGAGCTTCGGGATTGAGCGGGCATTTTTATGGGGCATTGTTGCTGCACTGTTGCATTTAATTCCCTATCTCGGTACAGCTTTATTTATAGGCTTATGCTTTGTAGTCGGATTAGTTGGCTTAAATAGTTTTTGGCCAGCCATATATTTAACGATGGCATGGCTAGCGATTCAATTTATCATCGGCTTTGCGTTAAACAGCTATATACAAGGCCGCTCCGCGCGCATCAACAGTGCGGCATTATTTGTGGGGTTTTTGGTGTTTGGATGGCTTTGGGGTGGCTGGGGCTTAATCGTTGCTGCCCCCGTGTTGGCGGCCTTAAAAGCGGTGTCTTCGCGGGTGGATGCGCTCGAGGATATTAGTACGTTGATGTCATAAAGTGCGTCATAAAACGCGTCATAAAAATGAGTAACGCTATACATGCGAATGCTGCGTACAGTTTGGTTTGTATTGCGCTATGTGCAAAGCGTTGTTCTGCCATGCACATAGCCTTAGTGTTAACGCGGCAAAATGTTGCCCTTGTCGTCGGAAACGACAATCTCAACACGCCGATTTAGCTGCCGACCTGCTGCATTATCATTAGAAGCAACTGGATAGGCTTCGCCGTAGCCGCGTGATGCAACACGTTCGGCGCTTACACCCAAGTTCATTAGCGAAGTGCTGACTGTGGTGGCACGTTGCTCAGATAATGTTTGGTTAGTCGCTTGGCTGCCCGTGCTATCGGTGAAACCTTCAATCATTACTTTGCGCGTTGGGTACTCTACAAAGAATGCAGCTAACTTTTGCAGGTTACGCATACCGCCAGATTTTAAGTTGGCCTGGTTGGTATCAAACAACACATCACCCAATGTAATCACCATACCGCGTGGTGTTTTTTTAGCTTCCATGTCTTGCAACATGGCTTCAAGCTGACGTGAACGATTTTCTGCATCAAGTGTTTGCTGACGCGCAGTGTCTGCAATTTGCAGCGCGTTAGCGGCTGCCTGCTTTTCGAGCATTGCTTGTTGTAATGCTGCCTCGGCGCCACGCTGCGAGACTTCCGCATTACGTTGTGATGCTTCCGCGCTACGCTGTGATGTTAGCG
Source organism: Burkholderiales bacterium (assembly GCA_031414695.1). Lineage (GTDB taxonomy): Bacteria > Pseudomonadota > Gammaproteobacteria > Burkholderiales > Usitatibacteraceae > UKL13-2. The sequence continues at coordinate 153,806 of JANNWG010000035.1, forward strand.
CGCGCTGAGTTGCGTTATCAGCCTCTTTGGTGCGCGCATCCAGGCGAACCTTATCGCGTTCAGCAGCAGCGTTCGTTACCGCAAGTTCAGCGGCTTTACGTTTTGCGGTCGCTACGGCAATGGCTACTTCTTGCTTTGCTAGGTACGCTAGATTGTCAACCGTAGCAGCGCTGTCGCCACGTGTAGAAGCATTGTTAGCACGCTCTAAGGATTCACCAGCTTGCTTTAATTCGCTCGCTGCCAATGTTGTGACTTGGGCATTTGCTTGAGCGATTTGGTAGTCGCTACGCGCGGTTTCAAGCGTAGGATTAAGCGGCACAGTGCTACACGCTCCAAGAAAAATAGCGGCCACAACAGCGGTGGCAAGATAGTTGCGTTGGTTCGGTTGGTAATTATTTTTCATCTGATTTCCTATTTAGTCGTATTACGGTTGATCTCTTCGCGCAGCACACGAATGTTTTCTTTGGTGGCGTCAGCGGCTTTTTGCGCTTTGGCTGCCTCAGCTTTGGTTTCAGCGAGTCTTGCATCCGTTTGGGCTTGTTCGGCAAACGCCTTAGCTTCACGGTAATCTTTAGTCAGCATGGCGCTATTAGCGAGCGCCATTTTGTCTTGTGCGCTTTTCATTTCGGCTGCAGCAAATTCATTTCCACCAGCACTGGTTGCATTGCTAATTGCCGACTTTGCGAGCGCAATCTGGTCGGTTGGCGGCGGCATCGAGGCACATGCCGAGATGAGTAGCGTGATGATGCTGGCCGCAATAATTGCGGTGTGTTTTAACATTTTCATATCGACATTCTCCAAATTGATGTACACGCTGACCGTGATTTCGTTCAGCACAAAGTGTTGGATCGTTTGCATCGCATTAATTTTTGTACAGGCGTATAACAAATCCAAGTGTCTAGGCTATCGATTTGTGTTGTTGCAGTCTGTGCGTAAACGTACAAAAGAAATTTTTTGTTGATCACCATTGCTGCCGTGATAGTGGAAGGCGCTGGGGAAGGCGCTGGTTTATGAAGTCATCGCGCGGATGCATCAATCAACACAATGCTCACTGTCTTTCGATAATTATTGTTTGTAGGATTTGTAGGACATTACCCACGATTAAAACCGCTTAGTGCGGACAAAAATAGTTTGCGCTGGCGCGCATCATAGATTCTCTGAAGCCAATATTTGACGAGAGCGTGATGTCCATAACACCCACATATATTTCAAGCGTCCACGCTAACGAATTTTTAGCGGCCCTTCCTGCTAATGAGTTGAACCGCCTACGCCCTCACTTAAAGCTTGTGTACTTGCAGAGCCAGCAAGTGCTGTGCGAATTAGGTGACACGCCGACTTATGTTTATTTTCCAATAACCGCCATTGTCTCGCTGCTACATATCAGTGAAGCAGGCGAAACATCTGAAGCGGCGGTGGTGGGCAATGATGGTGTGGTTGATTTATCGCTATTTATGGGTGCAAAAACCGCGCCGCACCAAACTATTGTTCAGGCGTCAGGGCAAGCATTTCAGTTGCCCGGCCACATTGCACGTGAAGAATTCAACCGTGGTGGTGCGCTGTTGGGATTACTGCTGCACTACACACAGGCGCTAATGGCGCAAATGGCGGAGACAGTAGGCTTTACACGCCATCGCTCGCTGCAGCAATGTCTGTGCAGACGCTTAGAGCAAAGCTTGGAACGTCACGATAACAATGAAATCGAGATGACGCATGAAATGCTCGGACAGCTGCTAGGCGTACGGCGAGAAACGGTATCTGCGGCTGCATTTAAATTGCAGCAAGCTGGCGTCATACGTTATAGGCGTGGCCATATTGCTGTGCTGGATCGGCAGCTATTAGCCGATATGGCAAGCGTTGACGAGATGAAAAGAACAAAAGCACCTGCGAGGGCGTTTCAACTATTAACGGCATAGCCTGCGCTTGGTTCGAGCGCGCACAGATAAATTTTGTTGAACAGAGCACAGTTCGTTTCTGAGGCTTCAATAAGGATACGCATTCGTACTGGCGCGAGAAATGGTTTATAGAAATTAAACGTATGACTTGATGAAAAAAATGAAAACAAGCCATACAGAAATTGAGTGTTGCCATATTAGGCGCGTTTAGTAGGCGCGTATAGAAGGTGCGCTTAAAAGACCGTCGCATCGATGTTGCCACTTCTTGCCTACGTCAGTTGCTAATTTTTTAATAAGGATGATATGCGCCATATCGTAAATAAAGCTAGTTTGGTTATCACTATTGCCAGCATTTTTCTTGTTGGCCGCTATCTGTATCGCAACTTTAAGCAGCGTGAATACCGTGTAGTCAAATCGCAGGATAAAGAAGCAGTACACGCTTGGGAAGATGAGGGAGGCAACGTTAAAGGTGTGCCTATCCAACGAACACCAGAGTTACCGCGTTAATTTTTTTACATTTTTATTTTTAGGAGCATGAAATGAATCGTCATCAGAAATATTTACCAATTGTGTCTGTTTTACTTGCATCGTCTGTCGCCATGAGCGCATCAGCAACGGTTATTTTTTATGAAAACGAAAATTTTGGTGGACGCACATTTACGACTGAGCGTGGCGTTACTAATTTTCAACGTAACGGCTTTAATGATCGCGCCTCATCAGTTGTGGTGATGGATGATCGAGTGGAAATTTGTGAAGATGCTGACTATCAGGGGCAATGCACTATCTTGCGCCCGGGTCGTTACGGATCTTTATCTTCAATGGGCATGAACAATCGCATTTCCTCGGTGCGTATTGTGAATAGAAATAACCGCTATGAAGATGATCGCTATGCCCCGCAGCCGATTCCTGTTTATGACAATCGTCGCCGAGGCAATGAAAAGTTATATGACGCCAATATCACATCAACACGCGCTGTATTAGGCGCTGCGGGTCCATCAGAACAGCGCTGCTGGGTGGAGCGTGAACAAGTTAATACTTCGCGCGGTGACGCCAACATTGGCGGTGCTATTTTGGGCAGCATATTAGGCGGTGTACTTGGTCATCAAGTCGGCGGTGGTCGCGGTAAAGATATTGCAACGGCTGCGGGTGCTGTGGCAGGCGGTGCAGTCGGCGCAAACGTCGGACGCGATAAAAATGGCAATACGACGCAAGACGTACAGCGCTGTAACACCGTGCCAGGGCAAGCAAAAACCGAGTATTGGGATGTCACCTATAACTTCCGAAATGTTGAACATCGCGTGCAAATGGTCTCCCCTCCAGGACGCACTATCCGAGTTAACAAGAAAGGCGAACCGCGTTATTAAGCGCTAAATGTTTGTGGACGTTAAAAAGCCTGACTTAAATCAGGCTTTTTTGTAATCTATAAATGCACGTTAATACAATCAACATAAACGCCGCAGCCACGACAAAGTTGTCGCGACGCAGTTTAATCCGTAGCATCGCTGATGGAGCTTGGATCGACCTCACGTGGAATCACCACCTCGATTGTAGTGCCGCCCGTAGGCGATGATCGCCAAGATGCTTCGCCACCTAGTGAGCGGGCGCGCTGCCTCATCCCTGAGAGTCCGTGCGATAACTTGGCAGGATTGAACGTTGTCGGCAATCCTGCACCATCGTCTTCAAGGGTTAAATGAATATTTTTTTCGTCCAAATGTAGGTTTGCGATAAATTTTTTGGCTTTCGCATGGCGAAGTGCGTTGGTAGTGCCTTCTTGCACAATACGAAATAAGGCGATAGCGGCAATGGGTGAGATATAGCCTAGCTCTTCGGCTAGATTTAGCGTGCATGTTAATCCGCCCTTGCTGCATTGCTCACTGATATACCACTCTAGGGCGGCTGCTAAGCCTAGGTTATCCAATAGCGATGGTCGTAGATTTTCAATCACACGACGCTTGATCGACACCGCATCATTAAGGAGGATCAATAGCTGTTCATGGCGATTTATCGTTTCTGGCGTGTGGCTCGAGTGCGTTTTAAGCCACTCGATGTCCATCGCGAGGGCAGTCAAAATTCCACCGAGTTCATCATGCAGGTCGCGCGCCAATGCCGCGCGGTCTTCTTCTGTTGATTGCTGTAAGTGCGTTGATAACTCACTTAATTCTGCCGTTCGCTCATCAACCAGTAGTTGCAATCGGCGATTTTCATTTGCACGTATTTCAATTAACGCTTGGCGCTGTTTTAAGTCGCGCGTAAATAAGTAAAGCGCATAGCTCAACAGAATAATAATAAACAACGCTGTCGTTAATGCGCCAAATCGTGAAAGCTTCAAATCGTACAAAGTGCGATTACGAGCGATTTCAAGCTCATCTTCCATCTTGTCGACCATAGCCGCAAGTTGCTTGCGCGATTCATTCATTTGTTCTTGACCATTGTTTTTTAGCACAATTTGTAACGCTTCGTCTCGTTTGCCTTGCTGAACAAGTAAGACGGTCATTTCCATTTCAATGAATTTATCGAACGACAGTTTTGCCAGTTTCTCGACAAACGGTTTACGATCAGGCCGATTTGCAAATGTGAGATCCATTTGTTTTTGTACATTTGCTAACTCGTCGCGGGCTTTGATGAGCGGGGCAAGATAGTCCTCGTTACCAGTTAGCAAAAAGCCACGCTGGCCGGTCTCCGCGTTGCTGAGCAATAATTCGAGCGAGTAAACAACCGCAATGTGATCGCTCGCTATGCGGCGCTCTTCTATATTTCTCTTAATTGAGGTGTGGTTATTTTCTGAGACATAGATAAAGCTGATTGTCATCGCAAATATCAACAACGCTGGCGCAATGAACGATGATGGCACGCCGCCCCATAGCTGCTTTAGTATTTCAATTCGGGTCAATGCTGAGGATTGGTCGTCTGCCATGATGGGCTCTTATTTATATGTATGCAAGATGGTAACAATAAAACACCAACAGCTCGCTATGACTAAAGTCCGCGAGCTGTTATTTAAAATTAACGACTTAATTTAATCGTCACTTCTTGCCAATTAAACCCATCACAAGAGAAATGAGGAAAATAACAATAAATACATAAAACAACATTTTGGCGATCTCAACTGCACCGCCTGCGATGCCGCCAAAACCTAATATCGCGGCAATGATTGCAATAACAAAAAATGTGGCTGCCCATCTCAACATGATAATTCTCCTAATAATTGTTGTTAATTACTCGTTAAGCAAATCCGACAATTCATCAGCGTGCTCTTCTTCCATTTTTAAAATAGTTTCAAGCATGCTGCGTGTTGTCGGGTCGTCGTTACCGATGTACTGAATAAATGCGCGATAACTTTCTATCGCAATACGTTCCGCCACTAAATTTTCACGAATCATGTCTTTCAGATTAGTGCCCGCAAAATACTCTGCATGACTACGTTCCGCTAAACCCGCCGGATTAAAGTCAGGCGTACCACCGAGCTGCATGATGCGTTCCGCTAGTTGATCTGCATGAGCAAGCTCTTCAATCGCATGTTGTGCAAATTCTGCGGCGACATAGCGGCCCTTAATGCCACTTGCCACGTAATAATTTCGCTTATAGCGCAGCACGCAGACAAGCTCAGTTGCAAGCGATTCGTTGAGCAAATCAACGATCTTCGCCTTATCCAAGGCATAGTCCTGTGTCACCGCGCCATCATCCACTTCTTGACGTGCGAGCTTGCGCAGTAATGATTTATCGGTCAGCAACGCTGGCAGCGCATGTGTCGTATTTTTTGTTAAAACTCCACTGTTAGCGGGCACTTTAGGCAATTTTTGCTTGGAAGTGCCCGCTTTTATTGGCTTTTTGTTCATTTGTGATCTGCCAGTTGTTAGTTGAATTACTTAACTGATGTTTTGAGGCGAATGTCATTTTTAACCGATGAAACGCCCCTAATGCCGCGAGCGATTTCGGCGGCACGGTTGATTTCAGTCTGGTTATTCGCAAAGCCGCTCAATTGCACGACACCCTTGAATGTTTCAACATTTATGTTGAGCGCATTCACTGCTGCGTCATCCACATAAAGCGCTTTGACTTTGGTGGTGATGACGGTGTCATCAACTGTCTCGCCGAAGCTAGATTGACGTGCTGTGCTCGCGCAGCCAGTGGCTAGCAAGGTGATTGCAACCATCATGCCGATAAATATTTTTTGTAAAGAAACCATGTGAATCTCCTGAATGTGTAATGTTTGATGAGATAAAACGAATAGAGCGCGTGAAATTGTTTGCGCTGAGTCACTACTTTAGCGGGGTGGTTGTTGGCTTAATGTAGGAAAGCGGCGTTCAAAGATGGCTGATATGACGTTGGCTTTTGTCAGCAAATGCCTACACGATTGTGGGGCTTCAAATTCCGCAATCGCCTGCAAGATCAATGTCTCAATGTCTGAGCGCTGAGCTCACACGCCAGATCGCTACCACTTTTGTCACCCAGCTAATTATTCGCTTAGGCCCAGTGGCAGCCACAATACCTACTACCGCAGTCGCCACTAGGCCTGTGATGAGCGGATTTTTTTTCGCAAAATCTAGCGCGGTAACCGATGTGAAATGCGCCCCACCTTCTCCAACGTACGCGGTGAAATAGCGTTGTGCGGAGGCTATTGTTCGAATCAGTTGATCTTTAAACGAAATAGTTGCTGACGTTTTATTGTCGCTCTCATGCGTAACTGTTTCAAGATCGGCACGAATACGATTGCGATACATCGTTAAATCGAGCGCTATTTCATCCGGTGTTCGGCGAGTAGTATTAGCTTGAATAGTCGTACTCATAAAAGCCCCATCAGCCAATCAGCATCTTTCTTAAGCTCAGTCGTGGATCGCTGAAATGGTGGGGTATCGGTTTTTTTATTTGCCGCCATCGCAAGTGCAATAGCACTACCAACGGCTAATAATAATGGCACACCAAAGAGCGCATGCATCCGATACGGAGTGTCCCAAGCACTCACCATGATGGCACTTAAGAAAAATATTGTTGCAGTAAACAATAGAAAAAAAGCGACAACCAACAATAACGCCTTACGTTGTAGCCGCGCTTTTTCTACTAATGCTTCAGCAATGAATAATTCAACGTGCAAGCGGCTCATGCCAGCAACGCCACTGACAATGTCCTTGATAAAAGGACGATTGTCAGTCGCCGCCCGCCAGCCAAACTGAAGTAGGTTCATATTGCGAATGTATTCGTTGATAAGTCTTAGCGACGCGTAGTCATGCAGCCCAATGCGTAACCAACCGCTGCGCCGACACCTGCGCCAATGGCAACCGACTGCCAAGGCTTGTCATGTACATAGGTGTCAGTTGCTTCAGCAGCGTGCTTGATTTTTTCGCGGCCTTTTTGCTGCATCGCAGCGGCAGACTCAGCCATCACATGCATGTATTCAGTCAAGCGTTCAGCGGCTTCGGTTAATTCGGCTTTGCCTGAATTTTTGGCAGATGCGACCAGCTGATGCAGGTCAGCTTTCAAGTTGTCTGCCAGATGCGAGGCGGTACTTTGCATGTTGTGTGCGGCTTGACTCACATCATCTTTCGCCTCGTTCATTGTGGCAGCTGTTTTGGCGCGGAGTTGATCGAGATTGTTACTGGTGGTGTTAAGCGTTGTGCTCATTGGATTGCCTTTCGGTTGATAAATTGGTTGGGGATGTGAAAAAAATTATTTCTTAACCGTCAGATAGTTGTTAACAGTCGTGACACCTTTGACAGCGGCGGCGATTTTGCCGGCGCGAATACGTGCGGTTTCATTGGGTGTTAAACCGTTCAAGGTCACCTTGCCTGCTTTCGTGTCCACATCAATTTTGATGACACTTAGCTCAGGGTCTTTGAGTAAATCGGCGTTGATGGAAGTTGTAATGGCAGCGTCCGATAGCGCATCGCCTGCTTTATTGGCGCCCTTATCTACGTCTAAGGCCACAGAAGACACAGATTTGGAAACAGCATCGCTCGCTTTATCCATTTGTGCGCCAACCTTATTGCTGATATCGCCCATTTTTTCGTTGGTTTTTTCGATGACACTATCTAGCTTTTGGCCTGCTGTTTTTGGTGGATCTGCTGGCAGCTTCTTTTCGCAGGCAGTAAGGGCGGCGATGAGTAATACCGCTGCACAAACAGTGCTGATTTTGCTGGGAATCAAGGACGGTGATGCTGTGGCGTTTGTCATGATGGTCTTCTTTAGTCAAAGATTGAGATTAAGAATATTGTTGGATAAATAATGCGGCAACAATCTAGTAGGTCATGATTCCATAGCGTGGCGATCATGGTTGTCAGCCTGCCTTGCGATAATTTGTAGGCGCTATCTGACGTCGCTGACAATCTACTTGCTTTCAATTCGTCGCCGTTTTCGTTCATTCACGCCGTGGTTTTGCAAATTCGTCGCATGTTGGTTTTGTTTGTATTGAGCGGGACGTAAAGTTCATTCATCAGCAACGCAGCACAAACCCAAAACACCACAACCTCAAAGGAAATGAACATGAACACAACATTCAACAAAGACAACGCCGCCGCAACCATCCTCTTAACCGCTTTATTTAGCTTAATTGCCGCTGCGGTATTAACCAGCACCATGGCAGATGCAAAGTCAGTTGAGGACATTCATGCTAAAGCCACCCCACATATTGAAACCATTGTTGTTACCGCCACGCGCTTGAAATAAGCCTAGAACGGTTGTGGTGACTGTGATGTAAATGCAATTAACTAGTTAACAAAAAAAACGGCGGATTTAATCCGCCGTTTTTTTATTTGCACGTTCACAATGAAATTGATTGTCATCGCCTTGTTTTCAGGCAACAATGGCGAACATTTTCAGACAAAAGTTGATATGCAATTCACAAAAACTAAAACCTTGCCAAGCGCACTCACGCGCGATCAATTCGAAGCTTTAGCGCAGGTGAGCGTAATGCCAAAAGGGTGCAAGCCTAGCGCCTGCGTGGCGCGTAACGCGAAACATTTATCTGGCACTAAGTATTTAGTGCCGCGCCGTGATGGCACATATGCATTAACCGAAAAGGGTGAAGAAGCGCTATTTACTAAGAATTGTATTAGCGGCTTACGTGAAATGGCGGAGGCGAGCAATCAAGGTGTAGCGCTGCCTAAGTTGGCGGCGGATGTGCTGCATTTTTTGCAGCGCAAGGGTTATCTCGTCAGCGGCGCTGCTGGGCAAATGTGTGTGACTGATAAAGGTCACGAATGTTTAGCCGATATCGCCGCAAATGGATAGCGACTAAAACTTTTGCCCCGGCGGCAAATAACGCCATTGCCCGGCTAACATTTTGCCCATCGAGATAGAGCCGACGCGAATGCGTTTCATGGCGAGTAGCTCTAACCCGACCATTTCGCACATATATGCAATTTGGCCTTCTTGTAAATCTTTCGCGGCGATGCGAAGTTTTGTTTCGTTTTGCCAGCTCACTTTTGCTTCGGGTAGGGTTCTGCCATCAATTCGTAGCGCAAAATTTAATTGTTTCATGCCATGCTCGGGCATCTGGTCGCGGCCAGCTACATCGACAATGTACTCTTGCTCTACACGCGCCGCGTCTTCATTTAATTTGCGCAATATTCGGGCATCTTGACTTAAGATGTAAAGCCCAGAAGCGCCAGGCTGTAACGGCAGCGCCGTGCTTAGGTGAGAGAAATGCTGTTTGAGTGGACGAATATCTGACACGTCATCTGTCGCATGGTTAGCGAGCGTAATTACCGATGATTCATCGGTCGCAATACGATGCGTCAATATTGTTACTTGCTCCATCGGTACGAGCTTGGCGGACGGGTCAAGTACGATATTGTTACTGGCATTCACACGATACTGCGGCGAATCAATGACCACGCCATCGACGGTGACCCAGCCGCCGATAATGTAGCGTTCAGCATCAAGCCTTGAACAAGCGCGCAATTGGGCGATGTATTTGGCGAGGCGTTCGGTTGATTCGCTAGAATCAGTGTCTTCGGCAGTGTCGTGTTGTGAATCAGTCATAGGTGTTGGTGTCGTTGATTTATCTCGCATACTGGTATTGTATGTGTACATGACGGATTTAGAACGCAACAGCAGAATACAAATTACGAATGCCAACACAAAAATCAAATGCAGCGCCTTTGGACGGTATTACCTTGGCTACCATCGTGACCGAGCTCAGCCAGACGATTGGCTGGGAGGAGATGGCTGCTGCGGTGCCGATACGCTGTTTTAGTCATGAGCCGAGCATTGCGTCGAGCCTTAAATTTTTACGCCGCACGCCGTGGGCGAGGGCGCGCGTTGAGCAGCTTTATTTGGCAACACGTAGTCATTGACTTGTTTTTTTTAAATCCATGGGGTTTGACTTGAATAAATTATCCTGTTGCATCACTTCAGCATTACTCTTTTTTACCAGTGCAGTGGCCGCCCAAGTCACGTCAGTCGACCAATCCCCCGGCTATTTGCTGGTACTTGGCCGCTCGACTGATCGGGCGAAAATCATTCAGTATTCAATGACCTTGCCGCCAATTTATGCCGCGACCGGTGGGCGCTACATCGGCATTGGCAGGCCCGGTGGCGGTGTTACTTGTCTTTATGGGTTATGCGAAGGGCGAAGTGCGGTGGCGGCACACTGGTCAGACAATAAAAGTGTCAGCCAGTTTTGGTGGGGAGACGCTTATCGACAAGCGGTAAAGCTTCGCGATAACGCGGGCGTATTTACGGTAGTGGGCTTAAAAGGGTTAGCTAATGTCGCGCCATTCGAGGGTGGTGCTTTGTTGGTGGCTAATTTTTCTGCCAATACCGATTCTGCCAACACAGCTGCCTGGTTAACGGCTGCGGCTGAAAGTGGTGCCAGATTATTAGTCGCCCCGCAAGCTACGGCACTAACACCACTCGAAGGCGACGCGCTATATAACCGTGTGGCGTTGCTCAGTTTTGCCAATAGAGAAGCACGCGATAAATTTGGTGCGGCAGAGGCGACGAAGGCGTTAATTAAAAATAGTACGGCAATGTCTTTGATGGCCTTAATCGCCATAGATGCGCCAATAGCACCTGCTAAGCAATAAAAATCAAACCCGCCTATTAGCGAGTATTTTGGGCAATTTATGCTCCAAAATGCCCGCCAATAGGCATGCTTACGTTTTTAATGTGGTGGGTCAAAACGGCGCACCCAGCGCCACTATCTTACGGCGCAGCGCCGATATATTGCTAATACGATACGTACGTCGAGAGAAATTTGCCTACTTAGTAGCTTGGTTGGTATTTGCCATCATCCCTACTGGCGGACGCTTTATTTGCATCTCCGTTGACGATTCTGCCTTGGTGCCTGCTATTGAAATGCCATGTTTTTGACTTAGCGTTATTGTTACGCGATGCCGATGTGCATCAAACTTTTTGCCTTTATATTCCCCGCCAACTTCATCCTTATGGATGACTTCAAGCAAATATTGCCCACGCCATGGCATCGATAACTTGACTAAGCCGTTTTCATCGGCACGATGATCTTGCATCCAGTCGTTTGGAGCATAGACATTTACCCGCGCTTTTGAAAGCGGTTTGCCAGCGAAGTACACTTGGAATGTAGTCTTGCTTGCACCAATAGGCACGATATCTAGCTGATGCTGCGCCGATGGTGTACGGTCAACAGGCCAAACGGTGTTGCGCGTGTAGAACATTGGCTTAACGATGCCTATTCCATTTTTTGTCCAATCTTTGACTTCAATGGTTAGTTCATGTGCAAGTAGTTGCGGAGCGAGTGGTCCTTGCAGATTCAAATGCATTGCAGTTCGCACGATATTGAAACGACTGTCCGGTTTATCAGCCCAAGCGACAGGTGCTGCAATCTCATCCAGCCTGCCGGGCGATTGTTCTCTCACCTCATTGATCTCACCAAAGTATAGTTTTGCGCCGCGCGCATCGCGTTCTATCCAAATGTAATGCGCTAGCGCGTCAAATGACGTGCCGAGACAACACATCATCATTACACCAGCGAGAAGTTGTCTGTAATTTACGTCTAGAGATCGTATGTTCATTCTTTAACCTTAGTTGTTGTGTTGATGCACGATGTTGCGCGATGTTGCAAATAGGCGCTCTCAAGCATGAGGTGACGCCACGAAACGTGGCGAATGACCAGATGGACTGATCAATTCGCTTTCTGCATTGACGCCATGGCTGCACGACGCTGTGCATCGGCTCCCATCTGCGCCCAGCGCAATTGAGAAATCTGACCAATCACGCGGGGCTCGCCATTGGGCAACATCTCCAGCACCAGCGACTCACCCGTGTTCACGTCAATGCCCGTCAACGCCAGCATGCCCTCGCGGTGGCCCACTAGCACTAGGTTTTTACCCGCTTGCGCGTGCTTGCCGATTAGCGCTAGCGCGTCGTTGCGCATGACGCTGGCCGTACGCGCCGCCGTGGCGTGCACGCTGTTGAGCAGGGGTGTCAATTCAGGTTCCGCACCAAATACCAAGCGTGCGGTCTCGCTGCTGCGACAGTACTCGGACGAGAGCACTTTACCGACCGGCAGTTTCATTTGGGCAATGGCTGCACGGCTGGTCAACGCCCGCTCACCTGCACTACGTGCGGGGTTGTTGCTTTGCTCACAGCCTGTGCGCGTGGTGGCGGAAAAGCGTTCCACTGGTTCGCGGGTGGTGCGTTCATGGCGCATGTAAATCACTAAGCCGCCAACCATCAGGCGATCCGTCAGCGAGAGCGGTGACTGGGCGGTTGCAGCTGGAATATCGGCATCAGGCTTTTCGCGCCCAGCAGCCCCAGAAGATATAGGCGCAGTCTGCGCGTTTGCGGTGAGGCAAGCCATCAGCGTGCAGCTCACAATGAGGTTACGGAAGATGTGTTTTGGTTGATCCACGTTAGTCAGGTCCTTAAGAAAAGTTTGTTTTGCTGATGCGTGATCTTGCAAGGTCATTTTCAAGATTTTCAAGATTTCCAGATCTAAAACGTGAGTGAGGCTTGCAACAACACTTGGCGAGGCTCACCGATAAAGGTGCTGCCGCCACCAGTTAAGTTGATCGGGCCTGCGAGAGCACCAGAGTAATAAACTTTATTGAGTAGATTTTTAACGCTGAGGCGTATAGCAACTGTTTTATCAGCAATTTTCCACTGGTAAGCAGAGTGTAGGTCGGCAACCGTGTATGCATCTAGGTCGTAGCTGTTAATCGGGTCTGTCGCGCTTTTGCCGACATGTCGCAGACCACCGCCAATAGACCAAGAATCGATTCGGTAATTAAGGTAGAGGCTTGCCACGTTTTTCGCTACACCCGGTAGTCTCTTGCCCTCTGTGGTGACTCTATCGCGCTTAACGGTCGCGTCGGTGTAGGCATAAGTTCCGATGAAGCCGAGATTGCGCGTCAGTTGTCCGGCTATGTCGATTTCTATGCCGCTCGAACGAGCCGCCCCCACTGCGCGCGTGAGCCCGCCGTCTGATACTAAGACATTTTCTTTGTCAATTTGATACACCGCGACCGTGCCACTGAGACCTTGGACTGACTCGAGCTTGACACCCACTTCATACACCACGCCCGTTTCAGGATCAAATGGGCCTAACGCAGTTGCGCTTGTTGCGTTCGGTCGAAACGATCGGCTGTGATTCACATATAACGACATACCGTCAAATGCTTTGTAGACTAAGCCAACGTTTGGCAAGAAAACAGAATTTGTCTGCTTATCGAGCACGACTGGAGCTGGTACTACCGCTAAGTTATTCTGGTTATCTGCATACTGGTTGGAGCGCTGATACCGTGCGCCGACTACGGCGATCCATTGATTAGTGATAGAAATTGAATCCTGCGCGAAAACGGATGTGCTTTGTGCGTCGCTCTTTGTCGTCTGCCAGAATACAGTGTCGCCATCTCTTAGGTTAGTCGGTAAAGGCAGTTGACCATAGACTGGATTAAATATATTGAAGCCAGTCACACCGCGACGTCGGAAGAAACTCGGATCATTATTGATGATGCTTTCGTAGTCGACTCCCAGCATCAGCTTATGACGCAAGCCTGCAACATCAAACGCGGATTGTGAATCGAACGAAGCATAAAGCGTTTTTCGTGTTCGATCGTCCGCGCCTTGGATAGACCGCGTAATGATGCCCGTTGTGCCGAGTCCAAGTGACGGCGACACAACCATCGCGCGCCTGTCACTATTGATTTCCGAATTCCAACCAAATGTCCCACGCAGCTTGAGTGAAGGCGATACTTGGTAAATAGCTTGTGATTGAACAAGGTGAACAATGCCGTTCATACGTTCGTACGGCTCACCAAATCTACGCTCTATCGGCACATTAAGTGGACGACCGTTGAAGAATACGGTGCCGCGGTCAAATGGTACGTCAAAGTCAAGGTACTCGTAGTTGAGTGAGATGTCCCATGGACCCGATTGGTAAGCCAGCGATGGCGCGATGAGTGTGCGACGATTGTCGCCAAAGTTGCGCCAGTATTCACTTCGCTCATGTTCAACGATTACGCGCGTGGCGAGCGTATCAGTTACTGGACGCGAAACGTCAAACCAGCTTGCGCCGCCGCCATAGCTATTGGCAATCATGCCAAGTTGGGTGAAATTCTGGCTCAGCGGCTTTTTGCTAATGACGTTAATCACGCCACCCGGATCCAAAATGCCGTACAGCAGTGATGCGGGTCCTTTCAGCACTTCAACACGATCCGTGGTGATGCTAAAACTCCTTGAGCTCATCGAACGAATGCCGTCACGAAGTACGCTGCCGCTCGAACCGAAGAACCCGCCACTGAAGCCGCGAATGAAATGCGAATCCCTTGTATGGCCGAAGTTGTTTCCCATCGTGACGCCGCTAACGTTTTTCAGTGCATCGTCAAGTGAGCGAGCTTGCTGATCGCCAAGAATTTGTGCATTGACTACATTGACAGCCTGCGGAATTTCAAGATTTGATGCGTCGGTTTTTGTGGCAGTCGATGAACGGGGCGCACTGTAGTCCTCCTGCACGATGGGCGCACGAACAGTAATTGATTCTGTCTTTACCGGCTTTGTAGTATCTGCTGGAGGTGATGTTTGTGCGTGCAACATGCTGCTAATTAAGCCGCATTGTGCGAATGCAATCATTGAAAGTGTACGGTTGGTAGGCACTGAAATTGTCATATTTGGTTGTGAGTTATTAAATTAAGAACGTCGGATTTTGTTTGGGCCCATACAACTACAATCATAATTGTAATGTTAATGAGAATGATTTGCAATAACAATAAGAAGTCTGGTTTGCTAAGTCACATGCGGAATAGTCTTGATTAAATGCAAATTCGTTCTCGCGTAAACAAGTGTTGCGTGCGGGCGTGCATTGAATATTTCACAATCGTATTGCAGTAATTTATGCAGTAATTAATACTGCAATTGAACAAAGGAGCCGCCTTTTGGTGAGTTTGATACGCTATGAAAAATTAAACAAATCGGTGCGCCCCGTCGCTTTTTTCGTACAATGCGTGCCTGACTTAATTTCACGCGGTTAGCCCCATGAATAGTAATGACACCTACGACTACATCATCATCGGCGGCGGCTCGGCGGGGGCTGTGCTGGCGTCGCGCTTGTCTGAGGATGAAACCGTTACCGTCGCGTTAATTGAGGCGGGTGGCGATGGCCGCGATTTGATGATACGCACACCAACCGCGGCGGTGGGCATGATTCCCACCAAAATCAATAACTACGGTTTTGAAACCGTGCCGCAAGTAGGGCTTAACGGTCGGCGCGGTTATCAGCCGCGTGGACGTACTTTGGGCGGCTCCTCCGCCATCAATGCGATGGTCTATGTGCGTGGCGACAAGAGTGATTACGATCATTGGGCGAGCTTAGGTAATCCAGGCTGGTCGTATGACGATGTGCTGCCGTATTTCAAACGTGCCGAAAATAATGAACGCATCAAGGACGAATATCATGGTCAAGGCGGGCCGCTCAATGTAGCCGATTTACGTTCTGATAATCCATTTCAGCAACATTTTTTAGACGCCGCGCGCGAGGCAGGTTTCCAGCACAATAACGATTTCAACGGCGCCACCCAAGAAGGCGCGGGCATTTATCAAGTTACACAAATTAACGGTGAGCGTTGCTCAGCCGCGCGCGCCTATTTGCATCCGCACATGAAGGGCACGCGACCAAATTTGACGGTGATTACCCATGCAGTGGCGCATGAAATTATCATCGAGCAAAAACGTGCCACTGGTGTGCGTATTGAGCATAAGGGTGCGTTAAAGATTTTGCACGCCAAGCGCGAAGTGCTACTGGCTGCAGGCGCGATACAGTCGCCACAATTACTCATGCTCTCTGGTATCGGTCACCAAGATGAGTTAGCCGCGCACGGTATTGCGCTCAAGCATCACTTGCCAGGCGTCGGCAAAAACCTGCAAGACCATCCTGATTTTATCTTTGGCTTCGCGGTAAAAAGCTTAAATTTAATTGGCTTAACGCCGCGAGGTGTTTGGCGAATATTGACTGAAATTATTCGCTACATTCGTTTTCGTCGCGGCATGATTAGCTCTAACTTTGCCGAGGGCGGCGCGTTTTTGAAGTTAACGCCGCAGTCCCCAGCGCCTGATATTCAGCTGCATTTTGTGGTCGCCCTCGTCGATGACCATGCGCGTCGGCTTAATTACCGTCACGGTTTGTCGTGCCATGTTTGTTTGTTACGGCCAAAAAGTCGCGGCACAATTAAACTCGCTAGCCGTAATCCAAAAGACGCCGCGCTGATTGACCCCGCATTTTTAGTCGATGATGACGATGTCGCTAAGATGGTTGATGGCTTTAAGCTCACCCAAAAATTGCTCAACGCGCCATCACTTTCGCGCCGCTTCACCGATGATTTATTTACCAAAGGGGTGAAGACGGACGACGATATTCGCCGCGTCTTGCGCGAGCGTGTTGATACGGTTTATCACCCTGTTGGCAGCTGCAAAATGGGCAATGATGATATGGCGGTGGTTGACCACACGCTTAAGGTACACGGCATTGCGGCATTACGCGTGGTTGATGCGAGCATCATGCCGGTACTTATCGGCGGCAATACCAACGCGCCAACAGTTATGATTGCAGAGAAGGCGGTTGATATGATTCGGCAAGGAAATCATTCATAAGCTGAGCAACTTTTGGTGCCGCTTCTAACATCATCATATGCCCGACGTTAGCGATAACCGTATGCTTGGCATTGACCAATTGCTGACTCAGCGCAAGACCCGCCTCTACGGATGTCATGCGATCTTTTTCGCCGATTAACACGAGCGTTGGCGTTTTAATGTTCGATAAGGCATCACCATCAATCGCATAGTCATTGCACGCATGCATATCGTTTGCCAAGAGGCTTGGTTGGTTATCACTTAACGATTGACGATAAGTTGTCATAGCCAAACTAGGTTGAGGCCATGTGTCATCGGCATTTTTGGCTAAATAAAAACTCGCGCGGGTGAGCGTGTCATAGGCGGCATTAACATCGTCGGCTGCCATAGTCAGCACTTTATCGGCCACTGGCATCGGCACTGCCGTACCAATCAAGATCAGCGCGGCAACACGTGATGGATAGCGTCGCGCGCAGTCGAGTGCAATTAAGCTGCCCATGCTGTGACCGATAAGCGTCGCATGATTGATTGCGCCATTGTCGAGCAGATTAATCAGCCAATCAGCATAGCCCACAATGCTGGTTTTCGGCTCTGCGAACGTCGCGCCATGACCGGGCAGATCAATGGCAAGAAAATTGTGTGTTGCGTGGTTTATCGCAGTCATCACATCATCCCAAACACGGTGCGTATTGGCCGCACCATGTATCAACATCACAGTTGGCTTTGATGGATCAAACATGTCGTTGTCGAGTTTGACGAATGCAGGTTGTTGTTGGACGAGAAAGTACATTTTTGATAATCGAGTTGTCAGCAAATAATTAGGATGTTGCGTTGTGCTGTTAAGAATTTACATTAAGTGTTGCGGTAAGCGGTAAGTTTTGTTAAGGTGTCAGGCCGTAGACAACAAATGTAAATTCTTGCATGAGTATTTATACAGCTTTCGTCTGCACAGAAAAACATAAGTGAGCCGCGCATATGACCACGCATTTGATTAATCGCAGATTACAAAAAACGCTTATGTTGGGCGTCTCATTTTTAGTCACACTAAGTTTCGTGACCGCGGCATCATTCGCTAGCGCTGCATCTGCCGCAGCAGAAACACCCGCTAAAGCAAAAAAACCAAACTCGCTGCGATTAAAAGCCGCTAAGACGACAAAAGTCTCCCGCACACCTAGCGTAGCGGATTTCACCAAAGATGGTAATCCAAATTTACTCTCGCATGCCGTAATGGTATTTGATCAAAATAGCGGCAAACCACTATTTGCCAAAAATGCTGATACCGCTGTGCCAATTGCCTCCATTACCAAATTGATGACTTCTATCGTCGTGCTAGACGCAAAACTAAATTTGGATGAGCCAGTTGTCATTTCTGAAGCGGACATTGATGTCATTAAAAACTCACGCTCGCGCTTGCCGGTGGGTACTGCATTTCGGCGTGAAGATCTAATGCGTTTGGCCTTGATGGCGTCAGACAATCGTGCAGCGGCGGCATTAGGCCGAAGCTATCCGGGTGGCACAATTGCATTCGTGGCGGCAATGAATACCAAAGCCAAAGACATCGGACTGACCAATACGCGTTTTGCAGACGCTACCGGCTTATCGCCGAGCAATGTTGCCAGCCCGCAAGATTTAGCCTTGATGGTGGCTGAAGCCTCTAAGCACAAGCTGATTCGTGAGTTTTCAACAGCACCTGAGCTGTATGTCACCTTGCCTGATTCGGGCAAACAGCTAGGCTTTAACAACACTAACAGTTTAGTAAAAAGCGACAACTGGAATATTGGTGTATCCAAAACCGGCTTCATCAACGAAGCCGGCAAATGCTTAGTCATGCAAGCCATGATCGGCAATAATCCCGTCATCATCGTGCTGATGGATTCGTGGGGCAAGCTCACCCGCATCGGTGACGCTAATCGGATTAAGAAGTGGATTGAGTCAGGCAAAGTAGCAATAGTGCCTACAAAATTCCCTGCAAAAAGCGCCTAGTCGTCGCCATCATCAGCTAATATAGTTTGATGAAAGTTGGCCTCTTTGTTACCTGCTTAGTTGATCTCGTCCGCCCGAATATCGGTTTTGCGGCATTAAAAATTCTTGAAGATGCAGGCTGCAAAGTCGTAGTGCCTAAATCTCAAACCTGCTGCGGTCAGCCTGGTTATAACTCTGGCGCGCGTGATATTGCAAAAACGCTTGCGCGCAAAGTGCTTAGTGAATTTCGTGATTGCGATTATGTGGTGGCGCCTTCTGGCTCCTGCTCTGGACAAATGAAAATCCATGCTGTTGAGGATTTATTTCACGGCACATCGGAAGAGTCTGATTTTCGCGCACTCGCCGCAAAGTGGTATGAGCTTTCCGACTTTTTAGTTAATGTACTCAAGCTAACGCCAGCCGCTAGCGCTATTGGCCGCATCACCTATCACGACTCGTGCGCGGGCCTGCGTGAGATCAATATCAAATCGCAACCAAGACAGCTGCTATCAAGCGCGGGTGCGACCATTATTGAGATGGAAGATTGTGAAAAATGCTGCGGCTTCGGCGGTACGTTTTCGGTCAAGCTTGGCGATATTTCGACCCGCATGGCAGACAATAAATGCGTGAATATTCAGGCTACAGGTGCTGATACTATCGTCGGTGGTGACTTAGGCTGCTTGCTCAATATCGAAGGGCGCTTGCGGCGCAAGGGCGACATGAATACGAAGGTGCTGCATTTTG
The DNA here is from genome assembly GCA_031414695.1 of Burkholderiales bacterium. Classification (GTDB taxonomy): domain Bacteria; phylum Pseudomonadota; class Gammaproteobacteria; order Burkholderiales; family Usitatibacteraceae; genus UKL13-2. The sequence continues at coordinate 173,443 of JANNWG010000035.1, forward strand.
CGGAAGTGATTGCAGGCATGACAACATGAGTCAAATACATCCCATATTTGTCATACCGAGTCCTTCGACAGGCTCAGGATTAACTTGGCAACACCAAGTCGAGGTATATGCTTTTCATTGCGCGAAGAACAGCATATGCCTCGGCTACGCTCGGCATGACAATGTATATGGTGAGTGCTTATATCTGCATGCATCTGCGTTTATCTGCGGCTAAAAAGACTAACAATTATGCAAATTCAAAGCATGCATTTCAAACAAACCGCATCGCAAAAATTAAATGATGCGGTATTGCAAACGGCAATGAAAAAAGCCAAAGGCAAGTTTGTTGATGGACGTGCGTTGGCCGTGTCAGAAGTTGATGCGTGGCAAGATATTCGCACCTACGCGGCGGCGTTGCGTGATCGTGTGATCGCTAATTTAGACGCGTACTTAATTGAATTTGAAAAAAATGCGACTGCGCGTGGTGCTGTCGTACATTGGGCAGAAACGGCAGAAGAAGCCAATTCTATTATTGTTAATATCGCGCAACAAAATGCGGTGAAGACGGTAACCAAATCTAAGTCGATGGTGAGCGAAGAAATCGCTCTTAACGACGCGCTCGAAGCTGCTGGGATGGAAGTGGTGGAAACCGATTTGGGCGAATATATTTTGCAGCTAGCCCATGAGCCACCATCGCATATTGTGGCGCCAGCGGTACATAAATCAAAAGAGCAGGTGGCCGATTTATTTGTCGCGGCACACGGCAGACCGCGCTCAACGGACATCACCGCACTCACGCGTGAAGCGCGTGAAGTCTTGCGCGATAAATTCCTCAACGCTGATATGGGTATTTCAGGGGCGAATTTTGTGATTGCCGAAACGGGTACTACGCTCACTGTGACCAATGAAGGCAATGCGGATTTAGTGACCACCATACCGCGCATTCATTGTGTGGTGACAGGTATCGAAAAAGTCATTGCTACGTTAGAAGATTTTGCGACGCTGATACGTTTGCTACCGCGCTCCGCCACGGGGCAAAGTGCGGCCAATTATTTAACGCTTACCACCGGTGTGAAGGCGGTAGATGAACTAGATGGCCCCGAACAAATGCACATCGTGTTAATTGATGCGGGGCGAACCAAGTTAGTTGGTAGCGACATGGCAGAGATGTTGCGTTGCATTCGCTGTGGCGCTTGTATGAATCACTGCCCTGTCTATCAAAATGTCGGCGGCCACGCTTACGGTTGGGTTTATCCAGGGCCGATGGGGTCGGTGTTAACGCCAGCTTATATGGGTATCGAAAATGCGGGTGACTTACCCAATGCAGCAACGTTTTGCGGCGAATGCCAAGTGGTATGTCCGGTCAAAATCCCGCTGCCCGATTTGATGCGTAAATGGCGCGAGCGACAATTTGATGGCGCATTGCGACCATGGCATGAGCGTGCCTCCATTCGGCTATGGAGCGCGATTGCGCTGCGTCCACGGCTTTATGCATTCGCCACGCAAATTGCCGCACGCGTGGCCTCAACGATTGGCGGCAAGCAAAAACGCATCACCTGGCTGCCAGGGCTGGACGGCTGGACAGATGGCCGCGATATGCCTGCGCCTGAAGGCAAAACATTTCGTGAGCTCTACAACGCGCGCCGCAAAACATGAGTGCTCGCGATAACATTTTGCAGCGCATACGCAGCCAATCAGGCCGTACGGGTGTTACCACTGAGCGCGAGCTGGTTGCAGCGCGCGCGCACATTGCCCAACGCGCACGCGGCCCTATGCCCTCAATTGCGCGTGAAAATCCGTTGAATCGTTTTATCGGCGAATGTGAACGATTAAAAACCAGTGTTGATGATCTTGCAACATTAAAAGACGTACCACAAGCACTGGCGGCTTACTTGAGCCAAAATAGCCTGAAGATGACCGTGGTTGGCTGGCCTTCACTTTCTTCGCTTGATTGGAATTCAGCGGGTATTCAATATCAAAACCGCCTCGCCGCAGCCAACGATATGGTGGGCGTCACCGATTGTTTTTGCGCGATTGGCGAAACCGGCACATTACTTTTGCTATCTAGCCCGACCACACCAAAGTTGCACGCGCTGTTGCCAGAAACGCATATTTGTATCGTCTCCAAAGAACGTATCGTGGCGACAATGGAAGATGCATTTCAACTACTCCGCGATGAAAAAGGCACGCTCCCGCGCGCCACATTTTTAGTCTCCGGCCCGTCACGCACGGCTGATATTGAGCAAACCATAGTCATCGGTGCGCACGGACCGTATCGAGTGCATGTGCTGCTTGTGCCCTAATTATTTTGTTTAACTGACCACAACATGACCTATCAACCTCAACTCATATTTATTGGCAGCATCCCGCTCGATTTCATTTTGTTTGCGCTCACGCTCTTGGGCATTGCGCTATTTCACAAATACACATTGCAGGTAGCGCTGACGGGTTTGGCCGTCACCCTGATTTATAAGATTGGTTTTACAGGTTTCAATACTGGCGCGGGGTTTGGCGGCTTTGTTGGTCATATGAGCCATGAATGGGTGATGTTGGCAAATTTATTTGGGTTGTTGATGGGTTTCACATTGCTATCAAAACACTTTGAAGATAGTCGTGTCCCGGATGTGTTGCCGCGCATTTTGCCGGATGATTGGAAGGGCGGTTTTGTCTTATTGTTGATGGTGTTTGTGCTCTCGTCGTTTTTGGATAATATCGCGGCTGCGCTCATCGGCGGGACGATGGCGAATGCGGTATTTCGCGGCAAAGTGCATATCGGTTATTTGGCGGCCATTGTGGCGGCATCAAACGCGGGTGGCTCTGGCAGCGTGGTGGGGGACACCACTACCACGATGATGTGGATTGATGGCGTCTCGCCGCTCGACGTACTACCTGCCTATGTGGCGGCGAGTGTCGCGGTGGTGGTGTGCGGCATACCGGCGGCGATGCAGCAGCAAAAATATTCGCCAATTTATAAAGTTGGTAAACGCGATGTGAAGGTTGACTACGCTCGTGTGGCCGTAGTGGTAATTATCTTATTTACCGCCGTATTGGTAAATGTGGTGAGCAACTTAAAGTTAGGGCATCTCACCAGCTACGTGCCCTTCATTGGTCTCGCTGTTTGGGCGGCAATTTTTGCTTGTTGCGCAATACGCCAACCAGATTGGTCGCTCTTGCCCAGTACATTTCGCGGCACATTATTTTTATTGTCGTTGGTGCTTACCGCGTCGATGATGCCTGTGGATCATTTGCCGCAAGCCTCACAACTAACCACCTTTGGCTTGGGCTTTGTGTCGGCGATATTTGACAATATACCGCTCACCGAATTGGCACTCACGCAGGGTGGCTACGATTGGGGCGTGCTTGCCTATGCAGTGGGTTTTGGTGGCTCAATGATTTGGTTCGGCTCTACGGCGGGCGTGGCGCTGACCAATAATTTTCCCGAAGCGCGTTCAGTTTGGCTGTGGGTAAAACACGGATGGCATGTGGCGCTCGCCTATGTTGTGGGATTTGCTGTCATGGCAATGGTTATGGGCTGGAATCCAACACCTAAGGCAAATCAAGTAAATGCAAAATCAGTACCGACTACGCTAAATCAGCATGTTGCAGCGCCACAAATTTTGGCTAATTAGTTGTATTTACAGCTTGCTGTAATTTGCTGCAAAGCAACATCAATAACGCATCCTTAAATGTAGTAAAAAGCACTCACATTTTTTATTACAAGCAAAACCGCTGGTTTTACTTGCGATTCATTCCCGTGAGTATTAGCATCATGGAATGAACGGAATAAATCGTTATTAGCATCGCACTTTTTACTTTTTTCAACTGCAACAACACGAGCAGTACCACCACCACAAAAAACCAAACGAGGACATCATGACGCAACAATCTCAACCAACCCGTCGTAAATTTTTAGCAGGCTCTGCCGCCGCTGGTGGCGCAGCCATTACTGGCTTCCCAATGATTGCCAAAGCGCAAACGGTAAATTTGCGCTTTCAATCGACTTGGCCCGCCAAAGATATTTTTCATGAGTACGCGAATGACTTTGCGAAAAAAGTTAACGACATGGCTGGCGGTAGATTAAAAATTGAAGTGCTGCCTTCTGGCTCTGTCGTCAAAGCGTTTGATTTGCTCGATGCCGTCTCCAAAGGCACGCTCGATGGCGGTCATGGCGTGGTGGCGTATTGGTATGGCAAGCAGCAAGCATTGGCTTTGTGGGGCTCAGGTCCAGCATGGGGCATGGATGCCAACATGGTTCTCGCATGGCACTATTACGGCGGTGGCAAGCAATTGCTCGATGAGATTTACAAAAACTTAAACCTAGATGTGCAGTCATTTATTTACGCACCAATGCCAACGCAGCCGTTTGGTTGGTTCAAAAAGCCAGTGACCAAGGTTGAAGATTTGAAAGGGGTGAAATTCCGTACCGTTGGTTTGGCTGTCGATATTTATAAAGACATGGGTGCTGCGGTAAATCCGCTGCCAGGTGGCGAGATCGTGTCTGCACTTGATCGTGGTTTGCTGGATGCGGCTGAATTTAACAACGCCTCGTCTGATCGTTTGTTGGGCTTTCCAGATGTGGCAAAAAACTGCATGCTACAGAGCTTCCACCAAGCCTCTGAGAGCTTCGAAATATTGTTTAACAAGAAAAAATACGACGCACTCAACCCTGAATTGAAGTCCATCATTGACTATGCTGTGCAAGCTTCTTCCGCCGATATGTCATGGAAAGCAATTGATCGTTATTCCACCGACTACGCTGAAATGCGCAACAAGCAAGCTGTGAAATTCTTCAAAACACCTAACGCTGTTTTGCAACAGCAACTTAAGAGCTGGGATAAAGTTGTCGCTGCCAAAGAAGCAGAGAATCCAGTCTTTAAAAAGGTTAATGATTCAATGAAGGCATTTGCACAGCGCGCGTGCGCTTGGCAAAACGACACCAATGTCGACTACAAAATGGCCTATAACCATTTCTTCTCCAAGCCAGCAGCACCGGCAAAGAAGGCCTAGTAACTTAGGGCTGGGCAATCCATAGTTGCCCAGCGATTTGTTGTAGCGTTGCCCAATGAAGGGCAATAATCATCAAGCAAACTTCCAGCCATCGGTATTTTCCGATGGCTGTTTTGTGTCAAGATGCTGACTAATTGCAATTATAAAAATCGCTCATTTCAAAGAGGCTGCCGCGTGCAAAAAATACTGATTGGTGTCGATAAAATCTCAACTTGGGTTGGCCAAATATGCGCATGGAGCGTGGTTGGCCTGACTTTTTTAATCGGCTGGGAAGTGTTTTCACGCTATGTATTAAATACCCCGCATGGTTGGGTGCTTGACGCGCAAATCATGCTTTACGGTGTTTTGTTCATGATGGCTGGTGCCTACACATTGTCTAAAAACGGCCATGTCAGAGGCGATGTGCTTTATAGTTTTTTTACGCCGCGCACACAGGCCACGCTTGATTTGATTTTGTATTTTGTATTTTTTCTGCCCGGCGTTATTGCGCTTACCTACGCAGGTTGGACATTTTTTAATGATTCGTTAAAAATTAACGAGCAAACTTTTTCTGCTGATCCGCTGCCGCTTTACCCATTCAAATTCGTCATCCCATTTGCAGGCGGTTTATTGCTTATGCAGGGCTTGGTCGAAATCGTGCGTTGCGTGATTTGCATACGACAAGGCGAATGGCCGTCACGTATCGCCGACGTGGAAGAGGTTGACGTCGCCAAGCTAAAAGAAATGGTCGATGTCAAAGATGAAGACATCGCTGCACTTGATAAATATGTTGTGGCAGCTGGAGAAAAGAAATGATTCGCAAAGAACTCTGGTTTGGTTTTATCTTAATGGCCATTATTTTGGCTGCCGTCGCTATCCTCATGCCGTGGTCGAATATGACCAATGGTCATTTGGGCTTATTGATGTTGGGCTTGGTGGTGGTCGCCATCATGTTGGGTTTTCCCACCGCCTTCACACTAATGGGCATGGGCATGATGTTCGCATTTTTTGCCTATTGGTCGCGAAGCGATGGGCATAGCGAGCGGGCACTACAGCAAACGCTTGATCTGATGGTGCAATCGACTTTTGGCGTGATGCGTAATGACGTGCTGATTTCAATCCCACTATTTGTGTTCATGGGTTATTTGGTTGAACGCGCCAATTTGGTTTCTAAATTATTTAAGTCGCTGCATATCGCACTTGCACGCGTGCCAGGCTCTCTTGCCGTGGCTACGCTGGTGACCTGCGCGATTTTTGCGACCGCCACGGGTATTGTTGGTGCTGTGGTGACACTCATGGGATTACTCGCGCTGCCAGCGATGTTAAAAGCGGGCTACGATGTGCGTTTATCAGCAGGTGTGATTACGGCAGGTGGCTGCTTGGGTATTTTGATTCCGCCATCAGTGCTACTGATTGTGTATGGTGCTACCGCTGGTGTATCGGTGCCAAAGCTCTATGCAGGCGCATTTTTTCCAGGGTTGATGTTAGCGGGGCTCTATATTTTGTATGTAATCATTGTGGCGAAATGGAAGCCACATCTGGCGCCACCGTTGTCGGCGGAGGGGCGTGTTGTTGAGCTGCCAGCAGCGACACGTGAAATTAACGACACCATTGGCACTCGCGTATTTCCATCGTTGCTGGTTGCACTTAAAGGCAAGCGTAATCAAGTCATCACGACCAAAGAATTAATGAAAGAGCTATGGATTAGCTTGGCGCCATTGCTGGTGTTTATCGTCATTATGGGACTCACATGGAATGCCTTGACCAAGCCAAATGAAATACAAGATGTGAGTGGCTTAGAGCAAATGGGCGCTGTCTCTGCAACCGAAAACACATCTAGTAGCCTAGCCGAGCCACCCGGTACAGAAGTCAAAGAACCAACAGCAGGTGGCGTAGAAGAACCACCGGGGACTGAGCCTGCTAAAGAGGCGTCGATTGCAAAAGTTGCTGAGCCCGTTGTAGAAAAAATCGCTGACAAATTACCGCCTAGCACTGCACCACCGCGCGATCCAACACCAAAATCATTCTGGATTGTTTTTGCTGTTGGCATGACAGGTTTGGTCGTGTTTTATGCGATTTTTACGTACACGCGGTTAGAGATTTTTAAGATGCTACTGACATCATTCTTCCCGCTATCGGTGATGATTTTGGCAGTGTTAGGCACGATATTATTTGGTTTGGCAACGCCTACTGAAGCCGCCGCTGTGGGCTCGCTTGGCGGCTTTGTGCTGGCATCCGTTTATTTACTGCTAACGCAGCCGCGCGAAAAAATAATGCAGGCGGCAAAACTTTGGATACCACTTTGGGTCGTTTTTTTAGTCTCGGTATTTTGGTTTATTTTTTATAAATCTGAAGTCGTTGCCTCGCCCCCAACGGAGTGGATGGGCGTACTGTCGATGGTAGCATTTGGCATATGGGCGGTGGTGGCGGTGATTCAAGCAAAAATGCTTGCAACAGTGCGTGAATCAACCTACTTGACCGCAAAAACATCTGCAATGGTGTGTTGGTTATTTGTGGGCTCGTCCATTTTCTCAGCCGCGTTTGCGCTACTTGGCGGGCAAGTCATTGTGGAAAATTGGGTGCTCTCACTGGGCTTAACGCCGCTACAATTTATGTTGCTCGCGCAATTTATTATTTTCGTTCTAGGTTGGCCGCTTGAGTGGACTGAAATCATCGTTATTTTTATGCCGATATTTATTCCGCTCCTACCTAAATTCGGCATCGACCCTTTGTTTTTTGGTTTGCTGGTTGCGCTTAATTTGCAAACAGCGTTCTTGTCTCCACCAGTCGCGATGGCCGCGTTTTATTTGAAAGGCGTATCGCCGCCGCATGTGACGTTGAATCAAATTTTTGCGGGCATGTTGCCGTTTATGGGCATACAAATCATTGCGATTATTTTGCTTTATGTGTTTCCGGCGATTGGTATGTGGCTGCCTGAGACGCTGTATAAATAGCGTAAAGGGTTGGGTGTTTGGCGTTGGGCGTTTAGCGTGTTCCGCTAGCGCCCAACCTCAATGCTAAACATCGCTAAACGTCAAACGCTAAACGCCCAACCCGGAATCAGACAACATGAAGCCAAAAATACTCTTGACGCGACGCGTGTTTGATGATGTCGTCGCCATGCTTGCAGTTGATTTTGATATTGACCACAACGTCAGCGATGACATCATGTCGCCAGAGGCCTTGCGCGCTCGTGCCAGTGGCTGTGTGGGCATCATGACAACCATTGCAGACAAAATTGATGCCGCGTTTTTTTCTGCTTGCCCGCAGGTAAAAGTTGTTGCCAATATTGCGGTGGGATACAACAATATTGATGTCAATGCCGCTCGAGCGCACGGCGCAAAAGTAACTAATACGCCGGGCGTGCTCGATGACACCACGGCGGACTTAACCTTCGCGTTACTCATGGCCGCCGCGCGGCGTATAACCGAAACCGAGGCCAGACTTAGGCGCGACGAGTGGAAAAAAGGCTTTGCATTACAACAATGGTTAGGTACCGATATTCACCACGCCACGCTCGGCATTATCGGCATGGGCCGCATCGGCCAAACTATTGCCAAGCGCGCCCTTGGCTTTGAAATGAATACGCTTTATTACAATCGCACCCGCCTAGATGTCGCAAAAGAGGCCGCACTGAATGCGCGCTATGTGAGCCAAGATGCGCTGCTCAAACACAGTGACTTTGTGGTGGTGATGGTGCCTTATTCATCTGACACACATCATTTAATTGGTGCGCGCGAATTAGCCTTGATGAAGCCCACCGCTATTTTTATTAACACCGCGCGCGGTGGTGTGGCGGATGATGCTGCGCTCATTGCGGCATTAAAAAGCAAACAAATTTCTGGTGCAGGCATTGATGTTTTTGAAAATGAGCCTAGCTTTAATCGTGAATTTTTAGCGCTTGATAACGTCGTGTTAACGCCACACATCGGCAGCGCCACGTTAGCCACGCGGATGAAAATGGCGAAATTAGCGGCGCACAATCTAGCCGTTGGTGTGAATGGCAGTGAGCCTCCGAATTGGGTAAATCGCTAAACACTACGTCTGGCGCGTACTTTGGAGCAATAGTGGCTTGAAACGACCACCAGTAGGGCGGTTTCATTTTAATTTTAATTCTGTAAGGAGCATCGCAAAATGAATGTCACATTTCTAGGATTAGGCGTCATGGGCTATCCCATGGCCGGACACTTACAGGCAAAAGGTTTTGCGGTAACGGTATTTAACCGCACCACCACTAAGGCTGAAGCATGGGCCAAACAACATGGTGGCGCCTTTAAAGCCACGGTTGAAGAGGCGGTTGCAAACGCTGACATTGTCATGATGTGCGTCGGCAATGATCGTGATTTATTAGAAGTCGGCCACGCCGCGATTGCTGCGATGAAGCCTCACACCATCCTAGTTGATCACACTACCGCGTCAGCAGATGTGGCACGCGGGCTTTATGCGCAGGCGAAAGCAAAAAATATTGCGTTTATTGACGCGCCCGTATCCGGCGGACAAATGGGCGCGGAAAAGGGTCAGCTGACTGTTATGTGTGGCGGTGATGAAGCTGACTTTGCCAAAGCCAAGCATGTCATGGATTGCTACGCGAAAGCCACAACCTTAATGGGTGCATCCGGTGCGGGGCAGTTGACCAAAATGGTCAATCAAATTTGCATTGCTGGTTTGGTGCAGGCGCTATCCGAAGGTTTAGCGTTCGCTGAAAAAGCCGGACTTGATGGCAATGCTGTGCTTGATGTGATTTCCAAAGGTGCCGCGCAATCATGGCAAATGGAAAACCGTGGCAAGACGATGTTAAAGCGCGAATTTAACTTTGGCTTTGCGGTTGATTGGATGCGAAAAGATTTGGGTATTTGCTTGGATGAAGCGCGCCGAAATGGTGCAAAGCTGCCGCTTACTGCTGTTATTGATACGTTTTATGCGGAAGTGCAAGCGGCGGGTGGCAGTCGTTTTGACACATCTTCACTCATCACGCGGCTCGATTAGGGCTTTATTCAAGCCGTGAAGTAAGTAAACGCTATCAATTTTCACTTTGCCTACAAAAGCTGCAAAGACTGTTGCTTAAAAATAAGCATTAGCTAAGTATTGTATAAAAGCCAAGTATTCGCTAAATTGTGACGATGATAAAACTTTACTATTCCCCAGGCGCTTGCTCATTGGCTTCTCACATTGTCCTTGAAGAATTAGGCGTGGCCTATGAGGCGGTGTCCATTTCTATCCCCGAGGGTGAGCATAAGCGTGCGGATTATTTGCGCATCAACCCAAAAGGCAATGTGCCCGCGCTGAATGTGGACGGTAAAATACTCACTGAAACAGTCGCCATCTTGACCTATCTGGGCGGTGGCTACGCCGACCGTGGCCTCTGGCCAAAGGAAACATGGAAGCAAGCTGAAGCGCTCTCGATCATGGCGTGGCTATCTTCATCAGTGCACATAGCAGCGGCCACAATATTTCGAAGCGCGCGATTTTCAACTGACCCCGCCGCGAAAGATAGCATCGTCGCCACAGGCAAGACCGCGCTCATTAAATATTACGGCGACATCGACAAAATGCTGCAAGGCAAATCGTTTGCTATGGGCGGGCAATACAGCGTGGTTGATGCGTACTTGCTCGTTTTTTATCGCTGGGGTAATCGTCTCGGCATTGATATGAAAACCGACTATCCCGTCTGGGCGAAACACGCGCAGCGCGTGTATTCGCGCTCAACGGTGAAGCGCGTGTTTGAAGATGAAGGTATTTTTCTCGATAAGTGATGTTGGCTAACTAGCAAAACCTAAAAACCGGTCGGCACGGCGGCGGCTCTGCCATCTCTCTATGAAAACAAATGGAGTTTGCCTCTTTGATTCGTCACTGCGCTGTACCAACCATACAACTTATCTGCCGCACCGCGCTTGCATTCGTAATCTGCTCGTGCAAAAGTAGTTTGCGCACTGTCACAACACTAATTTCCAACGCCTTAACTTCGGTATCACAGGCGCGTGGCGCTATTTAAAAACCTAGGGAGAACGCAAATGGACACTCGTAACAAATTTGCTGGCGTAATATTGGCTTCGCTAGTTGCAATCGTTTTATTTCTAGACGGCGGCATGCACATCGCATACGGGCAAGCGGTGGTGCAAAACATTACATTCGTCAACCCCGGGAGCCAAGCACTGAGTGCAGGGATTGTAGATTTCCGAGTGACTTCTAGCGTACGCAACAAAGAGTTCATCGTTGACTCTAGTACGCAGAACATTTGCACCGTCACCACTTCAGCGTTTAACAGCACGCCAAACGATAACTTACTAGACGTGAGTGTGACGCTGAGAAGCGCCGGTATATGTGAGGTGATTGCTACAGAGGCGCGATTCCTTTCAGAAGCATCAGAACAACGCGTCAGGCAGACATTTATTGTCTATGGCGCTAGCCGCGCGCTGGCAATTCGCGGTGGGATCGATGTCGTTGGCGACAATCGTAGCGATATTTTGCTGCGTGTAGGCACGGGCATACTCACGGGCCGCCTCGTGAACAATCAATTCTTGTACACCGCGCGCCCAAACCCAGATAGCGCTGCGCGGACTGTCGCGGCCGCTGATTTTCTTGGTGATGGACGAAGTGATCTTGCGTTTCAGAACACTAACTTTCTAGACGTGAATGGTCGCTCGAATGTTTCCATACTAGATAACTTCGCGAATAACGCTGCTGCGCGCACGTTGCGCCTCGTAAAACCAGTTTGGGATGTACAGGCGGTAGGCGACCTAGACGGCGATGGACTGGGCGATATTGTGTGGCGCTACACGGCAGCAGACCCGCGCGACACGGGTGTGTCTTATGTCTGGTTCAGCACTGGTACGACTGAGCCAGTGGTGCGCAAACGCGGCGGTGCACCGTTAGATTGGAAACTTCTCGGTGCAGCAGATCTGAATTTCGATCGTGCAGCGGATATGGTTTACATCAGCCCGACGCGTGAGGTTCGCGTACTGATGGCGACAGCAAATCGCACCTGTGCCAACTTTGCCGTTACGCGCAACCAACAGTCTTTTGATGTTGCCAACGGTGGCATCATAAGGCAGTTTCTGCCTTTTGATGCTGTCGGGCTCAAGGTTGCTGATTTCACCGGCCAGCGTCGTGGCGATATTCTCGCGCGTAACCCTACAAACGGCCTTACCTACCTGCTATCGCTAAATGCCGTTGGCATGCCACTTCCGAGTTTTACCGGTAATGCAGATGACCCCAATGCGAATTGCACGACGACTAATTTCGGCGTCGCGGGCACACTCATCAACCTTGGCGTGGTGGATCCAACCTGGAATTTCTTCGCCTCAGGCGACTTCAATGGGGACGCTATTACGGACATCGTCTGGGTGCGTCCCAACGGACAACTGACAGTATGGCTGATGGCGGCGGGCGGTGTCATTGGCACCACCATCGATAATGCGGGCGCTGCGCCAACAAATAGTTATACCGTCATACAGCCTTGAAATGCGAGGCTTTTGATCGATAAAAGACCCCGCGATTGCGGGGTTTTTTATTTGCAGAGTAAAACTAGTAAACTCGAACATTGACGGATGCTTTGAAGCGTTAATGCTTGAAGTCGCCTATCAATGCTAGGGTTTTTGATTTTAGCGCCAAATTACACTACACATCGCACACTGCCGCTCTTAGCTCCCTTCATTTTCTTGGCAGAATGGGTACTCTCACAGATTAGGCTCGCGCCATTGCTTAAGCGCTGCGAGCATGCAGTTTCAACACATCAAAAACAGAACAAATTATCGGCAAAGTGACCAATCGTCCTTTGCCGCACAAAAGTGCCATGCTGCACTGCGGTAGAATGGTACAGCTTATATTGGCATTTCATCAGGCAATTCGCATGGCCACTAATCCTGCACTTCTCCCCCAAAAGTCACTACTACCCGCGCGCAATAAATTTACAGCGTCTAACGACAATACCGTTGTTGATTCGACTGAGCCGCGTTTGCGCGAAATTCCCTACAACTACACTTCATTTTCAGACCGTGAAATCGTTATACGTCTCTTGGGAGAAGATGCATGGGAGACCTTAAATCAACTTCGCGGCGCACGCAAAACGGGGCGTAGCGCACGCATGTTGTATGAGGTATTGGGCGATATTTGGGTAGTTGAGCGTAATCCGTATTTGCAGGATGACTTGCTCGATAATCCGAAACGCCGCGCGATGCTGATTGACGCAATGCGCCACCGTTTAAATGAAATTGAAAAGCGGCGAATGCTCGACCAAGCTGATGTGACCAACATCAATAATTTGGTCTACGACAACGCTGACATTAAATCTAATAACGTCTTGGTGTTGCTGGATAAAGCGAACGAGGCGGTGAATAGGTTTGAAAAAGAATTTCGGCAAACATGGGATTTGCGTAAAAAAGTTGAGCGCCGATTGGCTAAAGTCACGCGTCGCGACAACATTGCTTTTGACGGCCTGGCGCGCGTCTCACACGTGACAGATGCTACTGATTGGCGCGTCGAATATCCGTTTGTGGTGGTGTACCCCGACAGCGAGGAAGAAGTCGCGCCGATTGTGCGTGCATTGATTGAGCTTGAGCTCACCATTATTCCGCGCGGTGGTGGCACGGGCTATACCGGCGGGGCGATACCGCTGACCAAAACATCCGCCATTATCAATACCGAAAAACTCGATGCGCTTGGTGAAGTTGAGCGTATTCAATTGCCCGGTGTGACCGATACCGTTGCAACTATTCGCTGTGAAGCTGGCGTGGTGACCAAACGTGCGATGGAGTCTGCGGATGCTGCAGGCTTAGTTTGGGCGTGCGACCCAACTTCAGCAGATGCGTCATGTATCGGCGGCAATATTGCGATGAATGCCGGTGGCAAAAAAGCCGTATTGTGGGGCACAGCGCTGGATAATCTCGCCTCATGGCGCATGGTCACGCCGGATGGTTTGTGGATGGAAGTTGAGCGGCTTGATCACAACCTTGGCAAAATTCACGACGCCAAAGAGGCGCGCTTTAAGGTCACGACATTTGATGAGTCGGGCAAAAATATTAAGCATGAAAAAACCTTGGTCATTCCCGGCAGCGCGTTCCGTAAAACTGGCTTAGGTAAAGATGTCACCGATAAATTTTTGTCGGGCTTGCCGGGTATTCAAAAGGAAGGCTGTGACGGCATTATTACGTCGGGCCGATTTATCTTACACCGCATGCCCAAACATATTCGTACTGTCTGTTTGGAATTTTTTGGACAAGTCAAAGAGGCTGTGCCTTCCATTGTTGAAATTAAGGATTTCATCGACGCGCATCCACATGCCGTCCTCGCAGGTCTTGAGCATCTGGATGAGCGCTACTTAAAAGCCGTTGGCTACGCCACTAAATCGCGGCGTAATCAACGACCAAAAATGGTGTTGATTGGCGACATTGTGTCAGACGATGAAAACGCGTTAATGGAAGCTGCCAGCCAAGTAGTGCGCTTAGCAAATGCCCGCCACGGCGAAGGCTTTGTCGCGGTCAATGCCGACGCACGTAAAAAATTCTGGCTCGATCGTGCGCGCACTGCCGCCATTGCCAAACATACCAATGCGTTCAAGATCAATGAAGACGTGGTGATTCCGCTGAATCGACTCGGTGATTATTCGGAAGGCATTGAGCGCATCAATATTGAGCTGTCACTCAAAAATAAAATCAAACTTGCCGATAGACTCGCTGAATTTATCACCACGCGTTTGCCGCTTGATAAAGAAGATGCGGTGATTACCGATGATGAAATCGTCGGCGTACGTGTCGATGATGCGCAAACGCTCATTGCCAGTGTACGTGGCCGTTGGCAGTTTTATCTAGATAATCTTGATGCGCCGATGTCTACATTACCGATGAAGGACGCCAATCACTCGGCAGACTTGAGTGTGGCAAACATCACGACGGTATTTCAAGCGTTACAAAATTATTCTGTCCGTGCCTCGTGGAAAACGGAGCTGCGTGCGCCGTTGAGTGACATTTTTAGTGGTCGCATGTTTGCCAATGTGGTCAAAAAATTTGACGCGCTCCACAAAGAAGTGCTGCATTCACGCGTGTTTGTCGCTCTCCATATGCACGCGGGAGACGGCAATGTGCACACCAATATTCCGGTGAATTCGGATGACTATGGGATGCTGCAAGAAGCGAACGCCGCAGTCGCCCGCATCATGGCATTTGCGCGCAGATTAGACGGCGTGATTTCTGGTGAGCATGGTATCGGCATCACTAAATTTGAATTTTTAACTGCTGATGAAGTGAAGCCATTCGTTGATTACAAATTAGCGGTGGATCCACATGGTCGCTTTAATGCGGGCAAGCTCATGCCTGGCAGTGACTTACATCGCGCCTATACGCCGTCGTTCGGGTTGCTCGGCGCTGAGTCGCTCATCATGGAACAATCCGATGTTGGTGCGATTGCGGAGTCAATCAAAGACTGTCTGCGTTGCGGCAAGTGTAAGCCCGTCTGTGCCACGCACGTGCCACGCGCCAATATGCTCTACAGCCCGCGCAATAAAATTTTAGCCACCTCACTGTTGATTGAAGCATTTTTATACGAAGAGCAAACACGGCGCGGTGTTTCACTCCGGCATTTCGATGAATTTTCTGATGTCGCCGATCACTGCACTGTTTGCCATAAGTGTGAAAACCCGTGCCCAGTCGATATTGATTTTGGTAATGTTTCGATGGCGATGCGTAATTTGTTGCGTAAAGAAGGCAAGAAAAAATTTAACCCCGGCACGGCAGCCTCGATGTTTTATTTGAATGCCACTGATCCCACCACGATCAAAATCACCAAGACCTTGATGATTGATTGGGGCTTCAAATTGCAGCGCGCTGCACATGCGATTGCTAAAAAATTCATGCTGCCGCAGTTGCAGACGAAACGACCACCAGCAACCGTCGGCAAGCCACCTGTTAAGGCGCAAATTATTCACTTCATCAATAAACCGATGCCCGGTGGACTGCCGAAAAAAACCGCACGTGCGCTGCTCGATATTGAAGACAATAAAATCGTGCCGATTATTCGTGATCCGAAAAAAGCTGCGGTAGATGCAGAAGCGGTATTTTATTTCCCCGGCTGCGGCTCAGAGCGTTTGTTTGGGCAAGTAGGCCTTGCCACTCAGGCGATGCTATATCACGTTGGCGTGCAAACAGTTTTGCCACCAGGATACCTATGTTGCGGCTATCCACAAACGGCCTCCGGCAATGCGGATAAAGGCCAAGAAATCATCACCGATAACCGCGTGCTATTCCACCGCTTAGCGAATACGCTGAATTATCTCGATATTAAAACAGTCGTGGTTTCATGCGGTACGTGTATGGATCAGTTGCAAAAATATGAATTCGAGAAAATTTTCCCCGGCTGCCGTTTGCTCGACATCCATGAATTTTTGCTCGAGAAAAAAATACAACTTGAAGGTGTAACCGGCGTTCGTTACATGTATCACGACCCATGCCACAGCCCGATGAAAACCTATCAGCCGATGAAAGTGGTGACTCAACTGATGGGTGAAAACAAGGTTGATGAAAACACCCGCTGCTGCGGTGAATCCGGCACGCTCGCCGTCACGCGCCCTGATATTTCTACGCAAGTGCGTTTTCGCAAAGAAGAGGAAATGCGTAAGGGCGCTACATCATTACGTGCAGATGGCTTTCAGGGCGATGTCAAAATTCTCACCTCGTGCCCGTCATGCTTGCAAGGGTTATCGCGTTTTGATAACGATAGCGGGACGAAGGCAGATTACATCGTGGTCGAGATTGCGAAGCATATATTAGGGCCAAACTGGATGCGCGAATTTGTCGATAAAGCAAACGCGGGTGGCATTGAGCGGGTGTTGTTGTAGTTTGCCGTCCCATGGGTAGGCTAAATATTTTCTAAAAGCGAAGTTTGAAATGCCTAATCGTTTTGCCGCCCCATTATTGCTATTAATTCTGTTGCTGACTGGCTGTGCGTCGTCCCCAATCATTGCGACTTGGCCAACTGACGCCACCTTACAAAATGCACGCTATCTGCAGCCATCAGCCGCATTGTCATCAGTCACTGTTACACCCATTGCCGATATTGCTGAGGGCGATTGTGTGGCAACGGTCGAGTTTTTTAAGCTTACCCAAACATCAGACTCCAGCACACCACTCATTTTTGCTCACGGCTTTTTACGTGAAGTAGCTAGGCATCGAGATTGGGCACGGCATGTGGCATCTTGGGGTGTGCCGGTTTATTTGGTGGGTTTATGCAGTGGCGGTTGGGAGCGTGGCGGGGCAAATGTGTTTGCAAAGTTATTGCAAAAAACAGCAGATAAATCAGGTGCGTCTAAGGTGATTTACGGTGGCTTTTCGGCGGGTGGTGGGGCTTCTCGCATTGCCACAATACAAGATGCTAGAGCAGTAGGTTATCTTGGGCTTGACCCAGTCTCACGTGCCGTTTCAACTATGGTGACAACCTTTCCCATGTTTGCATTGTTTGCCCCCAGTGGTAAATGCAATGCCAACCAAGTGGGTGTCAATATGTTTCGTCAGGCTGCTGATGCGGTCTATCTTGAAATTGAAAATAGCACGCACTGCCACTTTGAATCGCCGAGCAATATCCTTTGCTTAGCCGCGTGTGGTGAGCCAACGAGCATCGCTGACTCGCAGCTGTTACGTGATCGTATTGCAGGATTTAGCGTAGCGTACTTGCGTTGGCGTGCTGGGCTTGATGTCGTTGAGCCTGCAATGTGGCGCGCTACGCTGCCGGGCGTAAAATTATTGTCTTCTTCAATCGCTACAAAATAAAATTTATGTCTCCCCCCGCTTGGCCTAAAAATCTGCGCGCTAAACATACGCGTAAAAACCACGCCGCATTTATTGAAAAAATAGAAGTGGCTGCGTCTGCTAATCAAACACGCCCGCTGACGCGCGAAGCAGTAGTTAGCATGCGCGAAATTACCAAAGACACGATGCGCGCGGTGATGTTTCTGGATGTATTGGAAGAGCAAGAAGGCTTAGTTGCACCCAATGCAGTCTCTATTGCACAAGCTTATTTTCATCCCGAAGCATGGTTCCGTGCAATTTATGCGGACGAAACGCCAGTCGGTTTTGCGATGCTTGAAGATTGGTCGCAAGTCAAACATGTGACACCGCAACTCTACCAAGGCGAGCACTATATTGCGCTCTGGCGATTTATGATTGATGCACGTTATCAGCAATTTGGCTATGGCGCACAAGCGCTCAAACTACTCATTGCACACGCCAAATCCATACCCAACGTTAGCGTCATGCTGCTCTCATTTGTGCCTAATGAAAAAAATCCGGAAGGCTTCTACTTGCGTCATGGATTTGCCCGCACAGGCGAAGAAGACGATGGCGAACTCATCATGGCTTTGCGATTAGTGTAATTTTTTTTGCGTAACAGTATCGCTGTGATATTCAGTTCACATCAGAGTCGTATATTGGTGACTTGCCTATTCGGATTTGATTTAGGTGGTTGTAAGCAGAAATATGCCTAAATATTGTTTATATTTTGTCGTCCCGCAGCGTAATCTCTCACTCTCAAAGCGCCTTACCGATGGTTGTTCAGTACATTAAGCCGGTGTTGGCTCCTGTCCTCATTGCGCAAGCAAAACGTCTGCGCCGGGTCGCGCTCGAATTGCCAGAGCCGTCTGGCCAGCGTCATGGTGTGGCCTCACATGAGGGCGCTTTGACTGGCATACGTCCATTATCGCTGCTCATCACAGGCGATTCGTCTGCAGCCGGTGTTGGCGCAAAGACACAAGATGATGCACT
This sequence comes from Burkholderiales bacterium, assembly GCA_031414695.1. Lineage (GTDB taxonomy): Bacteria > Pseudomonadota > Gammaproteobacteria > Burkholderiales > Usitatibacteraceae > UKL13-2. Next base: position 192,153 of record JANNWG010000035.1, read on the forward strand.
AGCAGTACAACTTGCTGCTGGGCTTGCCCAACGTATTTCGCGCGATGTGCATTGGCATTTGATTGCACAAACTGGGCTAACATCGCGCGGCGTTCTTGAACTACTGCGCGGCCAATCCTTACCGAGCGTCGATGTTGCCGTCGTCATCGTTGGTGTCAACGATATTACGAATAATGTCGCGGTCGGTCATGGCTTGCGCGCGCGCAACCGCATTGTTCGCTTGCTGCGCGCACAAACGGGAGCACAGCATATTTTGTTTCCAGGCGTGCCAGCAGTTGAGCGTTTTCCACTGCTGCCGCAGCCACTGGCGTGGTACGGCGGAGCGGAAGCGCGCCGAAATAATGACCTACAAGCACGCTGGGCTGCACATCCACGCCGCGCGGCATTCGTCACTCACTTGCCGATGGATGGGTTCACACACCCATCGCTGATGGCTGAAGATGGCTTTCATCCTTCACCTAAGCTGTATTCAATGTTGGCGGCCCATTTTGCCGTGCAGCTTGCGCAAAGAGTTGAGGCGTTAACGTTGCTGGATTGAGCTGTTGCAAAAGCCGGTTGGCATATTCTCGACGCGCTAGTGTCTATTTCGCCGCAATCTAGTTATTGTTTTAATAGGGCAACGGTTGCTGCAGCCATCTTCGCCTGTTCGTGTGCCGCATCTGGTACGGTTTGCACGCGCCAGTTAAAGAGACAGCCCCTTGCAGCGGCGTCGCGTTTTGCCATGTCGAAGAATGTATTGCCGCGCTCAAATCGATTCGCGCCTTGGCGCTTTGCTTCTTTGGTGCGGCGCAGCTGGAAGTGGCTGCTGTCAGTGTCGGCTTCCCCTAACATTATCGTCATTGATCGGCTATAACCAAGACAAGATGTCATCGCATTTGGCGGCGCGCCCGCTAGACCATATGGATAGTTGGCTCGGGTTTCGGGCATCATGTACCAGCCAGAATTTGCGGCGTAGGCATGCGTCATACGCATACCCTGCGGCATCAGCATGACCATCCGGTGGGTGAATTGACCACCTGCAGAGTGCCCATAGAGCATATAGCCGGTGGCCGTCACGCCAGCAGCCTTGCGTACGCGGTCAAATAATTCTTCGATGATAGTGAATGTCCACAATGTAATCGGATTTTGTGTCAGCGATTTGCTAATAGTATTGCCTTCTGCATATTTGCTAGACGGATGAGCCTCTTGCAAAACCCTAAGGATGTGAACATTTATTTACGCAGGGTGCATAAAAAAGAGAGGTGGGCGCAACCATTGCTGGCATGATGCGAGTGTCAAAACAAACATCTGCGCCCACCTATGAATACTACGCAACGT